>JAJSLK010000004.1 GCA_021272165.1 Methylacidiphilales bacterium
GGATTTGATCCGCAAGATCGACGCTTTCGTCGAAGCTTACAATCGCACGGCCAAACCCTTCGCCTGGACTGCCACCGCCGAATCCATTTTCCTCAAGCTCGAAAGATTACTTTCGCGTATTTCAGGGACACAACACTAGGACGCTCATCAGAAGCAGCCATAGAAGCGTTGCCGGGTAATGCGGTCAGAAGGCCCTCAGGAAACAACCACGCGATGAGGATATGGCTGATACTTTTGGCCGTGATGACGACGGCGATCGTTATCACGGTCGGCTCGCTTTGGCTGTTTTATACGATGGAAGACTCGCGTGGCGCCCACGAATGGGAGGCCGCGAAAGACCGTCTCCGGGCCGCCGGTGAGGTTACTGATTTTTCGGACCTGATTCCTCCTGAGATCCCGGATGAGAGAAACCTGGCGGCGATTCCGCTGTTTCGCGTGGACATAGCGAAAGATACGGAAAGCCCGGAGCTGGGAAACTTGAATCGGATGATGGCCCATATCGAACCGGATTTCGATTCCATGCCCAAGGTTGGTCTCTTGTTCAAAGGGCAAAAAACCGATTTTGGGCCGGTCGAGGACTATCTCGCAAAACGTTATGAGAAAGTGGAGGGCCATCCTCCGGACAAGCTGGATGCCCTCGCCCAATTTGACGCGCTGTGTCAGGAGCTGACGGATCTGCGCCAGGCGGCGCTAGTGAGGCCGCAATGCCGTTTCCCGCGGGATTATGTCTCGATGCCGCCCTTCAATCGTCCTTACGGCACGACGACGGTGTTGTTGAAGCTTTTCAAAGTCATCAATCTCCATGCGCTTGTGGCGTTGCATGAGAATCGCCCGGATATGGCGCTGGGGGACATCGAAGCGGCGATAAAAATCAGCGATGCTTTGCGCCGGGAACCCATCCTGATTTCCGGGTTGGTTGGAATCGGGGGCATGGCCATTATGGACCAATCCATTTGGGAGGGCCTGGTTTCCCATGCCTGGACGGACCAGCAACTGGACGAGCTTCAGAAGCAATTGCAGGGAGGCGATTTCCTCTCTGATTACCAGCTTTGCCTTCGAGGCGAAGCGACAGGACAGATGGCGCCCATGCTCGACTATTTTCGCGATCACCGGCAACTGAGAAGTGTTATAGCTTTGGCCCATGACGACGACTCATCGTCACGCCCAGATTCGGCAATAGCCCACTTGCTCGCCTGGCTCGTTCCCAATGGCTGGTTTGATCTGGCCAAGGTCCGGGGTCTTTCTATTTATTTTCAGGCGGCGCGAGAGGTAATGAGTGATAAGGATCACCGGGTCTACCCGGAAAAATCGGACCAACTAGCGCAAAAGGGAAAGAGTGGAATTTATTTTTACGACATGCCCGATGTGCTTGTGGGCCTAGCTTGCGGCCCTGTCATTAATTCCGCGGGTCCCTTTGCCACGGGCCAATTTCGGATCGATGCCATAATCACGGCCTGTGCTTTGGAGCGATATCGCCTGGCCCACGGTTCCTATCCCGCATCTCTGGATGAACTGGGCGCGGTTGAGGCCGGTGGAGTGCCGCATGACATCATGAGCGGTGATGCCTACCACTACGCTTTACCGGACCACGGAAGTTACTTGCTCTATTCGGTCGGCTGGAACCAGGTTGATGACGGAGGGAAAATTATCTACAAGGCGGACAATCCCAACGCCCAGGATTGGAAAAAGGGAGACTGGGTCTGGCCGGGGCCACCAGAGCCAAAGACACCCGCCGTGATTTTAAAATAGACGCGAAGCTTGATTTGTTTCAATTTGCCTTTGGAAGAGAAAAGACTAGTCTTAAGACCAGTTGGTTTTTCTGGATTATGTTATGATTACGACCAAAACGAAAACCATAGGAGCTTACGAAGCCAAAACCCACCTGGCCTCCCTTTTGGACCAGGTGGCGAAAGGCAGGGAGATCGTTATCACGAGGAGGGAACGTCCGGTGGCGCGACTGGTTCCGATAGAAACGGAGAAGGCGGATGCGGATCTGTATGATCGAATCATGGCCTTTCGCAATCGCGTGGCGCCTCTGCCGAAAGGTGAGACGACCCGCGATCTTATCCAAGCCGGAAGACGCATTTGAAACCGCTGGTTATTGATGGATCGGCCATCCTGGGCATTTTGTTTCGGGACGGGGAATCAGCCTTTACCTTGAAAACTCTGGAGGCGTTGCGGCGAAATCCACGGCTTTATGTTCCGAGTCACTGGTGGGTGGAAACAGCGAATGGGCTCCTGATGGCCGAGCGCCGGAAGCGATATTCACAGTCGGAAATTACCGAGGCGCTTGAATTTATTCAGGCGTTGCCCGTTATTACCGATGAGCAGACAGCCGAAAAGTGTGTGGGCGAAACTTTTTCGCTGGCCCGGCAGTATGGATTGACGATCTACGATGCTGCTTATCTGGAACTGGCCCTGCGGCAAAAGACCCGGTTGGCGACAACAGACAAGGCCTTGGCCCGCGCTGCTGCGGCCTCGGGTGTGGACCTCTTGGGCTAAATGTGACGTTGACTTCTTTTCATTCCATCGGCCTGACGGGAGGCATCGCCTGCGGGAAATCGACCTTCGCGGAAGGGCTGCGGGCCCGGGGCTGGCACGTGATCGATACCGACCGGATTGCGCACGAGGTCATGCGGCCGGAGCAGGAAACATGGAAAAATGTGGTTGACGCTTTTGGCCCGTCCATACTACAACCGGACAAGTCGATTGACCGAAAGGTCTTGGGTAGACTTGTTTTCGCCGACCCGTCTCTGCGGGCCAAATTAAACGAGATCACCCACCCCGCCATCCGATGCGTCTGGCAACGCGAACGCGAAGAGCGGGCTCGAACCCATCCCACACAATCTTTGGCTGTCATGATTCCGCTACTCTTCGAGTGCGAACTCGGATCGATGTTTTCTGCCGTCTGGGCCGTGGGCGCCTCGCGCGCCACGCAGATGCGGCGGCTGACCGGACGTGGCCTGACCGGGATGGAAGCGGAGCAGCGTCTGGCGAGCCAGATGCCGGTTGTTGAAAAAATGGCCCGCGCCACCGTCGCCTTTTGGGGCGAAGGGACACCCGCCGGGCTGCTGCGGCAGCTTGACCAGATTTAAGCCGAATTTCCCATGAGAATGCGTCGTTCCCAGAACAACCGGCCGTTTCACCGGAACAAGCCCCGTCGTATGGAAGGCCTGCCGGCCGACGAGCCCGATATGCCCTTGCCCGGGGCGGCTCCCGCACCCGCAACTGCAGCACCGGCCAGGACCGAGAGAACGGCGGACGAAAAGGCACCCGGGAACGGTGTGGAAACTCCCGCGCCCTTGCCGCCGGGGCCGCATCTCGAAGCAATGGAGATGCAGGCGAAGCCGACGCGCGCGCTGAAAACACTGGCGAAGGAGTACGACATTGAGAACGCGAATTCGCTGAAGAAGCACGACCTGATTACCGAAATTCTCAAGCGCAACGCGGCGAAGAATGGTTCCGCCAACGGCGGCGGCGTGCTCGATTTGACCCTGGAGGGACATGGCTTCCTCCGCTCGCCCCGATTCAACTATCTGACCTGCCCGGAAGACCTTTACGTTTCGCCGTCGCAAATGCGGCGGTTCAGTCTCCGCCGGGGAGACGCACTTTATGGCCCGATCCGCACGCCGAAGGAGAAGGAACGCTATTTCGCCTTGGGCCGCGTCGACAAGATCGAAGGCAAGCCGGCGGAGGAGGGGCGCGTCCGGCCCTCCTTTGATTTGCTGACGCCGACGTTCCCGAACCGGCGGATTTTCCTCGAAGGCAAGAGAGGCGACGTTTCGATGCGGGCGATGGATTTGATCTGCCCGCTTGGTTTCGGCCAGCGCGGCCTGATTGTCGCGCCGCCGCGCACCGGCAAGACGATTTTGCTTCAGAAGATTGCCAACGCGGTCATGGAAAACAATCCGGGCGCGCACCTGATCATGTTGCTGATCGACGAGCGGCCCGAGGAAGTGACCGATATGCTCCGCACGGTGAAGGGCGAGGTGATCGCCTCAACCTTCGACGAGACGGCCGAGCGGCACGTGGCCGTGGCCGAGATGGTGACGGAGCGCGCGAAGCGGCTGGTCGAGAACAAGGTGGATGTCGTCATCCTGCTCGACAGCATCACGCGCCTGGCCCGTGCCTACAACACGATGCAGCCGAGCAGCGGCAAAATCATGAGCGGCGGCGTCGAATCCAATGCGTTGCAGAAGCCGAAGCGGTTCTTTGGCGCGGCCCGCAATTGCCAGGAAGGCGGCAGCCTGACAATCATCGCCACGGCCCTGATCGAAACGGGCAGCCGGATGGATGACGTGATTTTCGAGGAATTCAAGGGCACCGGTAACATGGAAGTGAACCTGGATCGGAACCTTTCCGATCAGCGCATCTTCCCGGCGTTCAATGTTGCCCGTTCCGGCACCCGCAAGGAGGAGCTGCTCTATCATCCCGACGAGCTGCCGCGCATTCACGCGTTGCGCCGGGTTCTTTCCGAGGAATCGCCAGTTGAAGCGATGAACCTGCTGCTGGAAAAGATCAAGAAGACCGAGAACAACATCGAGTTCCTGATGGGAATGAAGGTGTAAGGACGTCGGGAATTTTCCGCCGCCAGTTGTGAAGTTCGCTTACGCCGCATTCGCGGCATACCAGGCCGCACCCTGCAACGCGGTTTTGTCGTTGAGAATAACGTAGACCGGAATGGTCTGGAGGAGCGGGCTGAGACGGCCTTTGTGGGAGAAGGCGTCGAGGAAGATGTCGCTTTCGAGTTTCGGCAGCATCTTGGGAGCGATGCCGCCGCCAATGTAAATGCCGCCGAGCGCGAGCATTTTCATGGCAAGGTTGCCGGCCTCGGCCCCGTAGTTGCGGGTGAAGCAGTCGAGCGCGTCGACGCAGACCTGATCGCGGCCCGCAAGGCCGGCCTGGGTGACGACTGCGCCGAGGTCGCCCTGCCGAATCTGGTCGGTGAGCCAGCCCGGTTCAGCCTGGCCGGAATGCTGGCGGAAAAATTCATAGAGGTTCTTCATGCCCATCCCGGAAAGGACCCGCTCCCAACTGACATGTCCAAATTTGGCGCGGAGATAAGCCAGAAGCTCGTCGCCTACCGGATCGATGGGTGCAAAGCTGGAGTGCCCGCCCTCGCTGGCGAAGGGGAGGTGGTCGTTCCCATTCCAGGTCATGCCCGCTTCGCCGAGCCCGGTGCCGGCGGAAATGAGGGCCCGGTTGCCGGCATCGTAGGGATCGGCATGGGGATTGAGGGAATGGAGCTCATGCGGCTCAAGCGTGTTGATGCCGTAGGCATTGGCGACGAGGTCATTGAGAAGGCTGACCCGGTCGAGCCCAAGCTCGGACTCAAGCGCGGCGGCGTCGACGACCCAAGGGAGGTTGGTCACCTGGACGACGTTGTCGCGGACGGGACCGGCCACGCCGAAGCAGGCCTGCTTGACGCCGGAGGAATCGCCTTCGAGGAAGGTGCGCACAATCTCGGCGAGGGAGGCGTGGCCCTTGCTCGGAAAGGAGGCGATTTTTTTGGCGGCGAGCTTGCCGTTTTGCCAGTCGTAGAGGGCCAGATTCGTCTTGGTACCGCCAATATCACCCGCGAGAAACATCCTTCCAGCTTGCTGATTCAGGCGGCGAATGTGGAGGAAATAAGAAAGCGGGAGGGGCTAATTTTATTTTCAGAGGATTAAAAATATTTAATTGCGCGGCTTTGAGCCAAAAGACGTCTTTTATGGTAGGATAACTGCCGGTTCATGAAGCGCCTCCTTCTTTTTACCGCTGTCTTTGCGCTGGCCCTGTCGGGCTGCAACAAGGCCGATCCGCCTTCGGATGACTCCCGGCCCTCGGCACCCCCGGCGCCCAAGATGCCGGTCGACTTCACCCCCGAGACGCGTGGCAAGCTTTCCACAGACGATGTCCCGCTGCTGGAGCAGATCGACCGGGAAAACGAGCGGGTGGTGGCCTCGGCGTTGCCGAGCATGGTGCGGATCACGGCGACGCAACCGACCGATCCGAAGATGAAATTCTTCGGCAAGGATTTCCCCTTCAAATTGCCGTTCAACAATCCGCACGAGATCCCAACGGAAGAGCCAGCCTTTGGTTCCGGCGTCATCATCAGCAAGGACGGTTACATCGTCACGAATTACCATGTGATCGAGGATGCCAAGGACGTTCAGGTCCAATTGCAGGACCGGCGCAGTTTTCTGGCCCGGATTGTGGCCTACGATGCCGTGGTGGACGTGGCGGTGCTGAAAATCGACGCGCGCGACCTGAAGCCGATGCCCTGGGGCGATTCCGACAAGGTGCAGGTGGGCCAGCAGGTCTTCGCCATCGGCGATCCCTTCAACCTCGACGATTCGGTGAGCAAGGGAATCGTGAGCGCGACGAGCCGCGATCTGCCGGATTCGGGTGGCTACGACGATTACATTCAGACCGATGCGGCAATCAATCCGGGCAATTCCGGCGGCGCCTTGATCAATGTACGGGGCGAGCTGATCGGGATCAATGCGGCGATCGCCTCGGTCTCGCGGGTGAATATGGGTGTGGGCTTTGCCATCCCGAGCAACCTGGTCCGTTACGCGGTCGGTGGACTGCTCAAGGAAGGCAAGCTGGTGCGCGGTTACCTGGGGGTGCGGCTGCCGGAGACCATCGACGAAGGGGTGATTGCCCAGCTCGGTTTTCATACCGATGAGGGCGCCTTGTTGGCAGGGGTGCAGAGCCATTCCCCCGCCGACGAGGGCGGGCTCCGGGCCGGCGATTTCATCACGGATGTGGACGGGCACAAGATCGGGAGCGCGGGCGACTTGCGGCTGGTGGTGGCCCAGATCCCGGTCGGCAAGGACGTGAAGGTTGATTATATCCGGGGTGGCTCGAACCAATCGACAACGGTAAAGATTGTGGAGGCCCCTACCGATAGCCCGGTTGAAGGAATGCCGGATGACGGCCAGGACGATCCGGCCCCGCCAGCGGGCAGCAGCCCGGGCGTCCAGGGAAACGTTCTGGATGGTTTGCAGGTGACCGACCTGAACGACCGCGCCCGTGGCCGGTTCAATATTGATGGTTCGGTGACAACCGGGGTGGTGGTGGCCGGGGTGAAGGAAGGCTCAGCGGCCGCGGCGAAGGGCATTTCTCCTGGGGACGTCATCGAGAGCGTGGGAATCACCCGCGGCCAGACCCAGGAGGTTCCGGCACCGGGCGATTTCTCGGGTTTGGCCACCAACCTGAAGCCCGACCAGAGTGCGGTGCTGCTAGTTCATCACGGCAAATCCAGCAGCTTTATCTTTTTGACTCCCAATAAGTAACGTGGAAATCGCCTGCGACTATTTGCCCGCGGCTTTTTTTGGGGCCAGCAGCTCGCGGACCTTGGTCCGCAGGACCAGTCCCACGGTGCGCCAGACCGGATCGGGAAGCTTTTCAAGGTCGGCGCCCTTTGTCGGGCGGCGATCAATGATTTGTGCTTTGCCCTCGTAACGAATTCGCGCCTTCAAAGAAATAATAGTACGGCTCACAACGTTACGCTACGGGCTATTTGGTCGCTTGCAAATAAAGGATGCGAAGTATTCGCGTAGCTTATTATTTCTTTGTAAATATGTAAAATCCATCAAAAGCAATTGATGGAAAGGAAGATATTCTTATAGGAGCTCGCCCGGAGGGACGGAAGTAGGTAGGCGCTTGCCGAGGATTTCGGCTTGGGAACGGACCCGGACGGGCTCGGAATCGAACCGGTAGCCATGGCAATTGGGGCAGGTGATGGCATCTCGAACCACGATCGATTCGCAACCTTCGCAGACTTTATAGAGTTCCGGCTGCCTGACGATCTGGGCGGCGCGTTCGGCGCGGGCCGCCAGGGATTCATTGTTCGACATGACCCGAAGATTTAGCCCCGCAAACAGGAGAAATGTCGAGCGTAACCGTTTTTGAATAATCTTCCTCACTTTAACAGTCCGTCATCCCGAGCTTGTCGAGGGACCAGTTCCTCCTCTGCTTTCACCACCAACGCCGGTTATCTGTGGAAATCCCAAGTCCCGCAGGGACACCTGAGAGTAGCCCGGCGATTCATCGCTGGGTCTCGCGCCAGAGGGCGAGGCGTCCCATCGGGACGCTTGAGCTCATTCTCGTTCAGCCGTCCCGATGGGACGGGCCATTTATTTTACGGAGACCCGGCGATGAATCGCCGGGCTACTTTCAGCTTGTCCCTCTGGGGCAAGCCCCTTTTTAGTGTTAACAGGCCCTAACTAAACTGATTCCTCGACAATTCTTCGACTTCGCTGCGTTTCGCTCAGAATAACGTTTTGCTACCGGCGGTTTCACGGCCGATGGAAGGCTTGGGGTGACCGGAGTTGTTTACCCAAGGCAGACAACTTCAGTGCGGCGTCAATAGACGCTGAAGGTGAATTCGTCGGTGTAACTGTCCATTTTTTTGCGGAGGGCGTCCGGAAAGGGTTTGAAGGGGGCGGGGGCGCGGAGGGAATTGAGGCTGATGAGCATAAGCTGCTGCATGGTGGCGTTGTCGCCTTCGAGGACGGTGACGTCGCTGAGGGTGCCGTCGGAATGGATGGTGTAGCGAATGCGGACCATGCCGACGGGCAGGAGCTGAAAGCTGCGGTCGACAGACGGATACCAATAAGAGCCGACGACATTATAGATGTAGGCCTTGTACCGGCCAAGGTCGGTGGCCATTGCTTCGGGCGTGGGCGCGCCCGACATGCCGGCCCGGCCCTGGATGTCCTGGGCGACGGCGGGCATGACCGGATTCGGCGAACCGGAATTTTGGGGTTCCGGCGTCTGGTCCATCGGCGGGGCATTAATGGGGGGAAGAACAGGCAGGCCGTTTTGGGAAGTAACCTGTTTTGGGGCCGGCTTCTGGACCTGCGGCGGGGTCTTGTCCGGTGGTCGGACGATTGCCTGGGGCGGAGTGGTTTCGACCCGGGGCGCCGGTTGCGGCTGGGTTTTCGGCTTCGGCTGGGCCTGCTGTTTCTGCGGTGACGTGGGGCCGGGCTTCGGTTTGCTCGGGATATTGGGGGAGTTATGAAGGCTGTCGGCGTGTTGGTGTTGGCTGACGACATCGGGCATGACCGAATTATTGGAGCGGGACTGTTGGCTTTGGGAAGTAAGGCGGGTGTCGTTATTGGATTCTACCTGGGCATCCTTGGGCGGCGGCGTATTGGGCTGCGGCGGCGTGACCATGAAAGGCCGCGGCTGCGGCGGCGCGGGCGGAGGAGGGATAAGAGTGAGCGTGACCTTGGGCGTGGTGGGCGGCGGCGGCGTGGCGAACTTCGGCGCCGGCACATAATGGGCGACGAGGAGAAGGCCGCTGATGAAAAGCACGTGGGCCAGCAGCGAAATCAGGACGAAGATGGTCACCCAGCGGAGGGTGGTCGAGTCCGGTTCCGGATATTGCATCTGGAGGTGGGTGGCCATCGGTGGCTGATACTAGCTATGATGCAAAAAAACTCGAATTCGTTTTGCACACCCCGGATTACCGTTTATTAAGCTTCGATGTCTTTCTTCTGGGACGTGTTGGCCATCGTGGCCTACTTCGCCCTGGTCATTGGCACCGGGCTGGCATCGTCGCGCAAGCGCGGGCGCAGCATGCGCGAGTTCAGCGTGGGCAGCCGCGAGCTGCCGTGGTGGGCCGTGCTGGCCTCGATTGTGGCGGCGGAACTGAGCGCCGCGACTTTTCTCGGCACGCCGGGTGAGGGTTACCACCTACGTAACTTCACTTACGCGCAACTGGCCATCGGGACGGTCATTGCGCGGATCATCGTGGCCTATCTTTTCATCCGGCCCTTTTACGATAACAACGTCGTCTCGATCTACGAGTTCCTTCAGATCCGTTTTGGAAAGGCAACGCGCAACGCGGCATCAGCGGTCTTTCTGGTCACGCGCCTGCTGGCCAGCGGTACTCGGCTTTACGTCGCAGCGGTGGTGGTCGTGCTCGGCTATGAAATGGTCCGGGGCGTGACCGCAAGCAACGAGGAGCGGGTCTGGATTTACGGCGGTGCGGTGCTGCTGGTGACGGCGCTGACAACGATTTACACCGCGGCAGGAGGAATCCGGGCGGTGGTCTGGACCGATGTGATCCAGGCGACGGTGATGGGCGGCTCGGTCATCTTCGCTTTGGTTTCGCTCTGGCACGGCGTGGGGGGCTGGTCGGGCGCGAAGGGCGTGCTCACGCAGCCGCACGATCTGCAGATTTTCGATTCGGGCATCGATCACTCGCAGGGAATTCTGGCCAATGCCTACAACATCCTCGGCAGCGAATACACGCTTTGGGCGGCGCTGCTTGGTTCGGTCTTCACGACGATGGCGACGCACGGCACCGACCAGGACATGGTGCAGCGGATGCTGACGGCGAAGGACCATCACAAAAGCCGGCTGGCGCTGGTCCTTTCCGGGCTGGTCGACATCCCGGTGGCGATGGGCTTTCTCCTCGTCGGCGTGCTGCTGGCGGTCTTTTACCAGCTCCATCCCGATCCCCATCTGCCGGTCAAAAACCCGGAAGTCTTCGCCTATTACATTCTCCATTCGCTGCCGCCGGGCGCGCGCGGTCTGCTCATCGCCGGCGTGCTGGCCACGGCGATGGGTTCGCTCAGCACGGCGCTTAACGCGCTGGCGACCAGCTTCACGGAAGATTTCTGGGTGCCTTATTGGGGCCGGGACGCCGACCAGCATCGAATCGTGCGGGCGGTCCGCTGGAGCACGGTCGTCTTCGCGTTGCTGCTGGCGGCGGTCGGCACGATCACCGCGGCGGTCGTGGTCTATTCGCCCAAGGCGCGGATTATCCCGATCGTGCTCGGGATTTTCGGCTACACCTATGGCTCGTTGCTCGGCATTTTCCTGCTCGGCCTGACGACAAAAAATCGCGGCACGCAGACAGGCAACCTCATCGCGATGCTGGCCGGGTTCGTCGCCGTTTCCATCTGGAGCGGCCTGCCGTGGGACCTGATCAATGCTGTGCGCGGACAGAGCTACGATATCGGGAGCAGCGTCATCTGGCTGGCGCAACATGGCCTGCTGAAATTCGCCGACGGCTACGTCCATCCCCCCGACTGGCTGGTGCAGATCGAATTTCCGTGGCGGGTGATGTTCGGCACGCTGACGACCTACGCCGTGGCGTGGTGTTTTAAAAAGAAGTGACTCACTCCTCCCGCTTGGCGCGGCCGAGGAGATTTTTGACCGCCTCGATGGGCGACATGCCCTCGTAAAGAACGGCATGGAGCTGCGTGACGATGGGCTTTGAGTCGGCCGGGATGGCGCTGTTGAGATAGACCGAGCGGGTGGTCGGAAGGCCCTCGCAGACACCGTCGAGCTTGGGCAGGATTTCCTCCACAGCCAGGCCTTGGGCGAGCAGTGCACCGAAGCGGAAATTGCGGCTCTGGTCGCTGGTGGCGGTGAGCATGAGATCGCCGATGCCGCTGAGCCCGGCGAAGGTCTCGGCTTTTGCCCCGGCCTGCACGCCGATGCGGGTCATTTCCGCGAGACACCGGGTGAGAAGACCGGCGAGTGAATTCTGCCCGAGGCGCAGTCCATGGCAGGCGCCGCCGGCGATGGCGTAGATGTTTTTCAACGCGCCGCCGAGCTCGACACCGATGAGATCGGAGGAACTGTAGGTGCGGAAACTGGGCTGGTGGAGAATCGACTGGAAATCCTTGGTCAGCTTTTCGTCGGCGGAGGCGACCGTGCAGATGGCGGGGAGGGCGGCCACGACTTCGGACGCAAAAGTCGGGCCCGAAAGGGCGCCGACGCGCTGCTCGCCCCATACCTCGGTGATGATCTGGCTGACCCGCTGGCCGGTCGAGATTTCGAGGCCCTTGCTCAGGCTCAGCACCGGCGCGCCGGGGGCCGGAAAGCGGGAAAGGGTCTCGCGCACATGCTGCACGGGCAGCGCAAGCAGGACATAGTCAGGAGCAACGGAAGGCCAGGAGGAATCGAGATGGGCGACAAAAGTCACGCGATTGCCGAGCCGCTCCGCAACCCCGCCGATGGCCCGTCCCCAGGCGCCGTGTCCGATGATGATGATGTTCATGGGGTCTCTTTTTTGCGGGATGAGAATTGAATGCGAGATTCGGTGCCGGCCATTAATCTTTGAATATTGGAGCGATGTCGCCAGGCCGCAAGTCCCCCCGCCATCGCCGCGAGGCAGAAATAGATCCATTGGCCGGGATAAAACCAGGCCGCTGCCACGGGCAGCACGGCCGAGGCGAGGAGCGAGGCGATGGAAACGGTGCGGGTGAGGAACACGGCGATGATCCAGAGCGAGAGCGCCACGGCCAGCACCGGCGGCATGAGCGCGCCGAGGACGCCGCCCGACGTGGCCACGCCCTTGCCGCCCTTGAAGCCGAGCCACGGCGTGTAGTTATGGCCCAGGATCGCGGCGAGTCCGCACGCGACCAGCAGCAGTGCGGTCGTGTTCGGACCGATATCGGCGAGCCCGTAAATGCGAACGAGGTAGAGCGGTAGAAAGCCCTTGAGGAAATCGCAGGCGAAGGCGAAGAGGCCCCATTTGCGACCCATGACTCGTCCGACGTTGGTTGCGCCGATGTTGCCGCTGCCGTGCTGACGGATGTCGATTCCCCGCGAACAGGCCAGCAGGTAGCCGGTCGGGATCGAGCCCACCAGATAGAAGAAAAGCGGCCAGAGCCACGGCGAAACAGTTGGGGGCATGTCGTGTTCAATACGATGTCGCGGCAGGGCGGCAAGCAGATTCGGCGTATCACCAGCGGGACAAATCTGTAACGCATCCTTGGCGAACGTCGTGACACACCCTATGGTGTATGACGAATGAAAATCGCCCTGCTCCATTATTCCTTCTGGCCCGAATGGGGTGGAGTGGAAAACATGGTGCGCGATCAGGCGAACATGCTGGCCCGGGCCGGGCATGAAGTTCGGGTGTTGACGGGCAGCGGGCAGACCGTCGATGAAGACTACGAGGTGATGGTCATGCCTGAGCTGGCGCCCGACTTCGAGTTGAACCGGCTCGTCCGTGCGGTGCTCGACCGCGGCCAGTCGGATCAGAACTTCAGCCAGTACCGCTCCGTGCTGGTCGATGCGTTCGCGGGGGCGCTGGCCGGCTTCGAGGTGTTGATTGCGCACAACGTGCTGACGATGCACTTCAACCTCGCCCTCACGCAGGCGCTCCACGACATTGCGCCGAATGGAAAAATCGTTGCCTGGACGCACGATCTGACCGCGACCAATTCCGATTACGCCCTGCCGAATCCGACCAAGCCGCCGTGGAATTTGATGCGGACTGCATGTGCGGACGTTACGTATGTGGCGACTTCCGACTTTCGGGCCAAGGAGCTGAAGAACACGCTGAAACTCAAGACCGAGCCGATCGTTATTCCCAACGTGGTCGATCCGGCGCGGCTGTTCGCGCTTACCCCCGAAATGGTGGAATCGCTCATCTCACTCGAGATTCCATGGCATGATTTCGTTTTCCTGCTCCCCGCGCGGCTGATGATCCGCAAGAACATCGAAATGGCCATCGAAGTGGTGAAGAAGCTCAAGGAACAAAAACGCAATCCGCTTCTTCTCATCACCGGTGCAAAGGTGACCAACAGTCCGGCCTCGATGCATTACGGCGAATTTCTGCGCAAGTCGCTGCCGGATGACCTCAAGAGCACAATCGTTTACGTCAGCGATTTCTTCGACGTGAAAGACGAGACGATGCGCGATCTTTATCTCCTCTCCGATTGTCTTCTCTTCCCCTCGCGGCAGGAGGGCTTCGGGTTGCCCATCCTCGAGGCCGCCCTGCACCGCATGCCGGTTTTGTGTAACGACATCCCGGCCTATCGTGCGTTGGAAGGGGAGGGATCGTTCCTGCTCGATGACCTGGCGAAACTACCCGAGGCCATCACGTGGCTCGAGGCGCTGCCGACCTTCCGCCAGCAGCGGCGCTGTCGCCGCCTTTTCGATCCGACGGTGGTCTATCACAAATTTTACGAACCGTTCCTCGCCCCCTTCCACCCGCCTAAAACATTATGATCCAGGAAACCTCCCATGCCGGCTGGAAACGCAACGTGCGCCTCCAGAACAAGACCGCGGAACTCATCATCACGCTCGATGTTGGGCCGCGTATTTTTCGCTACGCCCACCTCGGCGGTCCCAATGTCTTTATTGAAATGCCGGAGCAACTTGGCCGTTCCGGCGAAAAGGAATGGATGATCCGCGGCGGGCACCGTTTCTGGACCGCACCCGAAGCCGATCATTCCTACGAGCCCGACAACGGCCCGGTCGAATGGAAGAAGCTGGGCGAAACCGGCGTGGAAATCATCCAGCCCGCCAGCAAGACCTACGGGCTCCAGAAAATCCTGAAAGTGCAGTTGCTCGATCACGATGTCGTGCGCGTCACGCACCGGCTGGTCAACACGGGCTCGAAGCCGTTGGAGCTTTCGCCCTGGGCGCTCTCGGTCATGGCGCCGGGCGGCACCGCGTTGATTCCGCAGCCGCGGCTCGATCTTCATCCCTCCGAATTTCCCGAGGGCCGCGAGACGAAGCCGCACGATTTTCTGCCGAACCGCGAGATGATTCTCTGGCCCTTCACCAACCTCACCGACGGCCGCTACGTCTTTAGCGAACATTTTCTCCGCGTCAGCCATCACCCCAAGAAGCCGGCGACTAAGATCGGCCTCAAGTTCCGCGGCGGCTGGGTCGGTTACCAGAATGGCGAATATGTCTTTGCCAAGCACATCCCTTACCATCCGGCGCTGCCCCATCCTGATCTGGGGGCGAACTTCGAGCTTTTTACCAACGTCGCGATCCTCGAACTGGAATCGCTCGCCCCGGCTGTCCCGGTGGCCCCGGGGGCATTGACCGAGCATGTCGAGCACTGGGTCCTGCGCCGGGTTCCGGGCAGCCTGAGCGATGAGGCCGCGGCAGTCGATTTCTTCAAGTCGCTGCCGTTGGTCGGCTGACGTTTTCATCATGCCTTCGGACACGGCGAATCTCACCGACCTGCTGACCCGGGTGGCGCGGGAGTATCCGCCGTCGTTGGTTCCGGAGCAAGTCGGCGACGTTCCGAGAATCAAGTTTCATATTGAGTATGTCCTGAAGGCATTTCCCGACCGGCGCCCCGGCGACCTGAGCCTTTGCGATCTGGGCGGCGGCATCGGGCTTTTTTCGGTCGGTTGTGCGGCGGCGGGATTCGGGCGCGTCGTGCTGGTCGACGATTTTCGGGACCGGGTCAACAAGGAGGAAAGTTCCGGTTCGGTCTTTTCCGTTCATGAAAAATATGGTGTCGAAGTGGTTTCCCGCGACGTGATCGCCTCTGGCATCGCCGACCTGGGCGGTGGATTCGATGCCATCACGAGCTTTGACAGCATGGAACATTGGCACCATTCGCCGAAGCGGCTTTTCCGGCAGGTGATGACCGCCCTGAAACCGGGCGGCCTTTTTTTTCTCGCCGTGCCCAACGCGGTCAATGCGCGCAAGCGGCTGACCGTGCCGCTGGGTCTCGGGAAGTGGAGTTCGATGGAATCATGGTATGAAGAGGAGATTTTCCGCGGCCATGTCCGCGAGCCCGACGTCGATGATCTTCGCTATATTGCGCGGGACATGGGCCTGATCGAGGTGGAGATTATCGGACGCAACTGGCTGGGAATGAATAATCACCGGGCCTGGGTTCGGGCGATGTCGGCCCTGGCCGACCGGCCGCTACGTCTTTGGCCTTCGCTTTGTTCCGACCTCTATTTGGCGGGGCGAAAGCTTCGGACCTAAGCCTCGGTCAAAGACGGACAAATCCCATCGCTCGCGCCAGGGGACTGTCATGCTCTTATTTTTAAGGTCAAGATCGATAGGCAACCAGACATGGGTGGCTGCGCGAAGGTCCGGGATTTCCCAATCGGAGATGTTGTGGAAATTGTCACCCATGAAAATGAATGCGTTGGTCTTGCCCGCGACCGGCAGCACAAACGTTACCTGCGAGTCGAAGGTTGTCTCTTCGCGCGGGCCCTGGGCAAACGGTCCGCGCGGCGTCCAGGGACCGCGGATCGAGGACGCCGTGCAATAGGTGTTGCGATTGTGGGCCCAGCCGGTGAGGCGTGAGGTGACGATGAAGTAAGTGCCGGCGGCCTTGAACGGCGCCGGCGCTTCACCCTCGACCCCCTCCATCCGCTGTACGCGAATGACGGAGAGATAATCGTCACTCAGTTCGTAAAGATAGGCATCGACGCGCGAGACGATCAGGTAGGCCTTTCCGTCGTCGTCTTTGAAAAGGCCCATGTCGAAACCGCGGATGCGGTCGGGCGGATCGTTCTTTGCCGCTTCCCAAGTCTGGTCCCACAGGCCGGTTTCATTCGGCTTGCCGTGCCAGCCGAGCTTGCCCAAGAGGCGATAAGGACCGGTCGGAGAATCGCTGACAGCCACGACCACGTCATTGAAGAAATTGAAATCGGGCGCGATCAACGAGGCCATTAGGACGTATTGGCCGGTACGATCGTTCTTGATGATCTTGGGCCGAACGAGGCCGTTGAGCGGCTGCAGCAGGTTGCCGGGATCAAAACTTACATCGGCCAGGACTGTGCTGGCATATTCCCAGTGGATCAGATCGGTTGACTTGTAGATCGTGATGCCGCGATTGAAGAACCAGGTGAACGCTTGTTGCGGCACGGTGTTGGGCGGAATGGTCGGGCCGTCCCAGTTGTATCCGTACCAATAGTAGATTCCCTGATCGAAAAAGACGCCTCCGGAATGGGATTGGATCGGTTTGCCGCTCGTATCGTTCCAAATCTGGCCCGGTTGGATCATGGCGGGTTTACTAGCAGGTTTCGCAAAATGCGGGCAAGGTGCATTTATTCAGTCTGTTTGGACCACGAAAATCGCCTTGACCCGGGGATGGGCATACGCTTGAATGCCCGGCTCAACTTAATCCAGTATTTTCTCTCATTTTATGGCCAAGACTGTCTCCCTCCAAGTTTCCCAGCGTGCCCAAATCGGGCGCCGCGCCCTGAAGGCCGTCCGCAAGGCTGGCCGCGTTCCCGGCGTGCTTTACGGCAAGACCAAGGGCCAGACGGTACGGTCCCGTCCAATTGAAATCGACGCCAACAAACTCAAGGCCCTTCTTCATTCCTCGACCAGCGAAAACGTCCTCGTCGACGTCGAACTGACCGACGAGAAGGGCGCCAAGGTCGACCAGCACCTCGCGCTGTTGCTCGACGTTCAGCACGATCCGCTCGAAGACTACATCGTCCACATCGATCTCCATGAAATCGACCAGGACGAGATTCTGCACGCCGAAGTTCCGGTTACCAGCACGGGCGAGCCGGTCGGCGTCAAGAACAGCGGTGGTTTGCTCGAAACGATGCTCCGCACCATCCGCGTTGCCTGTCTCCCCCGCGACCTTCCGGATCGCATCACGATCGATGTCAGTGGCCTCGATCTGGGCCAGTCCATTCACGTGCGCGAAGTTAAATTGCCCGCGAACGTCACGGCCACCAATCCTCCCGAACTGCCGGTCTTCACCGTTTTCGCTCCGAAGGAAGAAGTGGTTGAAGCGCCCACCACGGAAATCACGCAGCCCGAGGTCATCAAGGAAAAGAAGGTGGAGGGTGAAGTCCCCGCTGCCGATGCCAAGGGCGCCGCGAAGCCTGACGCCAAGGCGGCCGCCAAACCCGAGGGCAAGAAATAAGCAGCCCCGGCGTGACCGATACGATGGCCTCGGCGCCGGCCTTCAGGTTGATCATCGGCCTGGGAAATCCCGGGCCGGAATATCTTTTTACGCGCCACAATGTCGGTTTCCTGGTGCTCGATGCCTGGGCCGACGAGGAAGGCATGGCCTTCCGCGACGAGCGTTCGCGCCATGCGAAGGTTGCCGCGCTTAATTCGGGTGAACGATTGGTAAAGCCGATGACTTATATGAACGAAAGCGGCCGGGCGGTTACGGCCTGGCTCGACTGGCTCAAGCTCACCATCCAGGACCTCCTGGTGGTGGTCGATGATGTCGCCCTGCCCCTGGGCCAAATTCGGCTGCGTCCGGAGGGTTCCTCCGGCGGCCACAACGGTCTCAAGTCGATCGAAACCCATCTTGGTACCAACTCCTACGCGCGGCTGCGCTGTGGCGTTGATCCCGTGCCAACCGGCTGGGCGATGGATCGTTGGGTCCTTTCCCGTTTCCGGACGGAAGAGGAAGATGCGCTCGGGCGGATGATCCGCACGGCCCGGATGGCGATTGACTGTTGCCAGCGCGAAGGAATTGCGGTAGCGATGAATCGGTTCAACGGCGTCAATTCCGTTGAGACAACCCCTGATAAGTGACAGAAGGAGATATAATGAACAACTACGACGGGCTCTTTATCCTGAACATCCAAGGGAAGGACGAGGGCATCAAGGAAGCCATTGAAGCCATCGAAAAGGAAATCGCCGGCTTTGGCGGCAAGATCAACGGAACCCAAAAGATGGACCGCAAGCGTTTTGAGCGCACGGCGGGCGATCTCGACAGCGGCTTTTACGTCAATGTCCAGTTCAGCCTGGAGCCGGACAAGATCGAGGCGCTGCGGACCAAGCTCGGCCTGAACGAAATCGTTTATCGCCAGTTCTATCTCAAACAGGAGACCGTCGCCGCCTGAGTGACGGGCACTGCCCATGGCCAACCTTAATAAAGTCCTCCTCATTGGAAACCTGACCCGCGACCCCGAGGTGCGTTACACGCCGAAGGGAACCGCGGTCGGCGACCTGGGCATCGCCATCAACGACAGCTACAAGGCGCAGGACGGGACGATCAAGGAAGTCGTCACCTACGTCGATATCGAGGTCTGGGGCCGTCAGGCCGAGACCTGCAAGCAATATCTGACCAAGGGCCGCCCGGTCTTTATCGAGGGCCAGCTTAAGCTCGACCAATGGGAACAGGACGGCCAAAAGAAAAGCCGGCTTAAGGTTCGCGCCGACCGTGTCCAGTTCCTCGGCTCCGGCGGCGGACGTTCCGGCGGCAATTACAGCGGCGGAGGGGAATCCCGTGCTCCCGCGGCGGAAAGCCCGCGAGCCGCTTCGGCGCCGGCGGAAGATACGCCTCCGCCCAGCGATGACGATATTCCTTTTTAACGAGCAATTTTTTAAGAATAACGTAGGATTAAAAGCATGAGTGCCGAACCTGCCTTCGACTGGGTGCAGGCTGCCTCCTTGCTGGGTGACGATCCGCAACAGGTGCCTGACGACATGGCTGAAATCGTCCGTGAATTGGTCGATGGCGCCACCCAGCAGTTTCAGGAATTGAAGGCGAAGAACGCCGGTACCGACCGGAAGGAAATTTCATCCCTGGCCCATCAATTGCGCGGCTGCCTCCTCAATTTCGGCTTCACCGAAGTTGGTGCGATCCTGCTTCATATTGAAGGCAGCGGCTACGCGACGAATGAATATCCCGGCCTGGTCGATGATGCCGCCGAGGTCTTTGTCGCTTCCAAGAAGCTGCTGGCCAACCGGTATCCGACGCTCAACCTTTCCTGATGCGATCCTCCCCGAACCGGCGCGAGCCGGGAGCGAGAGCGGCTGATTACGAATACGAGCTGCCGCCGGAATTGATCGCCACACATCCGGCCGTGCGCCGAGAGGAATCGCGGCTCTTGATTTATCATCGCGCCACCGACCGCGTGGAGCATCGCCGGTTTTATGATCTGCCTGAGTATCTAGGCGCGGACGACCTTCTCGTACTCAATGACTCGAAGGTGCAACCGGCGGCCATCGCCACGCGCGACGGCCGAGTCGAGGTTTTGCTCCTGGAAGAAACCAGTCCGCGGCACTGGGTTGCTTTGGTCAAGCCGGGAGCGCGCGCGAAGCCCGGCATGAGACTCCTTTTCGCCGCGGGCGAGGGGAAGCCTGATCTGGAAGCCGAGGTTTTGAAAACCTTGCCCGGTGGCGAGCGGGTGCTCCGTTTTTTTGGCGAACTTGATGTCAACGCGGTGGGAGAAATGCCGCTTCCACCCTACATCCGCAAACGGCGCGAAACGCTCGGCGAAAAGGAGCATGTGGCCGAGGACTTTGAGCGTTACCAGACAGTCTACGCGAAGCAGCCCGGCTCGGTCGCTGCACCGACCGCCGGTTTCCATTTCACGCCTGAACTGCTGGCCCGCTTTCGCCATGCCTTTGTCACGCTCCATGTGGGACTGGGGACGTTCCGACCCGTAAAGACCGAGTTCCTGGAAGACCACGAGATGCACGAGGAGGTCTATTCGATTCCCGAAGGATTCGAGGCGGCCTATGAATCGGCGCAGCGCGTTGTCGCGGTCGGCACCACCTCGGCCCGCGTGCTGGAAGGCGCGCCGAACCTGCGGTCCCATCGTGGCCGGACGCGGATCTTCATCCATCCGCCTTACGAGTTCCAACGGATCGACGCGCTGCTCACCAATTTTCATCTGCCCCATTCGACCCTCCTCATGCTGGTCAGCGCGCTCGTGGGCCGGGAAAGACTGCTCGAGCTTTATCGCGAGGCGGTCGGTATGAAATATCGCTTTTTCAGCTACGGCGATGCCATGCTGATCTTATGAAACGTGTGATCGGCGTGGCCTTGACCTGGGATGGGGCCCGGCAGCCGGTTCGGTCGCTTCCGGCTAAGGCCCGTGCTTTTCTTGGCGAAGCGGTAGCGCCATCGCCGCGCCGGACCGCCCAGCTTTTGGCCGGCGATAAAATCAGCGAAATCCGTATTTGCTGGGTGCCGCGACTCAGGGGCGGCGATGAGGTACTGGCGGAGCCTTTTGCGACTTCAGACGGAAAACGGGTTCCCTTCATGGCCACGCGGATCAGGCCCCTTGGCGATCATCTCGGCGTCGTCTATCGCAGGCGGAACTAAAGCGGCGTCAAATCTGCGGCTCGGAGGAAGGCTTCGGCTCGGATTCGGCGGGGCCGCTCAAAGGAAATTCACCCTTTTCGTCCCGGTTGCGATACTTCAGGTGGAGATGGGTCTCCATCACGATGAGCGGCACGTCGCATTTCATTTCGATCAGATCAAGAATGCCCTCCACACAGGCCTCCTCCACCTGGCGCGGCTCGCGTTTCAGCAGGACGGCGAGTCGTTCCACCTGGGCCTGGGTCTTGGGATTAAGCACCGTTCCTTTTCCGTTTAATTCGCCGCCAGCGAGAATCGAGATCGCCTCCCGCACGAGGTCGGAGACAGTTTCTCCCCGTGCACGGTTTAGACGCAGTTTCTCCAGCAATGCATGTTCCTCGGGAGTGATCCGTACGCGAAGCTGGTAACTCTTGCTTTCTTCAGAGCCCATGAGTGTTTCTTATTTCATCGACGGCCTGCTGGAAATGTTAAGAGTCATTCTTTCGCCGGCCGTTCCGGAATCGGTTCGCCCGCTTGATATATTCGAGGTCTTCACGAATTTCCCGCCGCTCTTTGGCGGTGATATGATCAATGAAAAGGCGGCCATGGAGGTGATCGACCTCGTGAAGCACGGCGCGGCCCAGCAGGCCCGCCGCGTCGAATTCAAACGTTCCGCCATCCAGCGTCCGGGTCTTGACTCCAACCCGCTGGGCCCGGGCGATGTCAAGCACCAGACCGGGAAAGCTGAGGCAGCCTTCATGGCTGACGACCTTGGTTTTGGTCGGCTTGAGGACCGGGTTGATGAGCACCAGTGGCATATATTCCTCGGGATCGACCGGGGTGTTCTTGATCCACATTTTGCTGGGCCGTTCCTTGACGCCGGTGATGTCGATGACGGCCAGTTGCAATGCCTCGCCGATCTGTTGCGAAGCCAACCCGACCCCGCGCTCCTCGCGCATGGTGTCGAGGAGATCATCGACCAGGGTTCGAATTTCCGGCGTGATGGCGCCGACTTCCTTGCCCTTGGCGCGAAGCACGGGCGCGTCGTAATGGACGATTTCGCGGATCATTGACCTGCATCTCCCGGCTTGGTGGTGTCCATGAAAGCGTTCACGTCGGCGATCCCGGCGGCGTGGGCGGCGTCCCAAATCTTGGCCAGCGTGCCGAACGACATTTTTTTGTCGGCCTTGAGCGCGAATTTGAAATCGGGGTTCGCGTCCCGCTTGCTCTTGAGCAGGTCGCCAAGCTTGTCGATATCAACCGGTGTGTCGTCGAGGAAGACCTTGTCCTCGGAAGAGACATAAAGGATCGAAGGGGGCGTGCCGGTTGCCTGCTTGGCCTGGGTCGATTCGGGGACCTGAATGACGATGTTCGGCTGGCTTTTCTTGAAGACGGTCGTGGCGATGTAAAAAATCAGCAGCACGACCAGGACGTCGATCAGCGGAATGATGTTGAGCACCGGCTGACGGCGGGGTTTCCGGGCGAATTGCATGGGATTGGGTCAGCGGTCAGGGTGCTTCGGCCTGGGTGTAGAGCTTGCCGAGGAGTTCCGAGCAGAGCGTTTCGAGGTCGATGGTCAGGGCCTCGATGTGCCGCGAAAAAAGGCTGTGGGCGATCAGCGCCGGAATGGCCACGATCAGACCCGCGACGGTGCAGTACATTGCCTCCGCGATACCAGCGGCGATCTGCGAGCCCTGGGCCGCCAGATCGGCCGCGTTTCCCGCCGAGCTGAAGATTCGGATCAGGCCGAGGATGGTTCCCATCAGCCCGAGCAGCGGACCGAGTCCGGTGGCAACTTCGAGGAAAACGAGGCCCCGCTCCAGGCGGCCAATTTCCCGCCGCGCATAAGCCTGCACCGCCTCGGCGTTTTCGTCCTTCGGCCAGCTCGTGTACATCAAACAGGCGCGGACCAGCCGCGAGAGCGGCGTGTCTTCATCGGCCGAGAGCTGCTCGATCAGCGTCGTCTTGCCGCCATATTCCAGGTCGTGGATCGCCTTCGCCAGTGTGGGCTTGATCACGGCGGAAAGCCGCAGGGAGATGATTCGCTCGCAGATGATTGCAATCGAGATGATGCTGCAGAACGTCAGCGGAACCATCACATACCACGACACCAGATACGTCTCTGACCATGAACCCATCAACATAGGCCTCGAACGTAGCGCAGGCAGGGACGGAAGCCATTCTTTTTCACATCATAGAGGTTATCCGAAAAGTAGGCATGGGTCCCATTCGCCGTCACCCCTGGGGCCGGGGTTCTTTTGCCTTCTGGCGGTATCGCTCGTTCGTCACGTAGCATACGGTTATGCTTCTCACTCGGCTCCCGGCCAGAAGGCAAAACTCCTCCCGGCGTGGCCCACGCCTACTTTTCGGATAACCTCTGGGTTACAGATCGGACATCTCGATTGCGCCGTTGCGCGGCCTGTCGCAGACTCGCCCCGATGCGTTCCCCGGTTTCCAGCGGCGCCGTTGTGGCGTGGAGCACCCTCGCGGTTCTTTCCATGCTCAACATGCTCAATTATCTCGACCGTTACGTCATGTCCGCCGTGCTGACCCCCATGCAGAAGGAACTGGTGCTGGACGATGGCGCGGCGGGCTGGGCCGCATCGGCTTTCATGCTCGGCTACTTCCTCTCCGCCCCCGTCTTCGGTTATCTGGGCGACCGCTACCCGCGCAAATACCTCATGCTCGCTGGAGTTGTGGCCTGGAGCGCAGCCACGGCGGCCAGCGGCCTGGCCCATTCCTTCGGGCAACTCTTCGCCATCCGGGTTTTTGTCGGGCTGGGCGAGGCCTGTTTCGTGACCATGGGCCCGAGTTGGATTTCCGACCTTTTCGGCGCCACCCGGCGCAATACCGCTCTGACTCTTTTCTACGTGGCGGTGCCGTTTGGCTCGGCCATCGGCTTCACCATCGGCGGCTGGTTCGCCGGGCATGGCCAATGGCGCGAGGCGTTTATTTATACCGGACTGCCGGGCATCCTGCTCGCGTTGACGCTTCTTGGCTTCCGCGAACCGCCCCGGGGCGAGTCGGACGGCATGGGAGCTGAGCCGATGCCGAAAGCCGCACCCGGCGAAGTCGCCGGCTTGCTCCTCAATTGCCGCTACAATCTCCTCATCTGGGGTTATACGGCGCAGACCTTCGCCATCGGGGCGTTCGGCATCTGGGGCCCGGCTTTTCTCCACCGGGTCCACGGCCTGTCGCTCGAAAAAGCCTCGACGATTTTCGGCGCCATGCTCGCCGGGGCCGGATTGGTTGCCACGCTCCTGGGCGGCGCAGTGGCAACAAGCTTGCGCAAGCGGACGCCCGCCGGTTATGTCTGGGTGATGGCCCTTTCGATGATCGCCGCCACTCCGGTCTGCTTCTTCGCGCTTCTGGTAGGCAATGCCACGCTTTCCCTCGTCGGCCTCGGCCTGAGCATGTTCCTGATTTTCCTCCCCACGGGCCCGATCACCACGGAAATGTTCGAGATCGTGCCGGTCCATCTGCGGGCCAGCGCCATGGCCCTCTGCGTTTTCATCATCCATCTCTTCGGCGATTTCGGCTCGCCGACCGTCGTGGGCCATATTTCCGATTACGCCAACAACCTCCAGACCGGCGTACTGGTCCTGCCCGTGATGCTGCTGATCGGAGCGGTCTTGTGGAGCATCCTGATTCCCTTCACGCGTGAACCGTTGCGGGTGGAAGCATGAAGATCACCGCGCGCACGCTTTCCGGGCAGATTTGCGACGTTTACGTCGAGGAGCATGTCTACAAAAAGATCACGCCGGTCAAGGAGGACATCCTCGATTTGCCGTGGATCGCCCCCGGGCTGATCGACATCCAGGTCAATGGCTTTGCCGGGATCGATTTTAATCAGCCCCTTGCTTCGGACGACGCCTGGCATCACGTCGCGAAACAGCTTTACGCCCACGGCTGCACCGGCTTTCTCGCCACGCTGATTACCAACCGGCCTGACGCTTATCGCCGGCTCCTTTCCGATCTGACGGGCCGCATCAACCTCGACCCGCGCAACTGCCTTGGCTTTCACCTCGAAGGACCCTGGCTCAATCCTGATCCCGGTTACCGCGGCGCCCATCGCGCGGAATGGATGCCCCGCCCTGATTTGCGCCAGCTCGACGAATGGCGCGGTCTGGCCGGCGCTTTGTTGAAATTGATCACGCTCGCTCCCGAGGTTGATCTGGACGCGAGCCTGCGGGTGATCCGCGCCTCCACGGAAAATAAAATCGCTGTTTTTCTCGGCCATTCCGTGGCCATGGGCGAGACCGTCTCCAAGGCCATCGAGGCCGGGGCGGTGGGCTGGACCCATCTCGGTAACGCCGTTCCCTCCACGGTCCCGAAGTTTGAGAACGTCATCTTTCACACGCTGGCCCAGAGCGGACTTTATGCTTCCCTTATCCCCGACGGCCTCCATATGCCGCCCCATGCCTTCCGCGTCCTGGCCCGCGCGTTGAACGACGCCGAGCCATCGCGGCTTTTGCTCACGACTGATGCCATGGCCGCGGCAGCGGCGGACGGGAAGGGGACTTACACGCTCGGCGATGTCGAAGTGAAACTCGGTGAGGACAGCTCCGCCCGTCTGCCCGGTTCAGGACGACTTGCCGGGTCAACCCTCACGCCGTTCCGGGGTGTTTTCCTCGCGGAACGGATGGCCGGGATTTTCCTCGAGGATGCGTGGGCGGCGTTTTCGACGCGGCCCGCCGCGCTGCTTGGCTTGAAGCACGGGCTGGCCGAAGGAAATTCGGCCGATTTCTGCCTCATCTCGCCCGAGAAAGAGCCATGCCTGCTTGCCACCTACCATCGCGGCAAATGCGTTTACGAGGCGCTGTAAGTTAAATTCCCGTCACGGTCTCGTCCGCCAGAGCTCTTCGCCGGGATGGATTTCGACGTCGGGGATGGCCATGTCGAACCACTCGAGCGCCCGCCAGTGGGTAAGGTAAAAGTCGTCGCTGTCGATGTAATTGAGCGGAATGATCCGCAGCTTGTTTTGCGGCGTGCGCATGACCTTGTACCGGTAGCGGCGCTCGTGGAAATAGCCGCGATGCTCATCGGGATCGACGCGCTTGAAAGTATAGACCTCCATAATCATCCGCGCCGGATCGAACTGGGTGAACATCTGGCCCGGCTTGATGTGCAGGCCGTCCGGCGTCTTGGTTGCCTCGGGACAATAGAAGCCGTCCTGCGGAATGAGCGTGATGCCGCCGTCCTCGAGATAATAAGCGCGGCAGAAATCGTAGGCTTTCAACTCGGGCCAGAGCGTCGTGGCGCTTCCTGTGGCCGGAGGAAGCAAAAATCCCAGCAGTAAAATAAAAGCGATTTTTCTCATCGAATTGTGAGGTGATTACAGCCCGCACTCGGCGATTAACGCCTGCGTCGCCGCGACCGGATCAGGCGCTTTTGTGATCGGCCTTCCGATCACGAGATGGTTCGCGCCCCGCTTCAACGCCTCGGCGGCGGACAGCGTCCGCTTCTGGTCCTGCTGACCGTCGTTCGCCGAGCGCACGCCCGGCGTCACCAGCTTGACCCGCTCCTGGATTTGCTGCCGGATCAGCTCGATTTCATGCGGCGAGCAAACCAGGCCGTTGACCCCGGCAAGGACCGACAGCCGCGTCAGCCGTACCACCTGCTCGGCCGCGGTTCGGTCGAAGCCGATCTGCCGCAATGCCCCGTCGTCGAGGCTTGTCAGCACGGTCACCGCCAGAATTTCCGTCCGGCTTCCTTTTACCGCGGCCTGCGCGGCTTGCAGCATCTCGAGCCCGCCGCTGGCGTGGACGGTGACATAACGCACATCGAGCGCCGCGGCGGCCGAAACCGCGTTCGCCACGGTCTGCGGAATGTCGTGCCATTTCTGGTCGAGGAAAATGTCGACGCCCTCCGCCCGGATCGCCTTGACGATGGCGGGCCCCTCGCGCGTAAAGAGCAGATTGCCGATTTTGAAAAGCTTCAGATGGGGCTTGAGCAGCCGGACCAGCGCCAGGGCCTCGTCGGCCCGATCCACATCGAGGGCAAGAATCAGTTTGTCGGTCATCGTCGGAACGGTATTACTGGAACCAGTGAAACAGTTCGCTCCGGCCAAAATCAATCTCTATCTCCACATCCTCGGACGCCGTCCCGATGGCTTTCACGAGCTCGAAACGCTCATGGCGCCGATTTCCCTCGGCGACACGCTCGACATCGACCTCATCGCCTCGGGCATCGAATTCACCTGCTCCGATCCCACGCTCTCCGATGCGAAGGACAATCTCGCTGCCCGCGCCGCGCGTCTCTTCCTCGACGAATTTAAGCTCGCCACCGGCGTTCGCATCCACCTTGAGAAATGTGTGCCTGCCGGTGCGGGCCTCGGCGGCGGCAGCAGCGACGCCGCGGCAGTTCTTCTCGCGCTGCGGCAGCTCACCCAAACCGATTGCCCCGACGCCAAGCTGGCCGAACTCGCCGCGCGGCTCGGCAGCGACATCCCCTTCTTCATCTACCGCGCCGCCGCCATCTGCCGTGGCCGGGGCGAGATTATCGAGCCGGTCGCGCTCCGCGAAAACTTTCAGGGCCTTCTCGTCCATCCCGGCTTCGGCGTGCCCACCCCCTGGGCCTACAAGACCTACGCGCAAAATCCGCGGGCAGGGGAGACTGGCCGCACGCTCGGTGGCGTCACTCTCCGCAACGACCTCGAGCCGCCGGCCTTCTCGAAATTCCCGTGGCTTCCCGCCGTCAAGGCCTGGTTCCGCGCCCAGCCCGAAGTCCTCGATGCGCTCATGAGCGGTAGCGGCAGCTCCGTTTTTGCCCTTACCCACACGCAGGAGGAAATCGGTCCTCTGCGCGAACGCTTTCTCGCCGAGCATGGCGCCACGCTTTTTTCGATGCCCTTTGCCGCTTTTGTCATCCCGAGCGAAGTCGAGGGATCAGTTTAGTCAGGGATGAGCCTGAGTCACTGACCTGATCCCTCGACAAGCTCGGGATGACGGACTGTTTAAATCAAACATCTACTTTTTTTGCGTAAAACCATCGGCATCGCCTAGAATTCGGAGCAATTGAAAATGATCCGATAGGTGCAGCGGGGGCTGCGGCAGACGACCTTGCACTTTTCCTGGATCAGCGTGGCGCCGCAGACGGGACAATGCTGGTCGGTGCGCTCGCCGGGTTGTTGCGGGACTTCCTCGGGCGCGGCGGGTTTGTCGTCGTGGGTCATGGCTTGATAAGAGTCCTAATGCACCAGCTCCGGCTCCTCGATTTCGAGCGCATCAGCGGCGTCAAGTTCCTGCCGGACTTTCTGCGATTTATCCTCCTCCGGCGCAAGAATATCGTAGAGGCAGGGGACGACGATCAAGGAAAAGAGGGTCGACACGCAGACGCCGCCGATGATGACAACGGCCATGGAGACGCGGACTTCCGCCCCCGGGCCGATGCCGAGGGCGGGAATAATCGAGGCGGCGACGGTGGCGGCGGAGGTCATGGTGATGGGCCGCAGGCGGATCGGGCCGCCTTCGAGGATGGCCTCGCGCCGGGAGCGGCCGAAATCGCGGCGCTGCTTGTTGAAGAATTCCACGAGGAGGATCGAATTCTTCAGGGTGATGCCCATGAGGACGATGATGCCGATGAAGCTGTAGAGGTTGAGCGAATTGTGGGTGAGCAGAAGCGAGAGAAAGGCGCCGGTGAGTGAAAAGGGGATGGCGATCATGACCGGGATGGGATGGATGAAGCTGTTGAACTGGACGGCGAGGACCATGTAGGAGATGAGCAGGCCCATGACGAGCATGAAGATGAAGCTGACGAAGGCGTCGATGACGTCCTTGGAAGCGCCGACTTCGCTGAGGTTGTAGCCATCGGGCAGGATTTCCTTTGCCGTCTGCCGCGCATAGGCCATGACCTTGTCGAGCGACTGGCCGGTCGCGACGTTGGCATAGACGTTGATCGCCCGCTCGCGCATTTCACGGGTGATGGTGAGCAGGTTTTTCTCCTCGGTGACCCTGGTTACGGAGGAGAGGGGAATCAGCTCGCCATAGCCGGTGCGGATGAGGAGTTTGTCGATATCCGCCGTGGTCTGCCATTGCTCCGGGATGAGGCGCAGGCGGACATCGTAGCGGCGGATGCCGTTGGTGAAATAGCCCTGGCGCACGCCGCCGATGGCCGCGTTGATGGTGTCGGCGATGTCCTGGACGCTGACGCCGCTGGCGGCGGCTTTGTCCCGGTCGGGCTCGACGTGGACCTCGGTGACGCCGTCGCGGAAGTCGGTGTCGATGTCGGTCATCATCTTGCTGGCGGCGAAGCGTTTGGTCATTTCGTCGACCTTTTCCTTCAGGACGGCGTAGTCGCCGCCGCGGATGCTGAGTTCCAGGCTGGTGCCGCGCTTGGCGCCGCCGAAATTGCCGGAGGGGTTGATGAGGAAGGCGGTGAAATCCTTGGGGATTTTCTTTTTGATTTCGTCGCGGATGGAATCCATGACCTGTTGCTGGCTTTCGCTTCGTTCACTGCGCGGTTTGAGGGAGATGAACGAGATGCCCTTGTTGGTTTCGCCGCCGCCGAAGCCGCCGACGCTGACGAAATAGTGGACGACGGAGGGTTCGTTTTTGAGGATCTGCTCCAGCTCGGCGGCCTTGCTGCTGGTGAAGGCAAGGGATGATCCGACGGGGGTCTGGTAGTTGATGATGAAGACGCCGATGTCCTGGATGGGGAGGAATTCCTTGTTGATGAACGCGACGGAACCCAGCGAGAGGACGAAGAGCCCGAGCGCGCCGCAAAGGATTTTCCAGCGGTGTCCAAGACTGAAGGCGAGGACGCGGCGATAGGCACGGGAAAAGGCGGAGAAGACGCGGTTGACGAAATTGGCGAAGCGCGATTCGTCCTCCCTGGCGGTCATGAATTGCGAGCAGCGCATCGGGGTGAGGGTGATGGCCTCGAGGAGCGAGAGGCCAACGGCGGTCGAGATGGTCATGCCAAACTGGAACAGGAAAACGCCGATCATGCCGTTGACGAGCAGGACGGGAATGAAGACCGCGATGACGGAGACGGTGGCGGCGGTGGCGGCGAAGGTGATTTCGCGCGCGCCGTCGAGGGAGGCCTGCCGGGCGGTTTTGCCCATGTGGAAATGGCGGACGATGTTTTCGAGGACCATGATGGCGTCGTCGACGACGATGCCGATGGCGAGTGACATGCCGAGGAGGGTGAAGAAATTGATCGTGAACCCGAGGAGGTCCATGACGATGAAAGTGCCGAGGGCGGAGGTGGGGATCGACAGGAGCACGTTGAAGGTCGAGGACCACGAGCCGAGGAAGGCCCAGCAGACCAGGCCGGTGACGATGACGGAGAGGAGGACGGTGAGCTCGGTTTCATTGATCGCGTCCGAGGTGAAGCGGGTGCCGTCGAAGTTGACGTCGATGTGGAGGTCAGGCGCGTTGACGGCCAGTTCCTTGTTGATCTGATCGACGAAGGCCCGGACGGCTTGGCCGACCTTGACGTCGTTTTCGCCATGCTGTTTCTGGATGCCGACGCCGAGGGTGATCTTGCCGTCGCTGCGCGCCATGCTGCGGGTGTCGGAAAGGGCGTCCTCGATGGTGGCGACGTCGCGCAGCCGGATATTGGAATGGTAGATTGGCGCGCCGCCGCGCCGGGTGATGAGGAGGTCGCCCATCTGCTCCGGCGTGAGGGCCTCGCCCATGGTGCGGACGTTGAGCTGCTCCTGGCCGTTTTCGAGATAACCCGAGGCCGATTCGCTGTTCTCGAGTTTGAGGGTGTCGCGAATATCGAGGATGGTGAGCTGGTTCGCGGCGAGCTTGTTGTTGTCGACCCAGACGCGCAGGTTGCGGTCGGACCAGCCGCCGAGGATCAGGTTGCCGACGCCGGGGATGACGCGGAAGCGGTCGCGGAGATTCAGGTCGACATAGGTGAGGACGTCCTTGAAGGAGCGCTTGGTCGAGGTGACGGCCAGCCACATGATCGGGTTATCGTCGGTGTTGATCTTCTGGATGGTGGGTGGGTTGACGTCGCTGGGGAGCTTGACCGAGCGGAGCTTGGAGTTGGTTTCCTGGAGGGCGGCGTCGATGTCCTTGGTGGTGTAGAAGGTGAGTTTAATGTTGGCTGTGCCCTGACGCATGTTCGACTCGATGTCCTGGATGCCCTGGACCGAGATGACCGCCTGCTCGATGGGGTTGACGATCTCGGTCTCCATGACTTCTGGCGCCGCGCTGGCCCAATCGGCCGAGATGGTGAGGACCGGCTGGGTGGCCTCGGGAAGCTGGCTGACGCCGAGCCGGAAAAAGCAGATCGCGCCGAAGAACATCAGCGCCGACATCAGCATCCAGGCAAAAACGGGACGCCGGATCGAGAGATCGGAGAGGGTCATGGCTATTTCGTCGAGGTGGCGGCTTGGGACGCGGCCCGCTGGTCGAGTTCGTGCCCCGGACGCATTTCGGGCCGGATCGATTCAGCGTAAAGCTCGGCTTCGGGATGCGATTTGCTTTCGAAGCGGACCATGAGGCTGTAGGCGCAGGGAACGACCAGCAGGGTGAAGATGGTCGAGACGAGCACGCCGCCGATGACGGTGATGGCCATCGGAATCCGGCTCTCAGCGCCGGGGCCGAGGGCGAGCGCGGGAGGGATCGCCGCGGCCAGGGTGGCGAGGGAGGTCATCAGGATCGGGCGTAGGCGAACCGGGCCGGCATAGAGGATCGCATCACGGACGGAGAAGCCGTCGAGGATCCGTTTCTGGTTGGTGAACTCGACGAGCAGGATCGAATTTTTCTTCACGATGCCCATCAGCAGGACGAGGCCGATGAGGCTGTAGAGATTGATCGTCTGGCCGGTGAGCAGGAGCGCAAAGAAAGCGCCGCTGACGCTGAAGGGAAGCGAGAGAAGGACGCAGAGCGGATGGATGAAGCTGTTGAACTGCGACGCCAGGACCATGTAGGAGACGATGATACCGAGCCAGAGGGCAAAGAAGAGGCTGGCAAAGGTTTCGCGGAAGGTCTGGGCGCCGCCGCCGAGGAAAACGCGATAGCCGACAGGCAGCACCTGCTTCGCGATTGATTCGGCTTGGTCGAGCGCGGCGGATTGGGACCGGCCCGGCGCGATGTTGGCGTAGATGGAAATGGAACGTTCGCGCAGCCGCCGCGAGATGGTCTGGTAGGTGCTGACCGTCTTGGTGTCGATCACGCTGGCAATCGGGATCAGCTCGCCATAATCGGTGCGGACGTCGAGCTGGAGAATGTCGGCGGGCTGGACGCGCTCGCCCCCCTCCAGGCGCAGGCGCACGTCGTAGCGGCGGTCGGCGTTGGTGTACTTTCCCTGCACCGTGCCGCCGATGGCCGCCTCGACGGTGGAAGCGATGGCGTCGACGGTGATGCCTGACTGGGTCGCCAGCGCACGGTTGGGATAGATGCGAACCTCGGGCATTCCGGTGCGGAAATCGGTGTCGATATCGCGGAAATCGCCGGTCTTCTTCATGGCGTCGATGATCTGCCGCGATTTCTCCTCCAGCACGGCGTAGTCGGGGCCGCGCAGGTCGAGCTCGATGGGGAAGCCGCGCCCGGCGACGAAATCGTGCGAGGCGAGGTCCTGCGGCGCGACGGTCAGGTCGGGGATTTTGCCGAGCTCGACGCGAAGCTGGTCCATGAGCGTGAACTGGCCGAGATGTCTTTGCGATTTAGGTTTCAGCGTGACGTAGATCAGCGCGCTGTTGACCTGGCCGTCGGTGATGGCGCCGTCGGCCGCGCCGGTGTCAGAGGTGAACCCACCGATGGTGGAGAAGAAGTGGTCGATTTCGGGATGCTGGTTCAGCATCTTTTCGGCCTCGACCAGCTTTCCTTCGGTGTAGGAGAGCGAGGAATGAACGGGCGTCTGCACCCGGATCAGAAAGGCACTTTGGTCCTGTCCCGGGAGAAATTCCTTCGGCAACAAATAAGCCAGGCCGAGCGAGAGGACGAAGATCGCCGTGGAGATGAGGATGACCGGCCAGCGGTGGTCGAGGCAGATGGCGAGGATCTGACGATAAGCCTGCCCGATGCGGTCGAACTGCGTCGCGGCCCATTTCGCGTAGCCGCTGCGGGTGTTGCCCATGAACTGGGAACAGCGCATGGGCGTGACGGTGATGGCCTCGACAAGCGAGAGAAGGACGGCGGCGGAAATCGTGATGCCGAACTGGAAGAAAAAGCGGCCGATGACGCCGCTCATGAAGGCGACAGGCAGGAAGATCGCGACCACGGCGATGGTGGCGGCGAGCGCGGCGAAGGTGATTTCGCGCGCGCCATCGCGGGCGGCGAGGACCCTGCTTTTGCCCATCTCACGATGGCGAATGATGTTTTCCAGCACCATGATGGCGTCGTCGACGACGATGCCGATGGCGAGGGAGAGCCCCAGCAGCGTGAAGAAATTGAGCGTGAAACCCATGAAATAGAGCACCATGAACGTGCCCATGACCGAGGTGGGAATGGAGAGGAGAACGTTGAAGGTCGAGCTCCACGAGCCGAGGAAAAGGAAGCAGACAAGGCTGGTGATGGCGGCCGAGAGCACGAGGGTGAATTCGGTTTCGTGGATGGCGTCCTGGATGAAGACGCTGCTGTCGTAGTTGACGTCGATTTTGACGTCGGGCGGCAGGATTTTGCGCAGCTCCTCGAGCCGGTCCTTCACCGCCTTCGCCACGGCGACCGAATTGGCGCCGTGCTGCTTCTTGATGCCGATGCCAATGCCGGGCTTGCCGTTGACCACGGCGATGTGCCGGATGTCATCGAGGCCGTCTTCGACCCGGGCCACATCCTTGATGCGGATGTTGGAATTGTAGATAGCCTCGCCGCCGCGCTTTTTGATCTGAATGTTGCCGACCTCCTCCGGCGTGATGCCTTCGCCCATGGTACGGACGTTGAATTCGTTGGAGGCATTTTCGAGGTAACCGGCGGCTTCCTCGACCTGCTCGTTTTCGAGCGCGGTCTTGACGTCGAGGATGGTGAGTTGGAGCGGCTTGAGTTTGTTGTTGTCGACCCAGACGCGGAGGTTGCGGGGCTGGAAGCCGGCGAGGGTGACTTCGCCGACGCCGGGGAGAATCTTGAGCTGGTCGATGACTTTCAGCTCGAGGAATTCCGTCAGCGCGTGGAGATCGCGCGAGGTCGACGAGGCGGCGAGAAGGACGATCGGCTGGTCCTCGGGATTGGTCTTGACGATGGTGGGCGTGTCAGCGCCGAGGGGAAGTCCGACGCTGCTGAGCTTGGACTGGACCTCGGTGAGGGCGGCGTCGACGTCGCGGCCAATTTCGAATTCGAGCGTGATGGAGGCTTGGCCCTGCTGGATTTGCGAGGTGACGTCGCGGACGCCCTGCGCGGAAATCACCTGCTCCTCGATCTTGTCGACGACCTCGGTTTCCATGACCTCCGGCGCGGCGCCGCTCCAGGTGGCATTGATGGTGAGGACGGGAAAATCGACGTCGGGCTGCTCGCTGACGCCGAGCCGGGACAATCCAACCGCGCCGAAAATAATCAGTGCCGCCATGATCATCCAGGCGAAGACCGGACGCCGGATAGAAAGGTCCGCCAGCGAGGCCATGGAAGTGACCCGGCGTAGGATCGGAAGACGGGACGAGGGGGGAGGGGTGGGGTCCATGCGTGGAAACTATCGCCGTGGCTACTTTTGCAATGAGTTCTAGTTGGCCGTTCCCGTTGTGGTCGTCGTGGTCGTTGTTGCGGTGGGCAGTGCCTGATTGTTCGCGTTCGGCCCAGTCGCTGCCGTCCCCGCGGCGACGTGGAGGTTGATCAGGTTCAGGCGGGCCTGCATATTAACATCGTGGAGTTGCTGCCGCGCGGCCTGGTAATCCTGCAGGGCGGTCAGCACGTCGAGATTGCTGACGACGCCGCGGCGGTAATCATCGACCTGCGCCTCGAAATTCCTGGCCGCAAGCTCGGCCGCTTCGTGCAGGACAAGGACCTGGGCGATGCTCGCGTTGAAATTGGCGTAGGCGGTGCGCGTATCCTGGTCGGCTGTGCGTTGCAGTTGCTCGACGTTCAGCGCGCTTTGCCGGACGAGCTCCTTGTTCTGATGGATCTGCGCGATGATGAGGCCGCCGTCGAAGATCGGCATGGAGGCTTCGAGAGTCATGCTGGCATCGATCTGGTTGGAGGGCGGGTCCTGCGAAGCGAGATAGTCGCCGGTGGCGGTGATGGTTGGCCAGAGCTGGCCTTTGGCGACGGAGAGGTTCCGCTCCGCCTCGCGCAGGCTGTCGAGCTGCGAGAGAATGTCGGGACGGGTGCCGCTTTTCTTGAGATAAGCCTCGAGTTGCGCCGCGCTGGGCAGCCTCTGGGTGTCCTTGAGCTTGATGTAGCTCGAGGGAATCCCGATGTAGAAGGCGAGAGTTTCCTTGGCGGCGTTGAGCGATCCCCGCTGCTGCTCGTAAGTCACCTTGGCATTGGCGAGATCGGTCTGCGCCTGGAGCAGTTCGGCCGGACGCGAGCGGCCGAGGTTGACGCGATCGTGGAGATCATCGACGCGCGCCTTGAGGGCGTCGATCAGGTCGGACTGGATGATCATGTCGCCCTCGTATTGGAGGACGTCGTAGAAAGCCTGGGCGACGCTCTGGTAAATGGTCTGGTAATTGCGCGCGAGCGTCTGCCGTTTGGCCTCGATGGCCTCCTCGTTCGCTCCCACGGTGTTCCAGTTCTGGCCGCCGTTGAAGAGTGTGTAGTTCATGGTGACGTGCGACTGGGAGGTGTAATTGCGGTTCCCGACGAAGGTTGAATTGCCGAGGACGTTGAAGGAGTTGACGCCGGGGCTCCGATAATGGAGGAACTGCTGCTGGTTCGTCGCGGTAAACGTCGGCCAGAGCGCCGCGATGGCCTGGCTCAACTGCGCCTGGGCGACGTAGATGTCCTGCAGGCTGATCTTGAGCGAGTCGTTGCGCACCGCGGTCAGTTGAAAGCAGGTCTGGAGGTCGAGCGCATGAGTGTCACACGAGTTTTTCGCGATGGGTGAGACGGTGGCGAGTTCCGGGTGGCTGGCCTGAACGGCCAGCGGCTCGGGCCGGACGTCGGCAAGGTTCGGGGAGGGGGTACTCGGAGCGGTATTGGTCTGCTCGGGAATCGTGACCATCGGCACCAGATTCATGTCGGCCGCGTTGGTGAGGACGGCGGGAGTGGGCGTCGGAATGGCGGTGGGAGCGATGGCCGAAACGGGCTCGTTGGTCACGGCGGGCACGGGGGCGGCATTAGTTTGCGCAAATGCCATCAAGGGCAGGCCAAACAACGCCAGGATGGCCGCGGCCTTGGCCAGCCGCGACGTGCGGCGCAACGCGGCGTCGGCGGCCGGGAGTTTCCGGTCGATGGCGCTGCCGCGCAGGAAGAGCTCGATCATCCGCCGCGGGGCCATGCGGGGAGGCAGGTTTCCGGGAAGCTTGCTTTTTTGGAGCTTGGCTTCGAAGACGGCCATCACGGTCGCATGTTGGATGATGTTGAAGTAGGCCTGGGTAAGCTCATCGATGGTGAAGTCGCTGTTCAACGCGCCGCGCTCCAGGCCGGTCTTGATGATCTGGCGGACAAATTGGAGCGTCTCGTGCATCTTGTGGGGTTTTTTGAAGCCGGAAGGAAATTCGCCCGGCGCGGCGAAGGCAATGGAAAAGCAGAGGCGGAGCAGGTCGGGATGGCGGCGGGTGAAATCGGTCACGGCGACGATGATGTCGGTGAGCTGGTCGACGGTGGGCTTGGTGTCCGGGGCGGCCTCGCTCATGAGCCGGAGACGCTCGTCCATGGCCTGGTCGACCAGCGCCTGGAAGAGGCCTTCCTTGTTTTCGAAATAATAATAGAGGGTCGGTTTGGTCACTTTGGCCTCGTCGATGATCTCCTGCACGGAGGTGCCGGCATAGCCGCGATTGGCGAAAAGCTTCAGGCTGGCGTCGAGCAGGCGCCGCCGCGGTTCGGAAGTCGTTTTGCTCATGATCTGTCCAATTTCGCAGGCCATCGCGGGGCGTCAATCGGAAAGATACCTACCGTTCGGTAGGTGATGGTGATTGCTCACTTTGCCATCCTTGATAGAAACAACCATCATGATTCGCATTGCCATTGTCGGTACGGGCGGAATGGGCAACAGCCACGCCGATATTTTTTCCAAGATCAAGGGTTGCAAGATTGTCGCCGGGTGCGACATCAACGAGGCGAGGGTGCAGGCTTTCTGCACGAAGCACTCCATTCCCGATTTTTACTCTGATTTCGAGCTGATGCTGGAGAAGAGCCGGATCGACGCGGTCGTCAACGTGACGCCGGACCAGTTCCACGCCCCGCTCTCGATCCGGGCGATCCAGGCGGGCAAGCATGTGCTTTGCGAGAAGCCGCTGGCGCTCAATTACGCCGAAGCGATGACGATGGTGAGGGCGGCCAAAAAGAAGGGCGTCATCAACATGGTCAACTTCAGCTATCGCAACGCCCCGGCGCTGCATCGCGCGCATCAGCTCGTCGCATCCGGCCGGCTTGGCGACATCGTCCATGTCGACGCGAGCTACCTGCAGAGCTGGCTGACCTCGAAGGCCTGGGGTGCCTGGCGGGACAACCCCGCGCTGGTCTGGCGGCTCTCCACCAAGCACGGGAGCATGGGCGTGCTGGGCGACGTGGGTATTCACCTGGTCGATTTTGTCACCTTTGCCGTGGGCGACATGAAATCGGTCAATGCCCAGTTAAAGACGTTCCAGGGGCTCAAGGGCAAAAAGCATGGCGTCTATACGCTGGATGCCAACGACACGGCGCTGATGCAGGTGGAGTTCAAGAGCGGCGCGCTCGGCATGTTGCACACGACCCGCTGGGCCACGGGCCATATCAATAGCATTGAGCTTCTTGTTTGCGGCACCAAGGGCGCCTTGCGGATCAACCTCGATCAGGGGTGGGATAGGCTAGGGCTCTCGCTGGGTAAGGACATCGATACCGGGAAATGGGTCGAGGTTTCGTGTCCGCCGGTGCCCCGTATCGCGGAGCGGTTCATTAAGGCGATCAGGACCGGCGTGAACGATCAGCCCGATTTCCAGCGCGGCGCCGACGTGCAGAAGGTGCTCGATACCTGCTTCCTGTCCAACGCGTCCGGCAAGCGGACGAAAATTTAAATCTGCTCAGCTCCGGAAGCGCTGGGCGATGGGCACACGGCGGCCCATGCCGAAGGCCCGGGGCGAGACTTTCAGGCCGGGCGCGGCCTGGCGGCGCTTGTATTCGCTGAAGGTGATCTTGTTGAGGACATCCTTTACTGTCTCGGGCGAGATACCTTCGCTGACCAGCATTTTGGGGTCGGCATCGTCCACGACGTAATGGCGCAGGATGCGGTCGAGCAGATCGTAAGGCGGCAGGCTGTCCTGGTCGGTCTGGTTCGGGCGCAGCTCGGCGCTGGGCGGCTTTTCGATCGTTTTCCACGGGATGATTTCCTCATGGCGGTTGACCCACTGCGCGAGAGCGTAGATTTCGGTCTTCAGCACGTCGGCGATCACCGCCAGCGCGCCGCACATATCGCCGTAAAGAGTGCAATAGCCGACTGCGAGCTCCGATTTGTTGCCGGTGGTCAGGACAAGCGGGCCGAATTTATTGGAAAGCGACATGAGCAGGAGCCCGCGCATCCGCGACTGGATGTTCTCCTCGGTCGCATCAGGCGTGCGCCCCGCAAAAACACCGGTCAGCGTTTTCTCGATTTCCGTCACCGGCCCGGCGATGGGCAGTACGTCGTAGCGAATCCCCAATTTTTTCGCCAGTTGCGCCGCATCGGTGAGGCTGCCTTCGCTCGAATAACGGGATGGGAGCGAAACGCCCCAGACCTTATCTGCGCCGAGGGCCTCGGCGGCGATCACCGCAACGAGCGCCGAGTCGATCCCGCCGGAAAGCCCGATCACGGTCGATTTGAAGCCGCATTTGCCGACGTAATCGCGCACGCCGAGGACCAGCGCGCGGAAGAGTTGTTCCTCCTGGTTGGCCGGGAGCGCCGGGGCCGGAGAGGGGACGGAGGCTTCGAGATCGACGACCAGGACGTCCTCGGCGAAGCTCGCACCGAGCGCCAGCATTTCGCCGCGGGCATTGAGCGTCACGCTGTGGCCGTCGAAAATCAGCTCGTCGTTCGCGCCGACGGTATTGACCTGCACCAGCGGGACTTTTTCATCGCGGGCGACCCGTTGCAGCATGGCCAGCCGGGTCGCTTCCTTGCCGCGCTGCCACGGTGAGGCGGAGATGTTGACGATCAATTTCGCGCCGGCGTCGACGAGCTCGCGGATGGGGTCGCGCCGGTAGCGGCGTTCGGGCCAGAAATCGGCATCGTTCCAGATATCCTCGCAGATTGTCACCCCGATTTTCAGGCCGTCGATTTCAACCGGGACGATTTTCCCGGCCGGCTCGAAATAACGGTCCTCATCGAAGACGTCATAGGTGGGCAGCAGCGATTTGAAGATGCGCTGGATGACCTTACCCTGCCGGATGACGGCGGCGGCGTTGCACAGCGAGCGCCCGGGCCGGTCGGGATTGAGGTCGACGTAACCAACAATGAGCGGGATATCGCCGACGGAACGGGCCAGGGTGTTGAGGCAATCGAGTCCCCGCTGGACGAAATCGTCGCGGAGGAGGAGGTCGCGCGGCGGGTAGCCGCAGAGGATCAGTTCCGGCGCCAGGACGAGCTCGGCGCCGCGCTCGACGGCCTGCCGATAGGTTTCCTCCACGCGGGCACGGTTCTGATCGAACGCGCCAATGGTGGCGTTGAGCTGGAGCAGGCCGATGCGCATCCCTCTACGATAGCGACGATTGGCCGGTGCCGCACTTCAAAAACTCCGTCATCCCTCGACAAGCTCAGGATGACAGACTGTTTAAATTGAACATTCGCACTTTTGTGCAAAACCACTCTTTGACAAGCTCAGGATGACTGAAGCGCGTTCTTCACCGCCTTATAGACCGTGGCCAGGTCGGTGGGATGGATCCGGGTGAGGGCGGTGGTGGTCATGAAATTGGAATCGCCGCGCCAGCGGGGGACGAGATGGACGTGGAGGTGCTGCTCGATGCCGGCCCCGGCCGCCGCGCCGATGTTGATGCCGACATTGAAACCCTGCGGATTGTAGACGGCCGTGATCGCGGCCTTCACCCGCTTGAGCATGGTCATGAGCTCGAGCAATTCATCGTCGCCGAGGTCTTCAATGGAGCCGGTCGCGCGGTAGGGCACGACCATGAGATGGGCCGTGTTGTAGGGATAAAGATTGAGCAGGGCAAAGCAGCTCTTGCCCCGCGCCAGAACGTAGTTAGCTTCGTCGTCTGAACTCTGCGCAATTTCGGCGAAAACATCCCCCTTTGATTCCTGGGGATGTTTCACGTAAATATTGCGCCAGGGGGCCCAGAGATGTTCCATAAGATCGATCACCAGTAAACGCATGGCCCCATCCGCAAGCAATACGAAAGCGGCGCCGATCCATTTTCTTTGCGGCTCCGACGAGGACGCGGTGAAGAAAGCCGCGGCTGACCTGGCCGCGAAGCTCGCGCCGGCCGACCCGATGAATTTCGAGACCATCGATGGCCGGGCGAACACGGTCGAGGAGGCGGCGCAGTCGGTCCAGAGGGTGCGCGAGGCGATCCTGACGCTGCCTTTTTTCGGTGGCGGCAAGCTGGTCTGGTGGAAGGCGGTCAACTTTTTCGATGAAACGGGCGTGGGCCGCCATAGTTCGGTGAAGGAGGCGCTGGAGTCGTTCCTACCCGATCTCGAGAAGGTCGATGGCCCATCGGTCACACTCATCATCAGCGCCTTGGGCATCCACAAGGGCCGCACTTTCGGCAAGGGGCTGCTCAAGCTGGCCCAGGCGAAATACTTTGACCTGCCCGACCTCCGCAGAACCTCCGAGGACGAGATTATTTTCCAGATCGAGCGCCGGATGAAAGAGGCCGGTCTGCGGCCCGGTCCCGGTGCGGCGGAACGGTTTTTCCAGGCCACCGGTATCGACACGACCGCCTGGTCACAGGAGCTCGAAAAGCTTCTTTGCTTCGCGGGAGACGCCAAGGCCGAGCTGACTTATGAGGAGGTCAACCGGATCATCAGCGGAAGCCGGGAGGTGTTGATCTGGGACTTTTGCCACGCTGTCCTGGGAGGCGAGGCGAAGCTGGCCTTGCGCCAGCTTTCGGCCCTGCTGGCGCAGGACGAAAACGAAATTGGCATCCTGATTCTCCTGGCGGGGCAGGTGCGGCTTGCGGCCCTGGCTGCCGTGCTGAAGGACAATCAGATGCTGCGGCTGAGCCGGGGATCGTTTGTCTCGGCCGACGTGACGGCAGTCGGTGCGGCCTACCTGCCACGAAAGAAAAGCGGGGAACCGATCAGCACCTACGCCCTGGGACAGGCCGCGCAGAGGAGCCAGCATCGTCCCGCCCGCTTCTGGTTCCGGGCCTTATCGCTGCTGCATCAGGCCCAAAAGGAAATGCTCACGGGCGAAAGCGACAAGCGCCGCACTCTGGAACTGCTCGTCCTTGATATTGTTGCCGGATAACATTGCACATATTTCCGCGTAAAATGTTTTGACCAATGGGATCATTTGAAACTACATACTAGTATGTCATTTCGCGCAATGGTACTTAAGCGGAGTCATGTTGTCCTTTTGCTTCTCGGGTTGGCTCCGATCCCCCTCTTCGGTCAGGCTGCGAATTCGCCGGTTGTTTTCGCCAACCAGGATGCCGTTACGACCACCTTCGTCCATGCGCCCAATTACGGCGGGACCAATGGTAATGGCGGCGGTGGCGACAACAATCAGTGGCTGAAGGTTGAATTCCATTACTCGGTCACTCCCGCCACGGGCGACTACCAGGACGCGGTTGAGTTCAAGGTCTGGATCGAAGGCCGCGACCTTCTCGATCCGCAGGGCAAGCCGGGCGAAGGCATTGCCGTGGCGTTGACCGGCTCGGTCGCCTACGTGAACATCCCGAAGGGCAAGGATTGTTACGGTGTTTTCTACGTTCATCCCTCGACGCTGGGCCGTTACAGCACCGACCGGGGCTATGAGGACTTCGACCGCAAGTTCGACGTCCATATCGAGGCCTTCGTCAATGGCGCCAAGATGGACTATTCCAACAAGAACAAGGAAGACGACGCGGAGAATTGGTATAAACCGCTCCGGGTCGTTCCCGGCCTTGTTTATCGCCAGGACCAGACGCCTTTCATCATGGCTGATCCGGACCGTTATCCCGCCATCAAATTGCCAACGACCACCCAGTAGGCTGTCCGTCCGATCACCCAATGAAATAACAGTCAGGTCGTTCCCTTTGCCCCAGCTCCTTTAAGACGTTAAATCTTTTCCATGGCCGCCGCTCCTAGAGTCATCACCATCGACCTCGGTACCAGCACGCTCAAGGTGGGCGAGTTTGGCGTCGGCCGCGGTGGCGCATTGACGCTATTGCGTTTTGGCGTGGCCGAGTTGGGACTCGACCCCAACAAGGAAGAGGAGCGGGCCAAATTCATCACCCCCACGCTGAGCAGCCTCCTTAAGGACAACGGCATCAAGATCAGGGGGCAGGAGGTACTGGTTTCGATCACCGGCCAGAGCGTTTTCATGCGTTTTGTCAAGCTGCCGCCGGTCGATCCGGCGCAGGTTGAGCAGGTAGTGACGTTCGAAGCGCAGCAGAATGTTCCGTTCCCGATCAACGAGGTGACCTGGGACTACCAGATGATGTCGAACCGCGCCTCCGTCAGTGAAGCCGAAGCGGTCATCGTCGCGATTAAGAAGGAAGTCATCGAGACCGAGGTCGAGGCGGTCGAGCGGGTCGGTCTCAAGATCAAGCAGGTCGACGTCGCCCCCTTCGCCCTGCTGAATGCCTTCCGCTATAGCGAACCGCAGGTTGAAGATTGTGTCCTGCTAATCGACATGGGCGCGCGCTCGAGCAATCTCGTATTTATCGAGAAATCGAGCTTCTGGATTCGCAACATCCCCATCGCGGGCACTCAGATTTCCCAGAGCATCTGCAATGAACTGCAGGAACCGTTCGCTGCGGTTGAAACGCTGAAGAAGGGGAAAGGTTTCGTTTCGCTCGGCGGCGTCTATGCCGACCCGGACGATCCCGAGGCGGCGCGGATTTCCAAGCTGATCCGTACGACGATGACGAAGCTGCACGTCGATATCAACCGCTCCATCGCCTACTACCGGACCACGCTGAACGGTACGGCACCGAAGCGCGTTTATATCACGGGCGGCAGCTCGCAACTTCCCTATCTCGATCTCTTCATTGCCGACAAGCTCAACCTGCCGGTGTCCTATTTCAACCCGATGCGCAACGTAAATCTCGGCAGCGGGATCAACACCACTTTCCTGCAACAGAACAGTTGTTTCATGGCGGAACTGGTCGGTCTGGCCCTTCGCGAAACGGGAAGCTGTCCTGCCGAGGTCACCCTCGATGCGCCGACGCTGGCCGCCCGGTCGGACAAACGGCGCAAGCAGCCCTATTTCTTCGGCGCCCTGGCGGCGTGGATACTTCTCTTCGTCTGCCTGGGACTTTACTACTACCAGCAGACGGTCATCGCCAATAATACGGCGCAGACGTTGCGCACCAATACACAGACCCTGCAGGTGCTGGCCCCCACCATCACGAAACTGGCCAAGGAGGATGGCGCCTTGACCCAGACTTTTGATTATGCCGTGAGACTGGGCGACCAGCGCGAGGCCTGGCCCAAGATTCTTGCCGCCCTCAACGACAAAATTCCCGAGGGAGTCTGGATCACGAAACTGACGCCCACTTATGTCTCTGCCGGTGGCAACGGTCGTAACGGAGGGCCAGAAGGTCCCGGCAATAATCCCAATGGCACGGCCAGCCAGGTGGACCAGATCAATGTCCTGTTGATCGAAGGTCTTTATCATTCCAACGACCGAACCGAGCAGGTCAATTCGACCATGCTGATCAGTTTTGTCACCGCGCTGGCCGATCTGCCCTACTTCGACATCGATAAGCAGCATATTGCCGAGACGCTGCCGACTTCCGCCACCTTCATCGGTGATTCCAATTCCTTTGCCCAGAAGTTTACGATGCGGATCAAGCTCAGGCAGCCGATTAGTTTCCGACCCTAAATGCGCGCCATGAAGAATCTTTCCAAATTCGATATCGGCATGATCATCGCCTTCGCGGTGGTGGCGCTGATCGGCGCCGGTGCCTGGTGGTATCTATCGGGACAATTGCAAACGGCCCAGGGAGACGTGACCAATGCCAAGGCCGATTTCGACCGCCTCTCGACCAGCGGCAATCTCGTGGTCAGCAACGCGAACAAGGCCGCTCTGCAATCGAACATCGAGCTGCTCAAATCGCAGTTGGATCCGTTGATCCAGAATCGACTGGCGCCTCCGAAGAGCGATCTGGCGAATGTCACCCGGCAGAACCCCGTGGACTGGAAAAATCACCTCGATGATGAGGTCCATCGCCTGACCGGTGAAGCAGGGCATAATAATGTCAAGCTGCCCAAGAATTTCTATTTCAGCTTCTCCCGTTATCTCAGCCAGAATCCGGGTGATGAAGAGACCGTGGTGCTGAGTAAGCAGCTTCTCGGCGTCGAGGAGATCGCCGATATTCTCATCGGCGCTCCCGTCAAGGGCATCCAGGCCATCCGGCGGACCTACGAGGAGGACCATTCCAACGCCTCGACATACAGCCCCATCGGGTTGGTCGGAGAAGCTGATCGTCTGCCCGGCAATTCCATCAACGCCGGATCGGGCGTATACACGGTGTATCCCTTTGAAGTTGAATTCGACACCACGACGCCCGCCCTTCGCCAGATTATCGATAAGCTGATCCAGTCTCCCTACGTCTTTGTCATCCGCAGCATCAGCGTGCAGAATTCGCAACCGAATCCCCCGCAAGTCACCGATCTGGACAAGCTGGCTGGAACACCCGCCACTTCCGTGGTCGATTCTTCCCCAGGCGCCGTGGCTGCGGCGACATCGACGAAGCCCCCTCAATTTCTTTTCGGCAACGCCATGCTTCATATCAGAGCGCGAATCGACATGATCGAATGGAAGGAACCGCCCTCGACGGTGTCGAGCACCTCCAAATGACCAAATCTCCCGAACATATTATCCTGGCGGTTGCCCTCGGCCTGCTCGCGCTTGGCGCGGCCGGGTTGGCTTATGTTTTTCCCTCGGCGCAGGACATTACCGGAATCACTAGCATGGAACCGAAGGGGCATGTTTCCACGAAATTCAAGTCCGATCAATTGGAGGCCAGCGTTGCGAACTGGACGTCGCCCGATCTTTGGACGGAGCCGCCCGATCAGCATCCGCTGTTCGATTCGGCGCCCTACCTTTTTTATCCTTCGGCTTATCCGACCGGTGACTACATCAAGAAGAAAGACAAGGGAACGCGGTCGCCCAGCGGCGTACTGCTCGATTGGTACCAGAAGAACGGGCTCGATTTTGCCGATCCGAATGTCGACCGCGAAGACCCGGACGGCGACGGTTTTTCCAATATTGTCGAATATCGGAACGAGGCGGTGGGGCAGAAGTTGAAGGCGGCGGATTGCGACGGCAGCACCGCGACCAATCCACGCGATGCGCAAAGCCATCCTTCCTATCTCTCCCGCCTGCGCCTGCAGAAATACGACAGCCGTCCCTTCCACATCAAGTTCAACGGCTATCAGCCGCTCAATGGCGAAAATGTTTTCCAAATCTTCCTCAGCGATGTGCCCAGCGACCGCCAGCCGGGATTTCTGAAGACCGGCGACAAGCTCGGTTATGAGGGCTATATCGTCGGAAAATTTCATCAAAATATCGTGACGGAAATGAATCAGATGACGCACGTGGAAGAGCAGATTGATAAATCGACCATCGAGCTTCTTAAGCCCGATATCGGGTTTTCCATCACGCTGCCATTCCAGCAGGACATCGACTCGCCTGAATCGACGGCCAATTTCATCATGCTAATGCCAACCGAGGTCGATAAGGTTTTCAAGGTGCCGCGCGGAAAAAATCTTTCAGTTCCCTACATCACCGACACGACTTTTCTTGTGCTGGAAGCCAAGGACACAGGCGCCAGGATTCGTGACAACAAGACGCAAAAGGAATACACGATTCCCAAACTGGATCCTGCGGAATGGGATGAGGTGCCGGTGTCAGGGAAGTGAACAAAAGACGTATAAGACACTTTCGGTACTTGACTCCCGCTGCTTTTTTACATAAAAACCTTTAAATCTAGGGCCTTACGAATGAAACTTACCAAAGCCTGTCTTTTAGTGACGGCCTCGCTTTTACCATTCTCTACATTCTGGCTTCGCGCCGCTGACACCGATTCTGATCAGGCCTCCACGGCTCAAGAAGCCGCGCAGATGGAGGCAGTCAAACGTCAGCAACTTACTTTCAGCGCCAATCAGGCTATTTCCGATGGTCAGCGTCTTTTGGGCAGCGGCAATTATGACGATGCTGCGACGCGTTTTCAATATGCGGTCGATGCGCTCACGGGTGGTCCGGCGACGATCCCTTATCATCGCGCGGTGGCTGGACTCGCCGCGGCGAAGGCTGGTCAGGCCCAGTTACGAGCCAAGGACGCCAAGTTTGCCGAAGCTGCGACACTGCTTCAGCAGGCCATCGAGCTCCAGCCTGATAATCCCGCTTATCCTCAGGCTCTCGATGATTTGAAGCAGCAGCAGATTGCTTACGAAGCGCAGGTTCGTGATCCCGAGGGCACCATCAATAACCCTGCGGTCACGGATGAGTTCAAGGACCGGGTCGCCACCGTGCAAAAACTCCTTTTCCAAGGCGATGCTTATTTCCGCACCGGTCAGTATGACAGGGCCGAGGAGACTTACTCAAAGGCGCTGATTCTTGATCCTTACAACAACGCGGCCCGCAACAAAATGGACCACGTGGAGCACTATCTCGAACGCGCGGCCGAATTCCGGCACGATCAATACGAGAAGTCATCGCTGATCAAGGTGAATCAGGGTTGGGAAGATGCCATCTCGCCCGATATCGTGGCTCCTCCCGTCCAGTCGGGAACCCAGATCGGTCCATCTAACCGTGTTAACATCATGCACAAGTTGGAGTCGATCATCATCGACAAGGTCAACTTTGATAAGCTTGATATCGCCACGGTCATTCAGTTTTTGACGCAAAAGAGCAAGGAACTTGATCCCGATCATCAGGGCATCAACTTTGTGCTGCGATTGACTTCCAATACGCCTCCGCCAACCGATACCACCACTCCTACTGGGGCCACTCCTGACAACAGCGGCGGCGGGGCTGCCGCTCCGGCCACGGGCGGCGCCACGGATGCGACCGGCGGCGGTGCCGCGGGCGGAGGGGCTGGAGGTGGAGGCGCTACGGATCAGACTGCGGCTCCGCAGACCATTCATCGGCAGGTCAGTATCAATCTGGAAAATGTTCCGTTGAAGGATTTGCTGGGCTACATCATTGCGCAGACCAATCTTCAATTTTCAGTTGAGGATTACGCAGTCTACCTGCGTCCTTCCATCGATGAAGGCGAAACGTTGTCCGTTCGCACCTATCTTGTTCCACCGAGTTTCTTTTCCGGCTCCACATTGCGGGTGACGCCGACGACGGATACCAGCACGCCGACAACGGTTGAGTCTCTCAGCGTTCCCGTGCAGCAGGAATTGACTGACAAGGGCATTCGGTTCCCCCCCGGAGCCACGGCTACATTCCTGCCCGGTTCGAGCAAGCTCGTTGTCAGGAATACTCCGGAACAGCTCGATCTTATTGCCAACTTGATCGACCAGCTCACCGTGGAACAACCGCAGATTCAAATTGAAGCCAAAGTGGCTGAGTTCAATCAATCGGCGCTCAAGGGGCTGACATTTAATTATCTGGCCGGCAACAATACATCTCTATCGCCTGACAACAATTTTGTGGCCCAGACGGCGCTTCGGACTTCCGCCTATACTACGCCGACGGGAACTGGTGGATTGACGCCCAATGGCATCGACACATTAATTCAGGAAAATTCAGCGACAGATGAGACATTTCCCATTTCATCGATCGCCTATGCTCCCAATATACCCAATACGCTTTATTTGGGTGCAATCATCGATGGCACCGGATTTCAGGCCCTCATTGAGGCGATCAATAATATTCAGGGCGTATCACTTTTGTCCGCTCCGACCGTGACCACGCAAAATAATCTGAAGGCAAATATTGATATTGTTCGTGAATTTCCCTATCCGACCAGCTTTGAAAAACCAAAACTGAGCAGTAGCTCGAATATTGCCTATTCGGATGGCCCGGCTGCAAATCTTCCCTTAATATTGGCCATTCCGCCGACACCGCGTGAATTTGTTACTCAGGACGTTGGTGTAAGTCTCGAGGTCAAGCCGACGACATATCCCGATCAACGTATCGATCTCAATATTACCAAGGCACAAGTGCTTGACTTTGATGGCTTCATTAATTATGGGGTTCCGATCATCGCCCGCCTGAGCGAGGCTGGGCCCAATGAAATTTTGACCCCTGGTATCATTAACCAGCCTGTATTTAATCTCCGGTCGGTCGTGACAGATTTACAAGTCCTGGATGGTCAAACTGCCGTGCTGGGCGGATTGATTCGCGAAGATACGCAGGAAATTAACGACAAGGTCCCGGTTTTGGGTGATTTGCCTCTCGTGGGCCGTCTTTTTCAAAGCAAGATCTCGGAACGGACGAAGAAAAGCCTGCTCATCTTTATTACCGCCCGCTTGATCCGTTCCAACGGCAAACCGCAATATATGCAGACGCTTGAAGCGGAGCCTCAAGAGGAGAAATTGCCCGAGCCCGAGCCGCTTAGTCCCGGAGTCACCCTGCCACCACTGCCTGAGGGAGAGCCAAACTCATGATTTTCGCATCGGGTAAATTTGGAATTTCCGCAATGAAACGCTTGCTCCTTTCTATCGCTTTTATCACCGCTGTTGCCGTGCCGAGGCTTTGGGCGCAGGAAACCGCCGCCGGCGATCAGGCTGGCAGCTCGACTTCATCGAGTTCAGCTCCTGCCTCGTCATCCCTGACTCCTCCTGCAGATTCGGCTCCGGCGGATACGACCACCACCACCACCACTACGACGACGACAACAGCTCCCACGCCATCAACCGCGACTGATGTGCCTGCGGCTCCGGCGGCAGAAATGTCTCCCCGCGAGATCGCGCGAATCCAGCAACAGGAGATCATTCGTCGTCAGCAGCTCATCTTTACCGCTAATGAAGCCTTGAAATCCGGCCGCAAGGCGGAGCTTGCCCAGGATTATCCCGAAGCTAGAAAGAATTACCTGTATGCGGCGGAGGCCCTGAGCACCCTTTCCCGCTCGACGATGGCCTATAGCCAGGCTGCGGAGGGGCTCACCCGCGTCGATTTCTGGCTATATGACGATTCTCTCAAGATCGGGGATACGAAACGGGCCAAGATGCTCATGGATGAAGTGGTCACTTACAACCCCAACAACAAGCTGGCGAATGAAAGGCAGGCCGCCATTAACAAGGCTCTGGCTAATCCCAATGATACCACCCTTTTGGGCGATCCGGCGGTTACCCCCGCGTTTGTTAAAAAGGTCAACCAAGTTCAGCAGCTATTCGACGAAGCCGAGCAATTTCGCCGGACCGGCCAGTGGGATCAGGCTGAAGAGCGTCTCGACCGCATTTTGAGCCTTGATCCTCATAATATTGCCGCGACCAAGCAACTTGAGCTGATCGATGCGGAGAAGAATAAGTACGCGGATTCAGCTCGTATCCAGATGCGCGATGAGCGGCTGCGCCAGGTTGAAGAAAAATGGACGGAAGCGATCAATAATCCGGAAGTTTCTGTTTCCGCGCAGGAACCCCAGGCTCCCATCACGGCCACGACGACGTTCAGTCTTGACCAGGAATTGAAAAAAATCTTCCTTTCGCTGAACTTTGAGAGCGGCACGACCATTGAGCAGGCCACGAGCTTTCTCAGCATTGAAAGCAAGCGCCTCGATCCGGAGCATAAAGGCGTCAACTTCATCATCCAGCCTGCCGCTTCCTCCACGGCTAAGACGATTTCCCTGACGCTCAATAATGTCCCCCTGGGCGAGGCATTGCGCTACGTCTGCCAGTTGGCAAACGTCAAATACAAGGTTGAGGATTACGCCATTTCCATCGTTCCATTTACCCAGAACACGGAAGACCTAATCAGCCGCACTTTTATTGTTCAGCCCAATTTTGTCGCCCCGCCATCCGCCACGACGATCGGCACAGGGACCACCGGTTTCGGTCCCGCCCGTCCAATTGCTCCGACCACTCCCGTGGCCAATACGAGCTCGGACAATGGAGATACCGTGCGCAAGGCCCTTGAAGCCAAAGGGCTCAAATTCCCTCCGGGTGCCAGTGCGGTTTATACGCCGACAACGGGCCAACTGACGGTGGTCAATACGGCTGACCAGATGGATTTGTTGGAGGAATTGGTGAATGCCGGACAGGCCCCGACTTTGATGGTGCGTATTGCCACCAAATTCGTTGAAATTAATCAGACGGATCTTAATGACCTTACTTTCAATACGGCGTTCAATCCCTTTTTTACGGGGCCGCCTTCAAGCAAGAGTTTGATTTCGGGAACTTCCTTTAATACCGCTCTTCCCGGCTCGCTGGCGTTTACCCCCGACAGCATCGATAACCTCATCAGCCCTCAGGCGACGAACTTTAATACCCTCTATTTCCGTGGATTCATTGACGGCAATCAATACAATGCCGTGATTAATGCCTTGGCGCAGAAGAAGAGTTTCGATCTTCTTTCAGAACCGGCCGTCATTACCAAGAGCGGCGATCAGGGGGTCTTGGAAGCAGTGCGCTCCTTCCCTTATCCCATTGCCTTTGATCCGCCGGAGCTCCAATCACAGTCCACCAATGCGGGAACGACCGTAACGACAACGCTCCAGTATACTCCTCCCGCCGTTATTGCTACGACGCCGACGGACTTTAAGCGCCGCAACGTTGGTGTTCGTTTGGTAATCAAGCCTCAAATCACAGCCGACAATAAGACCATTGATCTCTCGCTCTTTCCGGAAGTTACGGATTTTGAGGGGTTCATCAACTACGGTAGTGAAATCTCAATTCCGAGTCCCGATGGTTTGGCGCCTGCGGTTCTTTCCACGAACGAAATCAATCAGCCTGTCTTTAACGTCCGCCGGATCAACACCAAAGTGCTTGTCCGGGACGGAAGCACCGTTGTTCTTGGCGGTTTGATTCGCGAAGATGTCCAAAGCGTTGATGACAAGGTACCGCTTCTCGCTGACATCCCTCTGGTGGGTCGGCTCTTCCAATCGAAGGCCAAGGAGACGACGAAGAAGAACCTGATCGTCTTTGTCACGGCCAATATCTATCGCAATGACGGCGAGCTTCTGAATCCGCCGGAGATTGTCAATGCCGCTGACATCCTGACGGGACGCGCTTCGTATACGCCGGTGGCGCACCCCTGAGGAAATCCCGCTTCAGCTTGGAGGCAGGACTCATTTTTGTGTCTCCTGATCCGATGAACGGATCAGGAGACACAACTAGCTTTTGACATTCCGTTCTTATGCGGGATTCTTACTTAGGTATGGAACCGGGCATTGCTGGCAGCCTCAATGGAAGTGACCTGCTGTTTCTTGCCCTTACGGCGCTGGTTGCGGGCGGTACTTCGCTCGCGGTTTTTCTGGCCTGTTATTATTGGTTTCGCCGCCAGCAGTGCAAAGCTCGGGAGAATATCTTCCAGGCGCTCATTCAGGCGGGACGCAAACCCGAGGAATTTTTCCTCTCCGGGCCAGAGATGGCAGCTAGCGGTGAGGTTGTAGCTCAGTTCAGGGTGAATCAGGGCAAGCAGGTTGTTTCGGTGCTCGAATCATGCGGCAGGCGGTTTATCCATATCGACGGCGATCTCCCGCCCCAGGAGCGGGCGAAGATGATCCGCTACCTCAAGTCTGAAGGCTTTGTGTCCTAGAACTCATTTCAAAAGTAGCCATGGGTTGCGCCGGAAAGGGATTTTGGCCGGCGGCAAGGAGCATAGCCATTGCTACGTGACGAGCGAGCGACGCAGCCGCCGACCAAAAGAATCCCGGCCCTTTGAGTTGCTTTTTCAGAGCCTTCCAGCGGCGTTGCTCCTTCGGTCAAGATGCGCTGCGGCATCACTCCCTCTCTTGCGCCTTGCGGGAAGGCTCTGAAAAAATGCAACGCAACCCATGGCTACTTTTGAAATGAGTTTGCTTTGTAGAAACCTTTTTTAGTTTTTGGGGTCTAAGAAATGATGACTGAGACAAATGATGACTGAGACAAAAATCAAAAAGAGCGGCACGACGTTGGAAGGAGTGGCGCAGTTGGCGATGAGCCTTGGGCAACGCC
>JAJSLK010000033.1 GCA_021272165.1 Methylacidiphilales bacterium
CGCCGACCGGCGCCACGTCCGCATCCTGCGCGGCAGCCAGACGTTCACCATCGATTGCGTCGCCGCCGTGCGCACCACCGGCGGTGATCCCCCCCTCTACGCCGGTGACCAGATCTTTGTCCCCAGGACTATCTTTTGAGCTGCCGCCTGATGACAAGGCCGGTTCATCTGCCTAGATTCAGCCATGCTCGCGAAACGTGTCATTCCCTGTCTCGATGTCCATAACGGGCAGGTCACCCGCGGCCAGCAATTTGGCCGGGCCGAGGCCAATGGCCTGCGCAATGTCGGCGATCCGGTTGATCTGGCGATCCGCTATAACGACCAGGGCGCGGACGAACTTGTCTTCTTCGATATCACCGCCTCGTCGGAAGGCCGCAAGTCGATCATCGAGGTGATTGAGAGAACAGCTGACCGCTGTTTCATGCCGTTGACCGTCGGTGGCGGTGTGCGTTCGGTCGAGGACATGCGGGCCCTGCTTCGCGCCGGAGCGGACAAAATCAGCCTCAATTCCGCCGCGCTGGCCCGGCCCGAGATCATCGCCGAGGGCGCATTCGCTTTTGGCCGCCAGTGCATGGTTGTTTCCATCGATGCCAAGAAAACCGGGCCGGATGAATGGACCGTTTTTTCCCGAGGCAGCCGCGAGAAAACCAGTTGGGAAGCGCGAGCTTGGGCACGGAAGGCGGTCGAATTGGGTGCGGGCGAAATCGTTCTCAACAGCATCGATTCAGACGGAATGCAGTCGGGCTACGACATCGAAATCACCCGGAAAATCAGCGAGGAAGTTCCGGTCCCCGTGGTGGCCAGCGGAGGCGCCTGGGAGTTAAGTCACTTCACCGCCGTGTTGGAGCAGGGAAAGGCCGATGCGATCCTGGCCGCGAGCGTTTTTCACTACGGCAAATTCACCATTGGCGAGGTGAAGGCCTACCTGGCCGAACATCACGTGCCTGTCCGGAACTAACAAGCTCTAGTAAACGTCCTTCAGGTAACGCTTCTCGGTCTTGGACAGCGTCACCTCGATGTATTCCCTGGCCGCTTCGGGCGAGAGGCCGCCCTGCTGCTGGGCGATGTCGATGAGCATCTGATGGACATCCTTGGCCATGCGCTTGGCGTCGCCGCAAACGTAGAAATAGGCGCCATCCTTGAGCCATTTCCAGAGTTCCGCGGCGTTTTCGTACATCCGGTTCTGGACGTAAATTTTCTCGGCCTGGTCGCGCGAAAAAGCGGTGTCGAGCCGGGTGAGAACGCCGCTGGAAACCAGGTCGGTCAGCTGCTTTTCGTAAAGGAAATCGCTCGCGCGCTTCTGGTCGCCGAAAAAAAGCCAGTTCCTGCCCTTGGCGCCTTCGATGGCCCGTTCTTCGAGAAACGCGCGGAACGGCGCGATGCCCGTACCAGGGCCGACCATGATTATGTTGGCGTCAGACGGAGGCATGTGGAAATGCTTCGTCGGCTGGATGTAAACCGGTACCTCGTCCTGGTTCAATTCCTGCCCATGGCCGAGATACCCCGAGGCGAGGCCATACTTGGCACGACCGTGGGTGGTGTAATTGACCACCGCCACAGTGAGATGCACTTCGCCCGGATGGGCCTTGGGTGAGGAGGCGATGGAATAGAGCCGCGGCGCGATCTTGTTGATGAGCGGAATGAATTCCAGCGCGGTGAGCTTGACCGGGTACTCAATGAGCACGTCGGTGTAGTCACGGGTGAAGATATAATCGGTGAGGGCTTCGTCATTGTTCACGATCTCGCCCAATTGCGTCTTCTTCTCGCCCTCCGGCAGTTTTTCCCAGAGCGCCTTGACGAATTTTTTGCTGACGCGGTTGATGATGTACTGGTTGATCAGCAGGTCGCGGAAGGTAATGGCTCCGGCCGGTTGCTCGATCAGGGTGGCGGGATCGATGGCGAGGTGGGAGATCAGCTCATCGACCGCCTGCGGAAAGTTGCGGGGGACGACGCCCAGCGAATCGCCGGGGACATAGGCAATGCCGCTGCTGCCCAGATGGATGACGATGTGCCGGGTGTCCTTGGCTGAGCCCTCGTTATTCAGGGAATAATTTTCGGTAATACGGGCCTTGAACGGATTGGTCCGGTTATAGGGGGAGGGAGGGGTCGGCGTGCTCAAAAGTTCGGATGTTTAGGGTTAAAACCCTGTTCATTTAGCCGCAGCCTCTTCGCTTGTCGAGAGGCACTTTTTTTGACGCGAATGCGATTTTTTATCGCACGGTTGAGAAATCAGCTTGGTAGCAACTGACGACGCACCTTCTCTTTGCGGCTTTTCTCGCGCGAGCCTTTCACCATGCGGCTCTTGCGATGGCGCATCTGTTCGGCCAGCCGGTCGGCGACCAGATCAATCGCTTGATAGAGATCATGACCATGATCCTCGGCATGGATGTCGGGGCCGGGCATGGCGAGATGGACTTTGACGACGAAGGCATGTTTGAACGCCCGTTTGTCATCGTGCCACAGCGCCACATGCGCTCCAATCAGGCCCAATCCAAAATGTTCCAGATTTCCAATTTTCTGCGCGACGTAGGCATGGATCGCGGCCGTCAGTTTGATATCACGAGGGCTGATGTGAATTTGCATATACTTAAGCTACATGCAGCTTGCGCCATGTCCATGGAGTAAAGAGGCTTCGGTAGAAACAGGTCGGTTTCTCTTCTTGCTTATCAGATGGGGATTATGGCTCCTTCAGCAATTTTTCGACTTGTCCAGCCAGGTCTTCCCGCCCGTTGGTGGTGACGAGAACACCTTTTTTGTTGATCAGCCACATCGCTGGGATCGAATTGATCCCGAACCGGCCGCTAATCGAATTGTCCCAGCCCTTGCCGTCGAAGTACTGCGGCCAGACCATTCCATTTTCCTTCGTGAACGAAAGGAGCGCGTTTTTGTTCTCATCGAGAGAGATGCCGATGATCTCGAATCCCTGATCATGGTATTTGTTATAAGCTGCGACCACATTTGGCACTTCTGCGCGGCAGGGTGGGCACCATGTTGCCCAGAAATCGAGCAAAACGACTTTCCCGCGCAATTTGGAAAGGTCGATCTGGTTGCCGTCGACCGCTGTGACTTTCAGGTCAATTTGACCATTGGCATCAGTTCCTGCCGCGGATGCCCTGGATTGGCTAAAGTCACCGTGGATGACAAGCGCGAGCACGCAGAAAAAGAAAACGGTATAGGGAAGATATTTGGACATAGGGGGCACTCCGAGGTGAGGGTTTTTCTGGCAACGTCCTGTGTCTCCCCAAGTTTCCCCCTTTCTTGACAAGAAGCAAGGTGATCTGTTTAGTTAAATCATGCGCTCAACCAATTATTCCGGTTCATCCGCGGTCCTTCCGCTGCGGGCGCATATCGTCATTCGAATTAGCTGACGCGCGGCGTTGCGTCGTCGCGCCGTCTTGGGCTAGGCTTTCTCCTTGCCGGTTGAGGGCCGCCCGGGTCGAAAATCATTCCGTTCATTCACCTCGGTTCAACTCAACTTGGTACCTATTTCATGTCCCACTCCTCATCCATCACTTTGTACGACACCACGCTCCGCGACGGAGCGCAGGGTGAAGGCATCCATTTTTCCCTCGCCGACAAGCTCCGCATCGCCCAGCGGCTCGACGCCTTTGGCATGCATTACATCGAGGGCGGCTGGCCCGGCTCCAACGAGAAGGACATCGAGTTCTTCCGCGAAGCCAGGAAGCTGAAATTCAAACAGGCCAGACTTGCCGCTTTTGGCAGCACCCGCCGGGCGAAGACACCGGTCGAGAAGGACTCCCAGGTCGGGCTGTTGCTCGAAGCGGGCACGCCGGTGGTCACGCTCGTCTGCAAGGCTTCCATGCTGCACGTGAAGGAAATCCTTCGCACCACCGCGGACGAAAACCTGGCCATGATCCGCGACACGATCCGCTATCTGGTCGAAAACGGTCGCGAGGTCATCTTCGACGGCGAGCACACTTTCGATGGCTACAAGCTCGACGCCGCCTACACGACCGCCTGCTATGAGGCCGCCGACGAGGCGGGCGCCTCCTATCTCGTCATGTGCGACACCAACGGCGGCTCACTGCCGCCCGAGGTGATGAAAATCACCTCGGAGCTTGGCGCCCGGATGAAAAAGGGGAAGCTCGGCATTCACACCCATGACGACTGCGGTCTCGCGGTCGCCTGCGCGCTGGCCAGCGTTACCGCTGGCGCCCTGCAAGTGCAGGGCACAATCAACGGCTACGGGGAGCGCACCGGTAACTGCAACCTCGTTACCACGATTGCGAACCTGCAGCTCAAATTGAAACGGCCTGTGCTGCCCGACGAGAAAGTCGCCGAGCTGCGTGATCTCTCGCTTTTTGTTGATGAAGTCGCGAACCAGCGTCCCAATAATCGCGCGCCATTTGTCGGTACCAGCGCCTTTGCCCACAAGGGCGGCATCCATGTCAACGCGGTCAACAAGCTCTCCGCCAGCTACGAGCACATCAAGCCGGAATTGGTCGGGAATAGCCAGCGCGTCCTGGTCGGTGAACTTGCCGGCCGCGCCAACATCATGCTCAAGGCGCGTACCCTCGGTCTGCAACTGGAGGAAAAAAGCCCTGAGGCACTCAAGGTCCTCGAGCAGATCAAGCATCTCGAAAACGCCGGTTACGAATTCGAGGCTGCCGATGCTTCATTTGAACTCCTGGTTCATAAGGCTCTTGGCCGGTATCGGCCGAGCTTTGAGCTGCTGGAGTATCACGTCTCGATTCGCAAGAACGGCGCAACCAACGAAGACACCTGCGAGGCCACCGTGAAAGTGGAGGTCGACGGCGAAAAGGTCTACACCGTGGCCGAAGGGGACGGGCCAGTGAATGCGCTCGACGCCGCTCTGCGTCAGGCGCTGATCCGCTTCTATCCGAAGCTCGAGCAGATGAAGCTCGTCGATTACAAGGTCCGCATCATCGACTCCAAGAGCGGCACTGCGGCCAAGACCCGCGTCTTCATCGAATCGAGCGACGGCGACACAACTTGGTCTACTGTCGGCGTCTCTTACGATATCATCGAAGCCTCGTGGCTCGCGCTGCGCGACAGTGTTGATTTCCTGCTCGCACGGAAAGAACCAGAAATTAGGAATAGCAGAACATGAAGGAAAAATACGGTGATGAGCTTGATGGGATCTAAGTGTATCCTTTGCTCCCATCTAGAATCCCATGTCTCCCCGTATATTCCGTTAATTTGGTAAATTTAGTAATTCCGTTACTTTTTCCCCATGCCTGAACTCGCCAAAGCTTACGAACCGAAACAAGTCGAGGACCGCCTCTACCAAAAATGGCAGGAGCGCGGCTACTTCAAGGCCAATCCCGGCTCCTCCCGCAAGCCCTACTCCATCGTCATGCCGCCGCCCAACGTCACAGGCAAGCTGACCCTGGGCCACGTCCTCAATAATACGATCCAGGACATTCTCAGCCGCAAGGCGCGTATGGAGGGAAAGGAAGTCCTCTGGCTGCCGGGCACCGACCACGCCGGTCTGGCTACACAGACTGCGGTGGAAAAGCACCTTCGCCAGGCGGAGAAAAAGACGCGTCACGACTTCACCCGGGAGGAATTTGTCGCCCGTGTCTGGAAATGGAAGGAGGAATTCGGCGGAATCATCACCTCACAGTTGCGCAAGATCGGCTGCTCCTGCGACTGGTCGCGCGAGCGCTTTACCCTCGACAAGGACTACGAGCGTGCGGTGCAGGAGGTCTTCGTGCGTCTTTACCAGGAAGGCTTTATTTATCGCGGCACGCGCATGGTCAACTGGTGCCCCGGGTCGCTCACCGCGATCTCCGATGAGGAAGTAATTCCCCGGGCGCAAAAAGGTTTTCTCTATTACGTGAAATACGAATTGGTGCCTGAGCCCGGAACCGAGCCAGAGTACCTCGTCGTTGCCACCACCCGACCCGAGACCATCATGGCCGACGCGGCGCTGGCGGTGAAACCGGGCGGCAAATGGGCCGCCTACATCGGCCGGAATGTTTGGCGTCCACTTCACCGCGCCCCGATTCCCGTCATCCCTGACGATGCGGTGGAAGAGGGCTTCGGCACCGGCGTCCTCAAGGTCACGCCCGCCCATGACAAGACCGACTACGAAATCGGCAAACGGCACCATCTCGAATTCACCGACATCCTCACTCCTGACGCCAGGATTCACGATCCTGGTGAACATGATGCCATCGAACTCAACGGCCTCGACCGCTTCGCGGCCCGCAAGCGCTCAGCCGAAATGCTTCAGGAGCGCGGCTTGCTTCTGAAGGAGGAGCCTTACGAAAACACCGTCGGTTTCAGCGAGCGCGCGAATGAAGCCATCGAGCCGCGCCTGAGCAAGCAATGGTTCATGCGCTATCCCAACGTCCCGGAGGCGCTCGCGCTCCTGAGCGAGGGCTACGTCAAATTTCATCCCGAGCACTGGACCAAGGTCTATGCCCACTGGCTCGAACACATCCAGGATTGGTGCATCTCCCGCCAGGTCTGGTGGGGACATCGCATTCCGGTCTGGTACGCGCCGGAAATGGTGGAGGTGCCCAGCGATATCATGATGCCGGTCACGGTGAACCCGCTCGCGACCAACGATGTGGTCTGCCAGATCGATTGTCCCGGCGAAGGCTGGACCCAGGACCCCGACACGCTCGACACCTGGTTCTCCTCCTGGCTCTGGGCCTACGAGACCATGCGCACCGGCGATGGCACGCGCCAGAAATTCTATCCCACCAGCGCGCTCGTTACCGGCCCCGACATCATTTTCCTCTGGGTCGCGCGCATGCTTATCGCCGGCCTTCACTTCCAGCCTAATGGCGAAAAAGACACGGTTGAAAAGACACTCGAAGCCAATCTTGCCTTCAGGGACGTCTATTTCACTGGGCTCATTCGGGACAGGCAGGGCCGCAAGCTTTCCAAATCGCTGGGCAACTCGCCCGAGCCACTCGACCTCGTGGCCAAATATGGCGCCGACGGCCTCCGCTTTGGCCTGGTCCGCATCGCGCCGCAGGGGGCCGACATCTGCTTCGACGAAAAGCAGATCGAGGAGGGTCGCAACTTCTGCAACAAGCTTTGGAACATCTGTCGCTTCCGCTCTATGCAGGGGCCCATCGACCCCAATGCCGAGCCCTTCAAGCATCCGCGCTCCATCTTTGCCGACGAGATGCTCGACCGCCTCCACTACCTCCACGCGGGCGAGCGTAATGTCCAGGACGCCCTGCACCAATTCAACTTCAGCGAGGCCGCTAGTCTCATCTACGATTTTGTCTGGAACGAATTCGCCGCGCGCTTTGTTGAGGCCGCCAAAATCGATTTCGCTCATGGCGACTCACCTACGCGCGAGGGTACGCTCGCGACGTTCGACTACGTCATGAGCCACGTCCTGCGGCTTCTCCATCCCTTCGCTCCTTTCGTGACCGAGGAACTGTGGTGCGAGCTTGGCTTCGGCACCGAAACCATTCAGACCACTCTCTGGCCCACCCAGTCACCGCGCTCGAAGGCCTGGTCGCCGCGCGCGCAGGAAATTTATCAGACTGCCGACATCGGCCGTACCATGCGCGGCGAGATCAAGCTTCCCTCCAACCAGAAAGTTCCTTTTTCCCTCGTGCCCAGCAGCCTGGTCTCGGAAGAGAAACCATTCACCGACGAACAAAAATCGGTCCTCGCTGCTTTCCTCAATGCTTCAGAAATCAAGGTGCTTTCCGCTCCCCCGGCCGATCCAGGTCCCAAGGCGTTCACTCCGCTGGGCGAGCTCTATCTCCCCGCCACCGGCTTGGTCGATCCCGCGGCAGAGAAAGATCGGGTGACCAAAGAGCTCGCGAAAACGGAGAAGGACCTCGAACAAACCCGCCGCAAACTCGGTGATGCCAACATGCTGGCCAAGGCCCCCCCGGCGAAGGTGGAGGAATGGCGCGCGCTGGAGGTGACCCTGATCGCGAAGGAGAAATCACTCCGCGAAAGCCTCGGCAAGCTGGGTTAACGTTTCTTCGTGCGGTTTCAACACAGAACCCCTGACTTCGATGCAAAAAATAGTCCCATGTCTCTGGTTTGATAAGCAGGCGGAAGAGGCCGCTGCCTTCTATACGTCCCTGCTTCCCGATTCCCACGTCGACCGGGTCCTCCGTTCGCCCGCCGACAGTCCCAGCGGCCCGGCAGGCTCGGTGCTGACGGTTGAATTTACGTTGGCGGGCAATCCTTATCTTGGTTTGAACGGCGGCCCTCAACACCGGTTTAATGAGGCGGTATCTTTTCAGATTTACTGCGAGACGCAGGCTGAAGTCGACCGGCTTTGGAAGGCTCTGTCGGAAGGCGGCGAGGAGGTTGCCTGTGGCTGGTTGCAGGACAGGTGGGGACTTTCCTGGCAAATTGTTCCGGCGCGTCTCATGGAATTGATGAAAGATACGGACCCGCAACGGGCCAGGCGGACGATGGAGGCCATGATGCAGATGGTGAAAATCGATATTGCCACGCTGGAGCGAGCCGCCGATGGCAATGGATAACGCCTCACCCGCCATTCATGTCCGGAATCTGACCAAAGTTTACCGCACTTACCAGAAAGAGGCGGGATTCTGGGGGGCGTTCAAGGGCTTGGCCCATCGACGTTACAAAGACACTGCCGCCGCGAAGGAGGTCAGCTTTGCAGTCGAGGAGGGTGAACTGGTTGGCTTTCTCGGCCCCAACGGCGCGGGCAAGACCACCGTGCTGAAAATGCTTTCGGGCCTTCTTTACCCGACCAGCGGCGAAGCGACCGTTCTTGGCTTTACGCCCTGGCACCGCCGCAACGAATTCAAACGCCAATTCGCCCTCATCCTCGGCCAGAAAAATCAGCTCTGGTGGGACCTTCCCGCCTCCGAGTCGCTCGAGCTCAACCGCGTCATTTACGGCATCGCTCCGGCCGAGGCGCAGAAAACCATCGACGAGCTGACCGAACTTCTCGACGTGAAGGACAAGCTCGATGTTATGGTGCGCGAGCTCTCTCTCGGCGAGCGGATGAAGATGGAACTCATCGCCGCGCTTCTCCATCGGCCCCGCGTTCTTTTTCTTGATGAGCCCACCATCGGTCTTGATGTCGTCTCGCAGAAAAAAGTGCGCGAATTCCTCCGTGAATACACCGTGCGCCATCGCATCACCACTCTCCTCACCTCCCACTACATGCAGGACATCGAGGAGCTTTGCGAGCGGGTCATCATCATCGACCACGGCCAGGTCTTCTTTGACGGTGCGCTTCAGGACATCATCGACCGCCTCGCCACGCACAAGATCGTTACGCTTTCACGCCGTAAAGGCCTGCCCGAAACTGATTTTGCCTCCTATGGCGACGTCCTCGAAAAAAGCGCCACCGAAGTCCGCCTCAAGGTGCCGCGCCGCCAGATTGTTGCCGCCAGCCGCGACCTGATCGCCGCATTAGAGGTCGATGATTTCACCGTCGAGGACGTCCCCATCGAGGACATCATCCGCGAGGTCTTTTCCTCCCGGCAGGCGGCGTGATCGCTAATCGTTCTTTCTCGGGAACAGCTCCCGCACCTGCTTTTGCATTGCCGCCGTCGTTACCTGGCACCGTTCGGCAGCCAGCTTAATGTTATTGGCGAATTTTTTCATGGATGATTCCTCCAGCGCTTCATTGAAGAGCAGGTAGGCATAGCCCATCAGCGGCGTCAGGTGATTGTTCATGTCGTGGAGATGCTTCCGCAGCATCTGCCCGGGACCGAAATCGCTTTCGCCGAACTGCAGGAACGACTCGGCCAGTTTCCAGTCGGATGGCGTTGTTACCTTCAGATTGATGCCGTGATAAAGGACGATCCGCACCGGCTTGCCCATCTTCTCCACCACCGCCGTGTCGTCAGTGAATACTTCGCCCGATGCGAGCGCCTGGGTGTAAGCCTCCCGCAATAAGGACGTCCGAAAAATCTGCGGCGTCTGTACCGTCCAGAGTTTGGACCGGTCGACGGTCCTGATGACCAGCCCGTCCTCCGCGACTTCCTTGAGAGTGTCACTGCAGGGCGCGCCGCACACTGCCGCGTCCGAGAGCTTAGCCGCCGCCAGCACAACGTCGACCAGTTCCTTGGTGATGAACGGTCGCGCCGCGTCGTGGACCAGGACGAATTCGGATGAGCCGGGAACGGCGGCGAGTCCCGCCTGGACCGAGTCCTGCCGCTGCACTCCGCCGGGGACGATGCGGATTGAGCCCAGGTCCTTGAGAGGTTCGACCAGCGTGGTCATCTCCGACTCGCTGCCGGGCCGCACCACCAGCACGATATCGGCCGGAACCTGGGTGCGCAGCAGGCGCTCCAGGGTGTGGAGCAGGAGCGGTTTTCCGCCAAGGGGGGTCAGCAGCTTGTCAAAACCCATTCTCTGGCTGCGGCCCGCTGCCACCACCACTGCGCTTAAAGGTTCGCTCATTACTTCTTCTTTTTGGAGGTGGAATCCTTGTCCGCGCTGTCGTCGTGATAGAAAATGGGCCCGTGCGCCTTCAGGTTTGCGATGAAGGCGGCCAGGTTGTCGCCGGTCTGCTTGTCATTGATCAGCCGTCCCACCGCGCCTTTGCCGGTTTTTGCCTGGCTCAGCAGGTCATTCGCGTTTTTCAACATGCTGTCGCCGTTATCGACCATTTCCCGCAGTTTCTTGATCGTCTCCTTCAGGTCATTGCTGCTGGTATTGGAAAGCACATCGGTGTTCAACCGCGTGATCATGTCGTCAAGCTGCGCCGCAATATGGTTGGCCCGTTTCAGCAGCGGTTCCGCACCTTGCGCCAGTTCATCCAGTCCCACCGACTTCGTGCCTTGAATCAGGTCACCGTCCTTGATGGGCTCTCCCTTGTTGGCATCCGGCGTGTTGAGCGGATATTCCACCGGCTGCACATCGACAAAGCGGTCGCCCAGCAGCCCGGAACTGCCGATGATGAATTTTGCGTCTTTGCGGATTTGAACTTTGCTGTTGATCTTCAGGGTCACATCGACGAGCTGCTGGTCCGGCACCGGGTGTGGATTGGTCGTTACCTTCCCGATCACTGCACCAGAAAGGTTAACATCGGATCCCTTAAGCAGACCGCTCGCGTCGGGAAACTCGACGGTGAAGCTGTAGGTCGGGACGAAATAGTCCTTCACCTCGCCGAAAAAAAGAATCAGCGTGCAGATGATCGCGATGCCAAAGAGAAGAAAAATCCCGACCGTGGTCTCGAGGTTTTGATTTTGTTTCATGGGGTCTCCTTAAAAGATAGCATCACTGGCGTCGGAAATGCCGTTGACAAAGCGTTTCACAATGGGGTCGCTCGATTCAAGCACGACCTTTGGAACGTCAACGCAATAGATGCGGCCTTCGTGCAGCATGGCGATCCGGTCGCCCACCTCGCGGGCGCTCACCATATCGTGCGTGACGATGACCGAAGTCATGTTCAATTCATCACCCAGCCGCACCATCAGCTTGTTGATGCTGTCGGCCACCACAGGATCGAGGCCCGAGGTTGGCTCGTCGTAAAGCATCAGGGCCGGGCGCGAAATGGCCGCCCGTGCCAGCGCGACCCGCTTGCGCATTCCGCCGCTCAGTTCGGAGGGCCATTTGTTCTCCTGCCCGGGCAGGTCGACAATTTTCAGCGCGCGCGTCACTTCAGATTCGATTTCCTTTTCCGGGACGTCGCCTCGTTCGCGCAAGGGGAAGGCCACGTTTTCGCCCACGCTGAGAGAGTCGAACAAGGCGCCATTCTGGAACAGCATCCCGGTCTCCTTGCGCAGAGGCACCATTTCCTCTTCATCCAGTTGGGCCAGGTCCTTGTCGCGAAACCAGACCTGTCCCGCGTCGGGTTGCATCAGGCCCAGGATATGTTTCAAAAGCACGCTCTTACCGCCGCCGCTGCGGCCGATAATCACCATCTTTTCACCTTTGCGGATTTCGAGATCGACGCCGCGCAGGACGTTCTGCGCTCCCAGTTTTTTTTCGACCCCGACGAGACGAATCAAGGCTTCGGGTTTGGTTTCAGGCGCGGTCACGATGGAAGAAGAGAGTTGAGTAGGAAGGTGAAGAAGAAATTGGCGATCAGCACAATAATAAAGGAATCGACCACCGCTTCCGTCGTGGCCAGACCCACTCCCTCCGCTCCTTGCGCGGCGTGCAGTCCCTTGTTGCATCCGACCATGATGATGATGAGCCCGAAGAAGAAGCCCTTTACCAGCCCGATCCAGATGTCCTTCGCATGCGTATACTTTACCGTGTTGTTCCAGTAATAGACCCCGGGCACGTCCAGGATATGAACGGCGACGTAATAGCCGGACATGATGCCGCACAGGATCGCCAGGCCGACCAGGATCGGCATGGAAATAATCATCCCGAGAAAGCGCGGCACGATCAGGTATTCGGTTGGATAAACGGCCAGAGCCCGCAGCGCGTCGATCTGTTCGGTAATTTTCATGGTGGCCAGTTCCGCCGCCATGGCCGAGCCGACCCGGCCCGCGATCATCAGCGCGCACAGGACCGGCCCCAGCTCGCGGCACATGGCGATGGCCACGACGGGACCCACGCCGGAGCTCAGGCCCAAGTCCTTGAACTGAAATTCCGTCTGGGCCGCGAAAACCGCGCCGATGAAGCCCCCGGTGATAATCACCACCGGCACCGATTTTGCACCGATGAAATCGATCTGCCGGATCAACAATCCCAGACGGATGCGGTAGCGAAACAGGCAGCGGATGACATCCTGAAAAAGAAAAACGATTTGGCCGCTGATCTGGACCATGCCCATGAAGCGGGAACCAAGCTGTCGGGCATATCGAAGCATTCCGAGAAACTAGGACGAGTCTTCAAAATGGGCAAGGCTCGCGGGTGGTCACGGTCATGTTTATTGAGATGACCTTCCGCGTTCTCTTGACATAGGTCGATTTGCCATCGTCGTCAGTCTGAAAATCGGCTAGGGTAAAGTTGACTGTTATGAACAATCCTCCTCCGGCTGAAATTAATTCTCAGACCGGAGCACCCGCGCCGAAACGGCGATTTCTTTCGCGCCTGCTCGTTCCGCTGCTTCGCCTGCGGGTCTGGCTCATGGAACGCGGGCCGGGTGATATTGGGGAATCCAATTATTTCTGGGCCGTCGTGGTCGGTCTGGCCGGCGCCTGTTCATCCGTTGCCTTTCGCGAGGCCCTTCGTTTTCTCGAGCGGACCCTGCTCCACAACGACAGCCCGCTCGAATATGCCGCGGGCACGTTGCCCTGGTGGGGAAGGCTGCTATTTCCGGCTTTGGGCGGTCTCATCGCCGGTTCCATCCTGCTTCTCGGCGACAAATGGTCTCACGCCGGCCGCGCCGCTGATTTCATGGAAGCGGTTGTCGTTGGCAACGGCGTCATTCGCGTCCGCGCCACCGTCGTAAAAAGTTTCTCCTCCCTCGTCACGATTTCGACGGGCGGCTCCATCGGACGCGAGGGCCCCATGGTCCAGCTTGCCTCGATGCTTGGTTCGCTCATGGGCCGCATGGCCAAATTTTCGCCCGCCCGGCTCCGTCTGCTGGTCGCATGCGGCGCCGCGGCCGGTATTGCCTGCGCCTACAACGCCCCGCTCACCGGCGCTTTTTTCGTGGCTGAAATCGTCCTGGGCTCCATCGCCATGGAAAGCATCGGCCCTCTCATCGTCACCTCCGTTGTCGCCACGGTTGTCGCCAGTCAGTTCCTCGGCGCGCAACCCATCTACCGCATGCCCGATTTCGGCACCGTCCCAAACTGGCAGCTTGCCGCGCATGCCTTGCTCGGGGTATTTGCCGGACTGGTCGCGCCGCTTTTCCTTTTGCTCCTGCGGGGAGGGGAATCACTTTTCAAGCGCACGAACCTGCCCGTCCCGCTCAAGCTCGGTCTGGGGGGGCTTGTGGTTGGAGTTATTTCGCTCTGGCAACCGGCCATGTGGAATGGCGGCGGCGTCTGGGGCAACGGCTATGGCGTGGTCGAATCGGTCCTCAACAGCCAATGGATCTGGTTCGGACTCCTCACCATTCTCATCTGCAAAGTCCTTGCCACCGTCGCCACCACTGGCAGTGGCGCAGTCGGTGGCGTTTTCACGCCCACGCTCTTTTGCGGGGCCATTCTCGGTTCGCTTTTTGGCGAGGGACTCAATGCTCTCCTGCCCCAATCCCACATCCCGGTTGGGAGTTACGCCGTCGTCGGCATGGGCTGCTTTCTTGCCGCCACCACGCGCGCGCCCATCATGTCGATCCTCATCATGTTCGAGATGACCCATAACGATGCCACCATCATGCCGCTGATGCTCGCCTGCGTCGCCGCCTTTTACGTCGCCCGCAGCATCAGCGAGGAATCGGTCTACGGCCGCCAGCTTCATGCCAATCACATCCATGCCGAGGTCCCCATCTTCCTTCTTCATGTTCGGAACTTGATGAAGCTCGACCCCGTCTGTGTCCTGGCCACCTCTGGTTTTCACCAGGTCGCCGGCATCCTCGCCGCCCACACCTTCAAGCATCTCTACGTTGTCGATGTCCATCGCCGCTTTCTCGGCGCCATCGCGCTGCAGGACCTCAAGCCCTTCCTGCATGAAACTAATTTGTCCGATGTCGTTATCGCCCTGGATATCATGCACGACGACATCCCCGTTCTCACCGGCGACGCCTCGCTCAAGGAATCGCTGGAGGTCTTCGCCCGCCACGACGGCGAGCGCCTCCCGGTGATCGATAATTCCCGCGACCGCCGCCTGATTGGCTCTCTGGCCAAGACCGACGTGCTCCTGACCCTCGCTCACGGGGCGGGCGTGGGCGAAGCGGGCAGCTTGTAGGGTTCAATCCCACATCTGGTGGATCTTCGTTGTGCGCAGGGTTTTCAGGTCGACAAATTGTCCGGCGTACCAATGGCTTTTCAGCGCCAGCGGAATAATCACCGCGACAATCGCCGCCACCAGAATGGGCCGGCAGCCCGGTCGCATCCGGGAAGCCTGTTCCACTCCCGCCACCACCAATCCGATCAGGCCAATTATCGGGATGTAAGCCAGGTGATCGGCCACCCAGCTCACATTCATCCAATTCATCTGCATCAGTCCGATGATCGGGAAGAGATTGATCAGGAAAAAGCCAATGCCCAGCAGCGCATGGCGGCCCCATGTCTTTCGTCCGGCCCACAACGCGACCAGCATGACGGCCACAAGCGGCAGCGTTGCGATCCGCAACAAAGAGGGCGGATGAAGGTTCCAGCGCGGATAGATTAGCATCTGGTCGACCGGGGTGATGAACTTGCCCAGGTAAAAGACGATGGCGGAACTGGCCCCGATCAGTTTAATGACAAAAGTCCGTTCCCGCACGACCGCCTGTTCATCGAAATGGACGGTTTGGAAATAGTAGGTCAGGCTGCCCAGCGCCAGCGCAATGGCAAAGTAGGGCAGCATCGCGCCGACATCCCGCCCGGTCAGGCGCCCATGCCGCCACCAGCAGTAAAGCAGCAGGACGGCTGGCAGCATCACCACCGACGTCTTGCACAGCATCGCAAACAGGTAAAAGAAAAGAGACTTCCAATAAGCATCCGCTTTGCCGTCCCGGTCGGCATCAATGTAGAAAATTAACGAAAGAAGATAGAACGGGAGCGAGAAGGTGTTTTTTATTTCGCTGATCCACGCCACCGATTCCACCGCCAGTGGGTGCACGGTAAAAATCAGGGCCCCCAGCCAGCCCCAGCTCAGCCCCAGTTTCGACAAAAGCCGCCAGATCAAAAACGCCCCGGTGAGGTGAAAGAGCACATTCGTCACGTGATAGCCCAGCGTGACTCCGCCCCAAAGATGCCACTCAATCCAGAGCAGCGTCCACGTTATCGGCCAGTAATCGGTCGCGGGCGCCGAGAACCAGATTTGCCCCAGCCCCGACCAGGTCCGCAGTTCCGGATTTTCCGAAACCACCACCGGATCGTCCCAAAGCCAGTCGCCGTTCAAAACGGGAAGATAGATCCACCATCCGAAGGCCGTGATGATCGCCGCCTTCAACAGAAACTCCTCCCGGGCCGTCAGGCTCATGATGCCGACGGTTGACGGAAGGCGCGCAGCCCCGGGTAGTAACGTGACCAGTCGATGAGCAAAAGGTAGAGCAGCATGTCATCGAAAAAGAAGATGTTCATGAAGACGAGGCTCAGGGCGTGAAATGACAACATCACCGGAATGAAGATCAATCGAAAACGAGGCGACACCAGGCAGACCGGCGCCCCCATCTCAAACAGGGTGACGACGGGCAGGCCCAGTTTCAGCATCAGCGCAACCACTGGCCATTCCGGAGTATGCCAGCCGACGTTCGTGTTGAAGTAGTAACCCCGCAGGCTCGCGTCGATGGCCCACACTTCCATGGTATCGCCGAGGAAAAGTCGCGGGCCTCCCACCAACGCGCGGTTAAATCCCACCAGGCAGTAGGATAGGCAAAGCAGCACGGCGATGGTGAAAAGAGGATAAGAACTCCATGCGCCCCATTTGGGTCCCTTTTTTCCCGCGATCAGATCGGCCCAGGCAAATCCCGCCAGGACATAAACCGCTAAGAGGAGCACGACATCGGTATGGACGGCCGGCCCGAAGCACCGGATCACCGATGAATAGACCGTCAGAAAGAACGCGGCCACGGTTGCCGTCAGGGCGAAGGCCCGATCGGTCAGGCAAAGCGCCGACGAGATGATGGACAATACCAGAAGCACCGTCAGCCCTGCCGGCGTCATCATCGTGTCGAGCAGCCCGGCTGGAAATAGATTCAGGATTCCCACCGGAGAGAACATCTCGCGCGGCATCTCCACCAGCCGCCAGAGCGGATCCAGCAACAGCTTGACGATCCAGAGCGAAAAAATTCCCAGCCGGGCCAGCCGCAAAAGCCGCGGCCCCGCCTGCTCGTGGAGCAATTCTATTGGCCCGATGAAATCTCGTAACGGCACAAAAACTCGCTTGAGGGTTGGTCTCGTGTTTCCCCGGCGGGTGGATGGACCCGCACGGCAATATTGTATAACTCGACCCGCTTGACCGGGTCGCCGGCATGATGCTCATTGTAAATCTTCGCCATCGCCCGCGCCAGATGATCCAGGGTATCGGGTGGAAACATGGTGGGATTATCCAGAGGATAAACCTGCACGATGGAGGGAAATTGCTGCTCCGGCAGCAGCCGGACTTTTTTACCGCTTTCCGTCGTTGCAATGAATTCGCGGCACATCACCGGATCTTCTTCGCGGACCTGCGGAAAAATGAACCACGACATATAGGGATAGTAGGTCCGCCCGGTGAGCGTGTAATGCCCCAGGATCATGCTTCCGATCATCAGGGCAAAAATGACACGATGCGGAACCGGCATCGACGAAACCCACCGGATCATCGGAGGCCAGTTCCGAAATGTCAGCAGCGTCAGGATCAGGAGCGCCGCCTGTCCGCTCAAGCCAAACGGAATGGAGTTTGAAAAAGTCCAGACCAGAACCGCGAGGCCGATGGCCATCATCCCCAAGCCTTTCACCGGATTGGGCCGGGACGGCTTCGGGACGGCTTTGGTCATGCATTACTCGTGTACCAAACCGCAGCCGCAGGGCGAGGAAGAATCTTGGCCCTCCACTGACGAGGCCTTCCCTGAATTTGCCGCGGCCGGCTTTCCCGGATCATAGCCCAGATTCGGCGCCAGCCATTTCTCGACCGCCTCCACCGTCATTCCCTTGCGCCGGCTGTAATCTTCCACCTGGTCGCGCGAGATCATCCCCACGCCGAAATACTTCGCCGCTGGATGCGCGAAGTAGAGCCCGCTGACCGAGCTGGCCGGCGTCATGGCGAAATTTTCCGTCAGCGTGATCTGCGCGTTTCTCTCCGCGGAAAGCAGGTCAAACAACAGCCGCTTTTCCGTATGATCGGGACAGGCCGGATAACCCGGTGCAGGCCGGATGCCGCGATATTTTTCCTTGATGAGGTCTTCGTTATCGAGATTTTCGTCCCGGCCGAATCCCCAGGCAATCCGCGCCTGCCGATGAAGCCATTCCGCGCTCGCTTCGGCCAGCCGGTCCGCCAGCGCCTTGGTCAGGATCGAATTATAATCGTCGTGGTCCGCCTCGAATTCCTGCGCCAGTTTTTCCACGCCCAGGCCCGTGGTCAGGGCGAACGCCCCCAGATAATCGTTCCGGCCCGAGTCCTTGGGCGCAATGAAATCGGCCAGTGCGTAATCGGGCTGGTCTTCCGGTTTGTCCATCTGCTGCCGCAGCGTATGGAACGTTGTCAGCACCGTCTGCCGCGATTCATCGGTGTAAAGTTCAATGTCATCATTGACCCGTGCGGCAGGAAAGAAGCCATACACCGCCTGGCCCCGGATCAGCTTTTTGCCGATGATCCGGTCCAGGAGGGCTCGGGCATCATTGAAAAGCTCGCGACAGCGCGGGCCCGTCTCGGGATCATCCAGCAGCGCCGGATACCGCCCCCGGATTTCCCACGCGTGGAAAAAGGGCGACCAGTCGATATAGTTCCGGATTTCCGCCAGCGGCAAATCGTCGATCACCTTCAGTCCCGTAAAGGCCGGCGTCGGTATATCGATGTTCTTCCAGTCGGTCGGGAAGGCCCGCTTGCGGCTCTCCTCCAGGGAAAGGAGCGGCTTGCTTGGCTTCTTCCGCTCATGCGCCACCCGCGCCCGCTCATGCTCCAGTTTGTTTTGGGTGATGAATTCCTCGCGCTGGTTTTTGCTCAGCAGCGCGCCGACCACCCCCACTGCGCGCGAGGCGTCGAGGACGTGGACCGTCGGCTGGGAATAATGGGGCGCGATCTTCACCGCCGTGTGGGCCTTGCTTGTCGTGGCTCCGCCGATCAGCAGCGGGAGCTTGAATCCCTCCCGCTCCATCTCTTGGGCGACATGCATCATCTCGTCCAGCGACGGCGTGATCAATCCGCTCAGGCCGATGACGTCCACATCCAGCTCTTTCGCGCTCGCCAGGATTTTCTCGCTCGAAATCATCACGCCGAGGTCAATCACCTCGTAGTTATTACAGGCCAGCACCACGCCCACGATGTTCTTGCCGATGTCGTGCACATCGCCCTTCACCGTCGCCAGCAGCACCTTGCCCTGCGCCCTTTTGTTGCCGCTCCGCTTCTTTTCCTCCTCCATGAAGGGGAGAAGATAAGCGACCGATTTCTTCATCACGCGCGCACTTTTCACCACCTGCGGCAGGAACATCTTGCCCGCGCCGAACAGGTCGCCGACTACGCTCATGCCGTTCATCAGGGGCCCTTCGATCACTTCAAGCGGCGTGGCGTATTTCTGCCGCGCTTCCTCGGTATCGGCCTCGATGTAATCGACAATTCCCTTCACCAGCGCGTGGCTCAATCGTTCCTCGACCGGCAGCGAGCGCCATTGCGCCTCTTCTTTGGCCTCGGCCTTGCCGGACTTCTTGAAGCTCTCGGCAAAAGTCACCAGCCGCTCCGTCGCATCGGGCCGGCGGTTCAGGATGACGTCCTCCACCTTTTCGCGCAGCTCGGGTTCAATCTCTTCGTAGACCGCGAGCATCCCGGCGTTGACGATGCCCAGGTCGAGCCCGGCCCGGATGGCATGGTAGAGAAAGACCGAATGCATCGCTTCGCGCACCGGATTGTTGCCCCGGAACGAAAACGAAATGTTGCTGATCCCGCCCGACACCCGCGCGCCCGGCAGGTTCGCCTTGATCCACCGCGTTGCCTCGATGAAATCAATTGCGTAATTGTTATGTTCCTCGATTCCCGTCGCCACGGTCAGCACGTTCGGGTCGAAAATGATGTCCTCCGGCGGGAACCCGACGTCGCTCACGAGGATGTTATAAGCACGTTGGCATATCTCGATTCGCCTCTGCCGCGAATCGGCCTGGCCCTTTTCGTCGAAGGCCATCAGGACCACCGCCGCGCCATAGCGCCGCACCAGCTTGGCCCGTTCCTTGAACACCGCCTCGCCTTCTTTCAGGCTCAATGAATTCACGATCGGCTTGCCCGGGATGCAGCGCAGCCCCGCTTCGATCACGCTCCACTTCGAGCTGTCCACCATGATCGGCACGCGCGCGATTTCCAGCTCCGCTGCGACCAGGTTCAGGAAACGGGTCATCGCCTTCTCGCCATCGAGCATTCCCTCGTCGAAATTCACGTCGATGATCGCCGCGCCGCCCTCCACCTGCTGCCGCGCCACCGCCAGACCCTCATCGAATTTCTCCTCCAGAATCAGCTTCGCGAACTTCGGTGACCCGGTCACATTCGTCCGCTCGCCGATCAGCGTGAACGGAATCTCCGGCCGCAACGTGAGCGGTTCCAGCCCGGCGTAGGAAGTCTTCCGGCCCGGCGCGGGCAGGGGACGTGGCGGCACGTCCCGCAACGCCTCCGCAATGCAGCGGATATGTTCCGGCGTGTTGCCGCAGCAACCGCCCGCGATGTTCAGCCAGCCCTTTTCCGCGAAGTCCCGCATCAGCGGCCCCATATGCTCTGGCAAAAGCGGAAAGCCCGTCGGCGAGAGCGGATCGGGTAATCCGGCATTGGGATAGCAACTGAAATAGCACGTCGCGATCTTCGAGAACTCCTCGACATAAGGCCGCATCTGGTCCGGCCCCAACGCGCAATTGATCCCCACGCTCAGCGGCTTCGCGTGTGCCACCGAAATCCAGAATGCCTCCAGCGTCTGCGCGTTCAGCGTCCGGCCCGAGTCGAAAATCGTCACCGAAATCTGGATAGGTATGCGCCGGCCGATCCGATCAAAGGCTTCCTCGATGGCAAACAGCGCCGCTTTCGCATTCAGCGTATCGAAAATCGTCTCCACCAGCAGCGTATCAACGCCCCCTTCAATCAGCCCCAGCGCCTGCTCCCGGTATGCTTCCACCAGCTCGACATAGGTCACCCCACGCGCGCCCGGGTCATTTGCGTCACGGGAAATCGAGGCCGACCGGTTCGTCGGCCCCATTGACCCGGCCACGAAACAGGTCCGCCCCGGATTTGCCGCCATGAATTCGTCCCGCACCCGGCACGCCAGCCGCGCCGCTTTCACATTCAGCTCGGTCACGATTGATTGCAGGTCGTAATCGGCCTGCGAAATCGTCTGGGCGTTGAACGTATCGGTCTCAATGATGTCTGCGCCCGCCTCCAGAAAGCTTCGGTGCACCGACGCGATTACCTCCGGCCTGGTCAGCACCAGCAGATCGCCGTTCCCCTTCAGGTCCTTGTGATGATCCTTGAAGCGCTCCCCGCGGAAATCGGCCTCCGTCAGCTTGAACTGCTGCAGGGTCGTCCCCATCGCGCCATCGATGATCACGATGCGCTTTTGCAGTAACGCTTCCAGGGGATGCAGTTCGGAATGATTCATGGGGGAGGGAAAAGGATAATTCGGTCGGGCCTCCGGAGCGAGTCCGGAGGTTCGTAAAACATATCAACGTATCTGGATGCGTCAATGGATTAGTTGGTACGCGCCTCTTGCCCTGCTCTCTTGACAAGATAGTCCGGTACTACGACCCTGTTCTCATGAATTATCACGTTACCCTGATCAAATCGGAAGAAGGTTATGCCGTGATATGTCCCGGTCTTCCTGGTTGCTGCTCTCAGGGAGCAACGGAGCAGGAGGCCCTGCAGAACATCCGCAGGGCCATCCAGGAATATCTTGGCGTCATGGATACCGATTTGGATCGCCCTGAAATCCGCGAAGTCGAAGTCGCGATTTGACCTGTGCCAAAGCTGCCGGGGATCAATCATCTACAGGCCATTCGCGCGCTGGAAAAGTGTGGATTCAAGATCATTCGCCAGGGCAAGCATGTCATCCTTTCGGATGGCACCCGGACAGTGGTCGTTCCGCGTAATAACCCCATCAATGCATTTACGATGGGCTACATCGTGAAGGAAGCCGGAATGACCGTTGAGCAATTCCGACTTTTGCTTTAATCTTAGGGCTATGTCCCGCGCGCGGCTCACCATCCTGATGACCGCCTTTATTTTGCTGACCGGATTCCTCGGCTGGCAAAACAGCCACTCCGCTTCCACCCCGCCGCCCGACCAGGCCGACGAAAGCTACCAATACACCCTTCTCTACGCCCGCGTGGTCCAGCTCATCCGCCAGGACTACGTCGACGAAAGCAAAACCAGCTACAAGGACCTCACCTACGCCGCTCTCCGCGGTATGCTCTCTTCGCTCGATCCCCACAGTCAGTTCCTCGACGAGGAAAGCTTTCAGGACATCCAGCGCGAGACCAAGGGCGAATTCAGTGGTCTCGGCATCGTCATCGGCATCAAGGACAATGCCCTCGTCATTCTTTCACCGATGGAGGATTCCCCCGGCGGCCGCGCGGGACTTCTCCCCGGCGACCGCATCCTCAAGATCAACGGCCGTAACACCGAAAAAATGACCCTTGCCGCCGCCGAAAAAGCCCTCAAGGGCGAGACCGGCGAAAAGGCCCGGCTCACCCTCCTTCGTCCCGTCGCCGGCGCACCCGGTGGCGGTACCGTCTTTGACGTCGAGCTCACCCGCGAAACCATCCGCGTCGCCTCGGTCAAGGACGCCCGGCTCCTTCCCGCCACCATCGCGGGCCAGGACAAGATCGGCTACATTCGCATCGAAGAATTTGGCGAAAACACCTCCGACGAACTTGATCATGCGCTCGAAGACCTCGAGCACAACGGCATGCAGGCTCTCGTCATCGACCTTCGCAACAACCCCGGCGGCCTCCTCGACTCCGCGGTCGATGTGGCCGGGAAATTCCTCCCGCCCAACACCGTCATCGTCTCCACCCGCGGCCGCACTCCCGATCAGGAACAGGAATTCCGCGCGCGGCCTCAGGCCAGTCATCCTGATTATCCCATCGCGCTTTTGATCAATGGCTACAGCGCCAGCGGCGCCGAAATCGTTGCCGGAGCCCTCAAGGATCTTAATCGTGCCATCCTTGTTGGCGAAACCACCTTCGGCAAAGGCTCGGTCCAGACTGTCCAGTCCCTCGGCAACGGCGTCGGCCTTCGCCTCACCACCGCCAAATATTACACGCCGGCCAAAAAGACCATTCACGAAGTCGGCATCACGCCTGATATCGAAGTTCCCATCACCGATACCGAGGAACGCCGCGTTGTCCTGGCCGAGGCCAAGCGCCCTCTCAGCGACGAGGAAAAGGCCGAGGCCGCGAAGGCCGAGGACCGGCAGCTGGAGCGGGCCGTCGATTCCCTCCGCAGCATCCGCATCTACGATGAGCGCCAGGCCGGGCTCAATGCCGCGCCCAAAACCACCGCCGCCAACCAGCCTCCGCCCCGGCCCGTCGATCATTCCGCTCCTCCGGCCACGGCACAATAAACCAGTTGAGGTAGCCGCCGATGTCTTCATCGGCGGGACCCTCGACTAATTTTCGGATAGCCTTTAGAATTCCCCCATGCGTGTTCTGGGCATCGAAACCTCCTGCGATGAAACCGCCGTCGCCTTCGTCGAGACCAATCCCTGGTCCACCGACATCCTGGCACAGGTCGTCAGTTCCCAGGTCGCTCTGCACCGCCCCTACGGCGGCGTCGTTCCCGAAATGGCCACGCGCGAGCATCTCCGCAACCTGCCCCTCCTCGTCCCGCAGGTCATGAAGGAGGTCAATCTTCCGCTCGATGCCATTGAGGCCGTCGCCGCCACCGAAGGCCCCGGCCTTGCCTCCTCCCTGCTCATCGGCCATTCCTACGCCCGCGCCCTCGCCATTGCTCTCTCCAAACCCATGGTCGGCGTCAACCATCTCGAGGGCCATCTCTACTCCCCCTTCATTGCCAACCGTCGCGCTGTCGAATTCCCCTTTGTCGGTCTCATCGCCAGTGGCGGCCACACCCTCCTCGTCCATGCCCTCGGCTGGGATCGCTACGTCAAACTCGGGTCCACCGTCGACGACGCCGCCGGGGAGGCCTTCGACAAGGTCGCCAAGCTCGTCGGCCTGCCCTATCCCGGCGGGCCCGAAATCGAAAAAATGGCCGCCAAGGGCAACCCCGAGGCCTTCGGTCTGCCCCGCAGTTTTCCCGAGCGTGACAACCTCAATTTCAGCTTCAGCGGCCTCAAGACCGCCGTTCGTTTCTTCTTTGAAAAAAGCCAGCAGATGCAGGCCGACCAGCAATGGACCTACGATCTCTGCGCCTCGTTCCAGAAAGCCGTCGTCGATGTCCTGGTCCGCAAATCAATCCAGGCCGTCGCCCAGTCCCGCGTCGAGCGCCTCGCCGTCTCCGGTGGCGTCCTTTGCAATGGCTTCCTGCGCGGCGAGCTCGAGTTCGCCTGTTACGAAGCCGGCATCGACCTGATCGTCGCCGAGCCCGCTTTTTGCACCGATAACGCCGGGATGATCGCCGGGGCCGCGGCCGAAAAACTTGCGGCCGGCGTCAAGCCCCGTGTCGGTGACGACATCAACCCCAATCTCGATCTATTCGCTCCCGAGTTGGAGGGCGATTTCGCGCGCAGTATGACCACCGCGCTCAAGCTCAAAAACCGGCAGGTCAAGAAGGGTCTCAAGCAGGACGACACGATCTCGCCGGGCGAGGTCGAGGTCTGGTGAGCCAGCCCCCTCCGGCCCCGGATTCACCACCACCCCGGAACAGCGCAATCCCGTCGCGCGGACATTTTCCACCGTCAGCAGTGTGTGATTGAGCATCCCCAGCCGATCCAGAGCCACCACCACCACCGGCAACCCCAGATCCCGCGCCCAGTCCCGCACCTCATAATTTTCCGCCAAGGGCACCCGCCATCCACCAACGCCCTCCACCGCCAGATGGGAAAACCGCAAGGCCAACTCGCTGATCGAACGGTTCAGCTCAAAAAAATCGATTTTCCTATTCTCCGCCCGAGCTGCCAATAGTGGCGCTGCCGGCATCCGGAAATGGACTGGATTGATTTCATCCAGGGAAAGTGCATGGCCTGAGGCCGTCCATAAAAGTTGGACATCTTCCCGGTCACCGGTGGCGATTGGCTTTAGCGCCGCGGCATTTTTCCCTTCCGCCCGCCATGCTTCCACCAGATGGCTGGTAAACCACGTCTTGCCTACTCCCGTGTCGGTGCCGGTGATGAAGATTTGGGCCATATAAAACGGTAGAAGAACGAAACCTCTATTGCCAAGAACAAGGCGCCGACACACCCTAGGGCAACTTTCTATGTGGAAATGGCTCTACGGCCCCATCCTCGTCACAAAAGTCGACCGCCTCAGCACCTACGCCTCGGCTCTGGCCTACTGCTTCGTCCTGTCCATGATCCCTTTTCTGGTCGTGACCTTTGCCGTCGGGTCGGAGCTCGCTCCCGGCCGCCTCGATCTTGCCGGCGCCTACCGGGACCTCCTCGACGACATCCTGCCCGGCGCTGACACCTCCAGCATCTCCACCCAGATCATCGCCACGCTGCAAAGCAATTCCCAGGTCGGGCTGAAAACGATCGGCTTTATCCTCGCCGTTTATACCTCCTTCAACCTCATGGAGCAGATCGTCCGCACGCTTCTCTTCATTTTCGACGACCCCCGTCGTCCCCAGGGATGGAGCTGGCTCGTTGTTGTCAAGACGGTTGCCCTCCTCCTCCTCTGGATGTTTCTGCTCCTCCTCATTTCCATCGTCTCCGTCGTTACGCCGGTCATCCATAGCATCCTGCGTCAATTCAGCCTCGACTCCCAGCTCTGGATCGCGCCGCTCCTGATTGGCCGCGATGTTGTCCTTACCGCTGCTCTCTTCGGCGCTTTTTTCCTCACCTACTATCTTGTCCCCAGCAAACGCTACAACTTCGACCAGATTCGCGATGGGAGCATTGTCGCCACCTGCGGCTGGGTCGTCTGCAGTCTTCTTTTTGCCGATGTCCTCCCCAATATGTGGCACATGAACGCCGTCTATAAGGCGCTCGGCTCGATTGTTGTCATTCTGCTCTGGGCCCAGGCCTGCTCCTGGTCCGTCGTCATCGGAGCCTGCTGGATCGTCCGCTTTTCACCCTCCCGAGCTAAATAAGTGGCATCTGAAGGAATTTCGTCCTCCCGAGCTTGTCGAAGGATCAGTTCAGTCCGCTTTTTTTTTGACCCTTAACGCCCCTTCAAGTAATCCACCACTTTCTTTGCCGTCGCCCGCCCGTCCAGCCAAACATTCTCCACGGTCGATTCCGCCTGCGTGTCGCCGCAGATGAAAGCCCCCGGCGGCAAATCGATCTTCTGTCGCGTGTATTCAAGCGGCCGTCCCTGCCGCCAAAGATGACCGTAGCTCGCCGTCAGGCCATCCGACGGAATCCGCCACAACGCCTCATTGGCCTTCGCCATCAGCTGCAGATAGACTTCCGCTGGCGAATCGGCATGCTCCCGCGTAAAGCGCGGCGAACCCTGCACCACAAACACGATCTTGTTCCCCACGATCCGCCCCGCCTTGTGATTCTCACAGTAGCTCGAGAGAACAGGCTCGTTCCCCTCCGGCAGCAGCCGCGCATAACATTCTCTCGCCCGCGTCACCGCGGTCTCGCCATATTCCAGCAGCGCCACCAGGCATGGCTCATAATCCACTGGCGATTTGCCCAGCCCAAAGAGCCGTGCTGTTTCCGGTCCCGGCAACGCGCTCACTACCGCCGGATAGGTCTCGCCCAGGCATTCGATTCCCCCGGCGTGGAACATCACCGTTTCCACGGTCGTATTCGCCCGGATATCGAGCCCCCGCGACAGTACGTGGGCAAAATAATTATTACCTTGCAACACGTAAAAACGGGGTCCGGCCGGTGATACCACAATCCGGTCATGCCGATCCAAAACCGGCGAAATGATCGGCCGAAACTGACGCAGCCGCGTTAATAGCTCCTTTTTGAAGTCGTTTGACTGCGCCGTGAAATATTGAACACCCGTATCGACCAAGTGCCCCTGCCATAGCCGCGTCGCGCAACGTCCCCCCACGACCCACGCCCGCTCGAACACACGCGCTGGAATCCCTTCCGCCACGAGGGCCTGCGCACAGCTTAGCCCGGCCAGGCCGGCTCCGATGATCACGACAGGTTGGTCTTTTTTCACAGGAAATACGTCTGAAATGAGTTCTAGGGAACCACTCCGAATCAGCAATCATCAAAGCCCAAAGCCTGAAATTCTTTTTGAAATTTTGCACATGGGACCTAGAATCATAAAAATGATACTTAACGCCTTATCCTTTAATGTCCTTAGATTTCTCGCTTTATCCGTTTTGCTCGGAGTATCGACGCTGACGGTTCAGGCGGGGACCTCCGCGGCAATCAGCGGCCAGGACGTCAACGGTAAGGCCGTGGCGGTTAATGGCCACGGGCACTATACCCTCGTGATGTACACCAACCCCGATCTCGAGGACGCCTCCCGCGAGATGACGCTTGCCCTCGACGCCTACCGCTCCCGTTCCGACTTCACCCTCGTCCGAGTCGTCGATCTCCGCGGCGGCGTCCCGCCCGAAATGCGTAGCATCGTCCGGATCCAGATCCGCAAAGAGGAGGCCAAGGAAGGCATCCGCCTCCGCAAGGCCGGCGTCAACGCCTCCTCTCCCGCGCCCATCATCCCCGATTTCAGTGGCTCGACCCTCGACGCGCTCGGTTGGGACAGCATCTACGATCAGGTCCATCTCGTCGTCTACGATCCCAGCGGCAAGGAGATTAAACGTCTCGCCAATGTCAGCAGTCCCAAGGAAATGACCCGTCTCGTCGACGGCATTCTGTAACTCCGCCTCGGCGGCCGGGAATTTTGCATGCTTTCATTCAGGGACTAGCGGTCGCATTCCTTCTCGGCCTGGGTCTGCCTCTAAGGGCCAATTCGGTTCCGAACTCCAACCCGGCTCCGGATATCTGGCAACGCGCCATTGGCCCTTGGGCCTGGAGTTTCCCCCGCGACCACGGTGCCCATCCCTGCTTCAAAACCGAATGGTGGTACTTCACCGGCAACCTCCAGGATGGCTCCCAACGCAAATTCGGTTACCAGCTCACCATCTTCCGTCAGGGCATCCAGTTCACTCCCGCCCAAGCTCACAGCCAGTGGGCGGTCCGCGACTTCTACTTCGGCCACTTCACCATCAGCGACATCGCCGCCGGCAAATTCCATGTCGCCGAACGTGTTACCCGTGGTGCTCTTGGCGAGGCCAAAGCCGCCACCGGTCATATGGACGTCGCTCTCGGGCCCTGGTCGATCACCCAGGACGACCACGAGCAAATCCGCCTCTCCGCCCGCGATTCCGGCAGCGCCATTGATTTTATCGCCAAGCCTCTCAAGCCCATCGTCCTCGAGGGCGTCAACGGCCTCAGCCGCAAAGCCGATGGCCCCGGACAGGCCTCCTATTACTATTCCTACCCCCGCCTTGCCACGACCGGACGGCTGCGGGTAGGAGACACCGATTTTACCGTCTCCGGCCTCAGTTGGTTCGATCACGAATTCAGCACCAGCTCCCTCGGCCCCAAGCAGGCCGGCTGGGACTGGTTCTGCCTCCAGCTCGACAATCACGAGGAAATCATGCTCTACGCCATGCGCGACCTCTCCGGCTCCATCGATCCCGTTTCCGAAGGCACCTGGGTTCGCGCGGACGGCACTTCCGAGCGCCTTGTTCCCGGCAGTTTCTCCATCGCCAAGCTTGGCGCTTGGCGCAGTCCGGCCACTGGTGCGGTTTATCCCGCGGGCTGGCGCATCGAAGTCCCCGGCCACCACGCCGACTTCACCGTCTCGCCCGCCATGGCCGACCAGGAACTCCACCTCGCCAAAATGGGTGCGCTCGACTATTGGGAAGGCGCCTGCACTATCCGTGGCACACTTTCCGGTGCCGCGGTTGCCGGCGCCGGCTATACTGAGTTGACCGGCTACACCGGAGCGCTTCAGGCCGGATTAAAGGAATGAAACCATCACCCATTTTCGAGGTCCGTCGGCTCTGCGTCGAACGCGAGGCTGTCATCCTCCGCGACATCACCTGGCGCGTCGATCCTGGCCAGCACTGGGCCATCCTCGGCGCCAACGGCTCCGGCAAAACCTCCCTCCTCAGCGCCGTCACCGGCTATCTCATGCCCTCCGCCGGGGAAATCCGTATCGGCTCCGACAGCTTCGGTGCCGCCGACTGGCGCGACGTCCGCCGCTCCGTCGGCCTCGTCAGCTCCAGCCTTGGCCACAAGATCGAACCCGACCAAACGGCCCTCGACGTCATCCTCTCCGGCCGCGACGCCCAGATCAATTTCTGGCGCAACCCCGGCTCCGCCGAAAAGCGGGAAGCCCTCCGCGTCCTCCGTCAGGTCCGCGCCGGCCATCTCGCCGGCCGCGCCTGGTGTTATCTCTCCCAGGGCGAACGCCAGTGCATCCTCATCGGTCGCGCCCTCATGGCCCGTCTCCGCATCCTTTTCCTCGACGAACCCTGTGCCGGCCTCGACCCCGTTGCCCGTCAGGATTTCCTCCGCTTCCTCACCCTCCTCGCCCGAAGCCGCCGCGCGCCCACCCTCGTCCTTGTCACCCATCACGTCGAGGAAATCGTTCCCATCTTCACCCACGTCCTCCTTCTTGCTCGCGGCAAAACCTTCGCCGCCGGTCCCGCCGCCAAAACGCTCACCTCCGCCAACCTCTCCGCCGCTTTCGCCGCCCCCGTTACGCTCCGCCGGTCGAATGGCCTCTACCGGCTCGACATTGGTCGCCACCATGCCTCGTTCCGGTAGCCGCGGCACTTCCCTGCGACGAATTCAGCCATCGCTTCCGAATTGATTGCATTTGCCCCCGTGCTCCCACAACATAGGCATCATTTTTCGCGGGTGTAGTTCAATGGTAGAACGGTAGCCTTCCAAGCTACACACGAGGGTTCGATTCCCTCCGCCCGCTCTCTTATTGATAGTCAACGACTTAAGTATTATTCGATGACTGAAAGTCGTGAAGTCAGAACAAAAGTCAGAACACATCCGCCGATGTTTGCCGTTATTTGGCGATGGCATACGAGATTATTTAGCGCAAAAAAGCGCGATTTTTCCAACTCGGCCCAAAAGGCCGAATCCGGCAAAATGGAGTATGATGCAAGTTGCTTGCGTATATAGACTTGTCGATGAACTTAAAATTGAAACGCATAGTGAGCGTGGGAGTATAAGTATCTTGTATCTAAGAACTTAACCTCTGCAATAGAGCGAAAATCACTGTTTTTTCAGTTTTCACGCACGCGAGTGCCATAATTCGCCCTCAATTGCGCCTTCACGTCGGAGACGCGCATCACCTCTAAATTCAAGGACGCTTCCCATTCCATTCCGGCAAATTCCCTAAGAGATATTCGTGGAGTGGAATGATTGATTCCATGGAATTTCCCCCAGTTTCCGCGAAGTAGTGGAATCAGCGCCACGTTAGGCCGTCATTTGCAACGGTGAAAAACTGAGCGAATTTGCCGTCAGCTTTCAGTGCGGCAAAACACGCGGATTGTTTGAGTCCGGTCAATTCAATCAGACGTTTCACGGCATTTGAGCGCGAGACGACTCCTTGCCCTTTCAGGACTTCTTCGATGTCCTCTTTACTGATAGTGCGGCGTTCGTCCGGTGGTTTGTCGAATTGCTTCCAGTCAAAATCTGCCAACGGTTCAAAAAGCCCGTTTTTCCGCACCCATGCACTACGCAGAGATTTTTGGCCATCGTTATTCTTTGGGTTAAAGACGACCACCGATTCATCCGCCTCATCTTCTGACCCGCGCACAACAATCCAAACGCAACGGGGTACTGATGACAGCATATAAGAGCCAGCGAGGGTGTGCATCAGGCTTATGCCCCCATTCCGGCGCTCTCCTGGATGGGGCTTGCGGGTGTGTGCCACGATGCCTAATGCAGGCTTGTCGTCGCCTTTGGGAAGGTTTGCGCGAATGCTATCAAACGCCTCCGCATATTCCTTTTGACGATCATCTTTGGCAATCGCGTTCCATGGATCGAGCAAGACGACGTGAGGCTTAAAATCGCGAATGATGGCCGCAAGGTCTTCCTGAAATTCGGGATGGTTGAAGGTAAGGCCATAAGGCGGCGGCTCACTGATTCGTAGCCAGTCATCCAGACCATCCGGCGCTATTTCGTCAAAGTCGTTTTTCAGCCGATAACGTCCGTTTTCGGTTTGCAAAATGAGCGTGCGGAATTTATCCCGTACCTTTAACCCCTGCCAATCGCTTCCGTTCGCGCCCGCGATGGCGAGTGATACCGCCAGCCGAGACTTGCCGACGCCCGGCTCGCCCCCGATGACAAACACTTCGCCTCGTGTGACGTGGTTGTCCCCAACTAAAACCGGTTCCTGGGCCGGATTGTACGCACGAAGTTCGCTCGGCGTAAAAACCCTGATGCGTGGTTCGCGTGGTTCCTCCGCTTCAATAACTTCCTTTTCAAGTTCATCAAGATTCATTTTTTGCCTCCAAAAATCGGAGCTTCGCCGCTGGCATCCGGGTTCAAATAAATCAGACGTTGCTGTCCTTCTCCGCGCATAGCGCCGGGCAAGCGAGACATGCGCGAGGGGTTGCCGGTGGCTTGATCGAATCCAAGCGGACGCAGCAGGGCCAGCATCCGGCCCACGTCCCGGCGGTAGGCGAGAGCCTCCGGCGCATCGACGCGCACAAGTGCGTGGTATGATTTTCCCCCGGAAAAAATGATCGCTGATATTGGCAGGGGAAGCCGCGCCAGCAGGGATAATTGAAGATCGAGGGGGAGAAGATCGGATTCGACCACTGCGAAACGATGCGCCGTTATATCGGCGTCCGTCCAACCGCCTTTGTCTCCCGTTGGCATCCCGGAAATGGGATTCGGCCTGAACATACAGCCGATGGTCCCGGACGGTGCGCCATTATCGCAGACATGAGCCATCCATTGATCGCGGGTTTTGGTAATTCCTACCCCGTGCTCCGGGCAGACGTTAACCAGGTCGTCGCCATGGAACAACCCCGCCAAAAGTGGGAGCGCATCGAAAGCGGGGTCTTCCAATGGACGCCAGATCGAGACGTGCCACACGTCCGCCTCATCGCAACGGAAGCCCTTCAAAAATCGTTCAACGGCGGCGGCGGCGCTTTCCTTCGTGACAAGCGAAGCGGGCCGGGGTGCGGGCGAATTGTGATAACGTTTGCCGTAGCCGGATGGCTGGGGATTCTTCGCCAGCACCCATTTGACGACGCCACTGATTTCAGCATCCGTG
>JAJSLK010000002.1 GCA_021272165.1 Methylacidiphilales bacterium
TTTCCAATCCAGCGGACGCATCGGCAAGTCCCTTGTTTTTGAAATAATCCTCGCCTGGGCGAGGTTTGCCGGAATACCCATTGCCGCCGTCGATTGCGATGCCGAGCATAAAACCCTCAGCAAGCGGTTCCCCGAAGCCGCTTTTGTCGATGCCACCCGTTCCAATGACGAGTTCTTGCGGCTCATCATGGAGTTGCCGGACACGCCGATGGCCATCGCCGACTTTCCAGCGCAGGCCACCGACTTCCTCCTGGGCGCAATGGCCAGTCTTCGCGTCCTCGATGCACTCGACGCCCGCCAGACGCGCATGACCGTTGTCATGTTCGCTGCCGACGATCCCACCGCCACGGCGAGCCTCGCCAAGACCTACCGTGCACTCGGCGACCGTGTTGATTACCTGCTCATCAAGAACCCGGCTCGATTCCGCAGTCATGCCTTCGACGAATCGGCCCTCGCCGAATTGTTCAAAAAGAACCGGGTGCCCATCCTCGAATTACCGACCGTTACCGCGACTACCATTCAGGCCATCGAGCAGGCCAGTGCCGAAAAGAAAAAGCACCTGACGTTTGCCGAAGCCGCGAAAATATCGTCCATCCCGCAGATTTGCCGCTTCGAAATCGAGTATTTCCTAAACCGGATGCTCACCCAATGCGAGGACGCCGCACGGGTGCTGGTGCCGGAGCCAGCGACGATCAAAAATCGCGTATTCCGCCCCACCGACAAAACCACCCGTCCCCCGATTGACGAATTCAACCCTCTGGCGATCCATGAGTAATGATCTCTTGGATTTCCTGACCGATGGCCTCCACGGCAAGCAGCGCGACGCCGTGACGCAGGCATTCTACGAGTATGCCAGTGGCGACACCCAAAGTGCGCCGGTAGGCATGGCCGTCCTGCTGACCGCATGTGCCCGCCGAATGTCCCAGGCACCGGAAGAATTGCGGGCGGTCAGTGCCGATTTTAAAAAGCTCTTGGCCGAAGGTCGGGAGATGGAGGCCCGCATCCGGGAGAGAGTGGAACTGAGCAATGCTGGCGTCATCGCCGCTTTCAGGGATGAAGCTCATCGGGCCAGCAGTGCCTTGCGCGAGACTTTCCAATATGCCAAGGATGCGGTTGAATCCGCCAAGAAGACGGCCCAGGAATTGAGGCCGGTCATTGTCGAAGTCAGGAAGCTGGCGGACGACGTGACGCTTCTTCGCCGAGACTTGAAAATTCATGATGGATCCCATCTTCAAATGGTGGAATGCGCCAACACGATTGAAGTCTCGGTACAACATGTCCAGCAAACGGTCATGCATTCGACCAAGGAAAGCCGCGCGAATTGGATTACTCTCGGCCTTATGGTCGGAATCTTTCTTTCTGCACTGTTTTCGCAGTTGCCTTGGTGGGGAGCTTTGCTCGCCTTTACTGGGATCATTGGCTTGCTGCAATGGCTTTCGCGGCAGACATGGGATTTCGTTTATCGGTGGCTGGGAAGGGGGAAAACGATGCTCACGGCGCAGGTTTTTCGCCGTTAGCTAATTTGTGTTCGAGCATATCTGCATACTCTCGTAAGGCATCGCCATAACCCCAGCCAATATTGCCGGCGTCGGAGGTCAATCGCTGCACTCGCTGGCGAAATCGCGGATAAAGTTCGCATCCTTCGGCCAAAAGCAACCGGGACAGCTCGCGCAACATCGACTCTAGGCTATCGTAAAACGGCGCGTCGATGTCGCCGAATTGACGCGTGAACTTGGTGCCGCTCTCCACGTAGGTCAGCATCAAATCAATCGTGCCTGTCAGATTGCCAGTCGCTTTGCGGTAGTCGCGGATGGCCTTGCGTGCTTCGGTGAGCTTGGGTTCTGCAAAATCACGCCCCGAAAAAAATTGCTCGACGATTCTTCGCCGATAATTTTCCAAGGCCGCACCCTCATTTTCTTCGGCTTGAAATCGGGCCTGGAGAAAATCCCGGTTGTCTGGGGATGCGTCGTGCAGGTCCTTAATCAGTGCGATCAAGGCGGGCTTGTCCCATTCGCGTAAATTCCCGCGAATCTTCTGCCATCCGGCGGATTTCTTCTCTTTCATTTGAACTGCATTGATTCCAAGTCCGTCGGGACATGACAAGGCTTTATCGTCCGACACATGGAATTTCCTTTTCTCAATTTCATGCTGAAATGGCCGAGTGTCGTCAAACGAAGAAAATGCCCTGAAAAGAGAGATGCGGGAGGCTCGGGCAGAAATTGAACGCTTAAAAGAAGAGAACCAGCGCTTGAAAAAGCTGCTGGAAATACGCGCCAGCATTCCCGGCATCATCCCTGTCTCAAATATCCTTTCATCTGCATCCGTTACGACAAAATCTTCAACCCAGGACAAAATCCGGCTGTTTCGGAATCTTTTTCGCGGACGGGACGATGTTTATGCTGTTCGCTGGGACGGTAAGAGCGGGAAATCGGGTTACTCTCCGGCCTGCTTCCGGGATGCTCGAAACTTTTTCGTCTCGAAAGCTGAGGCCATCAAGCAACGCCAATTATTACCCTTAACCGATCAGGTTATCCACGATCACCTGAGCGGGAAATTGACCGCCGGAATATATCCCCTGCACAAGGATGAGGCTTGCTGGTTCCTGGCCATTGATTTCGACAAGACTACCTGGGCGGATGACGCCTCAGCATTTTTGCATGTTTGTGCGCAATGGACCATTCCCGCCAGCGTGGAAAGATCGCGTTCGGGGAAAGGGGCGCATGTCTGGATTTTTTTCGAGCAGCCCATCCCGGCATCGTTAGCGCGTAAAATGGGTGCCGCCATTCTGACCCGCACCATGGAGCATCGGCATCATGTGGGCCTCGATTCGTATGACCGTATGTTTCCCAATCAGGACACCTTGCCCAAGGGTGGGTTCGGCAATCTGATCGCCCTTCCCTTGCAGCATATTCCACGATCCTCAGGCAACAGCGTCTTCCTCTCCGATAATTTTCAGCCACACGAGGATCAATGGTCCTTTTTGGCTTCCGTTCAACGCATGGGTCTTGAACGAATCCAAGCCGTTGTCAATGAGGCGGAGCGTGCCGGGAAGGTTATTGGCGTGCGGCTGAGTCTTTCGGACGGAGAGGAGGATGAAGATCCATGGTTGCTGCCCCCTTCCGGGAAAAAGAAAGAGGAGCCGATACAGCAGCCGCTGCCTGCACGAGTCCAGGTAACAATCAGCAATCTGGCTTTTATCGAAAAAACGGACTTGCCTTCTGCCATGCTCAATCGCTTGATGCGACTGGCGGCTTTCCAGAATCCCGAGTTTTACCGGGCACAGGCCATGCGTTTATCGATCTTCGACAAACCGCGAGTGATCCGATGTGCGGAAGAATTTTCCCGCCATCTCGGATTGCCCAGGGGATGTCTCCATGACGCGATTGAGCTTTTGCAATCACACAAAGTCAAAGTTAATCTCGATGACGAGCGGTTCAACGGCCTGCCTCTCGACGTTTCCTTCCATGGAGAACTGAGACCCGAACAGCAAAAGGCGGCTGACGCCTTGGTGTCCCATGATACGGGGATATTATCGGCCACGACCGCGTTTGGTAAAACTGTGGTGGCGGCGTGGATGATTGCCGCGCGAAAAGTCAATACGCTGGTCTTGGTCCACCGACGTCAGCTGCTCGACCAATGGCGCGAGCGATTGTCGGTTTTTCTGAATCTCCCAGTTAAGTCGATTGGGCAGATTGGCGGCGGACGTAAAAAGCCGACCGGCTTAATCGACGTGGCGGTGATTCAAAGCCTCAGCCGTAAACATGTGGTAGACGATTTGGTCGCCGGATATGGCCAGATCATCGTGGACGAATGCCACCATCTTTCCGCTTTCAGTTTTGAGCAGGTGCTGCGACAGGTCAAAGCTAAGTACGTTCTCGGTCTGACCGCCACACCGATGCGCAAGGATGGTCATCACCCGATCATTTTGATGCAGTGCGGTCCCATTCGTTATCGGGTCAATGCCCGCGATCAGGCAGCGTCCCGGCCATTCGAGCATGTGGTGATTCCACGTTTCACGAATTTCCGAATGCCCGCACAGGCGCAAAAACCGGAAATCCACGAAATCTATGCGGCGTTGACGCATGATAAGGCACGGAATGACATGATCTTAAAAGACCTGCTGGAGGCAATCAAACGAGGCCGCTCGCCCCTGGTACTTACGGAGAGAACGGAGCATCTGAAACTATTGGCGTCCCGATTGGAGAGCGCGGTCAAAAATATCATTGTTCTTCAAGGCGGCATGGGCGTGAAGCAGCGAAAAGCGGTTATTAGTCGATTGCTTAACATTCCAGAAAACGAGGAGCGGGTGCTAATCGCCACCGGGCGATATATCGGGGAAGGCTTTGATGATGCGCGGTTGGACACCCTGTTTCTTGCCCTGCCCATTTCGTGGAAGGGAACCGTTCAGCAATACGTGGGCAGGCTTCACCGATTGCATGACCAAAAGAAAGAAGTCGTGGTTTATGACTATGTGGACGGCTGCGTGCCCATGCTGGCGGCCATGTTCGATAAGCGGCAGCGTGGGTATGAATCGGTTGGCTACTCAATCGCACAAAATCGGTTGCTCTAACTTATGGCGGGAATGTCATTATTTGCTCGCGCCGTGTTTGGTTTTTGAAGTTGGCAGACTTTTCCCTTCCGTTTTCGCGAGCACGCAACGCAAGTAACGGGCGTCCGTATGGTTCGGCGGGTAATGTCCATCCCGGCTCGTGGTGTAGCCGTGCAGACTGGGCAGCCGCCACGCCACGCTTCTGCCGAGCCAGAAGCGCGTCATGTCGCCTGCTTTTTGACTGCGGTTGGTTTGCCGCGTTTCGACCCCGGCCCAGTAGGTGAAGGGGGCCGGGATGTGCGAACTGTAACCACTGATTATTGTTGAACATGAAAGGAGGAAACTAACTGACATCAAACAACCCGCGGTTCCGTCCGCGGTAGCCTACGGGCATCGGCGGGATTGGTAACGATCCGGTCGAGAGC
>JAJSLK010000003.1 GCA_021272165.1 Methylacidiphilales bacterium
GCTCTCGACCGGATCGTTACCAATCCCGCCGATGCCCGTAGGCTACCGCGGACGGAACCGCGGGTTGTTTGATGTCAGTTAGTTTCCTCCTTTCATGTTCAACAATAATCAGTGGTTACAGTTCGCACATCCCGGCCCCCTCCTCCGCCGTTACCGCCGCCGCTATGGTAGCCGCCACTCGGCCCCGAATGATAATAGGTAGGTGCGCCACCTCCACTCGTGGTATGGGACGGCGCCGGCGCATAGGGACTTCCATACCCGGATGAATGAGGTGGTGTGGAAGAATAACCAGGTGCGGACGGAGTGCTCTGCCCATAGCCTTCACCCTGGCCCGAGTACGTGTGTTGGACGGTCGCACCCGGTGTTTCCGAAATCGTACGGGAAGAGGGAGCAGTTACTGCGTGTGCCGCTTCCGGCGTCTGCTCCGGCATAATCGGTTTGAGCGACGTCAGCGGCGCATTCAGCACGGGATTGATTTGCATATTGGCCGTGGCGACCTTGGCCCGGGCCGGCGCCTGGCTTTGCGCCAGCCGCGCCTGCTCGATCTGCGCCGGGCTCGCCATTCTCATCGGCACTCGCGAATTCACCGTTAGCGGCCGCGTGATGTCGAGCCCCCGGTTCACCGTCGCCGTACCGATTGACCCGGCAATATTTCCCGGGCGAGCCGTTTCCCGCGTCCCCGGATTGAAATGAGGGGCGTACAAGGTCAGGGAATGTTCACTCAAAGATCCACCACCCCCCGGTTCATTGGTCCGCACCAGATTCACCCTCGGCACCGGTGTTTCCGCCACGGCGTTGACCTGCGCCAGCGAAGGCCCGCCGATCGTGACTTGACTGCGGGCAAACTCACCGCCGGTCGAGTCGTGCCGGTTCACATTAATATTCGTTACATTTGTTGTGTGATTGATGATCGCATAGTTAGCGTGTGGATCGACGTAATCATGCCCGTGGTAATAATTCCGATGGCCCAGACAATGGATCGGTACGAAGTGATAGCACCCCGGGCCGATGCCGTAAAAGTCGTCACAGTCGCCCCCGATGTGGAATCCGATCCCGACAAAGAATCCGCCGTCGCCGTAATCGATGCCCACAAAACTATCGGGCGGCAGAGGTGCCCAACCGCAATAACCATCGCCGTAACGCCAGCTCACCCAGGCCGGAGCCCAGGTATAGCCGGGAACCCAGCACCAGCCCGTCCCGTCGAGGTTGACCCAACGCCCATAATGATAGGTCGCCCAGCCCCATGGTTCGTCGGAAACCCATGTCCAACCGTTGTCGGTATAGGCCCAGGAACCGTCTGTGTAGGGCGCCCAATCGGGATCATCCACATCCGGTTGCCAGACATAACCGTAATCGCCGGTCTGAATCCAGTTCCCCTGGCTTTGCAGTGAATCGTAGAAGGTCTGGAACGACGCGCCCGAATCATTCGTTGCGCCGTTGTCCTGGGGCGCGTTCGTTTCGTCGGGAGGAGGCGCCATTTGATCCGGTGGCGGAGGCGGAGCGCCCTGGCTTTCATAATCGTCCTGGGCATAAATCGGACTGATGAGCAAAAAAGCGGTACAGATCACCCCTAGTACCGGCAGGAATTTCCTTTCCAATGCTTGAAGGGAAATAGGGTTACTCATCTTAGAAATTGGACGCCCCGCACCCGGGAAAGCTTCAACGATCTTGCCGAAAGGCCAATAATATCTTGTTGCTTTGCAGGTTGAAGCATCAAACATGGCTTTTGCACCAAACAGTTTCGGGAACGCCATGTCGTTATCGATCAAACTTTGCCTCGTTCTTTTACTTGGCTTGATCCTTCTCCCACTTCCAGCGCGCGCCCAGGAAAAGAAAGCCGGAATCACCGTGGGCCAGGCCGCCCTGGGGAATGTTTTCGTACCTTCGCCAAACCCCATTTCCCTTCCGGTCGATCTTTCCGGACGCGCTGACAGCCTGAGCTGGGAACTCTTCAACGGTTGGAACGTCCTCGTTGCCCACGGCAAAATCCCGCTCACCCCTGGCGCAGGCAAAACCACGGTCCAAATGACCCTGGCCACACCCGGCTTTTACGTTCTCAAGTCCTCTCTTCTCAGCGGCAATACCATCATCGCGAAAGCCGTCACCAATCTCGCCGCGCTCACGCCCTACGATTTGGGCCAGGTCGCTGACAATCCCTTCGGGGTCGATACCCATTATGGCCAGAATTGGGATCCCTCCTCCGTCCCCCTGTTCGCGACCATGGGTGCCAAGTTCCTTCGTGACGGAAGCGACTGGGGCGTGGTCGAGGTGCAGAAGGGCGTGATGAAAATCCCCGCTTCCTTCCAGCGGGCAATGAATCTCGCCAACGCCCAGCATATTCATGTTCTCCAGACGCTCGCTTTCGGCAACAACCTCTATTATCCCGACCCGGCTCTGCCCTCCTACCAGGCCGCGCCCTACACGCAGGAAGGCTACGACCAGTATACGCGTTACTGCACTTTCATCGTCGACCACTTCAAGGACCGTCCGGAGTTCTTCGAAATGTGGAACGAATATAATGGTGACTTTGCCCAGGGCCCGGCGGCAGGACGGCCTGAAATCTACGCCGCAATGATCAAAACGGCCTGCCCAGCCATCAAGAAGGTCAATCCCAAAGCCTTCGTCGTCGGCCTCTCCTCAGTTGGCATTCCGCCGGACTGGATCGGCGAGACGTTCAAGCAGGGCGCCCTGAACGACCTCGACGGCGTCTCCTTCCATCCCTACGGCTACAGCCTGGCACCCGAAATCATGGAGCCCTCGCTCGCCAAGCTCCATGCGCTTGTCCGCCAATACAATCATGGTCAGGACAAATCGCTCTGGTCGACCGAAGGCGGCTGGTATCTCATCAAGTCCGGCCAGCTCGGCAATCGGGAGCCGATTACCGATTTCGTTCAGGCCGAGTATCTCGTGCGGGCCTGGACCGTCATGCTCAGTCAGAACGTCAGTCATATGTTCTGGTATCTCGGCCGCGACTTCGGCGCATTTCCCAACATGGGATTGGTTACTTCCGACACCGACCCGCGCGGGAAATACGCGCCCAAGCCGATCTATGTCGCCTATGCCACGCTGATCCGCCAGCTCACCGGGTTCACCATCGCCCGCCGCGAAAAAAGTCCCGCCGACATTTACGATTATGTTTTCACCAAGGGTGACAATCAGTGCAGCGTCCTCTGGTCCAGAAGCCCCGCGGACATCGCTCTGGCCGGAACCGATCCGGTCACCGTCACTGATCTGTTCGGCGCTGCCACGACGCTCTATCCGGTCAACGGCTCCCTCAACCTTCACCTCACCCAGGCGCCGGTCTATATCTCAGGTAAAACCGGTCCATTGGTTTTACCGCTTTTTCATCTGCAAATACCGGCCACTCTGGCCAAAAATCAGGCTTTCCCCGCCGAATTGTCGGTGTCGGCGAATCCTGCCCCATCATCCCTGACCTTCCTCTATGGTTCCCAGCAACCGAAGATGGAATCGCCCATGCAAAAGGGAAATGCCAGCGTCTTCCCGTTCCGGCTCGATCCCCGACCCGGCGTCGAAGAAGAAATCTGGACGCCCTTCAAACTCGATTCCGACGGAAAGGCGATCTTCCTCGGTTCGCATCACGCTCTCCTTTTTGATCCCGTCACCGCTGACCGCTTCCCGCGCCTGAAAGGCCTCGATGTTCTCCTGGAATCAATCACCAACAACTCGCGGGGAAACGCCGCTATCATCAAAAGCATCCACTACGTCATCAATAAGGAGACGAAAGAACTGGCGGTGAACCAGGAGCTCGCGCCCGGGTCCACCCACGACTTCCAGCTTCCTGTCGATCATCTCCAGCCCTTCACCCTCTATCCAGTCAGCATCGTCGCCACGCTCGATAACGGCACCCAGGTCACCGCGACAAACGACGTCAGCTACAACCCGGTGCCCCGGCACACGATCAGGGTCGACGGCTCCCTCGATGACTGGGACCTCTCGCATGGCATCGATCTCGATCACGCGACCTATGTCAAATTAAAGGAACCCCGGCGCGACGCGAAGGATCTCGGCGGCAAGATCTATTTCGCCGCTGACGACCACAATCTCTACATGGCCGCCGTCATCGAGGACGACGTCTTCTTCCAGAATTATACCGGCGCCAATGTCTGGCGTGGCGACAGCGTCCAAATTGCCATCACTCCGCTCATGCCCTGGACCGCCGGCGAATGGCCCGCGGGTCCGCACGAATTTGAAATCGCCCTTACTCCGAAGGGCCCCTCAATGGCCGAAGCGGGCAAGCTTCAACGGCCCGATGTCAAAATCGCGATCAAACGTCAGGGTACCCAGACCATCTACGAAGCCGCCCTCCCTTGGACCGACATCGACGGCGTCAAAGGCCCGCTCCCGCAATTTAGCTGGGCCACCTACGTCAACGACAACGACGGCCACTGGCGCAAGGGTTATCTTCAGTGGGGTGACATTAAGACCCTCAGCGGAATGCAACCCTTTTACTTCAACTCAAAACCCTGAACCCATCCGGTCCCTTCTGTTCCTACAAAAGCCTTACCGGGCTGAAAACCTTCTTCTTCGGATGCACCTTCTCTTCCCCTCCTTGAGGTATCCCGCTACACCAACATACACACGAATTCAAATCAGCAATTCTTCAGCCGATTTATCCCCTGGAGGGGGTTATTCAACTGCGGCACGGCCATAAAATAGAGCGCCAAGGAAAATGCGCTCGGAAGAAAAACCAACTAATTGGAAGCAACCGCGAGCTTGGCAGGATCAGCCTCCAGCGGACGGCCATAAGCGCAGAAACTGCCCCGGTGATGGACCAGTCCCAGCCAGGTCGTATAACCCCCGCAGGGCTTGGTCGGATCGAAAATGTAAATATCAGGCCCGCCATCGGCGCGGTTATGCTCGCCGCCGCGGCTGGTCTGCGATCCGGCCATGATCCACTGGTCCCGCGCGTTCGTGCCGAGGAAAATCATCACATGGGTAATAGGCGGCTGCCGTTCGGGCCGATAAGTGTTCTTCCAGAAAAGAAGGTCGCCCGGTTTGAGGTGCTCACGCAGATAATTGCAATCCGCGTAGCCGTTGTCGGTCTCCGGAACATCCCAGGCCTTGTCCTGAAGATGAAGGTAGTAGTATTGATCCGATGCTGTCCGTGGCAATTGAATCCCGGCCGTCACCTTGTACAAATAGCGGGCCGTGTTGGAGCAATCCATCGCCCAGGCATGGGCCTCTCCCGGCGGGCGCCATTCCTCATCATAGTCGATGTCCCGGTCAGCCAGCGCCCGGGCCTGCTGAAGGAAGCGGCTGCCCCAGTCTTCCGCCGGCGGCGCATAGAACGGATTGAACCATTGGTTCGCGGGTTTCGACGGCGACACGGCAAACGTGGCAGTTGGGTTTGTCTGCCGGGCCGAGAAGGTGCTTATTGGTATCGATTTCCTTACCGGTTCCGGCGCAACTGTCGCGGCTATTTCCGGAGTAGGCTTGGCGACCGGCTTGGGCGCTGGCGCGGGAGGGGGATTGAATTCGGAAGGACTCACTAACTCAGCGCGCATGGCATGCGCGTCCGCATTGCCGGAGTCCGACTGAGGGACATCGGCATCGGGATCAGAGGTCGGTACCGGCACGGGGCAGGAGGCGAAGGTCGAGGCGGGGATGTCGAAATCCTGCACCGGCTGCGCCTGAGCATAGCTCTTGTGGTGGCTCGGTTTCGAGTGGGTTGAGGCATTGGGGCGTACCGTGGGAGCGGGCGTCGGTGTCGGCGGGGCGGTCTTTTCCGTCTTCATCGAAGACGGGGAAGTTGGCGACGGAATCCTGAGCACCTGGCCCGGCTTGAGATTTTTCTTGGTCAGGTTGTTCGCCTTCATCAGCGCCTTGACCGAGCAGCCGAACTTATGGGCGATCAGCCAAAGCGAATCGCCGCTCACGACCGTATAAGTTGAGGGCCGTTCCTCCGGCGTGGTTTCGTCCGGGGACACCATGGTTGGCATGGGAGTCACGGCCGCCGACGGAGAGGCCGTCAGGGGTGGCGTATTGGTGCTCACCACATTTGCCGCCGGCACACCCGGTTCCGCATGGGCCAGAAAGGGCAGGCTCAAGACGAGGGAGCAGAATAAAATCGGGGGACAGGTGGTCCGATTATCCATAAGCAAAGGGTAAATGGTTTTTTACGCAAATAAAGTAAAAACTCGCGCGCTTACCGCTGGATTGAATCCACATAGGTTAGCCGAACCGGTGCCCTGACCGTCAAGTCCTTCGATTGTTATTTTAACAGGTTCAAGCTCTTGAATCTCTTGGGTTAAATTGCCCGAAGCTTGCTTTGCTTGGCTGGAAGCGTCTCCATAGTAGCTGCCGCTGCCCCTAACGGGGGGGAGCGAAGGAAGGTATGGGGGAAGGCACCGCCGCTGGGACAGCGGCGGCTACCCTCCAAGCTTGCTCTGAGGTTTTTTACTCGGACGGAAGATTTTCCGGGAGTAAAACGCGGCGCGATTTTTTCCGGTAGCTTACCGGCAAAACGCCAGTACCCTTAAAACATGAAGCGGCTCGCCGGTCTCGAAACCGAGTATGGCTGCCTGGCGCCGGAGTCCTTCGGCCTGCCGGCTGTGCCCACCCGCGTCCGCGATTACATTTTCAAAAAGAAAAAGCTCGGCCTGATCGACTTGCACGATCGCGATTACGATGAGCCCGCAGGCAACGGTGGCTTCCTGTTCAACGGCGGCCGCCTGTACCTCGACATGGGCCACGTCGAATATTGCACGCCCGAATGCCTTTCCCTGGCCGATGTTGTTGCCTACGACCAGGTAGGCGAGGTCCTTCTCCACCAGGCGCTCCAGGAACTCCATCTGGCGCCCGAGGTCTCGTTCATCAAAAACAATATCGACCACTACACCAGCGCGACTTTCGGCTGCCACGAAAACTATCTCCTCAACCGCGATGCCCCGCTGACCAAACGCAACATCGACACGCTCCTTGCCTTTCTGGCCGTCCGCATCCTGCTGGTCGGTTCGGGTCGTGTCGGCATGACCCAGGCGCCGCGTCGCTACGGCAAACTTGAAAGCAGCGACTCCGTTCCTTACCAGATTTCCCAGCGAGCCGATTTCATCCAGACCGACATCTACGAATGGGTCCAGTTCAACCGCGCTCTCATCAACGCCCGCGATGAGCCGCTGGCCGATTACCGCCGCTTCCGCCGTCTCCATCTCCTGCTCGGCGATTCGAACCTGCTTCCCTTCGCCAACGCCCTCAAGGTCGGCACCACCTCACTCATGCTTGATCTGCTCGAGACTGACGCGCTGCCCGACATCGCGCTCTACGAGCCGGTCTGCGCCATGCGCAAGCTCTCCCATCAGCCGAACGGCCCCTGGAATGTTGAGATGGCCGACCGGAGCGAAGGCTCCGCGCTGGAAATCCTCGAACAATTTTTGGAGGCGGCCACCTCGGGCCGGATCGATCTCGACGCCGACGGCAAATGGATCGTCGAGGCCTGGGGCATGACTCTCGATAAACTCCGGCACAATCGCAACGCGCTCATCGGCAAGCTTGACTGGATCACCAAGCAATTTCTGCTCGAGTCGTTCATCGAGTCGGAAAAAATCACCTGGCGCGATGCCTGGCTCGAAAGTCTCGACCTCGAATATCATCAGGTCGACCCGGCCAAGTCGCTGCTTGCCGGCTTGCCCGGCACCGCGCTCATCCAACAGGGGCTCCCCGGCCTGGCCAAGCGCGATTTCTTCCTCCAGCCGCCGCCCAACACCCGCGCCAATCTCCGCAGCGAAGCCATGCGCACCATCCTCCACAAGAAGCTTTCCTACGTCATCGACTGGGACCTCATCTACATCGGCGAGGGGAAGCAGATCCATCTCGACGATCCGTTTGTGCACGATATCCGCACGCTGCACACCTTCCGCGGGAACGATTCGCGGTGAGCCCCCAGGGAGGCTTTTGCTTTGCCATTTCCCGGGGCTGCGGGTAATCCTCCGCTTATGCGCATCCTGGAAGTAGGTGATCTTGCCTACCTCCAGATCATCCGGCCCGAGTCGGTCGATTTCTTTTACATCGGCAAGAAAACGTCCGAGCCCAAACCGCGGCTGACCTGGCGCGATTTTTTCGAATTGCGGCGGCGGTTGCATGCGGGCCATTACGACGCGGTGGTGCTTTCGATCTTTGCCGCATCGAGTCCCATCTGGCGTCGGGACCGGAATTTCATTTCCAACATATCGCGGATCGGCCGGAACCTGACTCTGTTCCACGCCTTCGGACCGGAGATTGTGCTCGAACTCCTGCGCGGCCTCGACGTCCCGCTGATCATCCTTGACCGCAAGGACGATCCCGACCGGATACCGTCCCATTTCCTGCCGATTCTCGCCCGGTGCGAGAAATATTACTGGCGCGAGATGCCCGTAAAACTCGAGAACGGTTTTCTCTTTACCACCGGCCGGCTGGAGGACACCTCGGCCGTGCGAAAATGCGCCGTCTTCAAGGAGAACCGGCATAAGATCGAGCCGATTTCGCTGGGTGTTCCATGGCGTGAGATTTACGACCACGTGGCCGGTGAACCGAAGACCTACGACGTTTTCTACGCCGGATCGACCAAGGGCTCGCGAGTGCGGTCTGATGGCCTCGCGCAACTGCTCGAGCTGAGGAACGAGGGCATGCGGGTGCTTATCGGCGAAGAGGGACAGCCCTATTCATTCGAGGAGTACATCACGCTTTGCGCCCGGTCGTGGCTGGTCTGGTCGCCGGAGGGGCACGGATGGGACTGCTTCCGACATTACGAGAGCTGCCTGGCCCATTCCATCCCGGTGATGAATTATCCGCGCATCCGGCGTCATCAACCTTTGATGGAGGGCGAACATGCCTTCTACTATGGCGTGGAAGGCGACCACCTGAAAAAGGTGATCCGGGCCGCTTTGGCCCGAAGTGAAAACGAAAGAAGGGCCATGGCGGACCGGGCCCGCGCTCACGTGCGGGAACATCATCTCGACGAAAAAATCTTCGCCCGGATTTTTCCCGCTGCCGGTTAGCATCTGTAAAAAACTCCGTGCCTTCCCGCCTCTCGCACGCTAGGTTTTTCCTCTTATGTTGCGTGCCGGAATTGTTGGTCTCCCCAATGTGGGTAAAAGCACTCTTTTCAATGCGGTCACCAGGACCCGCAAGGCGCAGGCCGCCAATTATCCCTTCTGCACCATCGAGCCCAACAACGGCATCGTCACCGTTCCCGACGACCGCCTGGCCAAGCTTTCCGCGCTCTCGAAATCGCAAAAACTCGTCCCCGCCGTTTTTGAGTTCGTTGACATCGCCGGGCTCGTCAAGGGCGCCAGCACCGGGGAGGGGCTCGGCAACCAGTTCCTCACCCACATCCGCGAAGTTGACGCCATCATCCAGGTCGTCCGTTGTTTTGAGGACAGCGACATCCATCACGTCTCCGGCACGGTCGATCCCGTCCGTGACATCGAAGTCATCAACACGGAACTCGTGCTGGCCGATCTCGCCGCCGTCCAGAAGCGGAAGGAGAAAAACCAGAAGGCCGCTCGTGGCGGCGACAAGACGGCCAAGTCCGAGCTCGACCTGATCACCAGGCTCGAACCTTTGCTCGATACCGGCAAGCCCGCCAACCTGCTTGAAGTGACACCCGAGGAGAAAAGTGTGCTGAAGAGCTTCTTCCTGTTGACAAGCAAGCCGACCCTCTTCGCCTGCAACGTGGCCGAGAAGGAACTGGCCAATCCCGACGCGAATTCTCACGTCAAGGCCGTCCGCGACTATGTGAAGACCCATCTCAACACCGAGGCGGTCGTCATCTCCGCGCAAATTGAATCGGACCTCGTCGATCTCAGCGAGGACGAGCAGAAGGAATATCTCGAAAGCCTCGGCGTCAAGGAATCAGGCGTTGGTGCGCTCATCCGCGCCGCTTATCATCTCCTCGGCCTGCGCACCTACTTCACCACGGGTGAAAAGGAGACCCGCGCCTGGACCATTCACACCGGGGACAAGGCCCCCGCGGCGGCCGGTGTCATCCATTCCGATTTTGAGCGCGGCTTCATCGCCGCCGAATGCACGGCTTATCAGGACCTCGTCACCCTCGGGTCGTTTGCCAAGGCGCGCGAGGCGGGCCGGCTTCGCGTTGAGGGCAAGGAATATGTCGTCCAGGACGGCGATGTCCTTGAGTTCCGGTTCAATGTTTAATTGATGAAAAAACTCTCCCGTTTCCTCACTGACCGCGACACCGGCGCCCGTTGGCGTGCCGACCAGCCGGTCTCTTTTGCTCCTGCTCCGGCCGCGGCGGAGGCGACCTCCATCCGGATTGATCCGCGGGTTCGTTATCAGACGATTGAAGGTTTCGGGGGCGCATTCACGGAAGCTGCCGCCACGACGCTCTATAAGCTTCCCGCCAAGGCGCAGGATGAAGTTCTCCGCGCCTGTTTCGATCCCGCCACCGGCCTGGGCTACACGCTTTGCCGCACCCACCTCAATAGCTGCGACTTCGCGCTCGGGAACTATGCCTATTGCGAACAGCCGGGCGATTTCGACCTGAAAAGCTTTTCCATCGAACGCGACCGGGCCGCGCTTATCCCGATGATCCAGCGCGCGCAAAAAATCGCCGGTGGGCTGAAGATCTTCGCATCGCCCTGGAGTCCGCCCGCCTGGATGAAAGCCACCGGCCAGATGAATTTTGGCGGCAAACTCAAGCCCGAATGCCACGATGTCTGGGCCCGGTATTATGTCCGGTTCATTCGGGAGTATGCCCGGGAAGGCATCACCATTTGGGGGCTCACGGTCCAAAACGAGCCCGCCGCCATTCAGCGCTGGGACTCCTGTGTCTACACCGCGGAGGAGGAGCGCGATTTCGTTCGCGATCATCTCGGGCCGACGCTGGCGCGCGAAAAACTCGGCCAGGTCAAAATCATCATCTGGGACCACAACCGGGACATGCTCTACGAGCGCGCCCTGGCCGCTTATGACGACCTCGAAGCTGCGAAGTATATTTGGGGCACCGGCTTCCACTGGTATTCGAACGATAGTTTTGAAAACGTCCAACGTGTCCATGACGCGTGGCCGGACAAGCATCTTCTTTTTACCGAAGGTTGCCAGGAAGGCGGTCCGCATCTCGGCGAATGGGCCTTGGGCGAGCGCTATGCCCGCTCCATGATCCAGGACCTCAATCACTGGACCGTCGGCTGGGTCGACTGGAACATGCTGCTCGATCACACCGGCGGCCCCAACCACGTCAACAATCTCTGCAGTGCGCCGGTTCTGGCCGATACCCGCACAGGCGAGCTTCATTACCAGAACAGTTTCCATTACATCGGCCACTTCAGCCGCTTCGTCCGTCCCGGTGCCGTTCGCATTATGGCCGCGCCGACAGCCGATGAACTGGAATGCACCGCCTTCGCCGCGCCCGACGGCAAAATCATCGTTGTGATCCTTAATCGCACCGAGACCCGCCATCGCGTCGAACTGCGCCTGGGTTCGGAATCGGCCCGGATTGATGTTCCGCAACGCTCCATTCAGACGCTGGTGGTGAGCGAATAGAGTGTGGACTGCGCGTAATGGTGCAGTTAGGTCATTCAAAAATCACTTTAAGCGATCCGTCATCCCGAGCTTGTCGAAGGATCAGTTTTATCTTCTTCAGCCTGAGCCAGCAGGGGAGCTTTCGATACTGCTTCGGCAACTTCAGAATCTTTGTATCGTTCCAAAGGTTGCCAATTATTCTTATATGCCGGATTCTTTAGAAAACTTATAGCAACCGGGCGGCACACCGTCATTCGCTAACGCAATGCGTTTAATCTCTTGCAGGATGTGCTGCTTCGTCATGTCGCTGAATCGATTCAGGCTAGGGGTTCAGGCCGAATGACACCGCGCTGGGTGGACTTAAGGAAGTCGACGAGGATTTTGACGTGGGCGTTGGCAGCGTCCTCGGAGGCTTCGATTTTTTCGATGGCCTGGGAGAAGTTGAGTGTTTTGTCGGCGAGGATGCGGTAGGCACGGCGGAGGGCCTTGATGTCGGCTTCGGCGAAGCCGCAGCGCTCGAGCCCGACGTGGTTGACACCGCGGAGGTGGGCGGGATTGCCATCCGCGATGAGGTAAGGCGGGACGTCCTGGACGATCTTGGCGCAGCCGCCGATGATGGAGTGGGCGCCGATGCGGCAGAACTGGTGGACGGCGCTGAGGCCGCTGATGACGGCGTAGTCGCCGACGACGACATGGCCGGCGAGCGTGGCGTTGTTGGAAAAGATGGTTTTGTTGCCGACGACGCAGTTGTGAGCGACGTGGGAGTAGGCGAGGAAGAGGTTGCCGTCGCCGATGACAGTTTTCTCGCCGGGGCCAGTGCCGCGATGGACGGTGCAGAATTCGCGGAAGACATTCCCCTCTCCGATTTCGAGATGGGTGGGCTCGCCCTTGTATTTCAGGTCCTGGGTCTTGAAGCCGATGGCGGCGTAGGGGAAGAATTCGTTGCGGGGGCCGATTTTGCTGGGGCCGTCGATGGTGGCGTGATGGCCGACGCGGCAGCCGTCACCGAGCTCGACCGACGCACCGATGATGGCGTAAGGGCCGACCTGGACGCCGGCGCCGAGGCGGGCGGCGGGGTCGACGAGGGCGGTGGGATGGATGGCGGTCTCCGTCATAAAGGACGGATTGTAATGGCGGCGCGGTGAGGTCGCACGAATTATCTTTGACCGGATGCGGAGGGAAAGCCGCAAAACGGAGCGCCTTCCGCCGATGGGACATCAGCGGCTACCTCAAGTGTCGATGATGCCGAACATGAGCTCGGCTTCGGAGACGATTTCGTTTTTGACGCGGCAGGTACCGGTGGCGCGGGCGATCTTGCTGCGGGATTTGGTGAGCTCGATTTCGATGATGAGGGTGTCGCCGGGGAGGACGGGCTTGCGCCATTTGACCTTGTCAGCGCTCATGAAGTAGCCGATACGTCCGGCGATACCGTTGTTGCGGGAAAGAAGAATACTGGCGACCTGGGCCATGGCCTCGACCTGAAGGACGCCGGGCATGACGGGATGGTTGGGGAAATGGCCGGGGAAGAACGGCTCGTTCATGGTGATGGCCTTCTGTCCGACAGCCTTGGTTTCACCCTCGAAACTGAGGATGCGGTCGACCATGAGGAAGGGGTAGCGGTGGGGCAGGACTTTCATGATGTCCTGCGCGTCCATGCCTCCCTCGCCGCCGGGGAAATGCTCGAAAGGCAGGCGCTGGGCCTGGCGCTGCTTGTATTGTTTGAAGATTTCGCGGGCGAGCTCGACGTTAAGGGCATGGCTCGGCTTGACGGCGTAGATATGGGCCCGGAGGCGGACGGGAAAGAGGCTGAGGTCGCCGATGATGTCGAGGATCTTGTGGCGGACAAATTCGTCGTCGTAGCGAAGCGGTTCGCGCGAGAGAATTGCGTCGCCGCGGATGACGACGGCGTTTTCAAGGCTGCCGCCCTTGATGAGGCCCTTTTCCATGAGGGGCTGGACTTCCTCGTAAAAAACGAAGGTGCGGGCGAGGGCGATTTCCTTGGCGTAGTTGCCGGTCTCGGGGTTCCAGGCGCTGTACTGGGTGTGCTTGCCGAGGTGATTGGCGTTGGTGCAGCTGACCTCAAAGCGGTCCGAGGGCCAGGCGATGAGGTAAGCGCCGTCGCGACCGGTGACGCGGACCGGTTCGTGGAGCTCGTATTCGGAGACGGGGGCGTCGAGTTCCTGCTTGCCGGCGCGTTCGAGCATTTCGACGAAGAGCTTGCCGCTGCCGTCGCCGATGGGAGGTTCGTTGGCGTCGATCTCGATCAGGGCGTTGTCGATGCCGCAGCCGCGAAGGGCCGAGAGGAGGTGCTCGACGGTGTGGATCTTGACATTCCCCTCCCCGAGAGTAGTGGCGCGCTCGACCTGCTTGACGTGGTCGATGTGGGCGGCGACGGTGGGTTCGTCGGGGAGGTCAATGCGCTTGAAGATGTAGCCGGTGTCGGCGGCGGCGGGCTTGACGGTAAGGGTGACGTCGGAGCCGGTGTGCAGCGCGGAGCCCTTGACGGACTTCGCTTCGCGCACGGTGGTCTGTTTGAGACTGGCCATAAGAAGCGTTCACGGTAACCGTTTTGGCCCGCAGTTGGCAATCTTCTGTCACTATTCCGTCATCCTGAGCTTGTCGAAGGATCATCTGCCGAAGAATGATCGCGGACAGAAAAGCCTACTGCGGCTCTTTCGTCTGCTGCTTTGGCCCCAGCACAATGAACAGCGCATCGAGCTGATTCAGGTCCGCCGTCGGCTCGATCACTGCCTGGCGATAAAGCCCGAAGGTCGGGTACTGATTGTTCAGCGGCGGAACCTCCGTCACCGTCCCCAGCCGCAGTCCCGCCGGGAAATAAGGCCCCAGACCGCTCGTCACCACGAACTGCCCCACCGCCACCGTCGACGTCTTCGGCAAATAATGGATCATCACCCGCGGCTCGCCTTCTTCAAAGTTACCCTGCCCCTTCACGATGCCCTGGTCATGCGTGCCGTCGATCGTCGCCGAGATGCTGCAGTTCTCGTTCACCAGCAAAATCACATCCGTCACGTAGCGCGAAACATTCCCCGTCTTCCCCACCACGCCGCGCGGCGACACCACCGGCTGGTCTGACGTCAGCGAATATTTTCCCTGGTACTTCTTGTCCAGCTCCGCGTTGTTCTCCCAGCCCACGTTGATCTGCACCGAGTCCCACCAGTTCGACGGCTCGCGGCTCACCACCCGGCACGGCAGTAGCTCGTACTTCGAATCGGCCTGGAACCCCAGCATCTCCCGCAGCCGCGCGTTTTCCTTCTCCTTGTCGGACAAAAGCTGGTTCCTCAGCTCCAACTCCGCGATCTCCTTCTTCTGCCGTTCCACCTCGGCCTGCGCCTGGTCCAGCGTCGTCAGCTTCGAATTCACCCGCGTGAAGAAATGCACCGGCGCCTCCAGCGTGCTCAGCACCGGCCCCAGCACCTCCAACGTATGCTTCCGCAACGGCCGCGTGAATGGCTCCGGCACCAGCAGGAGGGAAACGATGAACGCCAGGAGAATCCCCAGCACCAGCAGGAAAGACGTGCTCTTGTTCACCGGAAAAGTTCGGGAGCCGGGCCGCGCTAAAGGTTAGACCCGCCGCTCGGATTCCGCCGCGCGCTTCATGTACTCGAATTCCTGCAGCACCTTGCCCGTGCCTTCGGCCACGGCGCTCAGCGGATCCTCGGCCACATGAACCGGCAGCCCCGTTTCCTCGGCCAGCATCTTGTCCAGCCCGCGCAGCAACGCTCCGCCTCCGGCCAGCACAATGCCCCGCTCCACCAGGTCGGCGGAAAGTTCCGGCGGGCAACGCTCCAGCGTGATCCGGATCGATTCGACGATCACCTGCACCGGTTCCGCCATCGCCTCGCGCACTTCCTGCGACGTGATCGTCAGCGTCTTCGGCAGACCGGCCACCAGGTCGCGGCCTTTCACTTCCATCGTCGTTTCCTTCTCCACCGCGTAAGCCGAGCCGATCTTGATCTTGATGTCCTCCGCGGTCCGCTCGCCGATCATCAAATTGTAGGCGCGCCGCATGTAATTGATGATGCTCTCGTCCAGCTCATCGCCCGCCACGCGCACGCTTCGGCAAAAAACAATTCCTCCCAGCGAAATGATCGCCACTTCGGTCGTACCGCCGCCGATGTCCACGATCATGTTCCCCGCCGCCTCCTGCACCGGCAGCCCCACGCCGATCGCCGCTGCCATCGGCTCTTCCATCAGATAAACGTCGCGTGCGCCCGCGTTGATCGCCGAGTCCTTCACCGCACGCTTTTCCACCTCGGTAATTCCCGTCGGCACTGCGATCACGATCCGCGGCCGCCGCTGAAAACGACGCTGGTTGCTCACCTTGTGGATGAACGATTTCAACATCGCCTCCGTGATTTCAAAATCCGCGATCACCCCGTCCTTCATCGGACGCACTGCGATGATGTCCCCCGGCGTCCGGCCCAGCATCCGCTTCGCCTCGTCGCCCACCGCCAGCACGCGCTTGGAGCCCTGCTTGATCGCGACCACGGAAGGCTCGCGCAAAACAATTCCCCGATCCCGCACGTAAACCAGCGTGTTCGCGGTGCCGAGGTCGATGCCGATGTCATTGGAAAAAAGGCCGGAGAAAATATTCATGGAAGAGAGTTTTCGGGAAAGGGATTGGAAACAGTTGAGAGAAGAATCGAAATCAGGTCGTGGTATCTTACAGAAATGTCTGCCCGGCTGCTTCTTGGGCACGAAGCCCGGCAGCCGCACCCATCAGGTCTAGGGTGCCCGCCGATGAGCGTCAAGGGCGTTCGCCCGGCTGGTCGGACCGGCGGGATTTGAACCCGCGACCTCTTCCACCCCAAGGAAGCGCCCTACCAAGCTGAGCTACGGCCCGTTTCGCCGAAAATAATCGGACAGGAAAGTTCACTTTGCCACAACCGGTAGCAGCGGCAAGCTTGAAAGCGATTATCACTTTCGATGAGTAAAGATAGCTGTTCATTTTCGCGAAGAACGCAAGGATCGGGAAGAAATGCTCACAAGAGGTTGATTGGGGCGTCCTTTTGCCATCAATTACAGAAAAACTTCCGGCCCGACGTGGAAATGCCCGGCCAACTTCTTGATATGTTTCGTGGTGAGATTGCGTTCGCCGTCCAGGATGCGATAGCCGAGGCTGATATCGGTACCGAGTAACCGGGAAAGGTCGCTGGCGGTGAGATTGTTTTCAGTGAGGAGAAATTTGAGCGTTTCTAAGCCGGAGCGTTTGGTGAACTTCACCGCCTGCTCTTCGTAGGCTTCGACCAGTTCAGCCAGTGTTTCGAAGTAATCGTCCTGGTCCGATGTGCGGGTGGGCAGCACGGTGAGGGCATCCATGATTTCCTGGGCTGCTTCAAGTTCGGTATCGTCGTGAATCTTGCGAGGCATAAGCAGTCCGCAAAGTTCCCGGTAGGTTTTAGGCAGCTTGGCGTGGCCTTTTATTTTGGTGCTCATAATTCCCTTTTCCATTGGTTGGAGTCGTACTGTTTATGGGTCAGGACGCGGAGGACGTAGCAGATGCCTCGATCATAATGGACCGCCGCAAGGATGCGGTATTTGTTGCCGCCCACATCAAAGATGACGACCGGGTGCCCTTTGTTGGTTGTAGCCGCGTCAGCATGATTAAACGTTTTTCTGAGTTCAGTGAAGTGAAGCCATTTGGCTCCACTTACAACTTTGTACCATTGTTCCAGTGAGTTTTTTGCAGCGGGCAGGATTTCCCGGAAATCCCTTAATCTCTTTTTCGAGATGACCCGCATGTAAGCGTACTCTAATCAATCTTTGACATTTTGTCAAATATTAGTAAACCGCTTGGTAAACCGGCAGGCCTAGAATGGGTCGAAATGAGTGGAAAGTTTGCTCTGCCATATCCACTGGACGCGGCAAGTCCGAAAGCACTCATCCACCGCAACCAGCTTCACCCCTAAGAGTCTATCTCCTAAATAGGCGAAGCCGTGCCGAATGAAATTTTGGCTTTGGGCCAGGAGCCGAGCGAGGAGCATAGCGGTAGCTACGTGACGAGCGAGCGACGTAGCTCAAAGCCAAAAGGACTTCGGCCCGAAGGGTTGCGGCGCTTTTGGGCTGCGGCTGCGTTGCTCGTCGGTCACAGAGCTTGGGGCGATGCTCCCTCCTCGCGGCTTGTCGCAGCCCAAAAGCGACTCGCAACATGGCTCTCACCTATTTAGGAGATAGACTCTAGTGTTGTGTCCCTGAAATACGCGAAAGTAATCTTTCGAGCTTGAGGAAAATGGATTCGGCGGTGGCAGTCCAGGCGAAGGGTTTGGCCGTGCGATTGTAAGCTTCGACGAAAGCGTCGATCTTGCGGATCAAATC
>JAJSLK010000055.1 GCA_021272165.1 Methylacidiphilales bacterium
ATGTACTGGTACAAAAGGGCGTGCTTTCCGACCGGGAACGGCAGGACATCCTCGCCAAGGAACAACAGGATTATTCTCAAACGGCAGCGAGCAAAATCAGCCTCAGTTCATCCATCAAGACGATCCAATTCTACGGTGATATGCGTATGCGCTATGAAATGCGCGACGGCACAACGCCTGCCGGATTTACTGGCTCCGGTGGAGCACATCTCGCAACTGGAGACAGCCAAGACAGAAATGCCTGGCGTTATCGTCTTCGTTTTGGAATCAAAGGAGACTTATACGACAATTTCTTTTTCGGAATCCGTGCGTCCACTAATCCTAATTATGATCGCTCGGGAAACGTCACTTTCGGACATAGCGATGCCGCCGGTCCATTTGGGAAAGACCAGAGTCTGCTTGCTATCGATCTGGTTTACTTGGGTTGGCATGCAACGCCCGATTTAAGGTTAACGGGCGGCCAGATGCCCAATCCCTTTTACACCACGAACCTGGTCTGGGATGACAACCTGAACCCGGCTGGTGCGGCAGAGCATTACGACCACACTTTTGATAATGGGTTCGAGGTCTTTGGAACCGCCGGCCAATTTGTATATCAAGCTGCGGCAGGTAACGGATTTACCAATGGTCTTGGCAGCAATACAAGTTTTAACAATACCTTCATGTATAGCGAACAAGTTGGGTTCAAATACAATTTTGACAAGGACACTTACTTCAAGGCGGGAGCTACTTTCAATACCTACAGTGGGACCAAAGGCACATCGGCGACAAGCGTTGCCGGCCTTTATAGCACGGCGCCTCTTGCTTTGCCTGCTCCGAATAATAGCCCAAGTTTCTTCAATGGCCCGTTTGTTGGGGCAGCGTCCGCGCCGACCACGAATGTCTCCGGCATTAACGATCTCGCTGTGTTGGAAGTACCTATGGAGTTCGATTTCAAGGCCTGGAACATTCCAATGAGATTCTTTAGCGATTTTGCCTATAACACCGATGCAGATGGGCGCGCCGACCAAGCGCGAGATGCCATCTCTAGTGCCGAGGCGGAGAACTTTGTCGGCTCGACCAGCACCGGTAACGTTGGCGTCACCTTGGCAACGACCACCACCACTTCACCAACAGGACATGTGTCAACCTCGATGAGTGCAGCCAATGTCGCAACCAACAAAGCGATGTTTGCCTCGGCCCCCTTTCAGGGTGTCATGGATTCAGGCAAAGGACTTCTCGACCAGACGGCCTACCAGATCGGGTATGAGATCGGTCAGCTTAAGAAGAAGGGGGACTGGGATGGCAAGCTCTACTGGCAAAGCACCGGCTACTATGCAGTCGATCCCAATTTAGTTGACGCCGACATCTTTAATGCCGCGACAAATCTGCAAGGTGCCGTGGTCGCTGTAAGCCATAATTGGACCGATGGCGTCTCCTCCACATTGAGATATGCCCACGCGAGTCCGGTAAACGGCAAGCTGGCAACGCCGAACGTTAATCAAGATTTGCAACTCGGCGACATCAGGCAATACAACCTGTTTCAGGCTGATTTGATGTGGAAATTCTAACCAGATCATTTGCCGGCAACGACAACGCAGTTTCAACAACTAGAAAAACAAGAAAGAAGTCTGAGACCATGAACCAAACCATGAAAGCCGTTCTTGAAGAACCTCCGTCACAACTGATGGGAATCTTGGCTATCATGGGCTTTGCTGCGGAGCGCAATCTGCGCGACGTCGTTCAGGCTCTCGGCAGGCGTGATCTTGAAGGCTTAAGTCGGGTTTCGGAAAGAAATGCCAAACAGACCCGCCTTCGTGCCGAAATCGAGGAGCAGGTTGTTGAGGAAATGTCGCGGCAAATCCTAGGCACGCGCGAACGCCGCAAATTAGTTTTGGTTTCACAAGTCGCCCTCATGTTTGAGCGGATGGGCAATCGAACCGTGGAGATCGCCCAACTTTGCGAGCAGATCATTCGTGAACCCAGACCGAGCCGTGTGACCGAGCTTAAGAAGCTGATCGAGCATGCAGTTTATATCACCGACCGGGCCGCGACAGGATTGGTTGAACAGGACATCGAAATGGCACAAATTGCCGCCGAACAAAAGCTAGCTGCCATGGAGCTTAATAGGCGAATTAACTGTGAGCTTACCGGGCTTATGCAAGCAGGCGGTGACGCCGCGCTCCGTGCAGACCTGTTGTGTCGAATCGCTTGTAAAGCACACAGCATAATCGAAGAGGCTGGTCAACTCTCCCAGGACGTCATCGCGTTTCTCGAAAACCGGAACTCTAAGCGGACTTCATTCCGGCTTCATCGGGATTTAATCTCGGTTTCACGGTTTCCTCAACCAAGTTTTCTACCATGCTATCATGCATGAGATTCAAAACTCGGTATTCAATGCCATACGGTTTCTAAGCGTCGGTCTGCTTCTGTGCCTGTTGCCGACTGGATGTGCCAGCTTCTCCAATCACATGAGTTCGGCTCCCGATCGTTCCGGCGCACCGCCCTACGCAGACGATCCTGAAGCTAACGGAAACCCGGCAAAGGCTTGGTACAATTGATTTTCTCTCGTCCTAGCCGTCATTACCTTTCGCTTACGATTATCTTCGCCGACAAACTGCCGTTCCTGCGGTGAGCGCTAAACTTCACGTTGTCATTGAGAACTACTTTGGGGCCGAAAATACCACCTTCCAGATGACCCAAATGCACTGCCCTATTTTGCCTCCCAAAAGCTATTAGGTTATTGTTTTGATCTAGTTTGACCGTAGGAAAGGGAAGCTCGAAAGTTTTGTAATTTGAAGGATCATCCTCATCGTCACCACCGCCGGAGACCAAGCTGTAAGTGACACAGGCTTCTAAAGTCTGCGTCTCCTTATTCCATCTCAATTCCTGTGAGAGCTTGTCGTTCCCACTAAAGTAAAATGATGCTGGATGGCGGGGACTAAATATTACCATCGTGGCTGACGTGCCTTCCGATGGACTCGCGTCAATCGGAAATGATCCGACGAAACTTGTCAGCGCCCATATGCCAGAGAGTGCGCAGATCAACCTGAACCGAAAAAATAGAATTGAATTCAGTTTACCAAATATCACCAAATTCCAAGGCATGGATCCTTGTTACCATCGCTAAATGAAGGATTCCTTAACGAGGCATTAAATCCACATTCTCAACGGAAACCGCACGAGTTTGGGTATATTCGACGCTCCCTCAGTGATCCCGATTTGAGAAACTGGTGGAAAGCCTAAAGCTCAGGTATATTTAGCTTTCCCCTGTACTTGCACCATTCCGCGAAGATGCGACGGTGGCAAAATTCGTCCGGCTTTTTCAACGCCTGGAAACACAGAAGGACAGGCACCTTGCCATCAGCCTTGACGATCATGGCGTCTAGCAGGGCCATTACCCGGTCGATGCCGAGGGCTTCCATCTTGCCGTAATACTTTTCAAGGTAGTCATCGAAGCCCAGCACCAACCATGCCCGGTCTGATTATAGACCAAACCTTGTGTTTCACATTCGATAAAAACAATGCTTTCGCCTTCGCCGCCGGTATTCCGGCAACAATTTCAAGATGGACCGGCGTCAATCCCTCCTCTTAGGTTTCGGCTAGTATTTTCAACCGCTGCAAGCAGTTTTTCAGGCGAATATCGGATCGTTTTTCCGATTCAGTGGTAAGGAATAATCCCTTTGTTTCGCCATCGGATTAAACTTCGCTGGCTTACCTGGAGAAGCTCCGCAGCTTCAGATTCTTTAAGTAACTTGGGTAATTTAAAATCATCGGCTTGCACGCCAAATTCAACCAAATTTCCAAGTAAGTAGTACCTTTTATCCGAAACCCATGAGTCTGGTTCAAACCTGCCGGAATATTCTTAACAATTCTAAAATAGCAGGCAGTTTCCTGTCATAAAAATAGCTGCTACTGTCAAATAGCTGCTACTGTCATCAGATGTCATTATTTGTCAGGCGGCTTCGAGTCCCGTCGGTCGCCCATTTTAATCCACCGCCTCTGTCGGCAAGTGCGTCAGCAGCGGACGCTTGCGGCGGACCTTCTTTATCAGGTTAATTGCCACGCCGTTGACCGCGTTGAAAATTCCCCGGATCACCGTGCCATGGTCCCCCAATATCTCAAAATCAGCTCACAAGCAAGGCAGGCGCAATAGTTATCCCGCGATAACCTCGCCTATCGTGCGGTTTTACACCGCGGGAATTGCAAAAAGCTCGGTGAGGCGCTTGGACTGATCTCCATTTCAGAGGTAACCGGCGCTGGTACGCCTTGTGCATCTTTAAAATCACGTCCATGAAATCACGCCGGCTCCATCCCCACACTCTTTCCTGGCAAAATATTGCGCTGGCGGGTGTGATCATGACCTTTCTTTCTTCGACTCAACTTTTGGCCCAGGCAGCAGGTGGTGGAGGCGGCGGTCGTGGTGGGAGCGATTCCAGTTCGGGAGGCAGCTTTGGTGGGGCATCATCTGGCCATATGAATGGTCAGGCTCAAAGCTCTGCCAGTGCTGCCTCCGGGGCCGGAATCTCTGGCCAAAATACCGGCGGAGGCCTTCCAGGGAACCCGAACGAGAATAATACGGGGACCTCCTCAACGTCTGTCCCGGCTTCCTCTCAACAGGTTGCGCCGCCACCGGGCACAACGATTGCCTCGGGCGGCGTGGGCGCGACCAACTCACCCCCCTCTGGCGCTTACCCCGGCACGGGAACTTCGCCCAACCCCGGGCACTAATTCTCCTCATCCCACGATGACCGCGCTCGCCGCGCCATATTCCGCGGTGTGGGAAAGACTCACCAGCACCTCGCGCACGCCGCGGGATTTCGCGTAACTCTCTGCCCGGCCGTGCAGGCACACTTTTGGCGCACCACCTTTTTCCCGCACAATTTCCAAGTCGCGCCAGCCCAATTCGCCCCCGATCCCGGTCCCGAACGCCTTGCTGATCGCCTCCTTCGCGGCAAATCTTGCGGCCAGGTGCAGGTGTGGGAGTTTCATGCTTTGGGCGTAGGCAATTTCGCCCTCCAGAAAAACGCGATTCAGAAAACGGTCGCCGAAGCGCTCGATCGATTCCGCGATCCGCTTCGTCTCAACCACATCCATGCCAATGCCCAAGACGGTCATGGCCCCACCGGCGTTTCCGTGGCCGCTGTCTCTGCCGCCAGTTGATGGCAGGCGCGCAGGTCAAGTTTTCCCGTCGCCAACAGCGGAATTGCCGGCACCTGTTTGATCACCCGCGGAATCCAAAGATTCGGCAAGCCCATCGCCACCAGCTTGCGCCGCAATTCGGCCTGGTCGATCGGCACCACCGTCAACGCCACCAGGCTCTCGCCCTTCTTCTCGTCCGGCACGCCGGTCACCACCACCAGCGGCCCCTCATGCCCCGTCGTCGCGCCCGGCCCCAGCGCCTCGACCATCCTCTGCTCGATCGTCAAGTGGGGCACCATCTCGCCCGCGATCTTCGAGAACCGGCTCACCCGGCCCTCGATGTAAAGAAATCCGTCCTCGTCCAGCCGCCCCATGTCGCCCGTCTTGTACCAGCCGTCCTGCAGTACTTCCCTCGTCCGGTCGGTGTCTTTCAGGTAGCCCTCGAAAACATTCGCGCCCTTCAGCCAGAGCATTCCGGTGTGGAACAGCGGCAAATCCTCACCCGTCTCGGGATCGCGAATCCGCGCGGTCAAGCCCGGCAACATCCGCCCCACGCTACCAATTCGCCGCCCCAGAACGCCGTCCGGATTCATCGCCGAGGGCGGCTCGTCAGGCAGGTTCGTCGCGACGCCCGGCGATGCCTCGGTCATGCCGTAGCCCTCGCTCGCCTGAATGCCGAACTTCGCCTCGAACTCGCGGATCAAATCGACCGGCAGCTTTTCCGCACCCGTCACCACCATCTTCAGCGACTGCAATTGCTCCGGCCGTGCCTTGCGCAGAAAGGCCCGCAGGAACGTCGGCGTTGTGATCAGCAGCTGCAACTTGTGCTTTTCGATGACCTCGATCAGCTTCTGCGCATCGAGCGGGCTCGGATAAGTCACCACGCGCGGGCCGCCCAGCAGCGGCCACCAGAAGGTGACCGTAAAGCCGAAGCTGTGGAACACCGGCAGGCAACCCAGGATCGATTCGAGATTGATGCTCCCCAATACCGCGCCGAACTGCGCCGTGTTCGCCAGAATGTTGCGATGGCTTAGCACCACGCCCTTCGGATCGCCCGCGCTGCCGCTGGTAAAAAGCAGTGCCGCCTCGTCCCGATCACCCTGCTTCGGCAGCCCCAGCCACCGCGCCAGGACCGGCGCGGGGAAAAGCCAGATGACCGCTCCCAGCCGCTTCAGCTTCGATTTGGGAAATGACTGGCAGAGTTCCGCGATGTCGATCCGGTTCTCCAGCCACGGAAAATCCTTCACCTGCGCCACCAGCGTCGGCACCGTGATCAACCGCTGCACGCCCGCGCGCGCCATGGCCGACTCGTTTGCCGCCCGACCGATGCTGAAATTCAGGTTCACCGGGATTTTTCCGGCCAGCACCGTCCCCAGATTGGCAATCGTCGCGCCCAGGCCCGGCGGCAACACAATCCCCACCCGCCGCTCCGGAATATTCTCCTTAATCCACCTCGCCACCGCCACGCTCATCGTTAGCAATTCGCCCCCCGTCAGCGTCCGGTTGCCCGTATAGGCGTCGGTAATCACCGGCGTGAAAAACTTTTTCCGCAATCCCCGGATGCTCTCGTAGCCGACATGCGACTGCAGTTCCGGCCGGCCCTGGAACGCCTCCGCCGACAAATCGTAAAGACTCTGCCGCACCGCCTCATTCGTTGCTTCCTCCACCGGCATCGGCGCGCCGAAATAAATCGAAACCCGTAGCGGCACCACCCGTGGCAACTTCCAGAAAAAGTGGCCGCCGTAATAGGAAAAGACCGAGCCCCAGACATTCTCCAGCCAGACCGGCATCACCGGCACCTTCGCCTTGCGCGCGATCAGCTCATATCCGCGGTTCAGCTTCTGCAGCGTCGCCGTCCGCGTCAGCGCGCCTTCCGGGAAAAGGCAGACCACCTCGCCACGCTCCAGCACATCCACTGCGGCCTCAATCGCCTGCTTGGCCTTCTTCGGACTGATCGGGATCGCCCCCAAGAGCCGCAGTCCCCAGCGCAACGCCCCATGCTGGTAAATCTGGTCATAGACCAGGAAACGAATCGGCCGCGGGCAGGCCAGCTGCAGGATCACCGCGTCGGTATAGGAAATGTGATTCGGCAGCAACAGGACACCGCCGGTCGCCGGCATCGCGTCGAGCCCCACCGGCGTCACGCGATAAAACGTCCGCCCCAGCAACCCCAGCGCCAGTCGCAACAGGCCCTCCGGCGTAACGTATATGATATACGCCGTCACCAGCGCCGTCGGCACCGCGTAAAGGAAAAGCTGATGCCGCGGCGTCACGCCAATCTCCGCCGAGATCACGTACTGGCAAAGCACCGCCACGATTCCGAACAGATTCACGAACAGATTGTTCGCGCTTAGGATTCGCCCCCGCCGTTCCGGCCCGACCTGCTCCTGCAAATGCGCGTTCAGCGGCACCACGAACAAGGCCCCGGCCAGCCCAATGAGAAACAGCGCCGAAAGAAAAATTGCGCTCTTCGGATACGACGCCCCCGCCAGCACCGCCCCGCCGATCAGTCCCAGCGACCCGATCGGAATCAGCCCGATCTCCACCTGGTGCGTCGTCATCCGCGTCACCAGAAAACTTCCGCAAATGATCCCCACTCCCAAAGTCGCCGCGTAAAGACCCGTCTGCGATGCCGTCCCCACGCCGTTCTGGTGCACCGAGGCCGACACCTCGAACAACGTCAGGTAAAGCGCCCCCGCCAATCCGTAAAAGTAACTGATGCCCAGGACGCAAAGCCGGATGGGCCCCTCCCGCCACACCTCGCGCAACTGGCCGAAATGCTCCCACAGCAGCTCCGGCCGGAACGGCTGGTTCGTATGCGCCGGCGTCGGCTGGATCTTGTAACCCACCACCAGCGAACCCATCGCCAGCACCGTCAGCACCGCCATCGTCATCTCCGCCGCCCGCCACGGATTGTCCAGCGTCGAGTAGCAATAGTCATAGAGCCGCCCGCCGGCCAGCCCGCCCACCAGCATGCTCGCGATCGCCGTCACCTCCACCAGCCCCACCGAGGAGCTGATCTTTGTTGCCGAAACGATCTCCTTGATGATCCCCTGCTTCGCCGGTGAAAAAATCGCGCACTGCAACCCCAGCAAAAATAACCCCATGATCGCCAGCGACAGGTAATGCCCGTAAAGCGCCACCCAGATCATCCCCATGATCCCGAATTGCGCCCACAGGCTCGAAACAATCACGTTACGTTTGGAAAACCGGTCCGAGACCCAGCCGGCCGTCGGCGCAAAAAGCACAAACGGCAGGATGATGATCGCCGCCAGGATCGTCTTGATCATCTTCGCCTCGATCGCCGCGCTATCCGCATTTCCCGGGAATAATTCCGGCGCGACCGCCGCGCCCAAGGTGATCAGCATGAGCTTCGCGGCGTTATCGTTCAGCAGAACCTGAATTTGCACCATCAGAAGGCACCAGAACGAACGCTTCATCTTTGAACCGGCGATTTTGGAGCCCCTCTCCCCGTATTCCAAGCTTCTTATTGCCTTTATCCCGACCTCAAACCCGGCGCTAAGACTATCGGCTCCAACCAAATGGACGCGCCCTCGCTCCTCGTGGTAACCTTCTCCCCGCTTGAGCAAAAATCCTTCTACGCCGTCGCGGGTCAGGGTACGCATGGTCTGGCGCCTCGTCCTCTCCCTGTTTCTGCACCTGACGCTTTTGCTTCTGCTCGCCATCTACCTCGAGCTCGCCCTCAACAGCGTCCGCCGCTACTCCCCCGTAACCAACCCCGAGCAACTCGAGCTCGCCAGCCTCGATATCATCCCCGCCCTTCTCGACGCGATGGACACCGAGCGCCGCGCCTATCAAAAGACCGGCGACCCCGGCGATCTCGACACCTACCAGCACATCCGCAAGACCACCCTCGCCAATCTCGACTCCCTCAACCTCCCCACCCTCCTCATCAGCGAGCAGGAAAACCAGCGCCGCACGCTCACCCGTCAGTGGATTTCCACTATTGGCGATCTCTCCGTCGGCGCGGCGCGGCCCGGAACCTCTTCCGCCTCCACCGATACCGTCAATGCTTCCAGCCGCACCCTCATCGACCAGGTCCGGCACATCACCGAAAACGTCCGCCTCGAAGTGAACACCACCCTGCGCGGCATTCAGAACCAGGAGGAAGGCGATGCCGCCTCCCTCGTCAATTTCATGTGGATCGGCGTTGGCTTCGTCACCGTCATCACTATTATCTTCCAACTCTTCGTCTCCAATTCCATCATCGCCCCCATCCAGACCCTCACCGGCGTCGTGCGCCGCCTCCAGAACGGCGATTACAGCGCCCGCGCCCGCATCCGTTCCGGCGACGAAATCCAGAATCTCGGTGAAACCTTCAATTCCCTCGCCGAAAACATCCAGCACAACCAGCGCGAGCTTGAGGACAAGAACAAGCGCCTCTCCGACCAGCAGGAGGCCCTCCGCCTCGCCAATGCCGGCCTCGAGGGCCGCGTCGCGGAAAAAACCCGCGAGCTCGAGGACAAAAACCAGAAGCTGAACGAAGCCGCCCGGCTCAAGGACGAATTCCTCGCCACCCTCAGCCACGAACTCCGCACCCCCCTCACCCCCATCATCTCCTGCGCCCATCTCCTCGGCGCCGATCCCACCCTCGATTCCGCCCAGCTCAAGAATGTCCAGGTCATCGACCGCAACGCCCGCGCCCTCTCCCGCATGATCGACGAACTACTCGACCTCTCCGCCGTCATGAACAACAAGCTCCGGCTCGAGCGCGAAAAGACCGAGATGAACGATTGGACCCGTGCCACGCTCGAAACCCTCCGCCCGGCCTGGGAGAAAAAGCAGCTCACTCTTACCTTCACCCCCGAAACCCATCCCGTTGAACTCGAGATTGACCCCACCCGCCTCGCCCAGGTCCTGACCAACCTCGTCACCAACGCCATCAAATATACCGATTCGGGCGGAAAAATCACCGTCCGCCTCCGGTCACTGCAGGACGAAATCCGCATCTCCGTCAAGGACACCGGCGCCGGTCTCGAGCGCCATGAAATCGACCGCATCTTCGAAATGTTTCAGCAGGCTCGCACACCCCATACCCAAAGCGTCAGCGGCCTCGGCGTCGGCCTCACCGTCGCCCGGTCCGTAGCCGAGCTTCATGGCGGCGGACTCCTCGCCGACAGCCCCGGCCCCGGCAAGGGTGCCACCTTCACTCTCTGGCTTCCCCATACCAACGCCGCCCGGATCGATCCTCCAGCCCCCGTCGCACCCCCCCCGCCGGCGAAAATCGACCGCCAGCTTCTCCGCGGCCGACGCATCCTTCTCGTCGAGGATTCCGAGGATACCCGCGATGCCCTTCAGCGCATCTTTCTTCGCCGCCAATGCCGCGTCGCCGCCTCCTCCAATGCCGAGGAAGCCCTTAGTCTAGCCGAAAATGAGATGCCCGAAATCGTCATTTCCGACCTCGGCCTTCCCGGCCTCTCCGGCTTCGAATTCATGAAGCGGATCCGTGCCATGCCAGGCGGGAGCGACCTCATCGCCCTCGCCTTCAGCGGCCTCGGCCGCGATCAGGACATTCACGGCGCCATGGAAGCCGGTTTCGACGCCCATCTCCTCAAACCCGTCGACATTGCCACCATCGACCAGGCCCTCATCTCCGCCCTCCAGAAAAAGGCGGCGGCCAACGACAATCCACCTCCCCGTGCCATGCCAAATGGCACCTAACCATTTACTTCCTCGTTTCAAGTTCGTAATACTCCCTGGCCGCGCTACTCCAAAGGGACTATTTTTGAGAGAATAGATTTGAAGCCCGCCCTTCGGCTCGGCATCTTCTTTCGTCCCTATTCCCGTGAACACCCCTGCAGCTAAACAAGCCGTCTCGACCTGGCCCGCCGCCGCGCTTGTCATTTCCAACATGATCGGCATCGGTGTCTTCACCTCGCTCGGCTTTCAGATCAATGGCTTTTCCCATGAGGGCGCCTCCCAACTCACCGGCAGCGTCTTTCCCCTGATTCTCCTTTGGGTAGTCGGTGGCGTTCTCGCCCTCTGCGGCGCGCTCTGCTACGCCGAGCTCGCCACCGCGCTGCCCCGTTCCGGCGGCGAATACAATTTTCTTTCCCGCATCTACCATCCCATGGTCGGCTTCTGCACCGGCCTCTGTTCCGCCACCATCGGCTTTGCCGCCCCCATCGCCGTCAGCGCCCTCGCCTTCGGCCAATATTTCTGCCACGCCTTTCCCGCTGTCACCCATCTCATCCCCAACAACGCCGAGCACGCCCTCGCCTTCATTCTCGTCTGCCTCGCCACCGCCGCCCACCTCCGCAGCCTCCGCTTCACCGGCGTTTTTCAGGCCGCCACCACCGGCGCGACCGTCCTCCTCATCATCACCTTCATCATCTTCGGTTTCGGCACCGCCACCGCCCAGCCGATCACCTTCCTTCCCCATTCCGAAGATCTCAACAGCCCCCTCCTCAAAGCCTTCTGGGCTTCACTCATCTGGGTGATGTACTCCTATTCAGGCTGGAACGCCGCATCCTATATCGTCGAGGAGGTCCGCAATCCGGCCAAGGCCCTCCCCCGCGCCCTCATTCTCGGCACCGCCTTCGTCATGATCCTTTACGTCGCGGTCAACGCGGTGTTCCTCTACAGCACTCCGCTCGCCGCTCTTTCCGACAAGTTCGAGGTCGCCCACATCGCCGGCGTCCAGATCTTCGGCGCCGGGGGGGCACGCATCACCAGCGGCCTCATCTGCGTCGGCCTCGTCGCCAATGTCAGCGGCATGATGTGGGTCGGCTCCCGCGTGACCGAGGCCATCGGCTCCAATTATCCCTCGCTCAGTCTGCTCGGGAAAACCAGCAAGACCCGCGTTCCTTACGTCGCGCTGATCTACCAGTTCGCCATCGTCCTCTCCCTTCTCTTCTTTAAACCGGACAACATCGTCAATTACGTCGGCTCGGTTCTTCTGTTCTGGTCGCTTCTCGCCGTCATCGGCGTCATCGTCCTGCGCATTCGCGAACCGAACCTTCCGCGCCCCTACCGCACCTGGGGTTATCCCGTCACGCCGATCCTCTTCGCCCTCATCACGATTCTCTGCCTCGTCCAGAATTCGCAGCTTCACCTGCGCGAAACCATCATCGGCGCTGCCACCGTCCTCCTCGGCATCCCAATCTACCTCTGGGCCAGCCGCAACGTCCCCATCGAGCAGCTCCGCGGCAACACTCTGCCCGAGCACTCGGCATAAATCGCCTCCCCGCTCCAACTTTATGATCGCCCCCTTCCCGTATCTGCGACCGGCCTTCGTCTTGCTGCTCCTGGCCCTCGCTTTTGTCTCCAACGCCCGTGCCGGGGACAAACCCTGGCCCCTCGCCGAAGCCACGCCCCTTTCGCCTGATGCCTATTACCGCGTCAATTGCTCCGCCCGCGGCCTCGCCGGACTTCATTCCCCCGATGACAAAAGTCCCGTCACCTGGGAATCGACCGATGAATGGCGCGAGTACCAGCAGAAACTCGACGGCCAGTGGCGCTATCTCGACCGCGTCCGCCTCAATGCCATGCGCAGTTGGAGCAACGCCGAACTCTCCGGCCTGCGTAGCGATTCCCGCATCGTCTTCTATCCCTTCAGCGGCCCCGACGTCCTCTACGCCGACACCCTCTTCCCCCATTCCAAGGTCCTGCTCATGGCCGGCCTCGAGCCGGTCGGCACCATGCCCGATCTCGCCCAGCTCCAGCGCGACGGCCGCCTCGGCTCCTACCTCGCCCAGGTCAAAACCTCCCTCTTCACCATCCTGGCCGCCAGCTTCTTCAAGACCAAGGACATGAAAACCGACTTCAACAACCAGCTCGTCGACGGCCTCATTCCCGCCATAGCCGTCTTCCTCGCCCGCGAAGGCTACACCATCGACAGCCTCCGCTACGTCACCCTTTCCCGCGACGGCACCGTCCATCCCCGCGGCGAGGCCTCCGGAGCGCCCGGCGTCCAGATCGCCTGCTTCCGCGGCGACCGCGACGACATGCAATGCGTCCTCTATTTCCAGGCCGATCTCGGCAATGACGGCCTCCACGAAAATCCCGGCTACGTCAATCTCATGCACCGCCTCGGCCCCGGTATCACCTACCTCAAGGCCGCCTCCTACCTGCTCTACGAGGACTACTTCTCCACCATCCGCAACGGCATCCTCGACAACAGCCTCGGCGTCGTCGAGGACGACTCCGGCATCCCCTTCCGTTACTTCAACCCCACTCAATGGAATGTCGTTCCCTATGGCCATTACACCGGCCCCATCCCCCTCTTCAAGGAACACGACCAGGCCGACCTCGCCGACTTCTATGCGCGCAGTTCGCCCATGCCTCTTACTTTCGGCAGCGGCTACAAGTTCACGGCAGCCAACTCCTCGCTCATCGTCGCGAAGAAAAAATAATCGCGCCGCGTAAAGCACCTCAGTGGTAGCCGCCGCTGGCCCCAGCGGCGGTGTTTTTTTTCGATAAGTTCGCTCAAAAAGGCGGATGTTCGACTTAAACACTTCGTCATCCCGACTTAGGGTGGGATTTAAGCCGTGGAACACTGGCCAAGATTGAGGCCCAAGTGCGGTGCGTCAACGATCAGGAATTGCTGGTGTTAGCGAAAGCTTTGAAGCTAACAGTGAATGACTTATTCCCGTAATTGGAAATCAAGCTGCTCGCACCAATACTTCAACGATAAGATTCCTGTCTTTGGGCAAACGCTGCTCCAAGGAGGAGTTCCATCCTTGGAAGTTCCAATCCAAGTTTAACTCCAACAAGAGGCTATTGGCGGAAGTTTTATCTTTGGAAAAGGAAAGCATTGCAACCTGATTGGCTCGCGCTGCCCCCTTGCCACCCAAGATTCTTTGTTCTTCTCCGTGCATGTTTTTGACAACCCTGCCCTTGGGTTCTTTTAACTGCATATCTGACAAGACTCGAGATTGATCTACGCGCTTTATGCAGAATTGGCCGTGAAGCCATGAAAGCTTCGCATTATGTAAAAAGATGATGACCTTGCCCCGTTGACATTGAGGAAGTACGAGCGGCTGTCTTTGTTTATTAGGTAAGTGAAGAGTCAATAACTCTTGGTGAACAAGGCTGCCTCCCAAGGCGTATGTCGCCAGACGATACAAATAGAAGAGAACACCTATGACGAACGCTGGGAAAAGCAGAGCTTCAAACCATGTTATAGATAATAGATCACCGTGCAGGACACTTTCTGGCAACATAATGAAAGGTGCAGCCGCCAAGAGCATGCACCAAATAAGACTCTCTCTTACGAGAAATAGGATGAATTGCGTACTTTGATGGATGTGTTTCAATGTTGTGCAAGCACTTCAATTAATGCCACATTAAATTATTGCTCAGCCGTTGAATCCAACGCGCCAGCCCTTTACTTAACATGGGAGGAAAGAACTTCCAGAACCGTAGAAGATGCAAGACCGCTTGATTTGACCTTTTGATAGTCGTCTTTGTTGATACTGTAATCCCCTTCAGGCATCTGCTTATAATAAGGAGATGAGCTTGGATTTAATAAAATCCATATTCTTTGCTTGAGGGAATCCGAGGAAACTACGCAAAAATAAGCCGTTCCATCTTTAGATACAATCTCTGGATTGGATATGGGCTTTCCGCCGTAATTCTGATTGATGCTCTGTAAGTTGCCCCACTCTGTCTTGGATTCAATACTGTCGTCACCGTTAGAACAGGCGGCAAGAATCAAAACGAGGAAGCAAAGAGAAGCTTTCTTCATTTAGAAGGTGCAGGCGGCCCAACAACTGGATTAAATTGATTTAGGGAGGCAGGGACAGGAGCTTGGTAGGGAAGGTTTATCTGCGTAGCCATCCCTAAGTCAGCCATCTTTGAGAGATCATTATCTTTGAAGTCTTTGCCGATGCTGTGCTGATACTTGGAAGTGGCTTCCGTTTGCTTCTTCACCATCTGAGCCAAGTCTTCAAAATGGGCACGGGCACGATCCAAATCCACGTTTTCGGTTCCCGGTAGACCAGCCAAGCTTGCCAAGTAGAGGGTGGCCTCATCCGTTTGCTCCAACTCTTCCGGCTTCCTGCTAATTAAGATACCCAAAGCTGTATTCAATTCCTTTGCCGGTGGGCGTAAGGTTGAATAGAGCAAGGGCATATCTTTAATCTCTTTGGGTTGAATTCCCCGCCGCTTGCGGCGTGTAGTAAGTTAGCTCGGTGAGTGTCTACCTGCATAAGAGTCATAACGTTACGGTTCTGCTCTATCATTTGGTCTTTCCGGCGAAGTATCGGCGTGCGGTG
>JAJSLK010000085.1 GCA_021272165.1 Methylacidiphilales bacterium
TGGACGGCACCGAGGTTTGACCTGGTAGACGAAAGAGCGCCTTCAGCCGATAGGTGCCGGGACGACTCATATCGAAGAAATCACGCAGATCGATGTTTAAGACGGTGAAGTCCTGAGTAGGAGTCAGAGTGGGGCCGGGCGTTTCGCCTGCCTCCGTTTGCACTTCTTTCCGTAACGGAATGTCCTGCCACGAGCCGTAGTTGAACGGTGGCTCCGAAAAGCTTGTCACTTTCGGCGGAAGTTTTTCCGAGTATAAAAGGGAAAAGCTGACTCCCTGTGGCAACGTTTTTTTCGCGCCGGGCGGAAGCATCAAGGCCGCGGGTACGACCTGATCGACGCCGCTTCCGTTTGAAATTTTTACTTTCACCGGCAACGGAGAATCAAGTTGAGAAAAGTTATGCGTCGCAAATGAGAAATTTAGCTGGCCCTGCACATAATCTTGTGGGCCTTCGATTGTTCCGCTGATTTCTTTCGTGATGTTTCCATCTGCTCCCTGATAGGAAAACCTGATCTCTGCGGCTGGCACTTTTTCCAATTGATATCGGCCCACAAAGCCGTAGTACCGCTCCCATTTGCCGCCCACGAGTACTTCTTCCGCCTGCCAGACCCGGCCTTCGGTGACGTATAGTAAGAAATATTTGGTCTTTCCATCTGGCGCAGTCTGATTCGCCATAGTGGGATCTGTCTTGTGACTTGGACGCCAGGCTTCGATGGGAAAATCGGGCAGGTGGCAAATTCGCGTGGTGCCGGGAAGCGAAAAAATGGCGTGTCCTAGCTTAACGTCGTCCGGCGTGGCGGGATGATCGATTTTAGGAAATGCAACGCGAGCCCGATCTTGAGAACCGTAGACAGATTCATCGTACGGGTCTTGGGGATGGGCTTGAAAGGCATCGCCATACTGCATTAGAACCGCTTTACAGGCCGCCACCGCCGCATCGCGTTGTGCTTGCGGCCAATAAAGCCCGATCCGGGGAAAGCCGTCCAATCGGGAAAGTTCATAGGCAAACCAATCACAGGTCCTAAAAGAGATGCTGGAGCTGACGGAAGGGGCAAGAGGATCGTCCTTGCAGGACGCAACCGTGAAATTTTGATGGACGTCGTCCGTGAGCATACAGCCCACATTGCCGTTTTCGTTGAGCTGGACGGTTCCATCTAGCGAAGTGTCGCCCAAACGCCGAATCACTTCTCTTCTAAAAGCTGCCAGACCAATCAAGGGCGTTGTCGCAAGATCGCTTAAAGTAGACGATTCATTCACGGGACGGACGCGATTCAAAGGACTCCAGCGAGAGTTCTCGCCATTGAACATCTTTTCAGCCGCTTGCCGAATAACCGGATCATTCGGGTAATGCCACATGATCTGAAACGGATTTGTCAGATCAAAATTGCACCATTCAGTGGGATTAATCGCCACCAGCCAGTCCGCATAATCCTGGAGAGTGCGAGGGTCGCCCAAGGCGAGCCGTTTTCGGAAGATCATCGCCTCGGTTTGAAGCGTCGAGACGAATGCGCCCTGCTCATGAGGAAAGCGTTTATGGAACGCTTGAGCCATTTCCCGAAGATCGTCCAGATGCGCTTTACCGTCCCAATCAGCCAGCGCCAGGATCAGCTTCCCAACCGGATCAAAGGAGATGTTCTTATCGGAGGCCGATTGGGCAAGGACTTCCTTGAAGCGCTTGATGATCAAGTCGCTTACGATGGGATTGGTTTTAGCCCGAAGTGACTCTCCCTGTAAAACGACGGGCGCTTTTCGCGGAAAGACTCCGCCGAAGCTCCCGCCGCCACCGAACATCGTGCGAGGTGTTGTGCTAATGTCGGTTGGTTGCACGATGTTATCGACGGCGAGGAACCACGCGTCAGCCCCGGCGTTGTCATCCTGAAGGGTCGCATACCAGCGATCCGCCAAGGACACGCTCTTGTAGCGATCCCAATAGGCGCGAATTTTTCCCGCGAGGAATTTTCGATCCGCCATGCTCAAATCGCGAGGCTGACGGTCACGGGGGTCGGAAGGTTCCCTAAAAACGTTGGATGCGCTGTTATCCGAGTCGGAAAAGTAAAACGGTGTTTTCAAAATGCCCACGATGGCGGCGAACGCTGGCTCGTAAACGGGAATCATCGGGCCACGCCCCATCATGTGAAAAGTGAAAAGAGAACGTGTGAGCCGGTTGTCCTCTTCCAGGCATTTGATGAGTGGCTCGACCGCCGGATCACCCTCCTCGATCAACGCTCGGACGATGGGATCGGTGGAGACATCGGTCTGGCCCGAATTCACCATCTGGCGAGCATCGACGAGTTCGAGATCGTGGATTAGTGCTGCGATGCGCTCAGGGCCTTGAGCGGGCTGACCCGATTGGAGGACCGGAACGTAGGGCGGTTCCTGAGCGCGCCGTTCCTGATCGGCGAGAAGTGCGGGTAATTGATCTAGGCCCTCGACATACGGTTTGCCCGGCTTGTCTTTCGCGATGCCACGCTGGGTGGCGGCGGCCTCGACTTCAGCAGGCACCGGGCCTAGTTTACGAAACCCGGCGAGCGCCAAAGAATCGTCTCCCCACATGTGCGCGAAGGAAGCCTGGTCGAACGCGACTTGCAACCACTCATTCGCCAGCAGGACGTAGGGATCGCGTACACTTTGTTCCGCATTGGCAAAGAACCATTCTTTCCAGACCGCCTCGGCCAGATCGGCGCGGCCCAGGCGCAAAAGCAGGGCCGCCTTAAGGGGAAGGAGACCGTCGTGCGTGATCGCCATCCACTCGTTCACCCGATAGTGCCCGCGAATATCTGCGTTGGTGGGGTTGTAATGCCCCCACATTTTTTGATCCCGCGCCAAAAGATCGGTGACATCTTTTTTCAAATCTGCCGGCGGACCTGCTGATTTCAGTGGATAGACAACCCCACTCCAAGTCACTGCGAAAAGCTCCTTGCCATCTCCAGGCAGCACCCACCCATGCGTTTTGACATCACCCTCCCCAAGGCCCGCCGTGATTTCGACTTCCCGGTATTCACAGCCACGAGGATCGGCCATTCCTTCATTGAACAATTCTGTAATCGCGCTCACGACCACTGGAGACAGCTTGGTCGGTGGCGGTATCCATGGCTGAGACTGTTCAGGCGGGATGGATATAACTGCAATCGAATCTTTGGTTTTCTCACCAGTGAGAACCGAAAGAGGAAAAATCAAAATGCAGGCAATGCACAGCAGGCGTGTTAGGGTGTCGCGTTGGGTAGTTCGTGAGACTCCATTCCGCGAAAGCGACATTACTAATAATGGCCACCTTTCCCATTCAAAGTCGAGGGAGCAGGCTAAGCCATGTCAGTAGCGACATCTCAGAAGGCATCGAGAAAGCTAACGGAGCTAGATTTTCCTGATTCTTGTTCGGTTCTTTTGTTAGCGGGATCATCTCTCACACCTTGGAGACGCGTAAGCGATTAGTCGGTAACGCCTCACCAATTCCGAGACAATCCTCGAAGCTGGCGCCGTGTGGGTCGTTTACGAGGCGTGCATTCCATGCCCTTGGAAGGCAAGAACATGAGCGGGTGACGAGACTCGAACTCGCGACATCAACCTTGGCAAGGTTGCACTCTACCAACTGAGTTACACCCGCATTTTGGCAAGGAGGCAAAGCTAAACAAGCGCGGCGGACGGTTCAAGTCTTTTCCTGAA
>JAJSLK010000065.1 GCA_021272165.1 Methylacidiphilales bacterium
CCGCAGAACAGCGCCAACAACTTCACCGTCGGCCCGACCACCTTCTCCGCCAACCCAACGGGGATCTCCTATGTCGGTTTCGGCACCTTTGGCGGCTCGGTGGTGAAGAGCTTTAGCCTTAACCAAAACTAAGGCGGCGAGGCATACCATCACTATAGCATTTCGATTTAATATAACCCAATCCGCTCCAAGCGATACCAGAGGGCATGGAGGCCTTGGGCTAGGCAGCGCTGCTGCAGTTCGCTCAGAGTAAAATCGGGTTGTGTTCGATCCACTGCTTCAACTCCCGATCGTGCGGGAGCCGTTTGCTTCGGTGGTAGCCGCTGTGTTGCTTGGGCGCGATCTGCGCAGTCTCTTGGTAACGCTTCCAGTAACGTTCTTCCGTACGCACGTTGAGATTGAACCATCGCGCTGCTTTGGCCCTGCTCTTTCGCGGCGATAACTCTCTTTCTTAAATCTTCGCTGTAACTATCTCTCCGAATTGTTGCCAATCCGGCGTTGGAAACCTGTAGGTCAGCATCGGCGGTTAACAGGCTGGCGACTGATTCGCTTCACTGGATATTGCACCGCGTTAGCTCATCAATCCAATCATCGAAAACGAGATCGGTAACCTCATAAGGCACCGGCAACTCAAAGAAAGTATAGGCTGATTCGATTCCGTTCCATATGTCGGTGTGATAAGGCGGTTCCAATTTGAACTTGCGCTTTGACAGGTATCGGCTGAAGGAGTCTCGATACCGCGTTGGTACTGTGACCTTAGTGACGCGACCGCTCACGGCCTCGATTACTTTGGGTATGCTTGCCGAATTCATTCTCCAAAATAGGGTCAAAGTCAATTTCGGCAAGTTAGCAAACTCATGAGCTGATCCGCCGCAACGATTCGGCAACGGAACCTCTCAGTTCCACCAAATCATTTTCCAGGATGCCGGTTAATCATGACAGGATGGACAAACCTCGTTTGCCGGCTGCAACGATATCGTAAAGGACTACAGCATCGAGCGCCTCAAGGGAGGATACCCTCGTTTCAGAAGGTCTCGCCGCAACCGCATCTTGTTCGGCTTTCATGATTACTATTGTTTTGGGTTAGGCAGTGGGCGGGGGCATTTACCCCGGCCCCTGACCAGAGATTAATTACTTCTTGTGTTCGACAGCCTTTCCGACTGCCGCACCAGAACCGCCGCCGAGTACGGCGCCCGCAGCCAAACCGGCAGCCGCTCCGACAGGACCGCCAAGAACGGCACCCGCCACGCCACCTGCAGCCGCACCGACAGCGGCACCCACCGTCATGCCCGCCACATCATCACGCAGGTTGCGCGAGCCATTCGGGTTGTACTGGGCCTTGAATTTATCGAAGACATCGATAATGGGAGCCGGATCATTTACTTCGGACACGATGACCAGGACTTTCCCTGCGTGGATTACTTTGCCGTAGTAAATGGCCTGGGATTCAGAGAACCCGCGATCTGATAGGAGGTCTACGTAGACATCTTCGGCTTGTTCACCCTCCAATTGAACGATGATCTCGATATCGTCCGAAGAAATATCCATTTCTTCAAAAGCTTCCACCGCCATCTCAGCGTTTTCTTCATTTGTAAAAATTCCGCCGATGATCTGACCTTCGTATGTGCTTTCGATTGTTTTGGGCATAATTATCTTTCTTTGGTTGGATTGCTGCTTAGCTAATTTTTCAAAGCTGCTTCCTCTTGGGGCAAGAGGTTCAGTTTTTCTGCGATGACGGTAAGCTTTTTGTCCGTAGCAGCTTCTTCATCGAGCGTGGTCTGGAGCGCTCTGGCCGCGTCGGTGTGCCCCAGGATTTTGGCATAGGTTCGAACACAGCCATACCCGGCGATTTCGTAATGCTCCACACGCTGGGCTGCCGCAATGAGGCCGACATCTTTGATTTCGGCGGTCGCTTTCTCCGAGATCATCTCTTTTCCTTCTTTGATCAAGCCCTCCATCGCCTGACACTTTTTCTCAATCGCATCTTTTCCCAAGTTCTCGAAGATTTGCTCAAGCCTGACAGCGTGCTCCTCGGTTTGGGTAAAGTGTGTCTGAAAGGCGGCTTTGAGAGCCGGGGAATGGGCGGCTTTCGCCATGGCCGGCAAAGCCTTGATGAGCTGATTTTCCGCGCTGTAGAGATCCTGGAGCTGTTCAACGAACAACTCCTCCAATGTGGTAATGGTAGACATATTCTTATTCTGAGGTTGGGGTTACTTCCGACGAAAGGTTCCAGTAATGAAACCGATGAAAAAAGCGGCAGCGGCGAGTTTAAGCGGATGCTCTTTTGCGCAGTTGCACGCAAAGTCGAACGCTTCATTCGCTTTATCTTTGGTGGCTTTGACATGAGTGGACGCATGCTCCTTGACATCCTCAACGATTTGTCCGGCGTCTCGCTTGAGATTATCCATGTCCTTGATGAGTGTATCGCGAGTGCTGGTGAATTTGTCTGTTGTCATATAAGTACTTCAGATTGATAGTATTTTGTAAGTGGGAAATTAAGCTTTGCTATTGCCCATGTAGTGAAAGTGGATGGCAATCAATCGGGACTAATGTGAGTTTTGATTACTGCGATGAATCATGTCCTTCCCGTCGTAGGACATCGCCGAGGACGATTCAGAAGTTGAAGAGCGTTTATCATCACTGGCACATCCAGCAAGAGAGGCGAGCGCGAAGGCGGTAAGGCACGAAAGAATTAAAGTTGAGGGCCGAACGGAGGTTTTTTTCATATTTATAAATGAAACCATACGCCAGTAAACGACACCTCCAATGGGGTGTACACCCCATGACGTCAGCAGAGTCTGACGGTATAAACATCAGGCTGTGAAAACTGGTTCCCAGAAGAAGTCCTTGAAGCTTGGTAAGGTCATTGCCAGCGTTTACGAAGTCTATTTTCCCGGTGACCACGGCCATTACGGCACTGATGCCGATCATGTCCCAGTGATTCCCGGCAACAATTTTGCTCCCCAGGTTGGCGGCGTGGACGGATCACAACTGCAAAATCCAGCCCCTGGCAACGTGATTTCCGGCCAGTCTTCAATCGACGATTAGCCGAAGTCTTGATCTCGGCGAAATCTCAATCTCATTTAAGCTAACGGGTGTCTACCCCATGGGAATGTGAAATGGTTTATCATCACGCTGTCGGAATCACTTAAGATGCCACGCCTCAATAGCACGCTATCTGGCGTGCCGCGACAGGTAGACAGGATTTGTCGTCCACCTCGATCCCGCGCAATTCTCGCGGGTCTTGATCCGCGAGAACGGTGCATAAGGTGAACACCCCATAGCGACCTCATGGTTTTGGCTGTTTACTTCACGACATGAAAACCATCCAACAAAATCTAGTACCATCGATCCTGGCTGTTCTCTTCATTGCTGTGTGTGCGGGTCGCACCATGGCATATGACCATGACGACAAGGGTTGGTTCGATAATCAGCATCACCACCACGCATTCATTCAGCACAACGGCCATCGGGGCTATTGGGACCACGATCAAAGCGGTGCCCAGATTTTTATCAGCATCTAGCTCGGGTATGTTTAGTCAGCCACTGCCGTCCATGACGGCAAAATAAGAAAGAATACAAATGAAAAATGCATTCCGTAATCTGAGCAGCCTCACCATCTTAGGTATGATGCTGTTCACCGCCAACATTGCCTCCGCGCAGACAACTGCCGCTTCCTCTACCTCAACCACCACGAGCACGACCTCCGATGGCACAGTCAGCGATTTCGGTCCCGACACCATCGTCGTTAAATCGACCACCTCAACCACTCCGTCGAGTTACTCGTACTCAAAGACGACAACCTACGTCGATGAAAACGGTAACCCTGTTTCGAGTGAAACAGTGAAATCGGGCGCTCCTGTGACCGTTTATTACACGCAAGACGGCGACAAAATGATCGCCACCAAGGTCATCGTCAGAAAGACGACAACCACGACAGTTCCGAATCCCTAACCTGGGCGTATCGGTGCGCTTGCTTGTATAAGCGGGCGCACCTCTCGCTGTGAATAAAATTATGAAAAAACTTCTCCTTTCCTGCCTGTTGGTTTCCTTCATCGGAGCCCTGTCAGGTTGTGCCTCTGAACAGCCGCAGACAACGACCTCTTCGACGACAACGGAAGAAACCACTGTCCATCCTGCCAATCAGTAATGTCTCCCATTGTCCTGGGGTGAAGACCCCACTGGTGGATTTACCTTTGAGGACTAAAGTTACCATTATGAATCTACTAATTTTTTTAATTGTTTTAATGCTCTTGTTCGGCGGCGGCGGATTTTACTTTGGCGGACCGCTGGTAGGTGGCGGTGGCTTTGGACTCATTCTGCTTGTCCTTCTGATTCTCTTTTTTACTGGCGGACTGAGCAGGAGATAGCAATGGCTTATTGTGCGAATGCGGATTGCAGCCAAAGCGCGGATCTTCGACGTAATGCTGAGCAATAGAGAGAAGCTCACCGGTGATACGGACATTCGTTGATAACAGCAATATGACCCACTACGCCACCTTGCAGGCTGTAAAGGAATAGGTCGATCGCGCATCCATACTGCAGGTCGTTTTTTCGCGCAAAACCGCGCTGAATGGCAGGAATAGGCGCAATGCTCAAGCCGTTTTTCTCGGGTGTAACGCAAGGGAATAGAGGGCCTTGCAAAAGGAAGAGAGTGGCTGGAGCCGGGATCGAACCGGCGACACGCGGATTTTCAGTCCGCTGCTCTACCAACTGAGCTATCCAGCCCGGAATTTGCGCCGACCGGGCTACGCGGCGAAACATCCACAATGCCTGCTTCGCAGGCTGCGGCAAGCTTAAATCGGCACCGCTTTCCCACCAAAAACAAAAACGCCGCCCCGCGCGAGGCGGGACGGCGTTTTCGGATAACCGGAAACGGTTGATAACCGGAAACGGTTATTTCGTCGGGACCGTCTGGATCGTCTGCAGAATCCGGCTGGCGATCTTGTAGGGGTCGCCCTGCGAATTCGGACGGCGATCTTCCAGATAACCCTTGTAGCCGTTCTTGACGAAGCTGTGGGGTACGCGGATCGAGGCGCCGCGGTTGGCCACGCCGTAGTTAAACTTGTCGATCGACTGGGTCTCATGCAGGCCGGTCAAGCGCATGTGATTGTCGGGACCGTACACGGCGATGTGCTCGTTCTTGTACTTATCGAACGCCGCCATCAGCTTTTCGAAGTACTCCTTGCCGCCCACCGACCGCATGTACTCGGTTGAGAAGTTCGAATGCATGCCGGAACCATTCCAGTCGACATCCATGCCGAGGGGCTTGCAATGGAAGTTCACGTCGACCTTGTACTTCTCGCACAGGCGGACGAGCAGGTAGCGGGCGACCCACATCTGATCGGCCGCGGTCTTGGAACCTTTGCCGAAGATCTGGAATTCCCACTGGCCTTTGGCCACTTCGGCGTTGATGCCTTCGTGGTTGATGCCGGCCTCGAGACAGTAATCGAGGTGGGTGTTGACGATCTCGCGGGCGATGTCACCCACGAACTGATAGCCCACGCCCGTGTAATAGGGACCCTGCGGCGGGGGGAAGCCCGCGGCCGGGAAGCCGAGGGGACGGCCTTCCGAATAGAGGAAATATTCCTGTTCGAAGCCGAACCATGTGCCGGGATCGTCGATGATCGTCGCGCGCGCATTGGTCGAATGCGGCGTGCCATCCGGGTGCATCACTTCGTTGAGCACGATCACGCCATTCTTGACCGTCGGATCGGGGTAGGAAGACACCGGCTTCAGCACGCAGTCGGAGCTGTGGCCTTCCGCTTGGCGAGTTGAACTGCCGTCAAAGCCCCAGAGAGGCAGATCTTCCAGCTTCGGGAAACTGCTAAATTCCTTGACCAGGGTTTTACCACGGATGTTGGGGACGGGCGTATACCCATCGAGCCATATATATTCCAGTTTATACTTCGCCATTTGTTTGTATTTTGTTGATGTTGAGTTAAGTAAAATGCGTCCGGTTCCGACCCGACGCGGTAAAGAGACACAGCAACCGTTATGCCAAATAGCCGCCCTGTTCAAGCAAGATCATGCCCGGTCCTTATTCCGGGCCCGAAACAGCTGCCTTTCCGCCCATTCCGGACCCCATCCCCCGTGTCATGGACAAGGTGAAAGATACTCTCAGGGCGCTGGTTCGGATCGGTTACGACGGCCGCGTCTACAAGACCTTCCGGGGCCCCCAGGCCCAGGAACGGTTCGACAACGAAGTGCGGATTTTACGCCACCTGGAGGCCCGGGGCTGTCCATTTGTGCCCAGACTGCTCGAAGCCGACCCCTCCCAGCTCCGGATCATTACCACCAACTGCGGCAGCCGGGTCGAGCATCTGGACGAACAGCGCACCCGGGAACTCTTCGCTGAACTGCTCCCCTACGGCGTGCGCCATGATGATGCGGAAATGCGCAACGTCACCTACCGCCAGACCGACGGCCGCTTCTGCCTGATCGATTTCGAATTTGCCACCCTCCTGCCCGAAAACGGAGCGCCGGAGAACGGAACAACTTCCCATGGACCCCAAGCATAAATTCATCGAGGGCGAACTCATCCGCTGGTTCGGCCTCACCGATCCCGGCCGCTACCGTACCCACAACGAGGACGTCTTCCTCGGCCAGCAGTTCGACGCCCGCGAGATTCATCATCTCGGCAAGGTGGGCGAAGCTTTCACCGGTAAGCACGATTTCGTCTTCGCCGTCAGTGACGGCATCGGTGGCGCCAAGGCTGGTGAATTCGCCAGCCGCATCACCGTCGACAAGATCACCCACCTCCTGCCCCGCGCCTTCCGCCAGTCCGCCGTCGGCCTCGAGGCCGGCTTCGCCGACGTCCTCCAGGAACTCTTCGACCAGATCCACCGTGCCCTCGTCTTCGTCGGCGATAGTTACGAGGAATGCCGCGGCATGGAGGCTACCTTGAGCATGTGCTGGTTCACCCCCGGCTGGATGTACTTCGCCCACATCGGCGACAGCCGCCTCTATTATCTTCCCCACGAAAAAGGCGGCATCCGGCAGCTCAGCGAGGACGACACCTATGTCGGCTGGCTCTACCGCAACAAAAAGATCACCGAGCGCGAGGCCCGCGAGCATCCCCGCCGCAAGGCCCTCCAGAAGGCCCTCGGCGCCGACAACCAGTTCATCGAGCCCCAGCTCGGGGCCGTCGCCTACGAGCAGGGCGACATCTTCCTTCTCTGCACCGATGGACTCGTTGAGGGCCTTTACGATGACGAAATTCTTTCCATCCTCCGACCCGAAAAACTGCCCGGTCCTGGCGACAATCCCGCCGAACGCCTCGTTAAAGCATCGCTCGAAAATTCGGGCCGCGACAATACCACCGCCCTCGTCATCGAGATGCGATAGCTCCTCCTGATTATGCCAAAAATGAGTGCGACACTTGATCTTCCCCTGTGTGCTCGTGCCTATCACCAGGATGGACAGATTGTGGTGGAATATGGCGCCGGGAAGACCATTCGTTTTGCCGTTTCCGCCAACCGCCGCCTGAAGGATCAACCGGAAGCAAAATTGAATCGTATTGAAATCGGCCATTTTGGTCTTCATTGGCCTGATTTGGACGAAGATCTTTCGCACGCTGGAATTCGCTCCGGACACTTTGGCCAATCATAAGCCGTTTACGCCCGGTAAATGTGGGCGGTGCTTTTTCGCATGTGTCCTGCCGACGGCGAAAACGTGATTGCTGCATAACGCGGTCTCTTTAGACTCTCGCGATGCACGGGATTGAGCTCCTCCACGATCTCGCCGTGGTCATGCTCATCGCGGGCGTGACCACGATCTTTTGTCACCGCTTCAAGCAGCCCGTCGCCCTCGGCTACATCGTGGCCGGATTCATTATCGGCCCCGGCACGCCCTTCACGCTGGTCCACGACGAGGACGCGATCAAAACCCTCGGCGAGATGGGCGTCGTCCTGCTCATGTTCTCGCTCGGTCTCGAATTCAGCCTGCGCCGGCTATCCCGTGTCGGACTCTCCGCCTTTGTCGCCGCCCTTCTCGAGATTGTGCTGATGATCTGGCTCGGCTACGAGGTCGGACGCGCCTTTGGCTGGAACACCATGGACAGCGTCTTTCTCGGCGCCATGCTCTCCATCTCCTCCACCACCATCATCGTCAAGGCCCTCGCCGAACTCGGCAAATCCCGCGAAAGCTTCGCCGAGATCATTTTTGGCATTCTCGTCATCGAAGACATCCTCGCCATCATTCTCCTGGCGCTTCTCTCCGGCTTTGCCCGCACCGGCTCGCTCAATGCCGGCGAAGTTGGCGTCGAAGTTCTCAAACTTGCCGTCTTTTTCGCCATGGTCCTCGTTGTCGGCTTGATCGGTGTTCCCCGTCTCTTCGATTACATCGCCCGGTTCAAGAGCAACGAAATGCTCCTCATCGCCGCGCTCGGCCTCTGCTTCGGCATCGCCCTTCTCGCCACCGTCCTCAATTATTCCGTCGCGCTCGGCGCCTTTCTCATCGGCGCGGTCATCGCCGAATCGCGCCAGATCCATCAGATCGAGTCCCTCACCACGCCGGTGCGCGACATGTTCAGCGCCATCTTCTTCGTCACCATCGGCATGCTCATCGAGCCCAAAATGCTCGTCGAATACGCCTGGCCTATTGTTGTCCTTTCCCTCCTTGTCATCGTCGGCAAGGTCGTCACCTGCAGCTTCGGCGTCTTCGTCGGTGGCAAGGACCTCCGCACCTCGCTCAGCGTCGGCCTGGGCCTCGCCCAGATCGGCGAATTCTCCTTCATCATCGCCACCCTGGGACTCTACCTCAACGTTACCAGCTCCTTCCTCTACCCCATCGCGGTTGCCGTCTCCGTCATTACCACCCTCGCCACGCCCTATCTCATCCGCGCCACCGACGGCCTCGTCGGTTATCTCGACCGCTCGTTGCCCCGGCCCCTGCTTCAGGCCTTGTCCGTCTACACCGCCTGGATTGGTTCCTTCGGCCAGCGCGCGCCCAGTCCGCAGGTCCTTCTGGTCCGCCGCATGGGGTGGCAGCTTCTGATCAATCTTCTTCTCACCTTCGGCCTCTTTGCCCTGGGCGCCTGGGCCACGGAATGGACGCCCTCCTTTCTGCCCGAGGTCATTCAGCGGCCCGAGGTGCACGAATGTCTCATCTGGATCATGGTCATGATTGCCACGTCACCCATCTACCTGGCCAGTGCGCGAAAAATCCAGGCCATGAGCATTCTCATTGCCGAAATCTGCGTGCCCATCATTCCCGGACGGCAACAGGAATCGGCCGCCCGGCTCGTCATTGCCCAGATGTTCGTTCTCGCTTCCTTCACCGTCATGACCTTCCTCACCGTCCTGCTTAGCACGACCATCCTCAGTTCATTGGAAAGCATGATCCCGCTGCTCCTCGTCATGACCGTCGCCGCGCTGCTCTTCCGGCCCATTCTTGTCCGCATCTATAGCCGCGCCGAAATCGCTCTTCACGAGACGCTCGTCGAGCTCCCCCTGCTCCAGCCGCATCCGGCCCCGTCCATGCCCGATCTCCTCCGCGAAGCCGAGCTCGAAACTGTCGAAATCCCCTCCGCTTCCGTCATCATCGGCCGCTGCCTGCGTGAGATTCCGCTCCGCATCCAGACCGGGGCCAGCATCGTCGCCATCGAACGCGCCGGCCAGCGCCTCATCAATCCCGGCCCCGACGAAATCCTCCGGGCCGGCGACCGCGTTCTTCTCCTTGGCCAGGCCGAACAACTCCCCGTTGCCTGCGACATGCTTGTCGCCACGGCGGCAAATTAAAGATACCCGCGCTCCGCCAGCGTCCGCATCAGCGACGTCTGCTTCTCCAGCGCCGCCGCGTAAACGCCCGATTTTTCTTTCGGCTCCGCCGTCTCATCGGAATTGATCCGCACGATCTCCTGCGCCCATGCCGTGACCGATTTCTCCTTCTGTACCGCCGCCAACGCCTGAATCGCCGCGCCCAGAGCCGCCCCCTCCGACTGCGCCAGCGTCACCACCCGGCAGCCAAAAATATCAGCACAAATCTGCCGCCATACCCCGCTCTTGCTTCCCCCGCCCGTCAGCCGGATTTCTTTCGGCACAATGCCCAGACTCCGCATCCGCGCCAGTCCGTACGCAAGCCCCAGCGTTACGCCTTCCATCGTCGCGCGCGCCATGTGCGCCGGCGTCATTGTTCGAGTTGTCAGGCCGTGAAAAATTCCTGTGCCCCGCGGCAGGTTCGGCGTCCGCTCGCCCTGGAGATAGGGAAGGAACAGCAGCCCGTCCGATCCCGCCGCTACGCCGCGAATCGCCTCTTCCGTCGCGCTGTGTGACCAGCCGAAAAGATGCCGCGCCGCTTCCGTCGCCACCGTCACGTTCATGGTGCAGATCAGCGGCAGCCAGCCGTCCGTGCTGTCGCAGAACCCGGCGATGTCGCCTTCCTCGTCGATCACCGGTTTCTCGCTGTAGGCATAAATCGTCCCCGACGTCCCCAGGCTCGCCGTCACGCTCCCCGCCGAAACATTCGAAGTCCCGATTGCCCCCATCATGTTGTCCCCGCCGCCTGCGCTTACGACCACCCCTTCCGGCAGCGACCACTTCCGCGTCAACTCCGGCGTCAACGTCCCAACCGCTTGGCGCGACGATCCCAGCGGTGGCAATTTTTCCGCCAACGCCGGGTCGATAAAATCGACCACTTCGCGTTGCCACGTCCGGTTCCGCACATCCAGCAGCGCCGTTCCCGAAGCATCTCCGTATTCCATCCGCGCCGAACCGGTCAGGTAAAAATTCAGGTAATCGTGTGGCAGCAACACTGTCGCCAGCTTTGCGAAATTCTCCGGCTCATGCCGTTTCAGCCACAGGATCTTCGGCGCGGTGAATCCTGGCAGCATATCCATCCCCACTTTTTCGATCACCGCCCGCGATCCGCTAAAGTGAGTCCGGATCAGGTCGCACTCCTCCGCTGTCGATGTATCGCACCAGAGCTTCGCCGCTCGGATCACCCGCCCCTTTGCATCCAGCGGCACGAAGCCATGCTGCTGTCCCGACACCCCGATCCCCCGCACGTCGCTCCGCCACGATCCCAATGCCTCCAGCACCTGCGCCACGGTCGCATCGACCGCCGCTGTCCACGTCCCCGGGTCCTGTTCCATGTGCCCCGGCGGCAAACCGCCGATCACCTCATAAGCCTGCGCGGCCGAGGCCAGGATCGCGCCCGAATCGCCATCCAGCGCAATCGTCTTGGTGCTTTGCGTTCCGCAATCGATGCCGAGATAGATCATGATTTCCTATTTTGAAATCGTTTTTGCCCGGGAAGAAGCCTGTTCTAGCTCTTTTTCCTCTCCAAATTCGGCAGGAACATCGTCAGCAGTCCCAGCAGCGGCAGGAACGCGCACACCTCGAAAACAAAATTGATGCTCGTCCAGTCGGCCAGCTTCCCCAGCACCGCCGACCCGATGCCCCCCATCCCGAATGCCAGGCCGAAAAAGAGCCCCGCGATCATCCCCACGTTTCCCGGCACCAGTTCTTGCGCGTAAACAATGATCGCCGACATCGCCGACGCCAGGATTACGCCGATGAACACGCTCAGGATTCCCGTCTCGATCAGGTTCGCGTGCGGCAGCAGCAACGTGAATGGCGCAACGCCCAGAATTGAACCCCAGATCACCCGTTTCCGGCCGATCTTGTCCCCCACCGGCCCCCCGATGATCGTCCCTGCCGCCACCGCAAACAGGAAGATGAAGAGCATGTATTGCGACTGTGGGATCGAGAGGTGAAACTTCCCGATCAGGTAAAACGTGTAATAGCTCGTCATGCTCGCCAGGTAGAAATATTTCGAGAACACCAGCACCACCAGCAGAGAGATCGAAACCAGCACCTTGCGCCGCGGCAGCCCATGATGCTCCGCGTGCCCGCCCTTCGGTTTCAGCCGTGCCGTGTTCTTCCGGTACCAGTGGCCCACCTGGTAAAGCACCACGATTCCCGTCAGGGCCACGAGCGAGAACCAGAGCACCTCGATTCGCCCGCCCGGCACAATGATCAACGCCGCCAGCAGTGGCCCGAACGAGGTCCCCGCATTCCCGCCCACCTGGAAAAGCGACTGCGCAAAACCATGCCGCCCGCCCGAGGCCATCCGCGCCACCCGCGACGCCTCCGGATGAAACACCGACGAGCCCACGCCCACCAGCGCCGCCGCCAGCAGGATCCAGAGAAAGTGATTCGCCAGCGCCAGCATCACCAGCCCGGCCAGCGTAAAGCTCATGCCGATCGCCAGCGAATAGGGCTTCGGATACTTGTCGGTGTAAAAGCCGACCAGCGGCTGGAGCAGCGACGCCGTCATCTGGTTCGTCAGCGTAATCAGCCCAATCTGCGCGTAACTCAGCGAGAACGAACTGCGTAGCAGCGGATAAATCGCCGGCAGCAGCGACTGCATCGTATCGTTTAGCAGATGGGCGAAGCTCAGGGCAAAAAGAATGGCCAGCACCGCATTGTGCGGCGCGGAAGGGGACGGGTTGATCTCCTCCTCTTCCGGTGAAGGCATGGGCAGGTCCGGCACCTCCGGCAACGGCTCTCTCGGCGCAGTCATGACATCCAACTTACGTGATTCCGTAAAAAATTTGAATTCCCTATAGCCATTATTGGGTTACCAGGCACCTGTCATCCCGAGCTGGGTAGCCGCCGATGTCCCATCGGCGGAAAGGTACTTCCCTACATGATCTCTGAGTCCTCCGTGCGAAACAACCGAACTAAATTCCCCGCTCGTAAATGATGTTCTTCAGCTCATCGCTGTAGGCATAGGCGCTGTCGATCGAATCGATCAGGATCGGCTGGTCCTTCGCAATCGGATGCAGCAACGTCTCGCCCTGCATCAGTTCGCGGCATGAAATCTGGCCCTTTTGCAGCGGAATCGCCAGATAAACGTCCTTCTCCATTGTTTCGTGGTTCATGATGTAGCCGGCCGGCAGGTCCCGCTTGGCATAGACTCCCCGCACCAGCCCGTTCAGGTATTTCGTCTCCGGCTCCGAAATCTGCCGCCGTGCCTCCCCGCTGCTGCCGCACATGTTCCGTGCGCGGTTGAATGCCTTGAACCAGACATCGATCTGCGCCGGCAGGCTGCAATAGGGCGACACCGGCTTGCCGTCGTCCTCGATGTCGATGTGCCGCTCGAACGTCCGCGCGCCCTTCGCGTAGGCGATCTCCATCGAGCTCTCCCAGTTCTGGTACTCGTGCGTCGACAGGCCGATCACATGGTGCGGATAACGCTTCTTCAGGAAATCGATCTGGTTCAGTTCCAGGTCACCCTCCTCGCACGGGTAGAGCGACACGCAATGATTGATCGCCAGCGGAATGTTCCGGTTTTCGAAAAAAGTCACCAGGTCGTCGAGGTCCTTCAGCGATGTCCCGCCCGTCGAGCAGATCACCGGCTTGCGCGTCTTGGCGATCTTCTCGATCAGCACCCAGTCGTTCACGTCGGAACTCGCCAGCTTCAGGATAGGCATCCGCAGTTCCACGCAAAAATCGACCGAAGCCTCGTCGAACGGCGTCGCCATCGGAATGCAGCCGCCTTTCTTGATCGCCTCCGCCAGCGTCTGGAAATCATCCCGCGACATCTGCGTATCCAGCGTCTTCTTGATGTACCGGATGTCCGACCGGTTGCGGAAATCCTTGTGGATGAAGCTCTCCACGTCCCGCAACTGCAGCTTGATCGCCGCTCGCACGTTGTTGAACCGCACCATCGGCGCATAGGCCCGCACGATCTTCAGCCCGCGCTCCAGGTTCCCGTAATGGTTGTTGGCCATCTCCAGCACAAACAGGTCTTCGAAAATGATGTGGTTCATCTGGAGCCCCAGCTTACAAAACTTCCGCCCGCAGGCAACTGCTCAGCGGTAGCCGTCGACCGCCGGGCGACGGTGGGGTAGTCGCCGATGTCCCCATCGGCGGGAAAGCATTCACTCCCTCTTTCCGCGTGACGGGGAGTTTTTTCTGGCTAAAGAATGGGATTACCCTTATGTGCGCCATTTGCGGAAATCTTTCTGACGACCACGCTCCTATTTATTCCCGACGCAATTTCCTTCGCCTCATGGGCGGCGCGGCGGCGGGTCTTACCCTCTCCAGCCGCGCGCTCTTTGCCGCCGGGGAAACGCCCAAACCCCAGAATGTCCTCACGCCTGATCAGGCCCTCGCCCGCCTCAAGGAAGGCAACGAGCGCTACATCAGCGGCGTCATGAAGCGCCACGACTTCGCCGCCGAACGGGCCGCGCTCGCCGGGGGCCAAAACCCCTTCGCCGGTATCCTCAGCTGTGCCGATTCCCGCATCGCTCCTGAATTTGCCTTCGACAGCGGCCGCGGCGATCTCTTCGTCGTCCGGGTCGCGGGCAACTTCACCAATGACGACGCCATCGCCAGCTTCGAGTACGCCGTCAAATTCCTTGGCACGACACTCCTCGTCGTCCTCGGCCACGACAAATGCGGTGCCGTCGACGCCGCCATCAAAACCGTCAAGGATGGCGCCGAACTTCCCGGCCATCTCCCCCAGCTCGTCGAGCACCTCCGCCCCGCCGTCAAAGCCGCCCTGGCCGACTCCAAGGACAAGCCCGACAGCCTCCTCGCCGATGCCATCCGCGAAAATGTCCGCCTCAACGTCGAGAACCTCAAATCGGCCTCGCCCATCCTCAGCCAGTGCGTCGCCGACGGAAAAATCGGCGTCGTCGGCGGCATCTACAAACTCAAGGACGGCCGCATCGACTGGCTCTGACGCCTACTTCCGGATCTCCGCGTACTGCGTCCGCTCCAGTTCCTCGTTGAGCGCCTTGTCCTCGATGGGTCGGAACCGCTCGCTGTTGAACGAGCGCTCCTGATAAGGCGGAATTGACTGCGGCTGATTCACGACCCCCTGCAGCAGCAGTCCGACTTCGCCCCATTCGCCCTTCCGGTTCTGCGCCAGCAGCACGTCCCGGATCACGTAGACCGCCCCCTGGCTGACCCACTGGTCATACAGCGCCCGGATTTCCGGTTCCACCTTGTCGTTGACGCAGACAACCTTCTGGCCCTTCATCATGGCTGCACCTCAAATGCCTTCACGCCAGCCCGGCATTTTCCAGCCACGCCTGCGCGATCAGCGCATGACCCGCCGCCGTGGGGTGCACCCCGTCTGCGGCCCAAAATGCCGGACCCGCTTTCGCCGCCGCCTGGGCCAAAAGCCCGTCCAACGGCAGGTATTCCGTCCCAAATTCCAGTGACAATCTCCGCACCGCGTCAATCTTCGGGTTCAAATCCTCCCGCCAGGCATGACGATCCTTCGGCACATGCAGCACAAACGGCTCCAGCAAAATCACCCGTACATCGAGTGCCTCGCGCACCTTTTCCAACAGCGTCCGGTAATTCTTCTCGAATGCCTCCAGGCTCGTCGGATCGTTGCTGTCGTAACGCCGCCACACGTCATTGATCCCGATCAGGATCGAAAGCACGGTCGGCTTTAGCGCCAACAGGTCCGGGTTCACCCGCGCCAGCAAATCCTTCGACCGGTCGCCGCTGATGCCCCGGTTAAAAATGCGCAGTTTCGGCGCGGCCAGCTTTGCCTGCAACCGGGCCGCGATGAACGCCGGATAACCGGAACCCAGGTGCCCGGCCTCCTCGCGGATGCGCCCGCAATCGGTAATACTGTCGCCGGTGAAAAGAATCGTATCGGTGGGATGAATCAACATAACTCATCCATCATCGTCCCCACGACTTTCTGCGCAAAGTAAAAAGAAGTTCTAGAACTCATTTTGCTTTGTAGAAAACATGAATAAAAAAACCAAGTCCCTAACGGCGAAGGGTGTAAGCCAACACCCGCAGGGCGGCTTCGATCATGAGGTTGTTGTCCGTGCGGGCGCTCAAGGCCGAGCCGGTGGTGC
>JAJSLK010000039.1 GCA_021272165.1 Methylacidiphilales bacterium
TAGCGTAAGACCTGTCGGCAGGCTGCGTGACCGGACCATGGCCTGTAGTTCCTGTTGTTGTTCTTGTGTGATATTTAGTCCGATGATGGGGCGTCCGAGGGGCATGATCTATTCATGCCTTCCCGCATAGACTTATTCCAGATATTTCAGGGACATAACACTAGGCTGGCTTTGAGCGCCTTTTCGGGTTTTGAAACAAGCAGACTCTAAGCCGTCAGGTTCTTCGGGCCGTTGCTCGACTTCCACCGCCGGTAATATTCCCGCAACTGCCACCACCAACCGTTCTTGACGGCGAGGAGATGGAGGCCGAGCAGTCCAAAGAGAGTGGGCGTGGCGATGACGGCAATGAAGGGCGGAAGGCGGTTGAAGCGGCCGGCGGCTATGAAGACGCTCATGACCATGGTGTAGACAATGAGAACAACGACCGCCCAGGCCACGCCGACCATGGCGGTGCGGCGGTCGGTGCGCATGCCCTGCGTGAGAGCGAAAAGCATGAGGACAAGAAGGCTGAGGGCATCAAGGACGCGATACCACCATTCGGTGCGGTACTTGGCAATGTTCTCGGCGGTGGTGGTGCTGGTGGCGATGTACTCGGAGAGCTGGGTGAGGGTGAGTTGATCAGGCTGGGAGACGATGAGGGAGAGCTGGTTGGGCGGGGTAGTGACGTCGGGGAGGTCGAGTTCCTGGTAGATTTTCTCGCTTTGGAGATTGCCCTCGGGCGTGAAGACGAGTTCCTTGACGCCGCCGGAGAGGCGCCAGAATCCGCCGGTCCATTCGGCCTGGTTGGCAATGTACTTGACGATGTCGTGGCCGCGGGCGTCGCGCTGGAGGATTTCCATGACGCCACGCGTCCGGCCGTCACCGGTGTCGAGGCTCTGGAAGAACCAGACACGGCGGTTGACGTTGTCGACGTAGGGGAGGGTGTCGAAGACGTTGCGGTGGGCGCTTTGGCCCTTGACCTGCTGGAGAACTCGTTCGCGGGTGACTTCGGCGGTGGCGGCGGGCCCGCTGAGATCGTAGGAGAGGATGGCGACCCAGATGAGGGCAAAAACAAAAAAGGGGGAGAAAATCCAGAGTGGGGCCATGCCGCCGGATTGAAAGGCGACGATTTCGCTGCGGCGGTTGAGGCTGAGGAGGGTCCAGAGGGTGGAGAAGAGGATCGCGGCCGGAAGGACCTGGACGAGCATGTTAGGAATCTGGAGGCTGTAGAAGTAGAGGATGAGGTGGACGTTGATCTTGCGCTCGAGGAAGTCGTCGATGTTGCCGTAGAGATCGACCATGATCCAGATGACGGCGCAGGCGAAGAGGCAGACGAAGAACGGCACGAGGAGCCGCATGAACAGGTAGCGAAAGAAAATCTTCATGACAGCATGATCGCGGAGGCGCATCCTCTCATTTCATGAATCCAATCGTCCAGCAACAATATGCCGAGCTGGTGCAGGCGGTGGCCGACGCGGGGGCCAGCCTGAGCCAGGTGGACCAGTGCGCGGGAATCATCGCCGAAGCGCTGGCGGCGGGGAACAAGGTGCTCGCGGCCGGCAACGGGGGAAGCGCGGCGGACGCGCTGCATCTTTGCGAGGAGCTGGTGGGGCGATTCAAAAACAACCGCCGGGCGCTGCCGGCCATTTCACTGGCGGCGGACGGGACGGCGTTGACGTGCATCGGGAACGATTATGGCTTTGATGCGGTTTTCGCGCGGCAGGTGGAGGCACTGGGAGCGGCGGGGGACGTGCTGGTGGTTTTCACGACCAGCGGAAATTCACCCAATTTACTGCTGGCGGTGGAGGCGGCGAAAGCGCGGGGGATAAAGACGGTGGCGCTGAACGGACGGGGCGGAGGGAAGCTGAAAGGCGAGACGGACGCGGAGTGGGTCGTACCGACCCAGATCGGCGCCCGCGTCCAGGAACTGCACGGCTGGACCCTCCACGTCATTCTCGAAGTTGTTGAAAATCGGCTTTTTAGCTGATAGCGTCAGTCCCCTTTATGCTTCTCAAGCGTTATTTGGCCCTGGCCGCCGGGGTCCTTCTTTTCATTATCATTTATCTTGGTTATTTCGCGTACGAACACGCCCAAATGGAGGGCCGATTCCGGGCGGAACGGGAAAAATTCGGCGTGGAGGGAACGGCCCTGACCGCGGCGGCGCCGGCTTCCGGAGCGGCCTCCACCTCCGGAGCCGTTGTGCCATCGTCAGTGCCCACGTCAATGCCAGTGCCGAGTCCGACGGAGAGCCCACTGATCGGACCGCTGCCGCCGGCAAGTTCAGCCCCGACCGAGACGGCGCCGACGCCGGCGTCCACTCCGCCCGATCCGGCTTCCGCTCCGGCGGTCCCGCCGTCATCGACGATGGATGAGCCTCGGGGAAATCCGTTTTTTGTCCTGGCGGCCTATCATCCCGGAGAGGATTTGAGACTGGCGGCGGCGGAAACGACACCGGCCGCGTCGCCCTCGCCAACGGCGGTAACGACGCCCGCAACGAACGCCACCGCCGGGGAGAACGCGGAAGCCGCGCCGACGTCGGTTTCAACGAATACATCCCCGCTTTCCGCCACGCCGAACGGAGGCCCGCCACGGCCCGTGCCGGTTGAGGCGAGCGTGATTGTTCTCGGCTATCACCAGTTCATGGCGCCGGGGGAATCGTCGCGGAACATCTACAAGATGCGGGCGGACACGTTCGAGGCGGAGATGAAGTATCTGCGCGACAATGGTTATCATGTGGTGCCGCTTTCCGACGTGGTGCGGTTTATCAAGCACGAGATCGGGCTGCCGCCGAACTCGGTGGCGATCACGATCGATGACGGTTACAAGAGTGCGATCGTGTATGCGGCGCCGATTTTAAAGAAATATGGCTATCCGTGGACCTATTTCGTCTATCCCGACTTCATCACGGTGAATGAAGGCGTGGGCGCAGCGAGCTGGAATGATCTGCTGGCACTGCAGTCGGAGGGCGTGGATATCGAGTCGCATTCGATGACCCATCCGTTCCTGACCCATCACCGGCAAGAGATCAAGCATGTGTGGCACAATTTGACGCCGGAAGAGTACGACCAGTTCCTGACGAACGAGACGTCGGGATCGAAGGCGCTGCTGCAGGAAAAACTGGGCAAACCAATCCGGTACCTGGCCTATCCCTACGGCGACTACAACAAGGAGGTCGAGGCGAAGGCAATTGCGGCGGGTTACGAGGCGATTTTCACGGTGGCGGACAATCCGGTGCACGCAACGACGAATATTTTCAGCGTCGGGCGGTACATCATCACGCAGCCAGTGGAGCGGAATTTCGCGGCCTACCTGCACCAGGGAGCTCTGGGTATCGCCGAGGCCGATCCGGCTCCGGGCGCGACGACGAGCAATCCGCGGCCGATCATCACCGCGGTGCTGGGCTATGCGGGCGTCCTCGATCCGAAGTCGATTGAGACCGACATGGTCGATTTCGGCGCGGTGCGGCACGATTACGACCCGAAGACGTCGACAGTGCGGCTCTATCTGCCGCGCGACCTGGTGCAGCCGGTGGTGAAGGTAAATATCCGGGTGCGCGATGCCGAGACGGGACAGGTGATGGTGGCGAACTGGCATTTCAATTATGAGCCGGCCTCCATGATGGCCAAGGCGCCACATGCCCCGATGGTCTCCTCCCCGGCGACAACCAACACAGCGGTCACCCCAGCGAATATCCCCTCGCCGACGGCGCAACCATCAATTACGGTCGTACCGGCAACGAACAGCACGCCGTCAGCCCGGGCAAGCGCACTGACCCCGACCTTATCAGCGCCGAGCGTGTCGCCTCATTAAGAGCAAACAACAGGAAAATTCCTCAAGCGGAAGGGGCAAACTGTAGCTATACATTTGAATTAAAACCGTCTATTTCTATGCATTGAAAGCATGGATTGACCGAATATTTTCATCGCCAAAATCGTAGAGCCTACTATTACGACTGAATGGCACGGATATGCCGTGCGCCGTTTCCCCAACCATACGTCGTTTTATGGCCCATATTGATCATCATTTGCTCATGGCCCTGATGGATACGGTCCCGGACCGGATCTATTTCAAGGACTGCGAGGGGAGATTTATCTCGGTCAACCGGGCGATGCGGGAGTTCCTGAAGGTGCCGAGCGATGAGGTATTGAAGGGTCGGACCGATTTCGACTTTTTCCTGGCCGAGCATGCCAAGGAGGCCATGGCGGACGAACAGCACGTCTTAAAGATCGGCGAGCCGCTGGTGGGGAAGCTGGAACAGGAAAACATGCCGGACGGGCGGGTGACCTGGGTCTCCACGACGAAGGTGCCGATGCGGGACGAGAATGGAAAGATCATCGGCACGTGCGGGATTTCGCGGGACATCACGGAGGAACACCACAAGGCGGAGCAGCTGAGCGCTTACACGCGGGAACTGGCCGAGAAGCAGGCGCAGATGGATACCGAACTGGCGCTGGCGCGCGAGGTGCAGCAGGCGCTGCTGCCGCAGAGCTATCCCTCCTTTCCCAAGGGAGCGAGCGAGGCGGAAAGCGCCTTGCGTTTCGCCCATCGCTACCTGCCGGAGGGCCGCGTGGGCGGTGATTTCTTTACGGTGGTGCCGATTTCCGACACGCAGGCCGGCGTGCTGATCTGCGATGTGATGGGCCACGGGGTCCATGCCGCGCTGGTGACGGCGGTGGAGCGGGTATTGGTTGAGGAGGCGCAATATCTGGCGGCCGAGCCGGGCGAATTCTTGGGCGAGTTGAACCGGCGGCTGCACCACTTCTTCGAGCCCCTTCCGATGTCGATGTTCGTGACGGCGCTTTACCTGGTGATCGATACGGTGAGCGGGACGGTGCGTTTCGCCACCGCGGGCCATCCCCGTCCGCTGCATATCAACCGGACAGACAATCTGGTGAGAACGATGGGCGACAACCTGGCGCGGCCGCCGTTCGCACTGGGCGTGGCGAAAGATTCCGATTACCCGACCGAGACCGACGCCGTGAAGGCGGGCGACCTGGTGTTGGTTTACACGGACGGGCTGAGCGACCTGGGCGAGGGCAAGGACCTTTCGCCGGATGATCCGCGGTTCATCGCGCTGATTCAGAGCTGCGCGCCAAAGCGGGGCGAGGTTTTTCTCGATGCGCTGCTGAACCAGGCGCGACAGTTCGCCGGACGGGAGGAATTCGCCGACGATGTCTGCCTGGTGGGCATTGAGATCGAGCGGCTGACAGGGGCGGGAGCTTGACCGGCTCCCCGGCCTACACGATTGATTGATCATGATTGTTTCCGTTTTTGACACCCATCATTTCGACCGGGCGGCACTGGAAAAGGAGAACGTGCGGAGCGGGCATGAGCTGCATTTTTTCTCGGCGCGGCTGGAGCAGAAGACGGCGAAGCTGGCGGCGGGAAGCCAGGCGGTGTGCGCGTTCGTCAATGACGTGCTGGACAAGCCGACACTGACGACACTAAAGGAGAGCGGCGTGCGGCTGATCGCTCTGCGCTGTGCGGGCTACAACCATGTGGACCTGAGCGCAGCGCGGCATCTGGGCCTGACGGTGACACGGGTGCCCGATTACTCGCCTCACGCTGTGGCGGAACATACGGTGGCGCTGCTGCTGACGCTGAACCGGAAGCTGCATCGGTCCTATAACCGGGTGCGGGAATCGAATTTCTCGCTGGAGGGGCTGGTGGGCTTTGATCTATACGGCAAAACGGTGGGGATCGTGGGGACAGGCAAGATCGGCGCGGCGTTCGCGAAGATCATGGCGGGTTTCGGCTGTCGGCTGCTGGCGTTCGATGCCTTTCCGCGCAGCGACCTGCCGGTGACGTATGTCGATTCGTCGCTGTTGCTGGCGGAGAGCGACGTGATCTCGCTGCACGTACCGCTGCTGCCGGAGACCTATCACTTCCTCAAGACCGAGACGATCGCGAAGATGAAAAAAGGCGCGCTGATCGTGAACACGAGCCGGGGCGCGCTGATCGAGGCGCAGGCGCTGCTGGACGCGCTGAAGTCGGGTCATATCGGTGGCGCGGCACTGGACGTCTACGAGGAAGAGGCGGGAATTTTCTTTCATGATCTTTCCGGGCAGGTGCTGCAGGACGACGTGCTGGCACGGCTGATTTCAATGCCGAACGTGCTGATTACGTCGCACCAGGCATTCCTGACCCACGAGGCGCTGGCGAATATCGCACAGACGACGCTGGAAACGATCTCGGCTTTCGAGCAGGGCGGCGTGCCGGAGAACGTGCTGGTGAGATTGTAGTCAGGGCAGGGTAACAATTTTCAGCCCGGCTTTTCGCGCCACTATCATCTGGCGAGCATCGGTCGTGCCCATGGTTTTTACATCCAACTCCATAGCCACGGCAACATGAAGCATGTCCAATATCCGGCACTGGGTGACCAAGGCATATTTGGCCGTCAATCGATCCGCTCGCGCCCAGACTTCCGGCCATTCCAGAGAAGGAACCTGAAGAATGCCTTCATCCAGATCGGACTGCACTCTTTTCAGTGACCGGGCGAGGTGCTTCCGGTCAATTTCGTGGCGGGCGGCTTTGCGATAAAGCGCATTGCGCAGCTCGGTCTGCTGCAATTGGCAGAAGATAAGAGGGTCTTCCTGGCTTTGCACCAGGGCCGCCGCTTTCGCGGAATCGGGCTCAGCCGAATAGAGCTTCAAGAGAAGCCTGGTATCAAAATAGACTTTCAATAGCGATCCTCGCGCAATCCGTCCAAAATATGCTGCGCATCCGGCGCCACGTGATTCCCGTAGTCCTCTCTCAATCGGGCCATGAAATCGGGCATTTTGGCGCGCGGCCTTTCCTTCTTTGCGGGAATGAGCCGGGCCACCGGAACGCGATGCCGGCGAATAACCACCGATTCGCCGGCCGCCACCCAGGAAAGAACGCGGCTGAAATTATGCTGCACATCGTAAACGGAGGCCGTCTTCATAACGCATAAAATAACGCATATTATGATAAAAGCAATCCCGATTCATTGAGACGAAACAGGCGTCCCTCATGGACCACCTCATGGTGATTGAAAGACTACACCGAGTGTCCGCGGACGGGGCCGTGGCCGTTACGCTGGGCAGGGGTCTCGGCCGATTTGGCCGAGGGACGGGGGCCGAGATAGTCGAGGAGCTTGGCGAGTTCGGCCCGCATTTCGAGGCGGGGAATAATCCGGTCGATGAGGCCGCGTTCGAGGAGAAATTCGGCGGTCTGGAAGCCCTTGGGCAGGTCCTGGCGGGTGGTTTCCTTGAGGACGCGGGCGCCGGCGAAACCGATCATGGCGCGGGGTTCAGCGATGACGAGGTCGCCGAGGGTGGCGAAGCTGGCGGTGACTCCGCCCATGGTGGGGTGGGTGAGGATGGAGATGAAGGGGAGCCGGGCGGCGGCGTGGCGGGAGAGGGCGCCGCTGGTCTTGGCCATCTGCATGAGACTGAACATGCCTTCGTGCATGCGGGCGCCGCCGGAGGCGGAGAAGGTGAGGAGGGGGACTTTGCGCTCGGTGGCGCGCTCGATGGCGCGGGTGATTTTTTCGCCCATGACGGAGCCCATGGAACCGCCGAGGAAGTTGAACTCCATGACGGCAAGGGAGATGGCGTGGCCCTCGATGCGGCCGAGGCCGCAGACGACGCCTTCTTTGAGGCCGGTTTTTTTCTGATATTTTTTGAGCTGCTCGGAGTAGCTGGTGGCGCCGGTAAACTTGAGGATGTCGACGGAGGCGATGCCGGCGTCGAATTCCTCCCAGGTGCCTTCATCGAGGAGATGATGGAGGCGATGATGGGCGGTGATATTGAAGTGATGGCCGCATTCCTTGCAGACCATCTGGAGCGACTCGAGTTCCTTGTTGAAGATGTAAGCGCTGCATTCGGGGCACTTGGTCCAGAGGCCCTCGGGCATTTCCTTCTTCTTGGTGGGCGTTTTGCCGTAGTCGGGCTTGGGGAAAACCGAGGAGGGAGTGGTAGGGGGGGACATGGTGGTGAGGAGCCTCGCTGTTAACTCCGGGCAACGGTCAGAACCGCCAACTGGCGTGCCCCGGCCTTGGCCAGGGCTTGCGCACAGGCGTCAACCGTCGCGCCTGTCGTAAAAACATCATCTAATAATAACAAACGACTACCCTTTACGTCAAATCCACGTTTCATTTGGAAGGCACCTGCCATGTTTTTCCAACGGGCTTCGCGGTCGAGTTCAGCCTGAGAATCGGTCTCGCGATAACGATAAAGTACGTCTAGCACCCGCATTTTTCTAGCCCTGGCCAAATTTCGGGCGAGCTCGTGCGCTTGGTTAAATCCGCGTTCGCGATGGCGGCGATGATAGAGCGGAACGGGGACGAGGGCGTCCCATGAATCATGGCCGGCGTAGCGGTCGAAGGTTTCAACAAGCCAGGCGGAGAGCTGGCGGTAGCGGTAATATTCATCGCGGTATTTGAAACCGGTGATGGCTTCAAGGACCTGGCCTTCGGTGCGATAACCGGCCCGGGCCCATTGGAAATGCCATTTCCGTTCGGCGCAATGATGGCAGATGAAGGAAGGATCGTCGGCGGGAAGAGCGGGAAAGGGCTCGCCGCATTGGCGGCAAAAGGGGGGCTTGATGCGGACGGGCGCAGCGGCGGCCGATTCGGGCCAGGGAAAGGCGAGGTTCAGGGCGCATTCGCCCCAGTCTCGGGCAAAACGGAAGGATGACGATAGAAGCGCCATAACCAAAGACCGAGCAGCACCAATACCACGCCGGTGACCGGACTGGAAATCATATCTCCATCGAGCCCATCGACGCGGGGCGGGACGTCGGGCCGGGTGAAGCCGGTGAAGATGAGGAGGCCGAGGATGAGGCCGCTGTGGAGTCCGGCATTGAGCCAGAGGGTGCCGGCACGGAGGAAGGCACCTCCGAAGATGAGGCCGAGGAGGAGAAGATTGAGTGCTTTGCCGAGATTGCCGATGAAAAAGTCGCTTTCGCCGAAATGCGCGAACATGGCGCCAAGGGCGGTGACCCCGCTCCAGAGATGGACAGGCTGATGGTCGATCCCGGCAGGGATTTTGAGAAAATGGGCGAGCATGTAAACGACCGCCGCGATGAAAAGGCCGCCGCGCCAGCCGAGGCTTCGGGTGAATTCGCCCTGGAGAAAGCCACGGAAGATGGTTTCCTCCAGGGGTGGAATGAGGATCGCAGCGATGACGGCGAGAAGGATGCGCGAGGTGGCCTGGTGGCCGTTGAGATGGGCACTGGTGAAGCCACAGAAGGCGTAGTCGAAAGCGATGGCGGTCTGGATGGTGACAGCGGCCAGAAGATAACCAAGGAGGAGTTGTTTCCAGGCCGAATTGTCAAAGGGCCAAAGTTTGCTGAAGGGGATTCGGGAGGCAAACAGGGCGAGCGCGAGAACCGCGCAGATGAGCAGCGCGCGGTCCATGGCGCGGTGAAAGGGAATGGGAAAAATCGGGCTGAGAGCAAAGTAGAGGATCGGGCCGAGGATGGCCGCGCCGGGGAGCAGAATAAGAAAGAAGACGAGCAGAATGTTTTTCCCGAGCAAGGCCATGACGTTGGTATTAGAGGCAAATCCTTACCTCATTACAACTTTTGGCTAGAGCAGAGAAAGAATGCGCGAAGTGGAATTTCGCGAGGAACAGGAAGCGCTCCCAAGTACATTGCGCAAAAAGGCGGATA
>JAJSLK010000045.1 GCA_021272165.1 Methylacidiphilales bacterium
GTCGAAAATGCTTTCCTCCACCTCAAACGCTGGCGGGGTATTGCCACCCGTTACGCCAAAAGAACCGCCTCCTTCCTCGCCGCCGTTCAGATTCGCTGCATCGCTCTCTGGGCTCATATCTCGTGACTACACTATCTAGAACTCATTGCAAAAGTAGCCAGGGGCAGTCCTCATCCGCGCCGGCCTCCTCCTCGGTTTGGTCCTCTTTATTTATCGGAAACATCGCCCTTGATTTGGGGCATTCCGCAGACCAAAAAACAAAGAATTATCGGGCAAGGTACAACCGCCCAGTAAGCAGATGCCCGAGGCGGGAGTCGAATCCACCCCGATGAGGACTCCGCATGACTCCAGCGGACTTCTCTCTCGGAAAAGCGAGTTTTCAAGAAGGCGATGTCCGCTGGAGTTATTCCGAATCACGAAAAATTTGTCAGACGGTTGTCAGATTTTCGCTGTATCTTAACGAGGTCGAGGTTAGCGTCATTTAGCATGAAACCTGTCTGGCTCGTTTCCGCGTTTCGTACTCCGCAAGGACGCTTCCTTGGCGCGCTCGCCAAGTATTCCGCAGTCGATCTGGCCGTGGCCGCGGGCCGGGCGGCGCTGGATGGCTTTGATCCCGCCCGAATCGACAGCGTAATCCTAGGCAATGTGCTCGGCGCGGGACTCGGCATGAACGTGGCGCGCCAGGTTGGCATCGGGCTTGGACTGCCGGTGAGCACGCCGGCTTTCACCGTGAACATGATGTGCGCCTCGGGTATGCAGGCGGTTATTCTCGCCGCGCAGGCCATCCAGGCGGGTTCGGCCCGCATGGTGTTGTGCGGCGGCACCGAATCGATGTCCAACGCCCCGTATCTTTTGGCCAGGGCGCGCTCCGGCTACAAGCTGGGCGATGGCGTGCTGATCGATTCGCTGTTGCGCGACGGATTGACCGACGCCTTCAGCGGCGAACATATGGGTCTTACCGCCGAACGCGTGGCGGATCGCAAGTCCATTTCCCGGGAAGCGCAGGATCGATTTGCCGTGCGCAGTCAGGAACGCTATGCCGCGGCTCGGGCCGCGGGCCGTTTTACGGCTGAGATCGTACCGCTCGCGGAATTAAAGCAGGACGAACATCCGCGGCCCGGCACGACGCTGGAAAAATTGGCCGCGCTCAAGCCGGCTTTCAAACCCGACGGCACCGTCACAGCCGGCAATGCCGCCGGCCTGAACGATGGCGCCGCCATGCTCGTACTCTGCGAGGAAAAATTCGGTCTCGAGAACGGTCTTGAGCCTCTGACGGTAATGACCGCGAGCGCCTCCGTGGGATGCGAGCCTTCCCTCATGGGCTTGGGACCGATTTATGCCACACGACGCGTCAGCAAGGACCCGAACGAGTTCGACTGGATCGAACTGAACGAGGCGTTTGCCGCCCAAGCCGTCGCCTGCATGAACGAACTCGGGATCGCCGAAGACAGGGTCAATCCCGACGGTGGCGCCATCGCGCTGGGCCATCCCATCGGGGCCAGCGGCGCGCGGCTCCTGGTCCACCTGGCCCACCGGCGTCCGACGCGCGGACTGGCCACCTTGTGCGTCGGCGGCGGCATGGGTTGCGCCGTCGTGTTGCAGCGGCCCTGATTTCAAAACTCATGACTTGTCCATCTCCGCCATCCGACTTATCACCGGCTTGGACGCCGTCGCCCGAATTCATCGCCGGTACGAATCTCGGCTGGCTGATGCGGCGGGTGGGCGTTGATTCCCACGACGCGCTGCACGCCTGGTCGGTGCAAAATCGCGAGGCCTACTGGGCGCTGGCCATTGAGCGGCTCGGCATCCGTTTCCGGCAACCGTTTTCCCGCGTGCTGGACCCGACCGGTGATGCGACCTCACCGCGCTGGCTGCCGGACGCGCGGCTCAACATCGTCGAGAGCTGTTTTGCCGCTCCCGCCGATGCGTCCGCCATCATCCACCAGACCGAAGGCGGCGACCTGGAGACGATGACCTTCGGCGAACTTGAGGGCCTCACCGACCGCGTCGCCCGGACCCTGGTGCGGCGGGGATTCGAACCCGGGAGCGCCATCGCGATCTTGATGCCGATGACCGCGGAATCGGTGGCCATCTATCTCGGCATCATCAAGGCCGGCTGCGCGGTGGTCGGCATCGCGGACAGCTTTCGCCCGAAAGAAATCGCCACGCGTCTGCGGCTCGCCCGCGCGGTGGCCATTTTCACCCAGGACGTCGCCCTGCGCGGAGGCAAGGAATTCCCGCTTTATCAAAGCATCGTTGAGATGGATCGCCCGCCTGCCATCGTCCTTCCCGCCCGCGGACGGCTCTCTCTTGCGCTGCGGACCGGAGACTGCGCTTGGGAGCAATTTCTCGCCGAACCGGGGCCGTTCGCCGCCGTGCCGCGGGAACCGTCCGACACGGTCAACATCCTCTTTTCCTCCGGCACGACCGGCGAGCCCAAAGCGATACCCTGGACGCAACTCACTCCGATCAAAGCCGCCGCCGACGCCCACTTTCACCAAAATATCCAGGCCTGTGACGTGCTGGTCTGGCCGACGAACATCGGCTGGATGATGGGCCCGTGGCTGATCTTCGCCAGCCTGATCAACCGGGTCGCTATGGGCCTCTACTGCGGCGCGCCCAGCGGACGCGAATTCGCCCGCTTCGTCCAGGAATCCCGCGCGACGATGCTCGGGGTGATTCCGAGCCTGGTCAAAGCCTGGCGCGTCACCGATTGCCCGCGCGGTTTCGACTGGAGCGCCATCAAACTTTTCAGCTCGACCGGCGAATGCTCCAATGCCGATGATATGCGCTGGCTCATGGCCCAGGCCGGCGGAAAGCCGGTGATCGAATATTGCGGCGGCACGGAAATCGGCGGCGCCTACCTCACCGGCACCGTCACGAAGCCGTGTGTTCCCGGCGCTTTCAACACGCCCGCCCTCGGCCTCGATTTCGTCATTCTCGACGAAACCGGTCGTCCGGCCCGAAATGGCGAGGCGTTTCTGGTGCCCCCTTCCATCGGCTTGTCCGTCAGCCTGCTCCATCGGGACCATCACCAAGTCTATTTTGCCGATGTTCCGCCCAGCCCGTGCCGTCGAACGCTGCGGCGACATGGCGACCAAATCGAAACCCTCCCCGGCGGCTACTGGCGCGCACACGGCCGCGCCGACGACACCATGAATCTCGGCGGAATCAAGGTCAGCTCCGCCGAGATCGAGCGCGTGCTGCAAAGCGTGCCTGGCGTAACGGAAACCGCGGCCATCGCAGTCTCTCCCGCCGGGGGACCGAGCCTGCTCGTGATCTACGCCGTTTGCGCCAAGCAACCGGCCGACCAGGATGATCTGGCCGCGGCCATGCAGACCGCAATCAGGCTGGATTTGAATCCGCTTTTCAAAATCCACGACCTCGTGCTGGTCGACGCCCTGCCGAGGACCCCCTCAAACAAAGTCATGCGTCGCGCGTTGCGCGAGCAATACCTTTTCAAATCATGAAGCAGACCATTCTCATCACCGGCGCCGGCAGCGGACTCGGACGCGGACTGGGCCTTTGCCTGGCGCGAGAGGGACATGCCATCATCGCGACTGATCTCAACCGCGAAAGGGCCGAGGAAACGGCCGCACAAATCGCCGCCGCCGGGGGCGAGGCGAAGGCGGGCGCACTCGACGTCACCTCCGAAGCCGATGTCCGGCTTTTTTGGGACAAACTCGCCGAATCTCCCGTGAGCGTTCTCATCAACAACGCCGGGCTTCAGCACGTGGCGCGGGTCGAGGAGTTTCCCGTTGAACAATGGGACCTTCTCCTGGGCGTCATGATCCGGGGCCCCTTCCTCATGATCCGCGCGGCGCTGCCCGGTATGCGCGCCCGCGGCTTCGGACGCATCGTGAACATCGGCTCCATCCATTCGCACGTCGCTTCTCCCTTCAAGTCAGCCTACGTGTCGGCCAAGCACGCTCTGATTGGCTTCTCCAAAACGGTGGCGCTGGAAACCGCGGGCGCGGACATCACCTGCAACACCGTCTGCCCCGCCTATGTCCGCACGCCGCTCGTCGACGCCCAGATCCGGGACCAGGCGCTCCAGCGCGGCATTTCCGAAGACGAGGTGATCGGGCGCATCATGCTCGACCCGATGCCGAAGAAGACCTTCATCACCATCGAGGAAATCGCCGCCGCCGCCGAGTACCTGATCAGCCCGCTGGCGCGCAATGTCACCGGGCAGACTCTCACCATCGATGGCGGCTGGACCGCCCAGTAAGCAGATGCCCGAGGCGGGAGTCGAACCCGCACGGAGGTTTCCCTCCTCAGGATTTTAAGTCCTGTATGTCTGCCATTCCATCACTCGGGCCATGGATGAGAAAAGAGTAAGTTGCGACTTTGACGACAAGTTTAAATTGAATCAATGTTATGCTGCCTTTGCGAGGTCACTCTGAAGATCCGAAGCCGAAGGGCGGTTCTCATTTGGATTCCTCCAGAATCAGCAGAGGCTGGGATGAGTCGACCTTTTCTTCTTCGTCGACGAAGCGAACGCCGGCTCCCAGGAGGCGGATGGGCTGGGGGCTGCGGGCCCAGGCATCGGCGAGAAGCGCCCGGTAAATGTCGCGAGTGGGCCGGGGAGTGACGCATTCCCGGGTGGTGCGGCAGAAGTCGGCGAATTTCACCTTCACGAAGGCCTTATGGATCAGGCGATCCGAGGCCTTGGCGCGGAGTTCCTGCTCGAGGTCGATCACCAGTTGATCCAATTCCTGTCGACACTGCTCCAGCGTGGTCAGGTTATCGGCGAAGGTGCATTCATTGCTGAGGCTTTTGCGAATTCGGTTAGGCTCGACCGGGCGGTCGTCCCGCCCCCGGCAAAGATGATAAAGTTCCTGGCCCCACTTGCCATGACGGCATATCAATTCCGTTAGGAAAATCTTCTGAAGATCGCCGCAGGTTTTGATCCCCTGCCGCTCGAATTTCTCGGCGCTCTTGGGGCCGACGCCCCAGATTTTGCGCACCGGCAGATCGCGCATGAATGTGTCGATCGAATCGGGCGTGATGGCGAACTGGCCGTTGGGCTTGCGCCAGTCGCTCGCGATCTTGGCCAGCATCTTGTTCGGGGCAATGCCCGCAGAACTAGTCAACTTGGTCTCATCGAAGATGCGCTTGCGGATTTCGCGGGCAATGTCCCAGGCATAGCGGTCTTGCCCGGTGACATCAAAATAGGCTTCGTCGAGGGAAAGGGGCTCGACCAACGGGGTGTACTCCCGAAGAATGCGTCGGATCTTGGCCGACTCAGCCCGATAAAGATCGAACCGGACCGGAAGGAAGACCAGATGGGGGCATCGTTCCCGCGCCTGGAAACCCGGCATGGCCGAGCGGACGCCATACTTGCGTGCTTCGTAGTTACAGGTGGTTACCACGCCGCGCCGTGAACCGCCACCGACGGCGACGGGCTGGCCGGCCAGCTCGGGACGCTCGCGCATTTCGACTGCGGCATAGAAGCAGTCCATGTCGAGGTGGATGATTTTGCGCACCGCGCAGTCTACCTCTCTTGTGCCTGCGTGCCAAAATCGTTCTTTTGTGGACTGCCTCATCGTCATGAAGAAATACAAAATTGAGTGCATCAGCCATCTTCAAAATTGACTCGATAGATAATTGAGAATGCGAATTGAAAATTCGTCCATGAGTGAGGGGTCTTTAATTTTTGCGTCACGGGATTGTCACATTTGGGTCGCGCAAATGTTACCATGAACTTCTTGGTCGACCTTTCCGCGATAACTATCCTTCCACTGATTTCTCACGTGCAACGCCCGATTTTGAATGAAAAATTTGCCAAATCATTGCGATCCGTTCGCCATGCACAGGTCGCACGTGTCGAGGCGGGAAGGAATACTTCTTACGCTTCTTTGGGTAATTTTAATGTGGATAGGGTGTTTGCTGGCAGCTTTTGCCACGCCTGACAGCGCGGCGGCTTCCAGTGCTCCGGCTGCGGGAACCACGCCGGCCAATGCTTCCGCCACTGCCATGTCCGTTCCCCGGTTTTACATTCGGCAATACGAAGTAAAAGGTGGGGGAAAATTGTTGTCGAGCGACGAGGTGGAGGAGGCGGTTTATCCCTATTTGGGGCCGTACCGGACTACGGAGGATGTTGAAGCAGCACGGGGGGCCTTGGAAAAGGCCTACCGGGACAAAGGGTACCAGACGGTAACGGTGATGGTGCCGGCGCAGCAGATGCGCAATGGGGTGGTGAAGCTGCAGGTGATGTCGGGCCAGGTGGAGCGGTTGCGGGTGAACGGGTCACGTTATTTTTCGATCGACCAGATCCGGCGGGAGGCGCCATCGCTGCAGGAGGGGACGTCGCCGAACTTTACGCAGGTGACACACGATTTGCTGGTGTTGAATCAGATTTCAGACCGGCGAGTGACGCCATCGGTGAGTCCGGGCAGAGAGCCGGGAACGGTGGATGTGGACCTGACGGTGAAGGATACGTTTCCGATGCATGGGAGCCTGGAGATCAATAACCGGTACAGCGCGGATACGACGCCGCTGCGGCTCAACGGGTCGGTGAGTTACGATAATTTGTGGCAGCTGGAACACTCGGTGGGATTCAGCTTCCAGACGGCGCCGGAAAATCCGAGCGATGTGAAGGTGTTTTCGGGTTATTACCTGGCGCGGGTGCCGGATATGAGCTGGCTGAGCCTAATGCTGCAGGGAACCGACCAGGACAGCAATGTGAACACTCTGGGGGGGATCGGCGTGGCGGGCAAGGGTCAGGTGATCGGGGGTCGGGCGGTTTTCGCGCTGCCGTCGCGAAAGGATTTTTATCATTCGCTGAGTCTGGGGATCGACTACAAGCACTTCGATCAGGACGTGGACATTGCCGGGACGCATTCGGTCACGCCGGTGACCTATTACCCGCTTAGCGCGGCCTATAGCAGCACATGGCAGGGAAAGGGGTATGAGACCGATTTCAATGCGAGCGTGAATCTGGCGATCCGGGAATTCGGCAGCGATGAGGCGGAGTTTCAGCAGAATCGGGTGGGATCGAGCGGGGATTTCATTTATTTCCGGGGTGACCTGTCGCAGACGTGGGAGTTGCCGGAGGGTTGCCAGCTCTTTGCGAAAGTGCAGGGGCAGGCGTCGGACGAACCGCTGGTCAACAGTGAACAGTTCAGCGGGGGCGGCATCGGAACAGTGCGCGGTTATCTCGAATCGGAAGAGTTGGGCGACAATGGGATTTTGGGTTCGGTGGAGATGCGGAGCCCGTCGTTGGGTGATGTGTTGGGCAAGGCGGTCAACGATTGGCGGTTTTACGTTTTTGCCGAGGGTGGCCGGCTCTCACTGGATGAGGCGTTGGCGGACCAGCAGTCGCAATTCACGCTGGCGAGCATCGGGGCCGGGACACGGCTCCGGATCCTCGATCACCTCAATGGCTCGCTTGACCTCGGCGTGCCGATGGACAATGGCGTGCAAACCACGGCCTGGTCGCCGTTGCTGACCTTTCGGGTCTGGGCGGAGTTTTAATGAATATGAAAAGAACCACGATTATCTTTTTTAACCTGCTGCTTCTGCTGGCTGGAATGGTTTTTGCCCTGCCGGCACAAGCGTGGTGGAACACCGACTGGACACTGCGCAAGAAGATCACCATCGATACGAGTTCCACCGGCGGGGCGATCAGCGACCCGATTGGCACCACGCAGGTTTTGGTGCGGCTGGCCGACTTTAACTTCGCGGCAGGCAAGGACGATGGCAGCGACATCCGGATCCTATCGGCTGACGACAAGACACCGCTGCCGTTCCACATTGAAAAGTTCGATTCACTGCTGGGCGAGGCGTTTGTCTGGGTCAAGGTGCCGGATCTCAAGCCAGGCAGCCAGACCGTGTTCTGGCTCTATTACGGCAACACCGGCAGCATCACGATTCCGGGCGGAGGCGAGCCGAAGGCGACCTACGATCCCGATACGGTGCTGGTCTATCACTTTGCCGAAAGCGGCGCGCCGGCCCACGATTCGTCGGGTCAGGGTAACGATTCGACCACGCCGATTGCCTCGACCGAGTCGCTGATCGGGCCGGGGCTGCGGCTGACGGGCAAGGTGGCGGTGACCCTGCCCGGTTCGACCTCGCTGGCCTGGATTGACGGCGGCACGATGACCTGGTCGGCCTGGATCAAGCCGGCGGCGCTCCAGCCCGGGGCGGTACTTTTCAGTCGCCGGGACGCGGGCAAGGATTTTCTGATCGGGCTCGATAATGGCGTGCCTTTCGTCGACATCAACGGCACGCGCAGCGCCTCCGGTTCGCCCATCACGGCCAATTCGTGGCACCACCTCGCGGTGGTGGCCAGCGGCTCGACCACGACACTTTATCTCGACGGCTCTTCCTACGCCACGGTCAGCGCCGGATTACCCGGGCTGAACACAACGTCGCTGCTCGGCGGAGACAACCCGCCTGACACTACCACACCGGTGGCTGGGTTCGCCGGGGAAATGGACGAGCTCGAGATTTCGAAAACGGCGCGTACGCCGGGCCAAATTAAATTTGCGGCCGTGAGCCAGGGGGGCGATTCGGCCAAGCTGCTGACGGTGGGGCAGGACGAGTCGCCGCCAGCCAGTTGGCTCAGTGGAAGCCTGGGTCTTTTCGCCGTGATCCTCAAATCGGTCACCGTCGACGGCTGGGTGGTCATCGCGGTCCTGGGCGTCATGGGAGTGATCAGCTGGTACGTGATGATTTCAAAATTTTTCTACATCAACCAGGTGCAGAAGGGCAATGCCCTCTTCCTTAAGGAATGGCGGCATGTGGCCCAGGACCTGACCGTGCTCGATCACACCGATTCGGAGAAGGTCAAAAACCTCGGCGGCCGGGCGGGGCCGAAAACGCAGCGACTGATCCGCCACTCGAACCTCTACCGGATTTATCACATCGGTTCCGAGGAGATCGGCTACCGGCTTAAGAATGATCTGGTGCTCTCGGCCCGCTCGATCCAGGCGATCCGGGCCAGCCTCGACGGCGGGTTCGTGCGCGAGAACCACGCGCTCAACGACGGGCTGGTGTTTTTGACCATTTCAATCGCGGGCGGTCCGTTCATGGGGCTGCTCGGCACCTGTATCGGGGTCATGATCACTTTCGCGAATATTGCGGCGACCGGTGAAGTCAACATCAGCGCCATCGCGCCTGGTCTGGCGGCGGCCCTGGTGGCGACGGTGGCCGGTCTGCTCGTCGCGATCCCGGCGTTGCTTGGCTACAACTACCTGATGTCGCGGCTTAAGACGACCAGCAGCGACATGCAAATCTTCATCGACGAGTTCGTCACGAAGATGGCCGAGTTCTACAGCAACATCGGCGAGGAAGTCCACTAACCCCCGGAGGAATGCGCGTATGTCGATGAAAGCTGACAGCGAGGGCAAGGCCTACGATGACATCAATGTCACGCCGATGGTCGACCTGTACCTCGTGCTGCTGCTCATCTTCATCATCATGACCACGGCGGGGTTGCAGGGCCTCAAGGTCCACCTGCCGAAGGAAAGCGCGGCCACCAGTCAGGCTAAAAAGAAGATTCAGTCCATCACGGTTTCCAACGACGGGAAGATTTTCCTCAACACCGTGCCGGTGACGTTATCGGAACTGGAGCAGCGGCTGACCCAGCAGAAGGCCCAGACGCCCGATTTCCCGGTGGTGGTGCGCGGCGACAGCGCGGCGCAATACCAGGGGATCATGGATGTGCTCAACGTCTGCACCAAGCTCGGCATCACCGAGGTCGCGCTGGCGACCAAGCCACTCAAGGGGAACTGACCATGAGCGACTATAACTACGACGAGGAAGATGACCGGACATTTCTCGAGAAGTATGGAGTAATCCTCGGTCTTGCCGTGGTCGTGTTGCTCTTGGCTTCCGGCGGCATTGTGGCCTATTTCCTGACCGGGCCGGCCAAGGCGCCGAAGAAGCCGGAGGAAATCATGGTCAAGCTGTTGCCTCCACCGCTTCCGCCCCCACCCCCTCCGCCTCCGCCGAAGGTCCCCCCTCCGCCGGAACAGAAGATGGTGGAGCAGCCGAAAGTGAAGCCCGACGAGCAGAAGCCGAAGGAAGCCAAGAACGATCATCCGCCCGGACCCTCCGGTCCGAAGGCGAGCGGTCCGCCGTCGGATGAAGGCATCGGCGGCACCGGCGGTGGCGACGGAACCATCGGCGGCGATGGCAGTGGCAGCAGCCGCTGGGGCTGGTACGCCGGTGAGGTGCAATCAGCCATCGCCGATGCGTTGCGCAAAAACGACAAGACGCGCACGGCGGTGATCCATCTCAAGGTGCGGGTCTGGGCCGACCGCTCGGGCCGGATTACGAGGGCGAAGATTTCAGGTTCGTCGGGTGATCCGGCCGTCGACAACGCGTTGCAATCGGAAGTGCTCACCGGCCTGAGCCTGCCGGAAGCGCCGCCCACCGACATGCCGATGCCGATCGTGCTGCGGATCAGCGCGCAGAGGCCTGATTGATTTTTCATGAACATATTTTCCCTTTCCAAACCCATGACCGCGCTGCTGATCGCCGCCGCGCTGACGCTTCCACTGCGGGCGCAGCAAAGCGCCGTGCCCGATCCATCGGCCGACCAGCCGCTGCCGGCTCCGACCCCGATTTCGCTGGCCGAGGTGGACCAGATGGTTTCCAACCTGTCGCCGCGCGCGGAAAGTTCCGGATTGCGCGATACCGGCAATGGCGAGACGACATCCTCGGCGCGGTCGTCCGATGCGGCCCCGTCCGCTCCCGCGCCGTCCTCCGCATCGTCGGCGTCGCCCAACGCGATGGTGAACCTGGTCAACCTGCTGGTCAGCCAGCATGTGATCACGAAGGAGGCCGGCGACGGCCTGATCAAACAGGCCGAGCAGGAGGCCGACGCGGTCCGGGCCCAGCAGGCCTCGACCGAGGCCGCCGCCGATCGGGCCCTCGCGGTGCAATCGGCTCCGGTGCCGACGCCCACGCCGGCCCCGGTGGAAAATTCCGAGGATGAGGTGAAGGTCAATTATGTTCCCGACGTGGTCAAAAACCAGATCCGCGATGAGGTGACCCAGGACGTGCTCAAGCAGACTCGCGACGAGGACTTTGTGGCGAAAGACGACATCCCCGACTGGGTGAAGCACTTGCGAATCACTGGCGACCTCCGGGTTCGTTATGAGGGCGATTTCTATCCCGACAGCAACGCGGTCGGCAGCTTCACCAATTTCAATGCGATCAACACCGGCTCGGGCTTCGTCCTCGGTACTCTTAACCCGCCGCAATACAATGTTGACCAGGACCGCAACCGTTTCCGGTTTCGGGCCCGCTTCGGCGGCGAGATGGACCTGGGGCAGAACTTTACCCTCGGGCTGCGGGTAGGCACTGGCTCGGATGATTCGCCGGTGACTGAAAACCAGACCATTGGCGGTGCCAATTCGGCCCAGGGTGGCTATTTCGCCAAGTACGCGATCTGGCTCGATCGCGCCTTCCTCAAGTACGAGTTCAGCGCCGATGCCCTGAGCGCCGCATTCACCGTTGGGCGCTTCGATAACCCGTTCCTTCACACCAGCATGATCTGGGCGGATGACCTTGCCTTCGACGGTCTTCTCGCCCAGGTCCGCTACAAGGTCAACGACGCGCTCACACCATTCCTGGTTGCCGGCGCCTTCCCGGTCTTCAACACCGACTTCAACTTTTCTTCCGATCAGTCGGCCAAGTTTAGCAGCGAGGATAAATATCTTTTTGCCGCCCAGGCCGGGGCCAACTGGGCCATCAACAAGGATTTTAACTTCAAGGGTGCGGTGGCCATGTACTACTTCGACAATATCGAGGGCAAGGTGTCTGATCCGATTCCGGTGGCCTCCACCGCCGACGTCGGCAACACCGACGATTCGAGGCCTTCCTTCGCCCAGAACGGCAACACCTATATTGCCCTACGCGACTTTACCGATCCGGCCCCGCCGGCTGGCTCGGAAATTCAATATTACGGACTGGCAACGCCGTTCCACGATCTGGCTGTCACCGGCCAGCTCGATTACAGCGGCTTCGATCCATTCCACATGTGGTTGACGGGTGAGTTTGTTGAGAATCTAGCCTTTGATCGCAATGCCATCATCAACGGCGGCCCGGCCAGCAGTCCGGGCCCGGTCAACAACTTTAACGGCGGAGATCCCACGGATTTTGCCGGCGGGAATCTCGGCTGGATGATCAAGCTCAACGCCGGCAAGGTGGATCTCGAGCAATTATGGGACTGGAACGTGGCTCTGAGCTATCGCTACGTCCAGTCCGACGCGACCGTGGATGCTTTCACGGACTCCGATTTTGGCACGCCGTTGACCGGCACCAACCTCAAGGGCTACACGCTGGGCGGCAACCTTGCCCTTTCCCAGAGGGTCTGGCTCGGGCTGCGCTGGATGAGCGCCGATGCTATTGCCGGACCGACCTTCAAGAACGATCTTGTCCAGTTCGACATCAACGCCAAGTTCTGATCGCCTATGAAAACCAAAGTCCTCCTTCTTCTGGCCGCACTGGCGGCCTTCCCCGGGCTGCGCGCCGATGACCAGGATGCCACAACCGAATCGCGGCTGCGCGACGCCTTGCGCAATACCATGAGCCAATTGCGCGACGCCCAGAACCAACTGGTGACTCTCCAGGCCACCCAGGCCCAGAGCGACAAGGACAATGCCGACCTGAAGGCCAAGGTTGACGAACTCAACACCCAAATCACCACGCTGACCAAACAAAGCGGCGACGACAAGGCCGCCGCCGACAAGTCGATCGCCGATTTGAAGGCGCAATTGGCCGACCAGACCGCCGAGGTGGCCCGGCTCAACCAGAGCGTGGCCGAATGGAAAAACGCCTACAACCAGACGGTGCAACTGGCCAACGCCCGCGAGCAGGCCCGCGCCCAGTTGGCCCTCCAGGCCGCGCTGCTTCAGCGCACTGTCGACGATCGCGAGATGAAAAACCTCGAACTTTACCGCACCGCCAGCGAAATCCTCACCCGCTATGAAAAGTTCGGTCTCGGCGATGCCATCGGCGCCAAGGAACCATTTGTCGGCCTAAGCCGGGTCAAACTGGAAAACATGGTCCAGGGCTACAAGGATAAAATCCTCGACGAAACGGTTACCCCGGGCCAGCCACCCTCCGCCGCGGCCAATGAACCCTTGCCAGTTACGGTGCCCAAATCTTTGGCCGCTCCGACCAAGACCGCTTCCGCACCTGTGCCGACTCCCGTAAAAACCCCGCTGGCTTCCACGCCGGTGCCTGCAACCCAACCTTAAAACAGGCTTGGTTCCAGCTTGACCCTCGGCCTGATTAAGCAGGCTAAGGGAGATTTCAGGGATGCAGGTGCATCCATTCATGACGGCGTCGCGGAATTGTCACAATTGGGTCGCCCAAATGTTACGATGAACTTCTTGGTCGGTCTTTCGGCAGTAACTATCCTCTTACTGAGCGTCGCCGCATCAGCTAGCTGCTCCAGCACCTGAAAAGCGTCCAGTGAACGCCAGAGTCAGTGCAAATTCCAGCGCCATCGTGCGCTCAGATTTTCAAAGAAATTGCTTAAATCGATTCACCAAAAGATTGATGCCATGAAGCAAATCCGGCTCCCGTCAGGCCTCGCGCTCGCGGTGGTCGCGCTGCTTTGTCTCGGTGCCACCGACGCCAGTGCTGCCAACCGGCTCACCGGTTTGGGGATGAACAATACGTCGTCCAATACGACGACTAATAATTCGAGCTCCTCGACGTCCCAGACCTCTACCGCCGCCACGACTGCGACAAGCCAGTCGGCCCAGGTTTCCATTCTGGCCCAGCACGCCGCCGCTACGCTGCAAAAATCGATCCAGGCCCTTCAGGCTCAGCAGGCGGCCCAGAACGCGGCCCGGGCTGCGGCCTTGAATGCCTCAAGTTCCGTGCCCAACGGCCTTACTCCCGGCGGGTTGGTTCCCGGCATCAAGGGCGTCGACCCGGTCGATCCCTCAACCATCGCCATCAATGCACCGGTGACGGTTAACACGGACGGCACCAGCTCGGTGACCATTGCTGCCGGCGCCGCGCTGACATTGCCACCGTCATTGTCCGGCTCGGAAAAGATCACCATTTCGGGCAGCGGCACGGTCGGCAGCATTACCACGGGTGGCACGATCACGACGCTAACCGGTGGCGTGGCCACCACAGTTGCCCCGGGCAGCACGATCAGCCTGCCGGAGGGCGGCACTGTTACTTTTGCTTCCGGTGCACCCGTGCCGAAGACGGTTTCGACTTACAACTACGGCACCAGTTCGGCACCCGCTGCCGTGCCGGCCTCCTGGAGCGGCGTCAGTGGTCTGAGCCAATCGACTTATGTGCCTACCGGCAGCCAGACGACCGGCCCGACCACCGTTACCATTACCCAAAGTTCCCAGCAGGCTTTGCTGACCTGGCAATCGTTCAACATTGGCAAAGATACCACGCTGGATTTCGACCAGAGCGCCGGCGGGGCGAACGTCGGACAGTGGGTGGCCATTAACAAGGTGGCGCCTTCTGTCGCTCCCTCTCAGATCCTCGGCAACCTCCAGGCTCCCGGGCAGGTCTATGTCATCAACCAGAATGGCATCATCTTCGGCGGTTCCAGCCAGGTTAACACCGGCGCTCTCGTAGCTTCGTCTCTGCCCATCAACGATAATCTCGTCGCCCGCGGCCTGCTCAACAATCCCGATGACCAATTTCTCTTTTCGCAATTGACGGTCAATCCTATTCCCCAAGGCGCGATTATGCCGGCGTTTGTGCCGCCCGCCGGGCCCACCGCCGGAAATGGCGATACCGTGGCTCAGAGACCGAACGGACAGGTCGTGGCCGCGACGGGGCAGAATGGCGACGTTGTCGTGGAAGCCGGCGCACAGTTGAACAGCCCCACAACACCCGAACATGTCGGTGGAAAAATCGCGCTGGTCGGGCCGAATGTCTATAACAGCGGCACGATCACTTCGCCGGATGGCCAGGTCATCATGGCGGCGGGACTTCAGGTTGCTTTTACGGCGCATAATTCGAACGATCCGACGCTTCGTGGTCTCGACGTGGAAGTTGGTAAGGTTGCCAACTCGAGTTACGACGGAGGCGCCACTGGCGTGGCTGGCACCGCCACCAATCTGGGTTATATCGAAGTCCCGCGTGGCGATACCACTATCGTCGGCATGAACGTCAATCAGGATGGCTTGATCGACAGCAGTACGTCGGTTTCTCTCAACGGCCGGATTGATCTGCTTGCTGATTATAACGCCGCCATTTCGATTCTGGTCTCGGGCGCTTCAACCGTTCCGGTCCTGACGCCAACCGCCACGGGGAATCTTACTTTTGGTCCAGGCAGCACGACGCAAATTCTTCCGGAGCTTTCCAGCACCGATGAAATCGTCGGCACCGAACTGGCTCTTTCCTCCATCGTCAATTTGCAGGGAAAAAATATTGATTTTGGCGCCAACTCGACCCTTTTGGCGCCGGGGGCATCGACGCCATCCACCTCGACGGCGGTTGATTTTTCCGGGGCGGTCCTCAGTTCCGGCGTTACCGTTGGTGCCGGGGCCTGGTTGCCTGTGGGCCAGTCTTATGGCTTCTATAACACAACGGGCCAGATCACCGTCGAGAACGGGGCCTCGATCGATGTCTCCGGTTCGCAGAACGTCAGTGCGTCGGTGGCGGAAGACATTGTTGCGGCGCAGTTGCTCGGCACGGAACTGGCCAATTCTCCTCTTCAGCAAAACGGTCCTTTGCGTGGTCAGACCGTCGACGTCAATCTGCTCGATACCGGCGTCAGTTCCGACGGCACCGCATGGATCGGCACCCCCGTCGGCGATGTCTCGGGTTATGTGAATTTGGTTGAGAGAACCGTGGGTGAATTAACCACCAACGGAGGCACGATTTCCATGAAGGCGGGGCAGGCGGTGAACCTCAATTCTGGTTCAACCATCAACGTTTCCGGCGGCTGGATCAATTATCAAGGAGCCAATATCCAGACCACAAAGGTGGTGGAAAATGGCCAGGTAGTCGATATTTCCACCGCCTCGCCCGACCAGGTTTACGAAGGCATCTACACCGGCTACAACAATATCTCGGCTAAATGGGGCATCACCCAAAATTATGCCAATGCATTGGCGCAAAATTCGACCTATGTCGCCGGGTACATCCAGGGCGGCAACGGCGGAACGCTTTCCATCACCGCTCCGTCCATGACGTTCAACGGCAATCTCTACGGCAACACCGTGGCTGGGGCCAATCAGCGCACGCTGGCCTCGCAACTTTCCGCCACCTATGCCGGAACCAATTTTCTGCCGACTATCCTCGCGACCCAAGCCATCCCACTTTCTGGGACTCTTTCGCTTTCCTTACTGGGCCAGAACGGCAGCCTGACCGGTTATCCCACGCAATCGCCTTCGCCGGCGCCCACTGTCGTCTTCAGTTTGACTCCCATTGCTGGGGACATGGTGCTTTCTCCTGACCTGATCAATGTGGATGGCTTTGCCAATTTTTCCCTCATTAACGAAACCGGCAATGTGACGATTCCGGCGGATGTCACCCTGCAGACCGCGGCGGGCGGCTCGGTCAATATCAGTGCCGGCAATCTCGACATCGAGGGCGATATCATCTCGCCCGGCGGTCAACTGAACCTCACCGCTTTCGGAAACGCTTCGTCCGGTTTGGGCGAATTCACCCTGGGCTCGTCGGCGGCGCTGAGCACGGCCGGGCTCGTGGTCGATGATCGCATCACTTCCCTCACGGCCAATCTGCTGCCCATTGCCACGAACGGCGGTTCTATCACCATTGACGGGTACGACACCACGCTGATGTCGGGCAGCACAGTCAATGTGTCCGGCGGCCTTTATTTGTCGGCGGCCAACAAGCAGACCTTCGGCAAGGGCGGCAGCATTACCGTCGAGGGTGGGCAGGACGCCACCCTTAACTATGTGCTCGATGGCCAACTCAATCTCGGGTCCAACTATCTGGCCGGGCAAGGATTCCTGGGTTTTTCCGGCGTGGCCGGCGGCGGCGGTTCCCTCGCCATTCAGGCTCCTTTGGTTCAGCTCGGAGGCCAGAGTCTTCTCAATCCCGATTCCAATACCACCACCTTGTGGCTTAACCAGACCGATGCACAGGGAAACCTTCTCTTCTTCAGCCAGGGTGGATTTGGCAATTATAAATTCGTCGGACTGGGCGATCCCAACGCGCAGAATGTTCCGGCGTTCCAGATCGCTCCGGGCACCGTAATCGATCCGGTCGCGCAGAGCTGGCAACCGGTCCTGGCCACTGTGGGCAATGACATTAACCTCACGCCGGTGGTCTATCCACTCGCGTCCGAGCGTTCGCCGGTCAACCTGACCTTCAGCGCTCCCGGCGTCGTCAGTTTGCTGACTTCTACTCTCACCGTCCGCGGCGATATCGTGATGGGGGAGGGCTCGTCCATCAAAACCGATCCCAAGGGAAGTGTGACCCTTTCCGGCAACACCGTGGCGGTGCTGGGCAGCATCATCGCGCCGGGAGGCAAGATTTCGATCAGCGGCGGCAAGGACTCGACTTCTCTTTTTCCTTCCGCCGGCAATGTGGCGGTGGCGACAGTTGATCTGGGGCCGGACAGCCTTCTTTCCACCGCCGGTACGTTTGAGCAGAGTCTGAACGTCTACGGCTACATGACTGGAACGGTATTGCCGGGCGGTACCATCAGCGTGGGTGGGAACATCGTCGCGGAAGCAGGGTCGGTGCTCGACGTTTCCGGCGCTTCCCATCTTGTCGACCTGGTGCCTGCCGCAGCGGGTACGCCGAGCAACGCATCGCCCTCCGCTTACCAGATGACGCGCGCGCAACTCGACAGCAGTGGCGGCTCCATTACGCTGTCAGGCGGTCAGGAATTGTTTACCGATGCCACCCTGCTGGGTGCGGCGAGCGGACCCACGGCCCAGGGGGGCAGTCTGAGCATAACCTCGGGCCGGTTTTACGCCTCTGGAGCCGCTCTGCCCACGGATGAGACGTTGATTGTCACGCAGAGCGGGTCGACCATTCCTATGCCTGCCTTTTACCCAAGCGGTCAGACCGCCATCGGGCATGATGTCGTGGATACAAAGGGACATTATATCCAGGCCCAGGGTTACTTTGCCGCCGACAGCTTTGATTCGAGCGGGATGTCGCAGTTGACCCTCAACGGTATCGTGCAATTCAACGGACCGGTGAATCTCGCCGCCAGTCGAAGCATCACCGTGGGGACGGAGGGCATTGTTTACGCTAACGCCGCGGTCAATTTGATAGCGCCTTATGTCGATCTCGGACTGCCCTTCCAGGCTCCGGTTGCTTTGACGCAGCAGGATACTTCCCCCTTTCAGCAGAGCGGCTCGAATTTTCCCGTTCCTCCCACCTACGGCACGGGCAGCCTCAACGTCAGCGCAACCGATTTGATCGATGTCGGTAATCTTTCTCTGCAGGGCATCGGCCTCGTCAATTTCAACAGCGGCCTCGCCGATGCCGGTGACGTGCGCGGTGACGGGACCCTCGACGTCTCCGGCAACATCAATATCACTGCGGCGCAGATTTATCCCACCACGGAATCGTTCTTCAATATCATCACCTTCCAGGACAAAAACGCCGGCTCGACCCTTTCAGGGAACGTTGCGTTCTATTCTCCCGGAGGGGTTCTGCCTTCGCTGCCTCTGTCTGCCGGCGGAATTCTCAACGTCTATGCCGATAATATTGTCCAAGACGGCGTGCTGCGTGCGCCGGATGGAACGATCAATCTCGGTTCCGGCGTTACCAGCTCCACGCCGGTCGATATCATTTCGGGCCGCCATGTCGATGCGACCGCGCAGGTCACGCTCGATTCCGGCAGCATCACCTCGGTTTCCGAAATCGATCCCACGACCGGCCAGGCAGTGGAAATTCCCTACGGGATCAATATCAACGGCACCGAATGGCAGGATCCGGCGGGAAATGACATCACTGCGGCGGGCAACAGTACCAATACCGGAGGTGTTCCCGCCAAATCGATCAATATTTCGGGTGTGAACGTCACCGACAACAAGGGCGCCACGCTCGATATCAGCGGGGGAGGGGATATGCTTTCTTACCGGTTTGTCACCGGGACCAATGGCACGAACGACATCCTGTCCTCAACCACCAGCTTCGCCGTTATCCCGAGCTACAAACTGCCCTATGCGCCGGTTTCCCTCGGCTCTGGCGGAGTTTATCAAAATTCCTCCCTCTCCGTGGGTGACCAGGTTTATCTTACCGCCAGCAGCGGCCTGCCGGCCGGAGTTTACACGCTTTTGCCCGCGCGTTACGCCCTTCTCCCCGGAGCGTTTCTGGTCACCCCGCAGAGCACGACGCCGCTGAACAAGAACACCATTCAGCCCGACGGCTCGACCATCGTCTCCGGTTATCGTTTCAATGGCACCAATCCCGCGCAGGACGGAAGCGAGCTCTACACTTCCTTTGAAGTCGCCCCGCAGTCGGTGGTGCAGACCCGGGCCGAATATGATATTTCCCTCGCCAATACCTACCTGGCGCAAAGCGCCACGGCCAATAATGTTGCCGTGCCCCGCCTGCCGATGGATGCCGGCCAGATCGTTTTTGCCTCCACTTCCACCATGACGATCCAGGGTGAACTGGAAGCCCAGCCTTCGACCGGTGGACTCGGCGGCCTCGTTGACATCGCCAGCCCGAGCAATATCTACATCGGCTCGCTGACCTCCAGTGGTGACGTTCCTTCCACGGTTCCCGCGGGCGATCTGTTCCTGGACGCCACGGCGCTTTCCAATTTCGGGGCGGATAGTCTTCTCATCGGCGGCTACCGTACTGCCGTCGACGGCGGACTCGACGTGACCGTGACCACGAGCAATCTCACACTCGACAATGCCGGTGCGCCTTTGGAAGGTCCGGGCATCATCCTGGTCTCGAAAGCCAATCTGATCCTGGCGGCCGACTCGGAACTGGAGCAGGTCGGGACCAGCAACGGTTCCACGCTTTACATCGGCAATGCGAGTGTGGCGGGCAGCGGCGACGGGGTGCTCGTGCGGGTTGGAAGCAGCGCCGGGCAGGTGATTCGCTACGGCGTCGATTCCTCCACCGTGCCAACGCTGACCATCGATGCGGGCGCGACTATCTCTGGAGCGAATGGCACGGCGGCAGGTAGTTTAACGCTCGATTCCACTTCAGGAACGCATCTGGATCCGGGAGCGATCCTGAACGCTGATGCGGTCTCTCTGAGCAGTGGCCAAATCAGTCTCGAGCTGACGCCGCCATCCGTCCCGCCCGTGACCAATGGCCTGATTCTTTCCAGCACGGAGCTGGCTGGACTCCAGACCTCCACTCAGGATTTGGCGCTGTTGAGTTATTCCTCCATCGATATTTACGGGCAGGGTTCAATTGGCAGCGTTGATTCAACCGGCAAATATCAGGATGCCAGCCTGACGCTCGAATCGGCGGGCATTCGCGGATTCGACGGGGGTACTGACGGGGTCAATATCTACGCCCAAACGGTAACGATCAACAGCATCCCCGGCGCCACCATGCCCGCCGGATCAGTCCCGCTCACGTCCGGAGCGCTGACGTTTAACGCCACTACCATCAACCTCGGCGGTGGATCCGGTGCCAGCAATTTCCAAGTCAAGGGTTATAGCGACCTGAACTTCAATGCCTCCAACGGCGTACTCATCCAGGATACCGCCTCCATTACCAGTTCATCCGGCACGGTAACGCCCGGCGCGGCGACACTCCTTTCCAACGGCAATATCACTTTTAATACACCGGTTATCACCGCCGCGACCGGAGCGAACGAGACGATCGACGCGGCGAATAATCTTGTGATCAATGCTCCGGCGGGAACCTCGACGCCGCAGTTAACCGGAGGATTCGGCCTCGATGCATCCCTTACACTGGAAGGCGCCAGCGTCACCACGTCGGCGGCTCCGACCAGCGGTGTAATTCTGCCGGGTAGGCAGACCGCGGTTCAAGGGGGCGTTTTCCTGCCCAGCGGTACCATCACCGTTTTGGCTAATACGGGTGACATAACCATTGGAGATAGTCTTGATGCCGGCGGCACGGCCCAGACATTCCAGTCGACCCTGGTCAAATATACCTCAGGCGGCCAGATCACGCTCACTTCCACAGAGGGATCGGTGAATGTGCAAAGCGGCGGCAGCATCAATGTTTCCGCGCAGGCGGATGGCGGCGACGCGGGCACGCTGGCGATCAGTGCGGTGGTCGGAACGGTGACCCTGGCCAACAATACGCTCGTCGGCACGGGGGGCTCGGGCGGTCAGGACGGCACTTTCACGCTTGATGTTGGCACGCTGCCGTCTCTTTCCTCCATCGAAACGGCGCTGGCTTCAGGCAATTTTTCGGAATCGCAGGACATCCGCGTTCGCAATAGCGGTACCGTCACGGTGGACGGCTTGGTTACCGCGCATACGTTCGACCTTTCCGCCGATAAGGGCTCCATTATCGTTTCCGGAACCGGAGAGATCGATGCCAGCGGTGCCACCGGTGGAACGATCAACCTGATGGCATCCGGTAGTGTCACCCTGCAAAATGGTTCGGTGCTGACGGTCGAGGGAGCCACCTTCGACGACGCGGGTAAAGGCGGTGCGGTATCGTTGGAGGCCGGCACATCGGTCAATGGCGTGGCGCCGAGCCTGGCGTCATCCTCGGGAACCTATACCGCGGGCACCCCGGTGGTCGATATTCAGACCGGCTCAAAGATCATTCTTAATGTCGATACCCTGCCGATCCTGCTGCCGACCAGCGGCCAGAGCTCCATCACGCTCAATGCGCCAGGCCAGGTCGTGCTGGCCAACGGTACGCCGGGCAACGATGGCATTCTGGTCAGCAGTGCCGGAACGATCACAACGCCCGGTGGCGGGACGACTCCGTTCACGGCCGGCCAGATTCTCACCAATGTTGCGGCTGGCAGCACGATCACCCTGAACAACGCGGGCACGATCAGCTTTGCCAAGGACGGGACGGGCGGAACGATTTCGCTCGAAGTCCCGGCCTTCGCCGATTTCACCACAAACGAAGCGACCAATCCCACGGGTGGGGCGGCGCTGATGGCGGCTGCGGCTGGTGATGTTTCGGGAACGCTCTATCTCCGCGCGCCGCAAACCAGCGACAACCTCAATGTTCTGATCAACCCCATCAATGGCACAATCACCGGCGCTTCCAGCATTACGGTCGAAGGCTATGAGGTCTGGACCCCGGTGGGCGGCATCATTGATTCGGTGGAGGGGGCGATTTACAACAACGGCACTGTTTTCGTCGGCAACACGGCCGCGATGACCAGCCGTCTGCTGGCCAACAATGCCGGCCTGGCCGGACTGCTTAACATCGAAGTGGGCGCGGAAATCGACAATCCGACCGGTGACCTGACCCTCGAAAACACCTGGGACCTCTCGACCTTCCGCTTCGGGCCTTATGGTACCGCCGGCGACCTCATGCTTCGTGCCGCAGGCAATCTTATCTTCACCGGGAACCAAGACGCCCAGCTTGAGACCAGCTCATTTGGCAACGAAGGCACCGGCGTCAATGCCAGCCTGAGCGACGGGTTCACGGGCTACGACGGATCGACGCCTTACAGTCTCTGGACGGCTACACTCATGTCGGGGCAATCGTGGTCCTATCGTCTCGTGGCCGGCGCCGATTTCACTGCCGCCGATTATCACAAGACGTCAGGCACCGGTTCGCTGCTGTTGGGCCAGGGTTCGCAAAGTCTGCCGACGGCGCTCGACAGTCAGAAGTCGGATATTATCCCGTTTTATTACCAGGTCATTCGGACGGGCACCGGCAGTATCGATATCTCGACCGGCGGCAACGTGGAACTGCTTAACAACCTGGCGACGATCTATACCGCCGGATCGGCCGTTTCCGATCCAACCACACTTTATACCTCCAATGATTTCGCCATGCCGGTGCTCGATTATCCCGATGGCACACCCTTTCCATTCCAATACCCTGAATACGATGCGCAATACAGCTCCGCCGGTGGGAACGTTACTATTCAGGCCGATGGCAATATCGAGCATCAGGTGCTCAATGAGGCCAATACGCTGGTGGCCGATTCGTCGCTGGAACTGCCGACGAGTTGGCTTTACCGGCGCGGCTTTGTCTACAACGGTCAGTTTGGAGTCAGCCATACTAATGCCGCTGGTTTGGGCACGTCGCCGGGTGAGATTGAATCGACGTCCTGGTGGGTCGATTTCAGCAACTTCTTCGAAGGAGTCGGTGCTTTGGGTGGAGGAAATGTCACTCTGATTGCGGGCAAGAACATCAACAATGTCGATGCGGTCATTCCGACCAACGCGCGGATGCCGGAGGGCACTCCCGATGCGACCAAGCTGGTGGAACTCGGCGGCGGTGACTTGGTAGTCAAGGCGGGCGGCAATATCAACGGCGGCGTCTATTACGTGGAACGAGGAACGGGTAAGCTCGACGCTGGTGAAAATATCCTGACGAACAGCACCCGCGCGGCCCTGCTGGAAAGCACCATTAACGTCGATAATTCCAAGAACATTGTGCCTTCCTCGACAACCTGGCTGCCAACAACGCTTTTCCTGGGCAAGGGTAGCTTCGACGTCACCGCGGGCGACAATCTCCTGTTGGGGCCCGTGGCGAATCCCTTCCTCTTGCCTCAGGGCATCAGCAACAGTTTTCTGGAGAAAACCTATTTCTCCACTTACGCCTCCGATGATTCGGTCAACGTCTCTTCTCTGACCGGTTCTGTTACCCTGGATGACGATTCCATCGGCAGTACCTCGGGTTCACTGAACAGTTGGTATCAATCGATCTTCTCGCTCTCAGGTCAGGATACGACCCACCTCACGGCCTGGTCGGCGTTTGAGCCCTGGCTTGCCTTGGTAGAAACGGGCCCTAGTGCTTTTGCGACGGTTGCCTCGCTGATGCCTCCCATTCTGGAAGCGACCTCCTTTACCGGCGATATTAACACCATCGGCAGCCTCACGCTTTCGCCTTCGGCCATTGGCACGGTCCAACTGGCCGCCGAAGGGTCCGTGAACGGACTCCGGCCGAACAGCGCCAACGCCAGCGGCACAGCGTGGAGCACGGGCACGATCAATCTTTCCGATGCCAACCCCGCCTCCATTCCGGGTGTGGCCGATCCTCTTTCCTACGGCGCGCCTATTGCGGCGAATACTCCCAATGGTGCGCCCTGGAATACGACCTCCACCACCATCTTGAGCGTGATCAACAATCTTTTTGCTGAAACAGGTTCGACTGAAGGCGCCGCTGCGATATTGCAAACCAAAGAAAATCTTCATACGCCGGGTCTGCTGCATGCGGATGATCCCAATCCTGTCCTGATCTATGCCCAGACCGGCAACATCTCGGGGCTCACGCTCTACTCCGGCGAGGTGACCCAGGTCATCGCCGGACAGGACATCACCGACATCGCGCTCTATCTCCAGAACAACAACGCCAGTGACGTCAGCATCGTTTCCGCCGGTCGCGACATTATCGCCTATGATCCGAATTCGCCCCTGCGGATCGCCGCGCAGGAGATCGGCAACTCTCTTGAGAGTCCGAATCTGGCAGGTGACATCCAGATCAACGGTCCCGGCACGTTGGAGGTGCTCGCCGGCCGCAATCTCAATCTTGGTGTGGGTCCGCAGAATAGCGACGGGACCGGCGTCGGTATCTCCAGCATCGGCAACAGTCGCGATCCTTATCTGCCCTTCGGCGGCGCGGATGTCGTGGCGGCCGCCGGGCTGGACGGTTCGGCCAATGGCTTCAGTAACAGCAATCTCAATTTTGCCGCCTTTAACGCCGAATTTCTCGATCCGACCACCGCCGGAACGGAAGCGGCCCGATACCTGTCCGATCTGGGCGATCTTCTGGGTCTAACAGATGCGACCGACGACCAGATCTGGTCAACGTTCAATCAGTTGCCCCAGGAACAGCGCAATAACCTTTCCCTGCAGATTTTCTACCTCGTCCTTCGTGATGCGGGCCGCGATCATAACAACTCAAACGCTCCGGGCGCCAGCACCTATTCGGCAGGGTACGACGCCATCAAGGATCTGTTTCCTGGCAGCAATAACTGGCAGGGTGATATTTCGCTGACCTCGCGCGAAATCAAGACGACCAACGGCGGCAACATCAGCCTTCTTGCCCCCGGCGGCGCCCTCAATGTCGGTCTTGACATCGCCGGCAATAACGCGGCCGACCAGGGCATCTTTACCGAGGATGGCGGCAACATCAACATCTTCACCAATGGTGACGTGAACGTCGGCACCTCCCGTATCTTTACCCTTAACGGCGGCAACGAAATCCTCTGGTCCTCCGTTGGCGACATCGCCGCCGGCGCCTCGTCCAAGACCGTGCAGTCAGCGCCACCCACCCGGGTTCTTGTCGATCCGCAGAGCGGCGACGTGCAGACCGACCTGGCGGGTCTGGCCACTGGCGGCGGTATCGGCGTTCTGGCCACGGTGGTTGGGGCCGCTTTGTCGGATGTTGACTTGGTTGCTCCCAAAGGAACCGTGAATGCGGGCGATGCCGGTATCCGCGTGTCGGGTAATCTCAATATCGCCGCGGTCAAGGTCCTCAATGCGGGAAACATCCAGGTCGGAGGAAAATCGGCGGGTGTTCCCACGACCGCGGCGCCAAACATCGCCGGGCTCTCCGCTGCCGGAAGCGTGGCCGGGGCGGCCAACAGCGCGGCGAGCGATGTCAGCCACCAAAACAGCAATCAGGCCGCCGGCCAGCAGGCCGAAACACCGCCTTCAATCATTGTGGTTGAAGTGCTTGGGTATGGTGGCGGCGAATCAGATGACAACTGATCTAAATGAGAATTGCGTCTTGTTACCTATTCGCCATCAAATTGTTACATTAAAAAGATACGCAAAGCTCAGCTCTTTGGCTAAGGAAGACGGGGCCTTTTTCAACCCGTACAAGGAACCAAAAACACGAAACCGATGTTCACGTGAATGTTGCATGAGAACCATGAAGCCGTCACCTGGCATCTTCATCTTCCCACCGTCACTAAGACCCTTTTTAGACATCCAAAACCAACCCAAAAAAACTAAGAGATAAAAATGAAACTAAAATCCATGAAAGCCCTTCTTCTGGCTCTGGCTGGTTCGGCCCTTCTGGCCACAACCGCGAGTGCCCAGTTGACCTACAATGACGGTGACCTTCTCCTCGATTTCCGTGCCACATCCGGCACGGGTGCCTCCACCAACTTCGAAGTCGATCTGGGTGCGGCGGATCAGGCGCAGTTTGCCTCCGGAACGGTTTATGTTCCTTCCCTCCTGACCACGGCCCAGGCGAATGAGCTTTCGAGCCTATTCAGCGGAAATTCGGCTAACGTCGTCTGGAGTGTTGGCGGCAGTAACGTTGGCACCCTTGGCGGTAACTACACAAACGGCAGCACGCTGTTCATCACCCAAGGCACTTCGGCTCCGACACCGGTGTTGAAGAGCAATGTGGCTGTCTTTGGTCAGGCTGCCCAGGCAAACGTCGGTTCGGGGGCGTCCGGTTTTACCGCCACGACGGTCGATTCCAATTCGGTGACGATCTCCCAAAGCGACTCCAATAGCTATGATTCGCAGTTGACCGCCACGGTCGGCCAATATTTCAGCGTGCCGATCAATAATCCGGAAGCGGCCTATAACGGCGGTTCGTTGACGCTCTATGCGATCCAGCCCGACGCCGCCGTGGATGGTGCGAACGCGACGACCTATAAGCTCGCCACGTTCACCTTCTCGGCTGTTCCCGAGCCTTCGACCTACGTTCTGATGCTCGGTGGTCTGTTGGCCCTCGTCGTTCTCAAGCGTCGTTCGACCGGCTCCATTCTCTAAGTTTAGAAGATAACAAGCTCAAAAAATAAGGCGGGCAGCGTGAACTGCCCGCCTTACTTCAACGGGCTTGGATAAACCAAAAACCCCCTCGGTATAAACTACACCTCGTTAATAAACATGAACACCCTCAAAAAGCTAGTGTTATCTGCGGGTCTGCTCGCTGTTGCCTGCGCCGGTTCGGCTCAGGCCCAGATCTCGGGTACCCCGACGTATGTCCGTATCACCGGTTCCACCGCCTATCGTGCCGCTGTGCATGAAGCCCTCTTGAACCTCCTGACCGGTATCTCCGGCACGGGCAATCCCCAAGTGGCTTATAATGGTTCCAATCTTGCCGGTGCCAATCAGGCCATTTTTTACGGAGAATATACCCCCTCAGGCGGTTCCGCTATCCCGCTGGTGGTCAAGACCTCATGGAACGGTTCCGTTGGCGGCATCAAATGCCTCACTCAGAATGTGGTTTTGTCGCAGACCGTGAGCAGCACGGCAGTTAGTCTCTGGCTCGCCGACGGCAACATCACGGCCGGCACCGATACCGCCCAGCCTGGGCCTCAGAGTGTTGACCCCAACACCTTTCCGGGTGGCGGTGCTGGTATCCTGAATTATAAGCCCTGTACGCAGTCGAACGGCTCTGGTGGTACAATTGCCACTACTCATGCCGGCTCCGCAATTAGCGGTGCCAGCACCACGATTGGTGATTGGGAACCCCTCAATAATCAGGTGGCTGACGTTGGATTCTCCGATGCCTTCCAGAACACCACGCTCTATCCGAGCACGAACATTGGTGCCACGGCTGAAACGACGACAGGCGCGGGTGCCATCGTTGGTCTGGTTGATTTCATCTGGATCAAGAATGCGGCCACGACGGGAGATCAGGATTATGCCGCCTGGCAGCGCCTGACGAATGTCACGCCCAACCTTCTCAAGCAGCTCTACACTATTGGACATGCTCCAATCTCGCTCTTCACTGGCAACTCGGCCGACTATCCGGGTGCGACGGTGTATGCGATCGGTCGTGACGAAGATTCCGGAACGCGTATCAACGCTTATGCGGAAGATTATTTCGGTGTCAACGGATCTCCGAAACAGTACTACCTGTCGGCGCTCGGAACGTCTCCCAGCACTCTGGGTGGTTCCGTTACCAGCGGTAGCCTGTCTCTTTTCCCAGCCCAGACGGTGGAAGGTACTTCTGAACCGATCGGCCACTCGGGCTTCTCCAGCGGTGGCAAGGTTGGTGCTGAAATGTCCACAGTTGGCACGGACGGCGTTGGTATCTCAACCCGTGCATACTTCGTCACCTACATCGGTCTTGATGACGCCACGAGCTTCCTCAATGCCACTTCCAGTGTCACCGGTTATGTTAACGGTGCGCGCCTGACGTGGAACGGTGTCGACTTCGATGCCAATGGCCCTCAGAAAATCGAGCAGGGTGAATATAGCTTCTGGAGTTACGAGCACATGTACTACCGGACGGGTTCGATCACGGCGGGTGGCCAGACGGTTGGCGCTCTCTCCTCGGTCAATCCAAATGCGCAGACCTTGGCTGATGCTTTGGCCACTGATCTGAACACGACCGACGAGTTGGTTGCCTCGGGCGTTCCGCTCAGCGCAATGCAGGTCAGCCGCACGGTTGAAGGTGGCCCGATCACCCACAACTAAGCTTCATCAACAGACAGCCTGAAGATTCAGGTTCGAGACCAGCGCAGGTGGCAACGCCTGCGCTGGTTTTCTTTTATACGTCGGTAGACGACGCAGATATGATCTCAGGCCCAGGCCGATGAAATCCATGCAGGTCAAACTGGACCTAAAGGTCTCGCTATGCAGCACCTGAAATTGTGTGCTGCACTCAAGGCTGATTCGTCCGGATCAGCGCATTTTGATACTGACTATAAGCGTCAGAGCCCAGCATTGTTTCCAGCCGCTCATCGTTTTGCTCTTGAGCGGTCTGCCATGTCTGCGTTGGCGCTAGATTGCCCGTCGTGTTCGTAGTCCTCTTGCCATTCGCACCTGAAGAAACAACTGAGGAAAAATCCTGGCGCAGTTGGTTGATGACTGCGACCTGCTCTTCGGTGAAGTGGACCTTGCTGGTATCGACGGGCTGAAAAACCAGGGGCAAGGTCCCACCCTCGGGCGGCACGAGAGCCGTAACATTGGTAAAACGGCCCGGCGCAGCAATGGCATCCGGCGTGGGAGCGGTCGATGAAGCCGGGCTGAATGCCGCCAAGCCGTTCGTCTTCACTTCCATTTCCAGGCATAGCTGCCGGCCATCTTTCTCCAAGATCGCCCGGGCGGGGGAGCCTCCTCTTGGAAGCTCAACGGAAATAAGTTTCAGGCCCCGTTTCGGTTGCGTAGTGAAAAGTAGAAAGTGAGAGCCATTTTGACTGTCGATCAGGTTCGCATAGGCCACATCGTCGATCTTCGCGATGCCCACCAGTTGATATTGCGACGATGTCTGGGATGCTTCGGGCGAAGCCACGGCAAAGGGCGATTTTGTCCAGATCGCCTCGTACCGAGAAGCATCAAAATTGTTTCCCGGAAGAACGGGATCGAGCGCCAGGGCGTGGGGGGATCCCAAGGCCAGTCCGCCTAAAGTCAGCGCCAGAAATCTGCGGTTGGCGCGGTTCCGAAAAACATGGGCAAATCGAGAAGTCGGTTTCATGAGAAAAACCTGAAGCGCCGACTATCATAAAAAGATTCGGGAACTTAGACTACGAATTCCAATGTAACAATTGGGTGTCAGCGCCCCCTTCTCTTTTACGGCGAATTGGTGACGGATATAATGCGGAATGCCCTCCTTTGATCTCTTTTTCGTGCCGGCCTAATCACGGTATTGCCACCATGGGACTTTACCGAATTCCTATTCATCCCGAAAAGGTTGAGTCAATTCCCGGGCTTATGGAATCGATGGGTTTTCCGATCATCCGCACCGAGATTCAGGACAACGGCGTCCACTATTTTTGCGTGAATCCGAAACGGACTCGCAAGAACTGGAGCTTCTGGATCAGCCTGGAAAGCGATGGCGCACCGCGATTTTTCATGTGCGGTCTTTCCCGGCTCTCTCGGCAAATCGTCGGTTCGCTGACATTTGAAGGGGTCTTTGAAAGAAGCGATTGAATATGCTGACTATTCCGTTTGCGCTTTGAGAATATCGAGCGCCTGCAACAGCTTTGCGGGGATCGGATCGTAGACCTCGTGATCGACGAAAATTTTCAGGTAATTATCGAGCTCGAAACAGCCCACTAATACGACGCTTAGCGAAAGGGCCATCAGTCTGTTTCGTTTCTTCTGGATATTTCGCGTCCAAAGAAAAAGCGGGATCAGGGCCAGAAAACAGAGGGGAAAATCCCACATGTTGGCATAGCGCAGATTCATCCCATAAGTGACGTTGCACATGCCGAAGTAGCTGAAGAGCACGAAGCCGAGCAGGAACCATCCGGCTTTCTCCGTACGATCGAGCAGGAATGCGCCGCCGATGGCCAGGATCAGCACCAGGGGATTCACCAGCAGCAGATCGCTCAGGTAGCGGAACCATGGGCCGTCGCCGGTCGCGATGGCATAAGGCGTGATGACCGACTTCGAAACGTTCAGCGAAAATACCGTGAAGAGAGGTCCAAAACCTCCCGAACCCAGAACGAGGAGAATCAGGCCAACCACAGGCCCCGCCATCGTAACGATGAGAAGATCTCGGGAAACCACACCGAATCGAACCCAGCGGTTTATGATCAATAGTCCGATGACCGCCCCGAAGACAAACGCGGCATTTTCCTTCGTCAGGACGAGCAGGGCCAGTCCCGCGCCATAAAGAAGCAGCCAGTAAATAAGCCCGGCCGAATTTTGCAGAAGCTCCCAAAGTCCCCAAAGCACCAGGAAAGTCATCAGGGTAAAAAAGCCGTCGATCAGCGCGCGATGCGACATATAGATCTGCGTGGGTGCCGGTGTCATCAGCGCCAGAACAGCCAGGGCAAAGACTTTTCCTTTCATGCGCCAGGCCATGAAGCCTGAAAGCAGTAGGAGGAGAATCGCTGCGGCGCAGGAGACGGCCCGGACGCTTTCGACCGCTGCGCCGCCGAACATCGCATGCCACGCGCCTGCCGCCAGAATGAATGTCATCCGGGTCGGCGGTAGTTTTGCGATCGGATAATCTTTCTGGTCGTCGATGTAGGCCCCGACGATTTCGGGATAATGCAACAGGCCCTTTTGGCCGACTTCATCGGTGTAAGTCGCGTAAAGCTGCTCATCGAAACCGACACCGTTGATCGATTCATACGAAACCACGCGCAGATAGACCCCCAGCGCAAACACGGCCAGGAAGGCCGCGACCCAAAGCCAGTTATCACGCGGGGCAGGGGAGATCATGCGGTTGATTCGATGCGGGCGGGAAATGTTCCGCCGAGACCCACGAGGAGATTACGGAACGATTCCGTCCTCACAACCCCTTTTCCGGCTTCAGGAAATCTTGACCGGGATGGCCTTTCGCTTCTCGAAACGCATCACCTCGGTATAGCCGACCTCGCGCACGAGTGAATAGGCGCGGTCGAACTCATACGCCACTTCCTGGGGCGCATGCGCATCGGAATTGATCACGATGGGAATATGGCGCAGACGCGCGGCGACCAGGAATTCACGACTCGGATAAATCTCATGCACATCCTTACGCAGGCCGGCCGTGCTTACCTCCAGGGTTACGCCGGCCTCGGCCACGGCATCGAGCATGCTGCGATAAAAGCGGCTCAAATCGCCTTCCGGCTTATGCCCGAATTTTTTCACCAGATCGGGGTGGGCCAGAAAATCGAAAAGACAGCTTTCGACCATCGTTGTGCAGGCCGCGAAATAGGCCTGCCAGATTTCCTCCACCGGTTGTTCCGTCCATTTCTTCAAGTGCTTCGGATTGTCGACGTCCCAACCTGGCGAGATGTAATGGACCGAGCCGATCAGGTAATCCCAATCGGCCTTCGCAGCCAGGTTTTCGATATGTCCCTCGAAACCCGGAATGAAATCACACTCGAGGCCGAGCCGGATCGGAAAATCGGGGAATTCGCGCCGGGTCTCCTCGATCAGCTCGACATACTGCGGCAACTGATTCGGCGCCATTCGCCAGTCGTCGAACTGCGTCGGCATCGGATTGTGATCGGAGAAGCCAATCTCGCCGAGCCCCGCCTTTTTCCCGGCCAGAACATACTCGAGCGGAGTGCCGCTCGCGTGACCGCACAGCGTCGTGTGCATATGGTAATCGGTCCGCATGTGCAGATGATAACGCATGAACGCGTACTTCCAAGCGCGCTGATTGTATGTTTAAAGTGGAACACATGGCTGCCAAAACTCCTCCGATCCTTCGCCTTGGTTATTTTGGGCGGGCCGGAAGTTTTTCTCATCTTGCCGCCCAGCGACGGTTTCCCAAGGCCGGGCTAAGCGAATGCCCCACGGTCGAGGAGGCCTTTGACCGCCTGCACGCCGGGGAATTTGGCCATATTCTCGTGCCGATCGAAAATGCCTCCAGCGGCATAATCACGAACACCGCGGATCAGCTCATGCGCCTGGCCAAGACCGAAGCCGGAAAAACGCTTCAGATCCGCGAAGCCCTCGCCATGCGCGTCCGCCTGGTGCTGATGGCGCGTCCGGGCACCTCGCCAATCCGGAAAATCTATTCCCATCGCGCGCCCTTCGATCACAGCCGCGACTGGCTCCGGAAACATTATCCCCAGGCCGAGCAGATCATCGTCGAAAGCACCTCCGAGGCAGCCGCGCTCGCGGCCAAGGAAGAGGGCGCGGCGGCCATCGCCGGTGAGCATATTGCCGGGCAATTTCAACTGGCGATCATCACCCGCCAGGTGGGGGCCGAGGTCGCCAATCAGACCACCTTCATCGTCATCGGCCCGCCTCTGGCCCGCCCGGCCAGGGCGACCCATACCAGTCTTGTTTTTGAGCTGCCCCATAAATCAGGCAGCCTGGTCGCGGTGCTGCAGGTTCTTGCCCGCCGGCGGCTCAATCTCACCAAAATCCTTTCGCGGCCGATACCAGGCCGTTTTGAGGAATATCGATTCATGATTGAATTCCACGGCGCCGCTCCGAAGAAGGACGTCGTCAAGGCGCTTGTTAAGCTTGGAAAGATCACCGATTTCCTTGCCGTCATCGGCAGTTATCCTGTTCGTCGCATCTGATTCCCCTATGAAAATAAATTCTGCCACGCTTCTTCCCGTTCTCATTTTCTGTCTTGTTTCCGCTTGGGCTTGGGCCGGCACCCCCATCGATCCCAATAAATATTCCGTGCCCGTCCGCGTCGCCTGCGTCGGTGACAGCATCACGCAGGGCGTCGGCGCGGACGACGGCAAGTCGTATCCCAGCCAGTTGCAGACGCTGCTCGGCGACAAATGGGTGGTCAAAAATTTCGGCGTGAGCGGACGGACGCTATTGAGAAAGGGCGATGCGCCTTACTGGCGCGAACAGGCCTACAAGGACGCCATCGTCTTCAAGCCCGACGTGGTCATCATCATGCTGGGCACTAATGACACCAAGCCGCAAAACTGGGTGCACCACGTTGAATTTTACAGTGACTACAAGGACCTCGTGGAATCGTTCCAGGACCTTTCCAGCAAACCGCGCATCTTCCTCTGTCGCCCCTGTCCGGTGCTAGGGCAGGGCAATTACGGCATTAACGAAACTAATCTAATGATTGAAATTCCTATCATTAACCGGCTCGCCAGTGAAGAGGGCGTCGGCATCATCGACATGTACGCCGCTCTGGCGGGGAAGCCGCAGCTTCTCCCCGACCGCGTCCATCCCAACACCGAGGGAGCTGCTTTGATGGCCCAGGCCGCCGCCAAGGCCCTTAAGAGAGAATAGGGCCTCAATTCAAACCGGTTCGCATCGGTTGTAATTGAAGAGTTAATCTGTTGCCTCCAGATTTTGTCCGGCCAGGGAGATATCTGCGCGGAATAATGCTCGCACGGTGCCATGCGGATATAAGGGCTATTTGTGTGGCCAAAAATTTACTTATAATCCGCCTTCCAAGAGGGAAATTGTACGTTTAAGCTTGGGCCATGGCCAAGCCCTCCGGGTCTACCCTTCGGTTATTTTGGCTGGAAGCTCTCCAATCTTGGTGCGCTCCGTCGCCTGGAGGCCTAATGCAGGGGAGGATATGAATGTTGGATTTTCGCGGCGCTCGCCCACTCTTCCCTGGTTAACGGTGCTCCGCTATCCCGCCGCTCTTTGGGTCGTCCTACTTCACGCTTGCAATGGCTGGATCACGGAAACCAATGTCGATCCCGTTCTGAAACTTTTTGTCGAGCGGGGTTATCTTGGCGTTTCCTTCTTCTTCATCCTGTCCGGATTCATCCTGGCCTACAATTATCCGGAAGTGACCTCGCCGCGCGCCTATTACCTGGCCCGGGCGGGACGTATTCTCCCGGTCTATTATCTTTCGCTCTTGTTCAGTCTCCCGCTGTTGGCTCCTGTTCTGCAACAGAATAACGCCGCTGAGGTGACCCCGATCCTCCTGGCGATTCTGACGCTGACCCAGGCCTGGATACCTTCAATATCAAGCGCCTGGAATGGTCCCGCCTGGACGCTTTCCTGTGAGGCTTTCTTTTATTTTACCTTTCCGATGTTGCTGGTCCCGTTGACCGAATGGTGCCGGGGAATGGGGCGTACGCTTATGCTTCTCGCCCTTTGCCTGGGGTTGGGCCTGATTTTGCCTATCCTGTTCACCTGGACCTACGGCACCGGCTCCTATACGGAAATCGCTTACTCCGCGCAGGGCGACCAGATGCAAACAGTTAAACTGATCCTCGAACGTTTCCCCCTTGTGCGGCTCGTGGAGTTCATCGCCGGGATGGTCCTCTGCCTCGGCGTCCGGGCCCATCTGCACCGACTCTCCGAATCCGTGGCGCTTTTGATGGTGATCTTCGGGGTGGCCTGGGTCGGGAGTTCGCTCTGGATTCCGTTTATTTTCTCCATGGGCACCTTCTGCCTGCCCGGTTTTGCCCTCATCATTGTCGGGGCGGCGACGTTGCCTTTTCCGGTCGAAGGCGGAATTCGTTCCTGGTTAGGACGGGCCGGCCTTCTCCTGGGCAATGCCAGCTATGCAGTGTACCTTTTCCATGCCCCTGTCCTGAGGTATCTGGCTATACTCGATCCGGAAGTTTTCATCCGGCCGGACAAAGTCACCGTGGGCTTTATCTGGGGCTGGTTTTTGGCGGCGGCGGTGATCATCACCTTGCTCAGCATCTCGATTCATCTTTTGTTCGAGGAACCTGCCCGGCGTTGGATTCGTCAGGGGATTCCTGTCTTCTCTCGTCCTGTTCCATAAATTCCCGACAAAAATCGGCCAATTCCCAGCCGCAACTCGACTTGCATTCGAGACGCGCCATCGTATTCTAGAATTGCAGTGAAAATTCAGAATTTGTTAAAGACCTCGAGCGAGTGGATTCGGGGCGAGAACGGCGGCAACCGGATCGTCTTCAGCAGCCGTATCCGCCTGGCCCGCAATCTGAATCATCACCCATTCCCCGGCTGGGCCAAGAAAGCCGAGCGCGAAAAAGTCCTCGCACTGGTTCAGCCCGCCGTGGCCAACCTCCCCGAGATGAAGGACGCCATTATCAACGATTCGATGGAGCACTTCTCGCCGTTGGAAAAACAGGTCCTCGTCGAGCAGCATCTCATCAGCCGCGAACACGCCGCTAAAAACACCGGCAGCGGGCTCGTCATCAGCAAGAATCGCACCCTCAGCATCATGATTAATGAGGAGGATCACCTTCGCATCCAGTCGCTGCGTTCCGGCCTGCAACTCAAGGCCTTGCTCAAGGCCGTCGACAAACTCGACACGGAGCTGGAGGATAAACTCGATTTTGCCTTCTCCCCCCAGATCGGCTACCTCACCGCCTGCCCGACCAACGTCGGCACCGGCATGAGGGCCTCCGCCATGATGCATCTTCCCGCGCTGGTCCTCGACGACCAGATCACGCAGATCATCAAGGCCGTGAACAAGATCGGCTTGGCTGTCCGCGGCCTTTACGGCGAGGGGACCGAGGCGCTCGGCAACCTCTTCCAGATTTCCAATCAAATGACCCTCGGCGAATCGGAAAGCCAGATCGTTGACAAGCTGACCAAGGTCATCGCCCAGGTCATGGAACACGAGGAAAACGCGCGCCAGAAGATGCTCGAGGACAAGGGCCGCATGATCGCCGACCAGGTCGGCCGCGCCTACGGCATCATGATGCATTCCTATTCCATTTCCTCAAAAGAGGTACTCAACCTGCTTTCCATGCTGCGGCTCGGAGTTGATCTCGGCCTGATGCCCGAGGAATACCGCGCCACCATCGATGAACTTTTTATCCGCACCCAGCCGGCCCATTTGCAGAAGGACTTTGAGCGCAAGCTCACGACCGAGGAACGCGACGGTTTGCGGGCCGACCTCATGCGCGAGCGCCTGAAGATGGTCCCGGAACCGAACACGAAGGCCCTGACCCTCGACAAGACGCCGGACAGCAACGGCGACAAGAAAAAATCATGAATAATTTCACCCCACGCGCCCAGCAGGTGCTTGCTTTGGCCCGGAAAGAGGCCGATCGCTTCAACCACAATTATGTGGGCACCGAACATCTTTTGCTTGGTCTGATCAAGCTCGGGCAGGGGGTCGCGGTCAACGTGCTCCAGAAGCTTGGGCTCGATCTCGAGACCGTCCGCATCGAGGTGGAAAAGCAGGTCGGTTCCGGTCCCGACACCAAAATGTCGGGCAACATCCCCTATACGCCGCGGGTAAAGAAAGTCCTCGCCCTCGCCGGCAAGGAAGCCAAGGCACTCAATCACAGCTACGTCGGCACCGAGCATATCCTGCTCGGCCTCCTGCGCGAGGGTGACGGCGTCGCCGCGCGCGTGCTCAAGACCTTGGAAGTCGACATCGAACGCACCCGCAACGAAGTTCTCAAGGAACTCGATCCCAATTTTGCCTCCGGTGAAGGCGAGAGCGAGGAATCCGAATCGTCCGCTCCCGGCGCCCCGCAGGGCGAAAGCGCCGCGGGCCGCCGCGACGTCAAGACGCCCGCTCTCAAGGCCTTTGGCCGCGACCTGACCGAACTGGCCCGCAAAGGCGAGCTCGACCCCGTCATTGGCCGCAAGAGCGAAATTGAGCGCGTCATCCAGATTCTCTGCCGCCGCACCAAGAACAATCCCGTCCTCATCGGCGAGGCCGGCGTGGGCAAGACCGCCATTGCGGAAGGCCTCGCGCAGGAAATCGCCGCGGGCAACGTGCCTGAATTGCTGCGCGACAAAAAAGTCATCACCCTCGACCTCGCTCTCATGGTGGCGGGCACGAAGTACCGCGGGCAGTTCGAGGAACGGATCAAGGCCGTGATGGAAGAAATCCGCAAGGCCAAGAACGTCATCCTCTTTATCGACGAGCTCCACACCATCGTCGGTGCCGGCTCCGCCGAAGGCGCCATGGACGCCTCCAACATCATCAAGCCGGCCCTCTCTCGCGGCGAGCTCCAGTGCATCGGCGCCACCACGCTCAACGAATTCCGCAAGCACATTGAGAAGGACTCAGCGCTCGAACGCCGCTTCCAGCAGGTCATGGTTGAGGCGCCCAGCGTCGACGAATCGATCGAGATCCTCAAGGGCCTCCGCCCCAAGTACGAGGCCCATCACAAGGCCAAGATGACCGACGAGGCCCTCGAGGCCGCCGCCAGGCTTTCCGACCGTTATCTCACCGGCCGTTTTCTCCCCGACAAGGCCATCGACGTCATGGACGAGGCCGGATCGCGCGCCCGTATTCAGGCCACCATGCGCCCGCCCGACGTGAAGAACATCGAGGTCGAGATCGAGGAAATCAAGGGCCGCAAGGAAGCCGCGATCAAGGCGCAGGACTTCGAGAAAGCTGCCGCGCTGCGCGATTCCGAAAAAGAAGCCAAGGACAAGCTCGAGCGCGTCCTCACCGAATGGCGCACCCGCCGCGACGAACAGGAAGTCCTCGTCACCGACGAGGACATCCGCCATGTCGTTTCCAAATGGACCGGCGTTCCGCTCTCCCGCATGGAGCAGCAGGACATGGACCGCCTCCTGCGCGTGGCGGAGGAACTCAAGGGCAAGGTCATCGGCCAGGACGAAGCCGTCTATGCCATGGGCAAGGCGCTGCGCCGTTCCCGCGCCGACTTGAAAGACCCGAAGCGGCCCATCGGCTCGTTCATCTTCCTCGGCCCCACCGGCGTGGGCAAAACCCACCTCGCCAAAACTCTCGCCCAATACATGTTCGGCGATGAATCGGCGCTGATCCAGATCGACATGAGCGAGTACATGGACGCCCACAACGTCTCCCGCCTCGTCGGCGCGCCTCCCGGCTACGTCGGTTACGAGGAGGGCGGCCAGCTCAGCGAAAAGGTCCGCCGCCGTCCCTACAGCGTCGTCCTTTTTGACGAAATCGAGAAGGCCCATCCTGACATCTGGAACCTGCTCCTGCAGATCCTTGAGGATGGCGTCGTGACCGACAGCCTCGGCCGCAAGGTCGATTTCCGGAACACGATCATCATCATGACCTCGAACGTCGGCGCCGACCTGATGCGCAAGAACATGGTCATGGGCTTCGGCGTCAAGAGCGACGAGCACAGCTACGACCAGATGAAGGAAAAGATGCTCGGCGAGGCCAAGCGGGTCTTCAAACCCGAGTTCCTCAACCGCCTCGACGACATCATCGTCTTCCATTCGCTCACCCGCGACGACCTCACCAAGATCGTCGACATCGAGGTGGCCAAGGTCCATACGCGGCTCAAGCCCCGCTCGATCACCTTCCGCCTCTCGCCCGAAGCGACCGCGTTCCTCATCGAGAAAGGCTACGACCCGCAATATGGCGCGCGTCCGTTGCGCCGCGCGGTCGAACGTTATCTCGAGGACCCGATGGCCGAGGAAATCCTCAAGGGCACGATCAAGAACGGCGACTTCGTCATTGTCGGCGAAAAGGACAAGGCGCTGACCTTCACCGTCGGTATCGATACCGCTCCCGCTCCCATCGCGCCGAAAGCCAGTTGACGGCTCTCGGCGGAAACGGCACAAATTACTGTGCGGCCGGAGTGGGCGAGGCGTCAGTTGCTGCGGATGGAAAATACTGGTTGATGATCGGCTGGATCGCATCAGCCCAGATTGTGTAGCCCTTGGCGGTCGGATGCAGTCCGTCGCGCATCACGTCCTTGGGGATGGTATCATCGCCTTCGCTTTCCAGGAACTTCGCGCCAAAATCCCTGTAGATGATCCGCTTGTCGGAATCGTACGTGCTGATGATCCTGTTTACGCTGGCGACCCAGGCCCGGGCCGGCGATGCCGGTGAGGGATCGCGCGGAAAAATTCCGAGCAAAAGAATGTGGGCGTTCGGACAGCGGGACTCGTACTCCCCCAGCAACAGTTTAATGCCCGCGGCCACGTCCTCCGCTTTCTGGCCAATGTTGTTCGTGCCGATCATCACCACGATCAGCTTGGGATCCTGCCCGGCCAGCGCGCCATTTTGTGCCCGCCACAGGACATGCTGGACCTGGTCGCCCCCGATGCCGATATCGATCGCCTTCAGGTTGCCATAATGCTCATCCCAGACTTTCTTGCCTTCGCTCTGCCAGTTGTCGGTGATCGAATCGCCGTCGAAGATCAGGTCGTAGGGGCCGTTCTTCAGCTTGTCGATATTGCTTTCGAACTGTCCAATCCAGTCATAGCGCGGTTCGGGATTGCAGGCGGAAGGCTTCGTGGCCGAGGCTGGGGGCGGCGGCCAGGGCAAGGTGATCTGCCGCGTCTCGGTCTGGGCGAAACTCGAGGAGACGAGAAGGGTGAAAAGAAGAAGGCCAAGGGTGAGCGGTTTCATGGAGAATTAAATTAGGGCTAAATTTTCCGGTAGGCGAGAGCAGCTTTGTGCAAGAGAATGCATGGTGGCCCGTGTCTACTTTTGAAATGAGTTCTAGTCCCGGCCCGCTTTCTTCCGCAGCTCGGTCATCAAGGCTTTCAATTCCTCGAAACTGAGATCAACCGCCGGCGGACGCGCCACCCAAACGAGATAGTTTTTCTCCACCGGCTTCCCCAGGTGGCGGCGATAAATCTCGCGCATCCGGCGGCGGAGTTGAGTTCGCTTGGTCGCGGAACCGAGACGCCGTGGCGTCAGAAAGGCCACCGTCGCGGTATCGGGCTTTTGGGGATCGACCGGCAGGAAATTGAGTGACAGGTAATGATTGCTCACCCGGCGCCCCTTCATTCGGGTCGCGTCAAAGACGGTACGCTTGCGGATGATCCGCGCCCGGGGCAGTGATTCGGAATGGCCGGTCATGCGACTTGCCTCCGTAAATGGCGGTCAGGAACCGCGCAGGTCTTACGCCTGGGTATGGCGGTTGAACTTGCGCGACGTCCGCGCTCCAGCGAGACGTTTCCGGCCTGCGGCCCGGCGGCGGTTCAGGATGGCGCGGCCGGCCTTCGTGCGCGTACGGGCCAGAAAGCCGAATTGACGGACGCGACGTTTTTGGGAGGGCTGGAACGTTCTTTTCATAATGCTCGAATTAGGGAAAGGTGAGAATACGGGAAGCGTCCCTTATGACAAGAGGATTCTGATGACTTCATCGATCTCGGCCTCGGTATTATAGAAATGGGGCGAAAGCCGGAGGCACGAAGTTCCGGAACGGCTCTCCCGCAACGAGATATCAACATGGTTCTCCCGCAGCTTTTTGGCTTGGGCCACGCCCTTCGCCTGGCTCGGCATGGCGATGGTAATGATTCCCGATTTCTGGGAACGGCGATTGGCAAAGCCGAGCACCTTGAACCCGGCCGAGAGGAACTTGTCCTCGGCATAGGTGCGAAGGTCGAGCAGCCGTGCCTCAATCTGCTTTACCCCCAGGGCCAGAATCATCTCCAGGCTCGCCTTCATCCCCTGCAACGCCAGCATGTTCAGCGCTCCCGGTTCGTACCGCCGGGCCGAATCCTCGAAGGCGATTTTGGGCTGCGCTACATATCCGGGCGACTGGATGTTCCATGCCCCCAGCAACGCAGGCCGCAGTAGGTCGAAATTGCGGCGCTTAACATAGAAGATTCCTGCGCCGAGCGGCCCAAGCATCCATTTATGCGAATCGGCCGCCAGGAAATCGATGTGCCGGACATCGACCGTCGTCGCACCGAGCGACTGGATCGCATCAAGGCAGAAGAGAACGCCGCGCTGGTTGAGCTCTTCGGCGATGCCCTCGTAATCGAGCCGGAAACCGCTGAGGAAATGGCACGAGGCCAGTGCCACCAGCCGCGTCCGCGGTGTCAGCGCCTTCAGCACCAGTTCGGGGGTGATCTCACCCGTCCGTTCCGGCTGAAGCGGGATCACGCGCACGCCCCGTTCAGCCAGCGCCTGCCAGCAATAAACATTGGCCGGATAATCGTCGGGATAAAAAATCACCTCGTCATCGGGCTTCCAGGCCAGGCCGTTGGCCACCAGGTTCAATCCCAGCGACGTCGGCCCGAGCAGCGCGATCTCATCGCTGCCGGCATTGATCAGCCGTGCCGCGACGCGGCGGATGCCCTCGATTTCAATCAGGTAATCGCTTCCCTCCTGCACCACCGCGGCCCGGTCGGCCTCGCGTTTGAGCGCCTCGACCGTCGGACCGGGCAGTGGCGCCACTCCAGCATGGGCCAGAAAAACGCGCTGTGCGGTGACGGGAAAGAGGCGGTGGCGCAACGCCTCGTCAGCCAGAATATGGTCGATGTTCAAATCGACCCCACTTCCATCAGTTTTCACGCGACTAACTTGCCGTACTTTCGCGAAAAAGCGAGTCTGCGAAGGAAGAGGCAGTTTCTACAATTGCTTGCTCTGGATTCTGGTCCAATCCTCGTCGGCGAAAAGGCTGCGCGCCTGTTTGGCTTCGGAGTTGGCCGCGGTCGGCGTCCACCACCGGATCGGGGCATACTTCGGTCCGTTGGCGGCAAATTGCTGGCCGTCGCGACTGCTCTCGAAATAGATGTCGATGACCAGGGCGTTCCGCTCGGCGGCATTGTGGGCCGCTTCCCTGGCCGCTTCGCGGGAAATCACCGCGGAGCCGGTATCGACCGCGAGGTAGCGGCCGAGCCCCGTGATCTCAACCACGCTGCCATAGGGAATGATGGAGGGATCGACCGCGCAAAGACCATCATGGAGGCGCACGCCGGTCGCGCTCAGGCCGCGGCCGGTATAATAGTCGCCCTCACCCGACCAATAAGCCGTCAAACGGGCCAGGCGTCCGCCATCGGTATGGCTGAAAGAGCCACTGGAACGAAAGGAAGAGGCGGATGCGAGCCGGTCGGTCGAACCGAGGCCTGAAGCCCGGGCAGAGGTTGCCGTCGGTTCCGAGGAATGGGGGCCCTTGGTGCTGGCTACGGATGGGCAGGGATGGGACAGCTTGACAGCGGCTGCTTCCGGCTTGAAGGGCGCGGGCTCGGACTTCTTGTCTTTGGCTACCGATTCCGTGGAATGGGTAACCTTGCCTGCGGCGATCTTGGCGGGAGAGCCGGTGGTTTTCGCGGCAGTTGAGGCGGTTTTCGTGTTTTTATGGTTTTTATCCTTATGCGCCGAACTCGCGGCGACCGTCTTCTTGGCCGGCATCTCGGCGTCGGTATCAACCGGGCAGTGGGGCCCCACTACCGCACGAGCCGGGACGCTCAGGCAGAGGACTATAAAACAGATATTATAGAAATAACGTGTCATTTTTATTAAGTTATTATGCGCTAGTAAAATACATGCCGTGAATCCAACGCTTCAGGGGGTCTAAGACGCTTGCCTACGAAGATACTTTCGGAAAAATGAAAGCTCCGGCTCAGGGTCTGATTCTGGGGAACCGGCAAAAATAACACCGGCTGCCAAGAACATGTATCGCAAGTGGCGCGATAGGTCAAAAAGTAGGGAAACTGATTAAGTACGCAACTCTTTTTTTAAGAGTTTTTCCAAATATGTATTATCCAAACTAATTGTAATCGGTAGTTAAAATCCTTCCTTTCGCTCTTAAAACAGGACGAGCAGTCAGAATTGGGAGGATGATTAGAAAAGTTACTGGAAGGGGGTATGCCATCCCTTCTATTGGGGAAAACGGAACCGGCCAGGAAGCCGACTCAAAGGTCTGGCGAGGGAGGCGGACCATGCAGGTGTTCAGGGGCCTCGTCCTCCTCATCCTCTTCGATTTCCTTTCGCCAAGCCCGGGACAGGAAGGGGCGCAGGAAGCCATAAAGAAGGTAGGAAACGAACATCACCGCCGGCATCCACCAGTAATAAATCACGCACAGGAGCAGCAGCAGGACCGCGCCGACGAACTTCGGCAGGGAAAACTGGGTGCGCCAGTTGAAGCCCTTGAAACTGGGGTACTCGAATTTGCTGAACATCATGCAGGAAAGAAAGACCATCAGTGCGGCCAGGGCATAGCCGCCCAGTCCGGAAGCCAGCTCCGACTCATTCTGGTAATTGGAAATGATCAACAGGGTGATCGACGAGATAAGACCCGCCGCGGCCGGGATTGGGAAGCCGGTGAAATTTCGCGTGCCGGTGCCCAGGTTATAGGTGGCCGCGATGTTGAACCGCGCCAGTCGCAGTGCTCCGAAAAGCAGGTAGGTCCCCGCGATCAGCCAGCCGATTTGGTGGGGAATTTCGTACAGGACAATCTTGAAAACCAGCAGCGCCGGGGCAACGCCGAAGCTGACCACATCGGCCAGCGAATCAAATTCCCGGCCGAAGGGGCTTTCCTTGCCGCCCAGGCGGGCGAGCCGCCCGTCGAGCAGGTCACAGACACAGGCCGCGAGGATGCAGTAGATGCTGAAATAGTAGGAATGGGCCCAGTCGGGGCCGCCCTTCTCGCGCTCGATCGAACCTTCGAAAATCTTCAGCACGGCGAGAAAGCCGAAGATCAGGTTCCCCGCGGTCATCAAGTTCGGCAGCAGGAAAATCCGGGCCGGATTGTCGACGCGCGGGGTTGGCGGCGGGCTCATGGCAATGACCAGATTACTCCCTTCCGGGCCAGCGGGCAATCGGTGTGGCGGCCCCGGCCACGCGGTCGCCGGGCTTCACCAGCACGGTGCACTCGAGCGGAACAAAAACCTCGGTGCGCGAACCGAACCGGATCATGCCGATCCGCTCGCCCCGCTTCCAACTCTTGCCCTCCGCCGACCAGGCGACGATGCGCCGCGCGACAAGTCCCGCGATCTGCCGCACCGCCATGGGGCCGCGCGGGGTCTTCACCGACCAGGAAAGGCATTCGTTGCGGGTGCTCGATTCGGGATGGCGCACGTCGAGGAATTCGCCCGGTTTGTAGACGGTCTTTTGCACCGTGCCGTTGAAGGGCGCGCGGTTGATGTGGACATCGAAGACGGAAAGGAAAACTGCGATGCGGCGCATCCGCCCGAGCTTGAAATCGGGCTCCTCCATTTCCTCCACGCCGACCACCAGGCCGTCCGCCGCCGAAACGACGATATTTCCATCCGCGGGAATGGAACGCTCCGGATCGCGAAAGAAATAGCAGACGAAGAGGAGTAAAAGGGCGAGCAGAATGCCCAGCCCGCAAAACGCGAGCTTCGCGATGATCCACGACGCCGGCAGAAACGGCGGAACAAAAAGGGCCACGCACGCGAGCAGTCCCAGCGGGACGGCAAAACGGGCCATTTCCTGATAAGCGGAGGGCATAGATAAGCCATCTTACCATGGATGGAGACAGGAAGATGCAGAAATTTGCGCAGCCGGGCATGTCATTTTTTGATCCTCTTCAAGTTCGTTCAGGGCTAAGAGCGTATCGTGTCGAGAACCGAAATTATCCTGGCCAGCGCCTCGCCGCGCCGCCGTGAATTGCTGCGCCAGCTCGGCGTTCCATTCGAAGTCGTAACCGCGGATGTGCGGGAACTCGATGAGGATTCTTCATCGCTTTCCCCGGCCGACCTGGCCTGCGAGAACGCGCGGCTCAAGGCCGAGGCTGTGGCAAAATTACGGCCAGACCGGTGGGTTCTCGGCGCGGATACGGTTGTGGCCCTGGAGCAAAAATTACTGGGCAAACCGGATTCGCTCGATCAGGCGCATGATTTTCTTTGGGTCCTGAGCAGGAAAAAACATCAGGTCATCACGGGTTGCGCGTTGATCAGTCCCGAAAACGAAACGGTTCTTTTTCACGAAATCTCCTCTGTTGTTTTCAAGCCTTTGACGGAGGAGATCATTACAGACTATCTCCGCCAGGTGCATGTCCTCGACAAGGCCGGTGGTTATGCCCTGCAGGAGCAGGGCGATTTGATTATCGAATGCGTTGAAGGCTCCTCCTCCAACGTCATCGGCCTGCCGGTTGAGCTGCTCGAAAAGATTTTCAAAGCGCGCGGATTGCTCTAGCTAAGGGCCCGGCTCACATGAGCAATTTTTTCTATTACTTCTGTCGCGAGCTCTTCCTGCTGCCATTGCGTCCATTCGTTCGCGTCCACATCGACGGCATGGAGCGCATTCCGGCCTCCGGCCCGGCGCTGCTTCTTTGCAATCACATCAGCCATTTTGATCCTCCCTACATGACGGCAAAATTCCCCCGTGTCATCCATTTCATGGCCGATAAGCCTATGCTCGAGATCCCCGTTATCGGGAAAATGATGCAATGGGGCCACGTCTTTCCCATCGACCGGACCAAGAACGACCGCGGCGCGCTCCGGACCGTCATGGCGCGACTTGAAGCAGGCCATATCGTCTGCATCTTTCCCGAGCGGGGCATTCGTCATGGCAAAACCTCGGTGCTGGGAGGAGCGGCATTGCCGGCCGGCACAGCGGCGCTCTGGAAAATGATGGATGTGCCGGTAATCCCGATGGTCATCATCGGCACCGACCAGCTCTACGCCCTGAAAAATTACCCGCGTTTCCCGCGCGTCTTCGTCCGCGCCGGGCCGATGCTTCCACCGGATAAAAAGGCCTCGCGCGAGGACCTTAATGACCGGATCGTGGTGGCCTGGCGGAAAATCTTCGAGACCATGAAGCAAGACTACGCCATCCTGCCGCACGAATTTCCCCAAAGCGCCCAAAAACGCTGGGGCAAGCCCGAGCCAGTTCCCGTCGCGGACGCTCCGGAGAATTGAACCGCCGGTTGATCCTGCTAGATTGAGGAGATGCAGGATTTCGGGAAAATGCTGGTTGTGCTTGGCCTCGGGGTCGCCGTCTTGGGCGCGTGGATTTGGTCGGGACGCGGTTTCGGCTGGCTTGGCCGGCTGCCGGGCGACATCTCGTACCAGAACGGCGGGTTCCGGTTCTATTTCCCCGTCATCACCTGCATCCTGGTCAGCGTGGTGCTGACGATTCTGGCCTGGTTTTTCCGGCGGTGAAATGCAGTGCCGGACAAAAGTTGCCCAGAGATCATGAATTTCCTTTAAAAATAGCTCGCGTGACTGCTAACAAGTTAAAGATTGTGAAATGGTTTTTAATCGGCTTGGCCCTTTGCTCCATGGAGATGGTCCGGGCTGACGACACTGCGGGCATTCTTTACAAACAGGGAGCGGATGCCTTGTCCGCGGGGCAATACGCCCAGGCGGTCCAGGCCTTTGACCAGATTCTAACGGGCTATCCCAACATGCCCAACATCGACGACGTGCGCCTGCGCGCCGGCTTCGCCTACATGCACATGGAGAAGTATGACGAGGCGGTCGACCGGCTCTCGAAGGAGATACTGCCGGTCGTCGCTCCGGCTTATCGCGGCACGGCGCTTTATTACACCGGCCTCTCTCAATTTTATAAAGGGACCAAGCTCATCGATTCCGACCCGGCCAAGGGCAAGGACGCCTTCGGCAAGGCCGCGGCCACGTTCTCCACGCTTATTGACTCGATCAATACCGCCCCTGATCCCCAGACCAAGGGCTATCTGGAGGAGGCGATCTATTTCCGCGCGCTCTCGAACTTCGAACGCGACGAGTACGATCCCGCGGAGAAAGACCTGCTGCAACTCATTCAGCAATTCAGTTCGAGTCTTCTCCTGCCTGATTATTACCTGCGCCTCGGCAGTCTCTACGCTGTGGAGACGAACAAGGCGGTCATCGACAAGAAATCGCCGGAGGAAGTGCGGGCCATGGCGCAAAAGGCGCTCGATGTCCTCGACCATGTCAGCAACGATCCCAACGCCCTGATCCAGGCCAACGAGGCCAACATGAACAAGGCGGAGATTCTGTACCTCATCGCGCAGCTTGATAACGGCGATGCCGGTTACATGAAAGCCCTGGAAGCCTATCGTCTGGTGCGGCGCAAGGCCGATCTGATTCCACTCCAGCAGGACCGTCTCGATGAGTTGAAAAGAAATTCCGCCAATGCCCTGCAGAACGCAGGGGCGATGCTGGCCAACGAAAACAGCCGCCTCATCGACCGGGAAACCAATCGCCTCGATACGTTGAAGGACCCGAACATGCCCGACCCGATCATCCAGGCGTTGATCCGCATGGCGGAATGTTATAACGCGATGAAGCAGGCCGACGAGGCCCGCACCATCCTGCACCGGCTCGTGGCCAAAAGCGCCCTGAACCAGGACCAGCAGCAGGAAGTTGACTTTCAGCTTCTTTATTCCTATGTCCTCGGCGGGGAAACGGACAAGGCCGACAAGGCCCTGACCGATTATCTCACCAAGCATGCAGGCGATCCACAGGCCGACAGCATCAGTTACCAGATTTCGGCCAAGCTGATGGACCGGAAGGACTATGAAGGCTCCCTGAAACAGGCCCAGCGCAGCCTGCAGGATTTCCCCAAGGGCCGGTACGTGTCCGAGGCCATCGGCCTGGAGGCACAGGCGCTGACGAGTTTGGGACGCCTGAAGGAAGCCGACGCGGTCGTAAACAACTTTCTGGCCAAGAATCCGAACAGTCCCGTCGCCAACAGCATGCTCATGACCCGCGCCCAGGGCAAAAGCGCCCGCCGGGATTACGCCGGCGCTCTCGAGGATTATCAAAAGGTCCGGGACAATCCGCAGGCCGGTGATTTGCGACCGATCGCCGCGGCCGGCTGCATTCAGGCCCTCTACTCCCTTCAACGGTTTGATGATGTTCTCAAGGAAAGCAAGGACTTCACGGCCAAATATCCGACCAATAAAACCGTCTCCACTGTCCTCCTTTTTGCCGCGCTTTCGCTGGACCAGAAGAACGATCATAACGGCGCGGTCGCCGCGCTTCAGGACATCGCCAAAAAATATCCGAAGGATGACGCCGCGCCGTTTGCGCTCTCCTACGTCGTCCATATCTACGATGTCGCGGGCAGCCTGCCGCAAATGATCCAGGCTGCGAACGATCTCCGCGCGGCCTATCCCAATAATTATCCGATCCTCGCGCAGGCGGCGGACGAAGTCAGTGCCACGCTGGTCAAGCAGAAGCAGTACGACCAGGCCATCGCGCAATACCAGCCGCTCATCGACGTTCCCACCGCCTCGGTCGCCGCCACTTCGCGCAACAAGATCGGCGACATCTGGCTTGCCGAGGCGAAGAACATGCGCGCCTACCAGTCGATGAACGAGCAGGAACGGCCCGAGGCGGAGAAGGTCGTCGCTTCCGCCGAGGAAGCCTATCTCGGCACACTCCAGAAATTCCCCGAACAGACCAACGCGGCGGGCGACGCCTTTGGCGGCCTCGTCGATGTCCTGAAGCAGCGCCGCTCCTGGGGCCTGTTGACCGACGCAACGATGGAAGGCTATCTGGCCAAACTCGGTTCCGTGCTGACCTTGCCCGACATGAAAGCCCGGCTCGAAATGGCCGAGGCCGGGCTTGTTTTCACCTACAAGAACGGCGTGAGCCAATATCCGGCGGCCTTGGACCGGTTCCGGAAAGTCGTCGCGGCCAATCCTTCGCTTCCGCTCACCCGGCAGGAGGCCGATCAATACGGAGAGTTATTGATCGCCGCAAAAGATTATGCCACCGCCTTGCAGGTTTACGGTGATCTCCTCGGCCGTGCGGCGCCGAATGATATGTACGCGCAGGCCGACGGCGATTACGGCCTCGGCGCGGCTTACCTGGCCCAGGGCGACGTCGCCAATGCCGCCAGGTATTTCTCCGCAATGAAGTCGCTTCCCAATGGCGCTGCCTGGCATCCCCATATCATGGACGCCAATTACGGCCTCGCCCTGGCCGCGGAAAAAATGGGCGATCCCCATGGCGTCGCGATGCAAATTTACAGCCAGATCATCCAGTCGTCCCAGGCTCCGCCTTTGCTCATGGCCAAGTCGATGCTCGGGTATGGGCACCTGCTCGAGAAGGCGGGCCACGGTCTCAATCCGGCCGTGCCCGACAGCGGCGAAACGGCGCTCCGTTATTACATTCAGGCTTCGACCCAGTTCGGTCTTCCTCTGCCGCAAATCGGCGCGGAGGGGCTTTTCTCCGCCGGCCAGCTTTACGAAAAGGCCGGCGACAAGGCCAACGCCAAAAAGCAGTTCACCGACCTGATCGGTAATTATGGCGAAAGCGCGCCCGACTGGGTTGCGAAGGCCAAAGCCGAATTAGACAAACTGGGGCCGTAATTCCATGACGCCCGCCGATCGTGCCCGGGCTCTTTGCGTGGCGCTGCCGCGTGTCTATCCCGACGCCCATTGCGAGCTGAATTTTTCCACGCCGCTGGAGCTTCTCATCGCGACGATTCTTTCCGCCCAATGCACCGACGTGCAGGTCAACAAGGTCACGCCCGGGCTCTTCAAAAAATACCGCTCCGCCGCCGACTACGCCCAGGCGGTGCCGGAGGAACTTGAACACGATCTGCGCGCCATCGGCCTCTACCGGGCCAAGGCGAAAAATATCCGCGCCTGCTGCCACATCCTCGTGGAAAAGCACGGAGGCGCAGTCCCGAGGACGATGGAGGCCTTGACCGAGCTGCCCGGCGTTGGACGCAAGACGGCCAACGTCGTCCTCGGAAACACCTTTGGGATAAATGTCGGCGTCGTGGTCGATACCCACGTCGCCCGGCTATCCGGCCGACTCGGCCTTACCCGCCAGACTGACCCAAAGAAGATCGAGGCGGTCCTGATGAAACTCGTGCCGCAAAAGGACTGGACCCTCTTTTCCCACTGGCTGATTTTTCACGGCCGCCGCCGTTGCAAGGCACTCAATCCCGACTGTCCTCACTGCGAAATCGCCCGGCTCTGTCCGAGCTATTCCCGCTTCATGAAGCTGAAGGAGCCGAGGTCCGCCTCCGCCAAAGTGCGAAGCCCGCGATGATCCATGCAGCGATCATCACCCCGTCGCTAAAATTGTTCACCCACTCCACCGGCAGTCCGACCAGATTGTAGCGGGCGGCGTAATGCATGGAGATCGTGGAATGGCCCGGCTGCACCTGCACCGCGCGCATGATATAATCGGCCCGGAGGAGCTGTGCAGGTCGACCGTTCACCTCGACCTGCCAGTCGGGATTGTACTGGTCATTCACCAGAACAAAGCCGCCGGTGGACGACTGGAGATCGATGTCGATGTCGGTGGGTGTGTAGGTCTGGAGGTCGAGATGGTCGGACGCCGGATCTCCCGCGGGACTGCCGCTGGCCATTAGTTTGTGGTCCGGGCTGAGCAAGACGCTGCCGAGTGGGTTCCAGGCCGGGTCGGCCAGCCGCTTGAGCAGGGCGTCGTCCGAGGTGAAAAATTCGGCCTGCGGAACCAGGGTCGCCTTGGCCAGGTAGTCCTTGATCTGGATGAGGGCATGGGACGGCAGATCGGGCGAGCCGGTGGGCTGGAGCACATAGCCATCGACGTGATCCATATCGGCGGCCATGGCGGGATCGTTGTGCATCTGCGTGATGAATTGCTGCGGCACGACCACGTTCTTCACTCCGGCCAGAAGCCAGAGGCGGGGATGGTTATTGTCCAGCGTCTGGAAAAACGTGTTGATGTCGTTGGGAATGCGCGAGGCCGCCGAAATATCGAGGCACGAAATGTTCGAGGCTGAAAATTGATTGAGCAGCAGCAGGTTGAGCGCCGGATCCTCCGCGGCCACGCTGACCCGCACCGTGTCCCCTTCGCTCTTGAGCTTTTCCAGCAGCGGATTGGACATCGTCATCATCTCAAGGGAAATCGGTTCGATGAATTTGGTGACGACCCAGCCGAGTTGCAGTACAGCCAGCAACGCCGTGCTCAGCGTCAGGCTCAGGGCCAGATGCTTCGGGTCGAAGATCCTTTGCCAGAGCCGGTCGAGGAACGGATTGGGCAGCGTCGTTTTCCGCAGCCGCTCCGGCTTCCAGGCCGCGGCCAGAATCAGGCAAAGCAGTGCCACCAGCACTACCGCGAATTGGAGCGACGTATGCAACGTGCTCATGATGTTCGCGACTGCGAGCGGTTCATATCCCTCGCGTTGCAATTTGATCGGTAGAACGAAGGCGCTGTAGGGATAGCTGGCGAGCAGGCCCAGCCCGAGCAGGGTCAGCAGAATGCCGCAGAACCAGCTCAGCCGCCGTCGGATTGTGGCCGTCAATGACTCCTCGGCCGCCAGCGAAGCCAGCAGGTGCTGCATTCCGAATGAACTCAGAGTCACGAGGGCAAAATTCGTCATCTCCAGCCATTTCAGCGGATTGCGCCACTTGTCCATCAACGGCAGCGCATAAACGAGATGGTAGATCGACGTATGCCAACCCCACGAAAAAATCAGGGTGATAAAACCCAATGCCAGCAGTAGCCGGCCATAGAAAATTTGTCGCGGCGACAACGGATTGGGCCCCAGCAGGCGCCCCGGCAGGAGAAGGAGCACGCCAATCAAAGCCAGGGCCGTGGCGATGGTTCCCGTCGTGCTGATGGCGAGGTTGGAATTGCGCGTACTATTTGGATTTTGCGGCCAATCCAACGTCTGCCCGATCTGCCCCCAGTAGGGCCCCTCCACGCTGTTGATATGCCAGCCGAAAAAGCCCGGCACGAGATAGGTCACCGTTTCTGCCGGGCCCAGGCTATATTGCGTCACCAGCTTGTAGTTCTCCTCCTCGCTCGATTGCCCGCCCAGCCTGGCTCCCTCGACGTTGCTTTGAAACAACGCGATCAACGTCGCGAGCGCGATCAGCAATGCCGTCAACGCGCAGAGGGCCAGATGCCTCACATCGCGGAGATAGTCCGTAATTCTTTGCCGCGTGTCGGATTGGTTTCGTCCGGCCGAGGCGTAGAGCGCGGCGATGAGCAGGCTCGCAAGGGCCCCGCGATCCGTCTGCATTTCCACCATCAGCCCGCAACTGGCCCCGCTGATCAGCGCAAAGGCCCAATGTCGGGTACGTCTCGCCCGCAACGCGCCCCACGCGGCCAATGCGAAGAATGGCCAAGTCGCGATGTAGCCGAAGTGGCCCGGAAAAACGAACGGCAGCAGGTCGCCCTGCCACGCATAAATGATTCCGCCGAAAAGCGCCGCGGGCCGCGGTACCTCCAGCTCGCGCAGAAAGGCCGCCATGGTCAGAAGCGACAGCGTGGCCATGAGGGGCGTGTAAGCGGTGAAGAACCACCATGCGGGCCAATGGGCCGCCAGGCTGTAGGGATTCAGCGCCTGAGGCAGATAGGCCACCCCCAGCCAGTTCAAGACTGAAAACAGGCCGCTGGGCGGAAAGTGATAGGCCATTTTCCAGAGGTTCGACGGATTGACGTCGATCGTGTAGGGCACCTCCTGCCCGAAAGTGAAAAACCGGCAAAGCCAGAGCTGGGCCGCCAGCGAAATCAGCGTCACGACCCAAAGCGAGGTCCAGCGCCCTTGCGGAGCGGGAGAACTGGCAGGTGAATCCATTGTTGTTACATAGCGGCCATGCGCGCTTCGGAAAAGCGCGATTCGATTGCAGTTATGTTATTCCTCCCGTCCGAATGGAGAGCAGATTTGCCGGCTCGCCTCCACAATCTGAGTTCTCTACGCTCAAGGAGCCGATGAAACCGCCGTCTTCCGCGCAACCCTCCGTTCCCCGCGAAGAGCTGCAGGAATTCCTCGTCGCCTTCACCCACGAAATCCGCAATCGCCTCAACGGCATCGCGCTGGAAGCAGCTGATCTGGCCGAACAGGCTGGCCCCACGGCCGATGCCTCCCGTCTGCAAAAACAGATCCAGGACTGCTCCGCCTTCCTGAAAAGCGTTCGCGAAACGCTGGCGCCCGATGATCCCCAGGCGGAAAGAATTTCACTGACCGACTTCGTCAAAAAACTGCGCGAGGAAAAACGCGGCAGCGGGAAATAAAAGCCATTTTCCGCCCGATCTCCGTCATCCCGGGCTTGTCGGAAGATCAGTTCAGCCTATCGTGAACAGGAACTGTTCTGACGATGAAACTCACCCTTGGCCATTCCCCCGATCCCGACGACGCCTTCATGTTTTACGCCCTGGCCCGGCACCTCCTGCCCACGCCCGGTTACGAATTCGAGCATATTCTACAGGACATCCAGACCCTCAACGAACGCGCCACCCGCGCCGAGCTCGACATCACCGCGATCTCCATCCACGCCTACGCCTATGCCCTGCGCGATTATGCCCTTCTCCGCAGCGGCGCCAGCATGGGCGACAACTACGGCCCCATGATCGTCGGCAAACGCACTTTCACAAAGGACGAGCTGCGCACGAAGAAAATCGCTGTGCCCGGCCTCATGACCAGCGCGTTTCTTGCCCTTCAGCTTTTCCTCGGTGTGCCCAAGGAAAAAGTCAATTACGTCGTCGTTCCCTTCGACCAGATTTTCGACGTCCTGGCCCGCGGCGAGGCCGAGGCCGGCCTGATCATCCATGAAGGCCAGTTGACTTTTGCCGGCGAGGGGCTCCTCCTCAGCGCCGATCTTGGTCAATGGTGGTTTGCTGAAACCGGCGGCCTGCCGCTGCCACTGGGGGGGAACGCCGTGAAGAAATCGCTTGGCCGAAAAGTCATCGCGGAGCTTTCCGACATCTTGTACCAGAGCATCAAGTACGGTCTCGATCACCGCTCCGCCGGAGTCGAGCACGCCCTGCCGCTGGGCCGCGGCCTCGATCTCCAGCTCGCCGATAAATTCATCGGCATGTACGTGAACGAACTCACGCTCGATTACGGCGAGCGCGGTCGGAAAGGTGTCCGCGAATTCCTGGATCGTGCCCATCATGCGGGGCTTATTCCGGCTCCGGTCGAGTTGGAGTTTGTTTAGGCTTTTGGCCTCCGCCTTTTCCCGGCAGATAGCGCCGAGCTTTCCTCAACAGGAGCCGCGCCCAGGCATATTCCAATGCCAGAATCGCCAGCCCGGCCGGAATCACCAATATCGCCGGACCCGGCAGCACGATCATAACGATGCCGATCAATAGCACCGTGCCGCCCACCACCGAAATAATTACGCGCCGGATGAACTTCACCGTCTTACCATACCTTGGTTTTCTCCATTTGGTAATTCGCTTAATTCTGTCTAGGATAGGAGCATGACCGGTCTCACTATCGCGGGACGCACCTTCCGCTCCCGTCTTCTCGTCGGTACGGGAAAATTTTCTTCCAATCAGGCCATGGCCGAATGCCTCGAAGCCAGTGGCACCGAAATCGTTACCGTCGCCTTGCGTCGCGCCGATCTCACCGGTCAGGATGATCCCTACGCCGACATCCTGAATTTCATTGATCCAAAAAAATATCTCATCCTCGCCAACACCAGTGGCGCGATGAATGCGGCCGAGGCGATCCGGCTGGCCCGGCTGGCCGCCGCTGCCGGTTTGCCCAAATGGATCAAACTTGAGATCCATCCTGATCCCCGCTACCTCCTGCCCGATCCGATTGAAACTCTCTCCGCGGCCGAAACTCTTGTGAAAGAAGGTTTCACCGTCCTCCCCTACATCAATGCCGACCCGGTTTTGGCCAAGCGATTGCAGGAAGTCGGCACCGCCACGGTCATGCCGCTTGGCTCGCCCATTGGCTCCAATCGGGGCCTTGAAACCCGGGGTCAAATCGAAATCATTATCGAGCAGGCCACGGTCCCGGTGATCGTCGATGCCGGACTCGGGGCTCCTTCGCATGCGGCTGCGGCTCTTGAGCTTGGAGCGGATGGTGTGCTTGTCAACACGGCTCTTGCCGCTGCTCGCGACCCCTCCCGGATGGCCCGCGCCTTCCGCGATGCCGTCGAGGCGGGCCGGGCGGCTTGGGAAGTCGGTTTGGGCGCCCCCAGCCGGACCGCAAATCCGACTAGCCCTCTCACGGGCTTTCTGTCATAATATTTGTTGGCGATTACGCGATCTCTTAGGAAACATGAACCGCTTTTCCAAATTCCTTGGCCTTTTGGTTCTCGCGCTTTTTCTCATTGCGTCGGGTGTCGATGCAACGCTGGATCATCTCGCCCACTCCGCCACGCAGAGCTCCTGTACGTGGTACGATGGAAGGGGCGAAATTATTGCTGCCTACAACGGTGATCTCGCCCTCTACAAGGCCGACGCCAAGCCCAATTCGGTACCCCACTTTTTCCATCGCACGGCGGGACATGTTTCTCTTTCTTCTTCCGGTTCGGCCGCCGATCGCTGGTTCTGATTTTTTTGACGGCTTGGTTTTGGGGATATTCGCGGCGGGGATTAAAAATCTGCAACGTGCCTTCCACCATTGTCATCCCTCTCCCGGAGTGCTATGGATAAGTTGTGAACACGGATGTCGTGCGCGTGGAAGTCTTTGGAGTTTTTCCCACGGATCAGCACACGTTGGCTATTTTTATCGGTAACGAAGAGAAAAGCTTCGTCATCCACGTTGAACCCAGTGTCGGCCGGGCCATCGCCATGTCCATGCGCGGCGAGCATAATGAACGGCCCCTGACCCACGAATTGATCGGCTTTATTTTCAACGCCTTCGACATCAAGGTCGAGCGGGTGATCATCAACGACCTGCGCAGCAACACCTATTTTGCCCGCATTATCCTCAAGGCCCAGAATGAGGTCCATTCCAAGGTCATTGAGATTGATGCCCGGCCCAGCGATTGTATTGTCCTCGCCACCCAGGCCAAGGCGCCCATTTTTGTCAGTCAGGACGTTTGGGAAGAGACTGACGACCGGACCGAAGAGCTGGAGAAAATCCGTCAGGCTCTTCGGGAAAAAAAGGGACACCCCCCGGGGCCGTTATTCGGTGATGATATCGCCTGACGAACGGAAGGAGCGGTCTTTGAGCACTCCCCCATAAGTGTTAGAATATAAGAGTGAAAGAGTTATCGATAATAGTTTTGATCGTCACAATGTCCGTTCAAGTATTCGGAGATGATTGGACGACGACCGACGGCAAAGTCTACAACGGCGTCCAAGTCGTCAAAGTTGAAGATGATGCCGTCACCATTCTCTATGCGAATGGCGGCGCACTGATTCCTTTCGCCAAGCTCCCTCCCAATCTCCAAAAGAAATTCAATTACGACCCCGTCAAGGCCAAGGCAGCCGCCGATGCCCGCGCCAAGGCTGACGCTGTGAACGCGCTCCGGCTCCAGAAGGAGATCGATCAGGCCCAGAAATTAAAACAGGACCAGATGATCCTGGATGCCAAGCAAAAGGCGGCTCTCGACGGCACAGCCACCAAGCCCTAGAACTCATTGCAAAAGCAACCCGAAGGGCCGGGATCCTTTTGGCCGGTGGCTGTGTCGCTCGCTCGGCTCCTTGCTGTCAGCCAAAATCTCCTCCGGCGCGGCCCGTGGCTACTTTTGAAATGAGTTCTAGACGAATTTCCCCGGGTTCAGGATATGCCGGGGATCGAGGGCCTTTTTCACCAGGCCGTGCAGCCTGCGCAGCTCGGGTGAAGCTGCCTGCGGCCACCAGGGCAGCTTGGCTAGGCCGATGCCGTGTTCGCCCGTGATGGCGCCACCCCAGGCAATGATCTGCCGGAACAGCTCATCCAGCGCCCGGTCAGCCCGTTTCCTGACGCCTGCCTTGGTCAAATCGGCCATGATGTTCACGTGAATATTGCCATCGCCGGCGTGGCCAAACGAGGCGATCTCGACCCGGTATTTCTTTTGCAGTCGCTCCGTGAAACGGAACAGGTCGATCAGTCGGGTACGCGGCACGCAGATGTCCTCGTTGAGCTTGGTCAGTCCCGTGGCCTTCAGAGATGCCGAAAACTCGCGGCGCAATCCCCAGAGACTCTCGCAGGCCGCCTCGGTTGTCGCCGTGGTGATTTCAAGTGCGCCGCCCGATTGAAGCAGCCCGGCCAATATCCGGACTTCCGAACGGACCGAAGCGGGCTGGCCGTCAATCTCCACCAACAAATGTGAATTTCCTTTCGGAATACGGCCGGGGCCAAGATGGCGGCGGGCGGCATCGAGTGTAAAACGATCGGCCAGTTCCAGCGCGGAGGGAAGGAAACCTTCACGGAAAAGATGCTGCACGCACGCCGCGGCCTGACTCGCTTGGGCAAAGGAGGCGGCCAGGGCGGCCCGGGCCGGCGGCGCCGGAATCAGCCGCAGCGTAATCTCAGTCACCAGCCCGAGCAGGCCTTCCGCGCCGACAAAAATACCAACCAGGTCGAAGCCGCTTTTGTTTTTCTGTGTTCGTCCGCCGACGCGCACCAGCGTTCCGTCGGCCAGCGCCACCTGCAGTCCCAAAACATAATTGCGCGTCACGCCATATTTCAGGCAGCGCGGACCGCCCGCATTGGTTGCCACATTGCCGCCGAGAGAACATTCCTTGAGACTTGCCGGGTCGGGTGGATAGAGCAGCCCCAGCCGCCGCGCCTGCGCCTGAAATTCTCCGGTAATCACCCCTGGTTCCACCACGCCCACACCGTCGACCGGATTGATTTCCAGGATCCGATTCATCCGCGCGAACGAAACCACGATGCCATGCTTCTTCGGCACGCAGCCGCCGACATAGCCGCGCCCCGCGCCGCGGGCTGTGACTGGAATCCGGCGGTTATTGGCGAAACGCAGGAGCGTCGAGACCTCATGGGCATTTCGCGGAAAAACCACCGCCTGCGGCAGCGTGCTCGCGAACCAGGCATCCCCGGCATGGGCCTGCAAGGTGTCCGCATCGGTGGCCACCACGCTCTTGGGAAAAAGCGCGGCGAGGGGACGAAGCCAGGAAATGGCCATGACAAAATTTTACGCTGACTTGGACGGAGACGACACGACTTTTATTGGTCTTAATCCCGCTGTTGCACCCGCCGCCATGTCCGCCACGTGTCGCAAAAAATCTGCCATACCACCGGCAGCCCGATCCCGCCAAACTTGAATGAGTGCTGCACGACGACCGGCGCCTCGACCATCACCGCCCCGAGCTGCACCAGTCGCACCAGCAGTTCGAGGTCAAGCGTGAAGCCGCGTCCCTCCGTTTTTTCGAGCGCCCGCAGCAGCAGGTCGCGCCGCACCAGTTTCAACCCGGTCTGGGTGTCGCGCACTGGCAGGCCGAACAGGAGCTTGACCAGGCAGAAATAGCCGAGGCTGTAGATGCGTCGAGTCAGCGGATAATCGACCGTGCTGTCGGGATGCATCTTGCTTCCGATCACCGCGTCAGCCTTTTTCACCCGCTGGATCGCGACGAAAAAGAGGATTTGCTCCGGCGGCAGGTCAAGATCGGCATCGATGAACACGACAAATTCCCCCTGCGCCGCCAGGGCCCCGCGGCGCAGCGCTTCGCCTTTGCCGGAGCGGGGAAGCTGCAGTGGAATAATCTCGTCCGGAAATTTTTCGGCCAGCCGGGCGATCTCCTCGCCCGAGTTGTCTGAGCTGCCGTCATTGACCAGGATCATCTCAAATGGCCCGAGCATCCGCAAAACGCTCAGGGTCTGTTCGACATTCGAGGTAATGTGCGCTCCTTCATTGTAGAGAGGCATCACGACCGAGATTTGCGGTGCGGTGCTCACGGCTGCTTGCGTCCCCAGCGTATAATACCCACCAGCATCACGATCATCAGCGCCGTCAGCCCGCCGCCGAACATATAAGCCGTTATCAGGGCCGGCTGCCGCCCCGCCAGATAGAGCACCAGGGTGTAACCGATCGCGCATCCGCCCAGCACGAAACATTCAGTATAGCGCCGCGAAGCCAGCGCGAACATCCCCATTCCCTGGAGCAGCCCGAGAGGAAGCATCGCCGCCGCAAACCCGGGAACCACGGCGGCGGTCGATTCATCATGGTCACCGCTGAACAACCGGCTCAGTGAGTCATCGAACATCGTCAGCAGAATGATTCCCGCGAACAAAATCCCGAGATAAATCCAGAAAAACGTCAGCGACGCGGCCGTCGTTTTGGTCAGGCGCGCGCGCTGAACGAACAGGATCCAGAGCAGCGGTTGGGTTCCCCAGAGCAGGGAGCGTCCCAACAGCCCGGCCGCGTGATAGCCATCGAATGCACCCCAGTTCACAAAACCAAGATTCTGGTCGTTCACGATGCCGAACCAGCTTTGCGCCACCAGCCGATCCGCGCTGGAAAAAAGAAAAAGGCCCAGCACCACGCTGAACGTTGCGCCGAGATAGAGCAGAAAATCCCGGTCGCGCAGCCCGTCCCAAACCTGGCGCAGAGGCATGGAAGGTTCCTCCGGCCGCACCAGCAGCGGATAGAGCAGGACGATCCCGGAGAGTAACGTCGCGACCAGTCCCAATTCGGCCCACGGTTCAATCCCGGCGAAGGCTGCGGCGATAAGGACCCGTATGATGCCCGCGGTAATCAAAAGCCAGCCCCAGATTCGCCATGACTTGCTCCGACACACGATTAAACCAACGAAACCGCCCAGCGAAACAAAAAGAATCAGCCAGAGCAAAAAGATAAGGGCAAGGCGCGGCAGATGAAGCAATGGATTAAGAATGGCGACGGTGATCACGATCGAAGCAACGCCCCAGATCCATGCGGCCGCTTCCATCGCCGGCAGTGTGACCGCGCGCAACATCTCGACCCGTTCGCGCCGCTCGGCCGGATGGTCCTGCGCCAGGTAACAGGCGAACGCCTGACTCAACGCCACCACCGGCACGCTTAGAAGTCCCGCGATGCCCAGTGCCGTGTTCAGCGTTCCGAATTCTCCCGGCGCAAGGTGATGCCGGAAAATGATCTGGGCCGAAAAGTTGAGCAGGGCCACCACGGCCCACACTGCCACGGAAATACCGCCCGGTTCAGGTTGAAAAAAAAGCAGGCCGCGCAAGCGGCTGAGAAATCCGGCGCCCTTCGCCTCAGGATTCATGTGGCCTTTCTTCACAGATGCTGATCCAGCGCCGGAAAAGCTCCGTGCCCTCCTCCAGATCACTCAGCAAAATAAACTCATCCTTTGTGTGCGCCTGCGCGATCGATCCGGGCCCAATGCACACCGCCGGGCAATAAGGCGCGCTTAAAATCGCCGCGTCGGAGAACCACGGCGCACCCACGAAACCCTTCGCCTGTGTGCCCAATCTCCGCACCCACGGCAGCGATTCATCCGTGCTCAGTGGCAGTGATGGACGCTGCCAGTGCACCGCGACATCAGGCACGACAGTACGCAGCTCCGCTTCGACCCAGCGGCGAAAAGCATCAACATCGATACCCGGAATGATCCGGCTGTCGACCTCGATCCGGCAGCGGTCGGGCACGATGTTCGTTTTGCTTCCGCCCCTGATGGTGCCGACATTCAGCGTGGCCGGTCCCAGCCGCGGATGGGTTTCGCCCGCTAGACCAGGAATGATTTTTTCCTCGACGGCTGCGATGATCCGCCGCATCGCGTAAATGGCGTTACGACCCTCCTCCGGGGTCGAGCTGTGACAGGCCAGTCCGGTCGTTTCCACTTCGAACCAAAACGTTCCCTTATGCGCCGTCACCACGCCAAGTTTTGTCGGTTCCAACACCAGCGTCAGATCGCTTGAAAATTTCTTGGCCGCCATGGCCAGTGCGCCACCGTTGCCCGCCTCCTCGCCCATCAGACCCAGGAACGTCCATTTCACCTGTGACCTCGCGCGGGCGGGACTTTGCGCCCACTCCCGCAACGCCCACAGCGCCGCCGCCATCGGCCCCTTCGTGTCGGTCGAACCGCGTCCGAAAAGTTTGCCGTCACGGATCGCCGGGTCGAACGGCCCGATCGTCATTCCCGCCACGCTGACCGTATCGAGGTGTGGCGCAAAGGCGAAGTGCGGCGCGGACTTCGCCTTTTCCGGTGAAAAAGTCGCCATCACGTTTGGCCGCCCCGGTTCAACCGGCTCCAACGCTATCTCTGCTCCCAGCGCACGAAGAAAATCGGCCACATATTCGGCGATGGCCTGTTCGCCGACATGGTCCGTCCCCGGCTGCCCCTGCGGATTCACGCTTGGAATCGCCACCAGGTCCTGCAGCAGCTCGACAACATTTTTTGGCGTGGCCATGTTCCAGCCTAGTCAGGGCCTGGAAAGAAGGGCAAGGCCGCATCTTTTCGATGGCTTTAAACCCGGCAAAGAGGTGATAGTCGAGGATGGCTGGACATCATCAGACCCGGGGCATTCTGGGCCTCGAAGGGGGCGGGACCAAAACGACCTGGGCTGTGCTTACCCCTGACGAAAAAATCATCGCGCGGGGCGAGGCCGGCCCCGGAAATACCCTCCTGCTCTCCGATCCGGCTTTCGAAAAACTTCTCCGCGCCATTCGCCGCGAGGCCGGCCCTGACCTAACCGCCATCGGCGGCGCCTTCGCCGGATGTCAGTTGCCTGACGAAAAAAAGCGCGTCGAAAAAATCGTGCGCCGTATCTGGCCCCGCGCGATGACGGTACACATCATGGAAGACACCCGCTCGGTGCTCGCCGCGGCTTTCGGCGACGGGGCTGGCATCGTCGTCATCGCGGGCACCGGCTCCAACGTCGCCGGTCAAAAATCGGCCCGGGACCCGGTTGAAAAAGCGGGCGGCTGGGGCCACCTCTTCGCCGACCGCGGCAGCGCCTACGATCTCGCCCGCCGCGGTCTCGAGTTTGTTTACGATCAATTCGACCGTGACAAAAAAATCTCCATCCTCGCCCGCGAATATCTTCATGCCGCGGGAAAAAGCTCGCTCGAGGAACTCGTCCCCTGTCTCCTGCGCGACACCAGCAAAACCGTCGTCGCGCAATGGGCCAAATGTGTCTTTACCGCCGCGCAAAAAGGCGACCGCAATGCCCGCCGGCTGCTCGACGAGACCGCCGGAGCATTGGCTGAAAAAGTCTCCTATGTTGCGCGCCGCCTGCGCCTGGCCTCGCCGCAGGTTGCCTTGACCGGCGGCCTCTTTGAAAACCAGTCCGATTACGTCGCCTGCTTTCAACGTGCCCTCCGCCGGGCCTCCCCTCGCGGAACATCGTTCCTGCTCACCGTTCCCGGGGTCTTCGGCGCCGCGCGGCTCGCTGGTCTTAAAAGCATTCCGCCGGAAACAAAAATTTCCGAAAAAGGGAAAACCATTGCCGATCCCGCGCGGCTCGCCGCCTTTGCCCGCGCCGCCACGGAGCAGCGCAATCCCCGCTCGCGCGGCCTTGACCGCCGTTCCATTCCGCAGCTTGTCGACCTTTTCATCCGCGAGGAACGCCATGTCGAGGCCGCCCTTCGCGCGCAACGCCGCCCCATTGCCCGGGCGGCCGCGCTTGTGGCCAAAAAACTCACTTCCGGCGGACGCCTCTTTTATGTTGGCGCGGGCACCAGCGGCCGGCTCGGCGTCGTCGACTCGAGCGAAATGCCGCCCACCTTCAACGCGCCGCCGGAACAGGTCCAGGCCCTCATCGCGGGAGGACCTCCCGCCGTCTTTCGCAGTCAGGAAGGCGCGGAGGACTCGCGCGAAACCGGTGTCGCCGAACTGCGCGCGCGCGGCCTCACCAAAAAGGACATCGTCTGTGGCATCGCCGCCAGCGGCCAGACCCCCTTTGTGCTTGGCGCGCTTGTTTACGCGCGAAAAATCGGCGCGGGCACGATCCTGCTGTCCTGCAATCCGCGTCGCTCACTTCGCGTTCCCGTCGATGTTGCGATCGACTTGCCCACCGGCCCGGAAATCGTCACCGGCTCGACCCGGCTTAAGGCTGGCACAGCCACCAAGCTTGTCCTCAACATGCTCAGCACCATCGCCATGGTCCGACTGGGCCGCGTCCGCGACAATCTCATGGTCAATGTCCAGGCCACCAACGACAAGCTCCGCGCCCGCGCTGTCCGTCTTGTCTGTGCGCTCACCGGCCGCGGGGAGGCCGACGCGCAGGCCGCGCTCGAAGCGCAGAACTGGCGCGTCACGCTTGCAACGGAAGCTTTGAAAAAACGATCACCGCGCCCGCAACATGCGCACAAAGAACGAATCGGTCACATATAGATAGCTGACTTGTAATCCACGGCATGGTTGACTTTTTATCGCTAAACAAATTAAATCTCACTACATGTGTCGGCGTGTTTATTTGATTGGTGCTTTGGCATTTCTGCTGGCGACTCCGCAGCTCTCCATCCGCGCCGAACAGCCTCTCACCCAGCGGTATCTCGACATCTACCTCAAGATCAATACCGCGGAGAATCTGGAGAAGGAGGGGGATTACCGCGGCGCACTCGCTGATTTTCAGGACTGCTACGAAAAACTTCGAAGAATTCACGAGGAGGATCCCGACTGGGAATCGGCTCTCGTCGTCGCTCGCATGCAGGACTGCAACGCCAAGATCGCCGATCTTGGCCCCAAGGCCGCGGCGCAGGAGGCCTCTTCTCCCACGCCGACTCCGGAAGCGCCGCCCAGCGTCACGCCAGACGTCACCCCTTCCGGCGATAACACCAACACTGACGACATCACCACCCTCAAACAAAAGCTCCAGCAGGTTGAACAGCAACTCCGCTCCGCCCAGGACAATCTCAAGGACGCCCGCTCGCAGATTGACGCCTACCGCGCCCAGCTCCAGACCGTCAACCAGCAACTGACCGCGCTCAAAAATCAGCATTCGGACAATGACAAGGTCGACCGCCTCCTCAGCGACAACAAGGCCCTCAGCGAAAAACTTGCCGCCGCGCAAAAGGAGATCGAATCCTACAAGGCGCCCAACTCCAAATCGAAAATCGCGCTCGTCCAGGTCCAGTTGAAGAACCTTCAGGACCAGTTTGACTCGACGCAGGAGGCCAACAAATCGCTCCAGCAGACCATCACCACCCTCCAGGGCCAGCTCGATCGCGCTCAGTCTGATCTCGTTGCTGCCAATCAAAAGCTGGCGGCCGGCGGCGGCACGCCCGGCCCGGAATACCAGACGCTCAAGCGCGAAAACGAACTCATGCGTGGCATCCTCACCCGTGAGATTCAGGAGCAGGCCCACCGCGATGAAGCCAAGCGCCTCATTCAGGAGGAATTCGACCGCCTGCAACTCAAATCGAAGGTCCTGCAGGAAAACCTCGACATCGCCTCCAGCGTGATGACGCCGCCCGCCTCTGACGAGGAACGCGCCCTTTACGCCAGCCTCAAGGCTCCCAATCCCGATGTCGCCACCCCCGGCAATGGCAACACCTTTACCGCTTCGGCCTCGGGTGATGGTGGTTCCAATCCTTCGCCCGACACAACGACCCAACCCACGCCGACCCCGGCTTCCGCTCCGGCCGATAATTCTTCCAATCCGCCCGTCACGATTGCCAGCAGCCAGAATTCGGGCAGCGACGGCCCTACGCCCCCCGCAGGCATGCCGACCATCGACCCGGCCCTTACCAATATTTCGATTCCCAGCGGCACGTCGGCTCCTACGCCGACGCCCGATACCTCGCCGCCGGAGCCAACTTCAGCGCCCACCATGGCCCCCGTGACCACGGCCGCCGCGGATAATACGCCAACCCTCGCTCCGACCACCGTTGACTCGCCGACCCCGACCCTTGTGCCGACGCCCACGCCTGATACCTCGGCTCCTACGCCGACCCCGGTTCCCACCCCTTCTCCCGATTCCACGACCACCACCACGACCACTCACGACACACCGACGGGCTCGACTGCGACCACCACCACAACCACGGTCCAGGATGGTGGCTCAAACAAGCAGCCCGATGCCACGCAATATTCCATCCATCCACGCCTGCCCGATGACATGCGCGACACCGCCCAGGAAGCCGCCGACCTTTTCAAGATGCAGCGCTACGACGACGCGGCCGCCAAATACCAAAGTATCATCGATAAATATCCCGAGTCGCTTTACGCCTGGAGCAACCTTGGCGTCGTCCGCTTCCAGCAGGGTGATCTTCCGGACGCCCTGAAAGCCCTTCAGCAGGCCGTCAAGCTCTCGCCCACGGACGCCTTCTCTTACTCCAACCTCGGCATCGTCTATTACCAGATGGGCCAGTATGAAAACGCCATCGATGCCCTTAACTCGGCCAAGGCGCTCGATCCCAATGACGCCAAGACCCGCAACTATCTCGGCTGTGCTGAATCGCAGAAAGGCTGGCAGGAAGTCGCCGAAAAGGAATTCCGCAAGGCCATCGAGCTCGATCCCAGCTTCGGTGACGCCCACTTCAACCTCGCACTCGTCTACGCCACCTCCAAGCCCCCCATGCTTGAACTCGCCCGCCGCGAGTACAATCGCGCCCTGGAACTCGGCATCAGCAAGGATGCCCGGCTCGAAAAGTTGCTGAATCCGTAGATGTTCGGCAGCAATGCCTCGTCGTGAAAAAATCCTCAGGCAAAGTGTCAAAACATGACGTAGGTTGGAATCGGTCCCCGCAGCCGGGGCGAGTGATTTTGACTTGCCTTTTGCTGGCCCGGGCCGAACTGTGAGAGGACGTTTTTTTTATGCAAATCAACAGTCTGCTTAAGCCGGAACAAATCAAGCTCGAGTTGGCCCAGGCCAAGCGATGTAACGCCATCAACGAGGTGGCCCAGCTTCTGCAGCCCAATCCCAATGTCACCAATTTCGCCGGCTTCTACGAAGAACTCCTCGCTCGCGAACGGATTGAATCGACCTGCCTCGGCAACGAAATCGCCTTTCCCCACGCCCGCACCGATTTCCTCAAGGGCATGGTTCTGGCCGTTGGTCGCAGTCAGCAGGGCGTCTGGTTTGAAAATTGTGGCCAGACCGTCAAACTCATTTTCGTGATCGGCACACCCAAACGCATGGTCACTGATTATCTTAGCGTCGTCGGCGGTCTCGCCCGTCTCCTGAAGGATCCCTCCACGCGCGAGCAGCTCGTCAACGTCCCGTCCATCGAGGAGTTCATCAGCGTCTTGACCCAGGCCGAAAACGGACGTTAGTTCCAGTTGGTTTGTTCCGTCATCCCGAGCCTGTCGAGGGATCAGTTCCGCCTCCGCTTTTACCGCTAACTAAACTGATCCCTCGACAGGCTCGGGATGACGGATTGATAAATCCGAAAATCCCGTTCATTTGGTAATTCCGTCAAAATTCAGTTCAGCGCCGTCTCACGCCAAAGCTGTAGCCTTTGCCCGCGCGGCCGCCGCGGATGTTGCCGGCCTTGCCGACCACATGCTTCGCCTTGTCGTCGAGCGCGAGCGAGTAGACATACTTAAAGTTTTCCAGCTTCTTACGCTCGATTTCCTGGCCGATGAATCGCTCGATCGCGGTGACATCAGGCGCTTCCTCCGCCGTCATCAGCGTGAAGGCGTCGCCTTCGGTCTGGGCGCGGCCGGTGCGCCCGATCCGGTGGACATAATCATCGGGATGCTGCGGCACGTCATAGTTGATCACGTGCGTCACGCTGGCCACGTCAATCCCGCGCGAGGCGATGTCGGTTGCCACCATCACCTCGTACTTGCCGGTGCGGAATCCGTCCAGAGCCTCGGTCCGCTCGCCTTGGGATCGGTCCGAGTGCATCACAGCGACGGTATGACCGGCCGCTTCGAGCCGCGCCGAAATCCGGTCCGCATTGACCTTGGTGCGGCAGAAAATGAGGACGGAATGATACTGCGTCCGCTCCAGAATTTCGAGTAGAAGGTCAAACTTCTGCGAGGCCGCCACGGGATAAAGCGCATGGGTCACCGTCTCGGCCGGCGAACGCCGCGCGCCGATTTCAATCCTCTGCGGGTCGCGCAGGGCCCATTCGATCAGCCGCGCGATTTCCGGCGGCATCGTCGCCGAGAAAAGAAGCGTCTGCCGTTCCTTCGGGCATTTCTCAATGATCCGGCGCACGTCGGGCATGAAGCCCATATCGAGCATCCGGTCGGCTTCGTCGAGAACGAGATGCTTGATGGTATCGAGCGAAATCACGCCCTGTTCGATGAAGTCGAGCAGCCGTCCCGGCGTTGCCACCAAAACGTCGGTCCCGCGCTGGATGTCCGCGGACTGTTTGCCATAGCCGACACCGCCATAAACCACCGTGGTGCGGATGTCGGAAAAACGGGAGTAATCATGCGAGGCGACTTCCACCTGCGCGGCAAGCTCGCGGGTCGGTTCCAGGACCAGCACCCGCAATTTTCCGTGCTGCTCCAGTTTCGTCAGCAGCGGCAGCATGAAGGCCGCCGTCTTGCCCGTGCCGGTTTGAGATGCGCCGATCACGTCCTTGCCGGCCAGTACAAGCGGAAATGCCTGCAACTGGATCGGTGTCGGGTCCATGAAGCCCATCGACTGCACGCCATGGATGACTGCTTCGGAAAGGCCAAGATTTTGAAAAGACATGGCCGTTTACGACACCGGCCGCGCGGGCAGTTGTTCGAGGGCCGTTTTGTTGTCGGGAAATTTCTTCAGGATCATCAGCAGCCGCTCCATCTGCGCCTGCACCGGCAGGCCATGCAGGCCGCGCCGGATGATCGTTACCTTCTCGAGGATCGCCTTCGGCAGCAGCAGTTCCTCGCGCCGCGTGCCCGATTTCTCGATGTCGATCGAGGGGTAAACCCGCGCCTCGGCCAGCCGCCGGTCGAGTACGATCTCCATGTTGCCTGTGCCCTTGAACTCCTGGAAAATCACTTCATCCATCCGCGAGCCGGTATCGATCAGCGCCGTCGCCACGATGGTCAGCGCCCCGGCTTCCTCGGTCTGCCGCGCCGCGGCAAAAATCTTGCGCGGAATTTCGAGAGCCCGCGAACTGATGCCGCCACTCATCGTGTTGCCCTTGGAGCCGACGTTGAAGGCGCGGCCCAGGCGTGTGATCGAATCGAGCAGGATGAAAACGTCGCGGCCACTTTCGACCAGCCGCTTGGCGCGTTCGATCACCAGCTTCGAAAGCCGCACATGGCTGGCGTTTTCCTGGTCATTCGATGACGACCAGAGTTCGCCGCGCCCGGCCAGGAACTGCCGGAAATCGGTCACTTCCTCGGGCCGCTCGTCGATCAGCACGATCATCACGAACGTGTCGGGAGAATTGATCAGCACCGCATCGGCGATGGCCTGCATCAGCATCGTCTTGCCGGAACGGGGCGACGCCACGATCAGGCCGCGCTGGCCATGGCCGATTGGCGTCATCAAATCGAGCACGCGCGCGGAAAGTTTGTCCGCCCCTGTTTCCAGCTTGATCCAGCGATTCGGGTTGATCGTGGTTAGTTCCTCGAATGGGAGCTGGTCGCGGTAGAGATCGATGGACCGCTCATTGATCTGCTGAAGTTCAACCAGTTGCGGTCCGCGACCGTTGGCTATGCTCATGCCGGAGAGTTGCACGCCGTCGCGCAGGCCGTTACGCTTGATCATATCCGGCGGCACAAAGACATCCTGCGGCGTAGGTGCGCTGCCCCGCTCGGGTTTGCGCAGAAAGCCGTAACCTTTATCGTGAATCTCTAGAATGCCCGCTACGGGCGATGAATCTGACATGAGAGGAAAACGTACCGCCGACGGGCAGTACACGGGGCAAACTCGCTTATTCCGACTCTGAAAGCAAGGATTATTTTGGACACTCCTTTTTGAACCGGCGGTTTCGTGGTTCCATCAATTCAGCCAGGCCGGCCTGATTTTTCGCAAATAATTCCGGGAGGGAACTTCGACCACGTAATAGAGCAGCGCTGCCGCGGCCATGATTGCCGCGATATTGATCGAGAAAACAAGCAATCGGAGGACAAAAGAATCATGCATGTATCGCTCAGATGGTAGAAGAATTTTCAGAAATTTTTCAGTCAGCGCATGGCTCATATATAGCGCATACGAAACACGCCCGAGCCAAAGGAAAAAATGGGTCGCGAGGAGTTTGGAGATCAGGGACATCTCCGAGGTCAGGCCGATGAGCAGAAGTGGAAAAACCGATACGATCACGATCCGCGCTTCTGGACAATTCCAATCATAGAAGCAAAAGAGAACGGCAAGAATCAGGAATAGGATGGATGCGTATTTTTGGAGGAGATGAATAAAAAAATTCGCATGCAGATAGGCGCGAAAGCACATCGCGCCGGCGAAAAATTCGCAGGAAACCCAAAACAGATGGGGATTGTACCAAAAGGAAAAATTCTGCCAGATCCCGGGTGCAAACAACCATAATTCCAGAACAAGGTAAGCAAGAATGAGCGAAAACAAGGAGTCCCATTTCCATCTCATCAGATACGCTGCCAGGGGAAAAATGCAGACATAGGCAAACCACTCGGCACCGATGGACCAGGCGGGAAAATTCCACTGTCCTCCGGGGATTGGATGAGTGAACGGCAGTTCATGGGTCAGGGTCAATTGAGCGGGAAGATTGGCGAGAACATAGTCGCCCGTGATGGAAATTCGGAGCAGCCTCGCGGCAAATACGAGCCCGACCAGAATCACAAGCGTGGCGAGGTGATTCGGATAAATCCGCGCGAAGCGAAACCAGAGAAAACGTCCATATTCGGCCAGGGTTAGTCGCCTATCGTTGACGTGATAGACATAGCTGAGGATGAAACCGCTGAGGATAAAAAAGAGATCGACGCCAAGACTTCCCCGACTGGCGCAGAGGGAGAGAACATGCAGGGACGGCAGCAGCAGAATCCACGAGCCATAAAAGTGAAACAACACCACCAATGCGGCGGCAATGCCGCGGATTCCAGTCAGGGGACGAAGTTCATGACTGTCGGCGCTGCGATGGACAGGAGGATTCGCCTGAATCATGGCGCAGAATGTCCTCTCCCTTTGGGCTTGGCAATGACACTCTGCCTGCGGCTGGGCCGAGTCTTATTTTGCTGTCGCCGCCGCCTTCCCCACCAGCCCTAATGCCGCCTGCCAGAAGAACTGGAAAGGAACGCTCGGACCCGCATTGGGATCGGCCTGCGGCTGATCCTCCGCGTTCTCCTTGGGGAATTCATTCATGCCGTCGCTCGAAAATTTCCGGTCCGGCATGGCCAGCTCAATCACCCACGTCACACCCTGGCCCGGATATTCATAATGCGGCGCCCATTTATAAACCTTGGCCTGGTTGAGACCCTGGATGAACTGGAACCAATCGTCGCCCGCGGGCTGCACCGTCTTCGTCTCCACCACCTGCCCCTTCACGGTCTTGGTATAGGTCACCGTGTCGCCGTTTAGTTGAATCACGATGTTCGCCCCGCCCTCATCGCGCTCCAGGTAAAGACTCGTGAACCGCGCGGGAGGGAAAGGGTCGGCCACCACGTTCGCCGCCTGGACCGATCCGTTGAGAAAAGCCGCCAGAAAGAGGGCGATAAATATCGGCCGCATCGCGATCACCAAAAAATAATGACTATCCTCCCGAGCTTGTCGAGGGATCAGTTTGTCTTCCCCATCTCCTCTCTTCTCTCTAACCTTAAGGCCGCATGATCCCCCGTTATTCCCGGCCCGAGATGGCCGACCTTTGGAGTGAACAAGCCAAGCTCAACCACTGGCTTGAAATCGAAGTCCTCGCCTGCGAAGGCATGGCCCGCTTCGGCCACATTCCCGCTGAGGACGCCCAGATCATCCGCGCCAAAGCCAAGTTCGACATCGAAAAGGTGCGCGAGAACGAAAAGCGGACCAACCACGATGTCATCGCCTTTCTCGAGGAAGTCGCCGCGCATGTCGGCGGCCCAGGCCGCTTCATCCATCGCGGTCTCACCTCGTCCGACCTGCTCGACACCACGCTCGCGCTTCAGCTTGTCGCCAGTGCCGATCTCCTCCTGGCCGATCTCACCAAACTCCGCGCCGCCGTTGCCGTTCGCGCGAAGGAATACAAATTCACCCCGATGATGGGCCGGTCGCACGGCATCCATGCCGAACCGATTACCTATGGCCTCAAGCTCGCGCTCATGTACGACGAATTCGGCCGCGCCGAAAAACGGCTCCGCGAGGCCCGCGAACAGATCGCCGTCGGCAAACTCTCCGGGGCCGTCGGCACCCATGCCCATCTCGATCCCCGCGTTGAGGAATACGTCTGCGACAAACTCGGCCTCAAGGCCGCCGACCTCTCCACCCAGATTATCCAGCGCGATCGCCACGCCCACTTCATGAGCACCCTCGCGCTCATCGCCAGCAGCATCGACCGCTGGGCCACCGAGTTCCGCCATCTCCAGCGCACTGAGGTCCTCGAGGTCGAGGAATTCTTCGCCGCGGGCCAGAAAGGCAGCAGCGCCATGCCCCACAAGCGCAACCCGATCACCGGTGAAAAACTCAGCGGCCTCGCCCGTGTCCTGCGCGGCAACGCCGTCGCCGCGCTAGAAAACGTCGCCCTCTGGCACGAGCGCGACATCTCCCATTCCTCGGTCGAGCGCATCATCTTCCCCGACAGTTGCGAGCTCCTCAGCTACATGCTGGTGATCCTCACCGATCTCGTCGCCCGCCAGATCGTCTATCCCGAAAACATGAGGGCCAATCTCGAAAAATCGAAAGGCCTCATCTTCTCGCAGACCGTTTTGCTCGCCCTGGCCGACAAGGGCCTCCCGCGCCAGACCGCCTATGAAGCTGTCCAGGCCGCCTCGATGGCCTGTTGGCGGGGCACCGAGCCGCTCCAGTTTCATCTCAAGAAATCGAAGGAGATCCTCTCGGTTCTTTCCGAAAAGGAGATCGACGAGCTTTGCTCGCCCGAGCGCCATTTCCGCTACGTCGATGAGACGTTTCGCAGGCTCGGTTTATGAGATGTGATCCAGGTACCGCTCGGTGATGCGCCAGCCGGTGTTCTCGTTCCGGAGCGTGTAATAATAAATTCCCGCCGGGGACGACTCCTTCCGCCACGCCGCCTGCACCACCACATCGTTTGGCGTCAGCCACCGGATCTCGATCACAGTCATGTTCGCGTCGTCGCGCTTGATCGCGGCGGTGATCTCCCGCATGTCCTGGTACGTCCCCATCTTTACCCGGGCCGCGGCGTTGAAATTCTTTTTGATTGCCGGATCGCCGCCGCCGTTGGCATCCCCATCTGCCGCGATCACCATGGGTCCGCCGGCAGCCAGGGCCAGGAACAAAAGGGCGCTCAGAAAAAGCAGACGTTTGCGGTCATTCATGTTGGTCCCGCACATCCGGTCACGGACACGGGGCCATTGACTATAAAGGAGCGCTTTGGGCTCGCCAAGTATCCGCGCCGAATTCAGTTGTGCCGCCCCTCGAGTGGGAGTATCGTGAACGCGTAGGTAATTATTCTATGCAACATCCTTTCTTTGCGTGGCTTCCCCACGGCACTGATTTTGTCTGGATCTTCCTGCTCGCCGTTCTTCTTTTCGGCGCCAACAAGCTGCCGCAATTGGCGCGCGGTCTTGGCAAAAGTCTTGGCGAATTCAAAAAAGCTAAGGAGGAATTCGAGAAGGAAGTCCGCGCTGCCGCCACCACGGAGACGGAAACCAAACCCGCCACCGGCAGCCTGCCCTCGCCCGCCACGCCTACTCTGGAGAAGACTCCTTCTTCCGCGGATGAGTTGACCAAAAAGAGCTGAGCGTCGAGGCATTTGCCGCCGCCAGCACCACGGCCATCGTAATGGCCGCCACGCCAATATAGGCAATCAATCGCGACGGCCCCACCGTATTCAGCAACTGCCCGTTCAGGTTCACCGCCAGACCGAGAAGAAAACTCGTTGTCGTGCAGAGATTCCGCAGTGCGAAAAGCCGTCCCCGCCGCGCGTCATCCACATCGTTTTGCAGCCGCGCTTCGATGGGAATCACAATGAACGCCGACAATACGCCCATGAACGCCGCCCCGGCCACCGCCGGCCAGTAGGTATGCAGTTGCGCGAACCCGAGCAGCGCGCCGCCCAACAGGGCCAGTGCGATATAAGGCAGCGCCTTGCTCCGGCTCCGGCGTTTGGAAGTCCCGCAAATCCCCACGCCGATGCCCAGCCCCAGGCCGATCGCCGCCATTAACACGCCGAAGGCCAGCGTCCTGATCTCGAAGACCGGCGGCTTTGGCGCGAAGAGGCTGAGGAATTTCGTCAGCGTATTCACCAACGCCTGCACCGGCGACAGGTCCACCTTCACCACCACCTGCTGCAGGATCGTGATCAGCACCATCGCGCTGATGAACGAAAAGGCCGAATTGACCAGCACCAGCGCTCCGAGTTCCCGTTGCTCCCGCAACACCTGCCAGCCCGCCAGCGCCCCGCGCCAGCCGTCCGTCTGGCCGGGGGGGACGTCTTTCGATTTGGAGCGGTCCGGCGAAAGATCGCTTCGGATATGATAAACGCACCAGGCCGAGGCCAGAAACCCGAGCGAGTTAAACAGAAAACTGCTTCGCGCGCCGAAAATCGAAACGATGAAGCTCGCGATCGGGATCCCGATGAAATTCGCAATTACCCCAATCAGGGAAATCAACGCGTTGGCTGCGACCAGTTGCCGTGACGAAACGATCTGCGGCAGCGCCGCCTGCCGGGCCGGGATGAACAGGCCGTTGAACGCTCCCATCAGGAAAACCACCGCGAACACCGCCGGCAGGCTGCGCAGATGGAACCAGAGATAAAGGATCGAAAGCGTCAGCACGGCCCGCGCCACGTCAGACCAGAACATCACCCAGCGGCGCGAAAACCGGTCGACGATCCAGCCATAGAGCGGCGCCAGCAACAGCCCCGGCAGCATCGCGCAGAAGGTCACCCGCGCGCTGTCCTTGCCCGCGTCCAATCCCTCCTTGATGCCGAGAATGACGTAGAGCAGCGCGAACTGGTAGAACCGGTCGCCCATGCTGCTGATGATCTGGCCGTACCAGAGCCGGGCGAAATTTCGCTCGCCCAGGATGTTCCGGAATGACGTGTCGGCTGGCATGGACGCCGCCTATACTGCACAAGCACCGCGGGAATGCGTGTGGAATCTTATTTCATCCGCGCGCTGATCAGCATGACCGGCGTCACCGGCACATTTTCGTAGGGGCCAACGGTCGTGGTCTGCACCTTCGCCATCTTGTCGAGCACATCGAGGCCCTTGGTGATCTTTCCGAAGACCGCGTAGCCGTCAGGGCTCACTCCACCCGGATCGAGATTGACCGTCGGATCACCCGTCGGCGTCTTGCCCGTGCTCGTGTTGTCGAGCAGGTTCAGGAAGAACTGCGACGTGGCGCTGTTCGGGTCATTGGTGCGCGCCATCGAAATCGTCCCGCGCAGATTGTGCAGGCCGTTGCTCGCCTCATTCTTGATTGGCGGCATCGTCGGCTTCTGGTTCATATCAGCCGTGAATCCGCCCCCCTGCACCACAAAGCCGGGAATGATCCGGTGAAAAATCGTTCCGTCATAGAACTTGTTCTTCACATAGGCCAGGAAGTTCGCCGTGGTTGCGGGCGCGTTTTTTGGATCGAGCTGGATGTCGATCTCGCCCATGCTCGTTTTCACCACCACCACCGGGTCCGCGGCCATGGCCCGCGGAGCCCAGGCAAAGGATAGGGCGACGATGAAACAAGCGGCGAGGGAGAGAAAGGGGGATGTTTTCACGTTAAGCATTCTGGTTGGGCCCGCTATGAAGTCACGCTGAAAATCAGCCTTCCGTCGGGGTCGTATTGACCGTGGCCCGGGCTGATTTCTTTTTCAACACGAGCACCACCGAGCAGACGATAACTCCGGCGCCGATCAGAATGCGTAACGTCATCGGTTCACGTCCAATCGTCCAGCCCAGCAGCACGGCCACCACCAGATTCACATAGGAAATGGTGGAGACATGCGCCGGTGTGCTGACTCGCATCAGCCACACATAAGCAGTGAAGCCGATCAGGGATCCGAACACGACCAGGTAGGTGAAGCCCAGCCACGAGGTGAGCGTGACCTTCCCAAAGCTGAAGGTGTCCCAATCGTGGTGAAGCCAGGATATGACCAGCAGGGCCAGTCCGGCCACAATCATCTGCCGGGCCATCGGAAGCAGGGGAGAGCCCTTGGCATGCACATGCCGTGAATAGATCGCCCCGGCCGACCACGAACAGGCCGCAAACAGAAGGGCCAGCTTGCCCAAGGTCTCCATCCGGTTATCCGGAGTCTCAGCGGAAGGTTGGATCAGGATGCAAAGCCCGGCAAAACCGAAAACCAGTCCGACGCAGGTGCGAACGGACGGGGCTGTCCCATTTGGCCTCAGCCATTCCATGAGAATGATGCACAGCGGCGTGCTGCCGAAAATCAGCGCCGCGATGCTGCTCGGGACGTATTGCTGGGCCCACACCATCGAGCCATTTCCCCCAATCAGGAGCATCGATCCAACCACGCCCGCGTCCCTCCATTCGAGCAGGTTCCCCCAATGGAAATCCTTGCTGTGGAAAATCCAGAGCAGGCCCATGAGAAGGCTTCCGGCCAGAATAAAACGGCAACTCGTCAACAAAAAGGGAGGCATGCTTTCCAATGCAAAGTGGATCCCAAGATACGTCGCGCCCCAGGCCACATAGACATAGGCAAAGGCCAGCGTAACCCAGGGGGAGGGATGAGACGGGAGCTTGGTGGGATGAGGTGCGGTGGTCATGAGCGTTGGGGTTGGTGGCGCTCACCGCCGAAAATTTGGGGCAGAAAAAACCCACCCAAACATTGGGAGGTGGGTTGCCGTTAAAAGTAGGACGAAAACCTAGAACCTCCGCAAAGCGACACGAGCAGCGTGCCACATCATAAGATGGGCCGCTCGCATCGATTTAACGGAGGGGACTTGGTTCACGGCAATGACCGTAGGTGGAATCGCCGCTTTAGTCAAATCGTCTGGCTTTTACGGTAATATAACTATAACTCACTTTAAAAATAGCCGCTCTTTCTCCGATTCTGAAATTGGATTGACTAAATTCTTACGGAGTCTCTGATTTAACAATGGCAGATGACATTTTTCATGGGCTTTCACCAAATGAGCTGAAAAAAGAGGTGGCGCGAATTATTGCGGTTGACGCCCGCTCACTTCCCCCAAATGCCAAAATTTTTTCAGCGATAGCCCAGCTTCAGAATTTTGATAGACTACCTGAGCTGACTGATCATGGGTGTATCAATAAGATGATTGATCAAAAATGTGTTGAGCTTCAGCGCGGGCTTTCTGGAACGAAGGGTGTCCCGGCCATGCTTTATGCCAAGGAGTTGGTTCTAGGCCCTATGTACCCGGGGACGCTCTCCGCGCTGGGGAACGGAATTTACCTAGCGACGACAGGGGAATATGCCGATACACCGAGCAACTCTCAATTTTTCCCTAAAATGTCGCGAATGGCTTTCAAATACGCTGCTAACGATGATTCAGGCGTGATTCTCCGATGCGCCCTAAAGGCTGATGCAAAAATATTGGACTTTGATGACGTAAGGTCTATTGCACGAGATAATCGGAATCGCGTCAGAGATGCGCAAGTCACTGATTTTGGAGCGCTTACTGCGGCCCTTGGCTTTGATGCTTTTGTTAGGGATGACACTTTCGATGGGAGCGGAGAAAAAGTGTATGTAGTAGTAAACAGAACTGCTTTAACTTTCCAAAGAGAAGTGTTGCGGCGACAGAAATAACGTATAACCTATTATAGCCTATGAAACTGCATGATCGGATCAATCGGGTAATCAATACCGAAGCATTCGAGAAGACTCTTTTGGAAAAAGGAAAGTATCTTTTCGAGTTTCAGTGTGATTGGCCAAATTATGCGACCTTCGAGGAACTTCCCGAAGAGTACCGGATTGCTATTTTGGCTGGCGAAGCCGAGCTTTCTGGTTCCGGGACTCTGACGCTTGCCTAATTCATGGCTATTGCTGCGGAACTTTCCGAGTATAGCTTCCTACTACCACTAGGGGCGTGGCCGACCGCATTGATGACCGGCCTCTGGGGCATCCAATCGATTCGTTGCCGAAGAAAGGCGACCCATCCAAAAACCGCCCCCAGTTGCCGCATGATCTGAAAGACAAACGGTTCCGTTAGCGTAGCGCCCAGCGACTGCAGCCAAAGCTTGCGGGAAAGAGGGATGCCCAGCCAACGTTGGTAAAGCACGATTGAATAGGCATGCAGCGAAAGATCAAAAATCAGCTTTGCTATAATTAGTTTAACGATAAAGACATCCAGGGAATTCCTAATTAGGAGCAAAATGACCAAAACAACCGCTGCAGCCAAGGCATAGATTGGTAACAGCAGATCGAGCGTTTTCAGGCAAAGCATATACCGCCCCACCGAACCATATTGCCCGTTCCCGACCATCTCCTGATACTTGAAATGGGTCGCGATAAATCCGGCAAACCAACGCCTTCGCTGATTCAGGAAAGTCTGTACCGCCGCCGGAGCGTCAGTCGTCCCGCGTGCGCCCGATAGCGTTTTCACTGTCACTTTTTGCCCCCGGTCAAACGCATCGCGGTAAACACGATGGGTCAGTTCATAATCTTCGACCCAGCTCGCCGTATCGAAGCCGCCCGAGCTCTCCAGCATCGTTCGCCGGTAGGCCGCGAAGGCGCCGGAAATCAGCAGTAGCATGTCATACTGCATCCAGGTCAACCGCCAGAGAAAACCCCGTGCATATTCGAACGTCTGGAAAAATTGGAAGAATCCGGCCCAGCTCGTCCGCTGGCAGACCGGTGTCAGCACGCCTCCCGCGATGCCAAGGTCCGGGTCCTTCGCAAAACCGTCGCGGATTGCGGCCAGCGCTTCCGGTTCCACGGTCGTATCGGCATCGAGCGTCACGACAATCTCACCCCGCGCCATCCGCCAGCCCTGATTGAGCGAATCGGCCTTGCCCGAATTTGATTTGCGCCGTACCAGCAGGGCCGGCCAGGTGCGCGACATCCCGAGCGAGTCATTTCCCATGGGCTCAAAGGTGAGTCCATATTCCTCGGTCAACCACGTCACCATGCCGTCGGTCGATCCATCATCGATCACGATCACCTCGTCTGCCGGTTCGCTCTGGGCTCGCAATGCGCGCAGACATTCCGGCAGCACCAGCCGCTCATTCCGGGCGCAAATCAGCACGCTTAAGGTCGGTCTCGGCGCGGTGAGGGTCTCTTTTTTTCGCCGTTCCTGTCTCGTCACGGCGATCTGGCTTGAAATCACCATGAACGCCAGCAAAAGCGAATCGTAGGAAATATAGACCACCCCGATGCTCCAGGCCGCGACGCCCTTAAACGCAAATGAAGCGTAAAGCGTGAAGATGAGCAGGCCGAGAACCGTACTGAAAAGAAGGGGCCAGCGGAGCGATTGCACAGGAAGCCGCACCCTAACACGAAACCGGTCCCGATCCAATTTTGCCGCCGACCGTTACTTACTTGTCATCCCGAATGCTATACCCCAGTGGGGGGCATGGAGAAGGGACAAAAAGATGGCAACTCCACTGCTTATGCCAGCAGCAGGATTTACTTCTTATCGCTGAAGGAATCCCGCCGCAGCCAGGCTGCTGCCGCGCCTGCCGCAGGAATTACCAGGAGAAAAACTCCAAATAAGGCTAGTGTTGCCATGGATCTATACTCCTTCATATCGGAGCCCATGGCAATTAAATTGAGTCGAAAAGGTGATATTTTTGTTACAAAACGGTTACAGAACCAGTTTTTGGCACGATTTTGAGCTTCACACCCAATATTCATCTCCTCTCTTCGCCATGTTAAATCACGGCAAAAACTGATACGACAGGGGTATGAGCTCCGGCCTTCAGGATTTCCAGCAGCGGCTTGGCCACACCTTTGCCGACGAGGCTCTCCTGCGCCTGGCGCTCACCCATGCCTCCTTTGGCCACGAAAGGCGTCAGCCCCTGCCGGACAACCAGCGACTCGAATTCCTCGGCGATGCCGTTCTCCAGCTCACCGTCACCGCCGAACTGTATCGTCGTTTTCCGGAGCTGCCGGAAGGCCGGCTCACCGTCCTGCGGGCCCGGCTCGTCAACCGCCAGCATCTCCAGCAAATGGCCCAGGAACTCGATCTCGGCGGGCACCTCATCCTCGGCCGGGGGGAGGAAAACAGCGACGGACGTCGCCGTGCCTCCATTCTTGCCGATGCCATGGAAGCCGTCATCGGTGCCGTTTTCGCCGAGGCCGGATGGGACATCGCCCGGGCGCTCATTCTCCGCCTCATCGAGCCCTCCCTCGCCACGCTTGCCCTTGAAGATGATACCTCCGCCGCCAATCCCAAGGGCAGCCTCCAGGAAAAACTCCAGGCCCGCGGCGACCACCCGCCCGTCTACCGGTGCCTTTCCGAAACCGGTCCCGCCCACGCCCGGGTCTATGAGGTCGTCGTCGAATGGCAGGGCCGCGAGTTGGGCCGCGGTCAGGGTGCGAGCAAGAAGGAGGCTGAGACCCGCGCCGCGGAAGCCGCCCTCGCCGGACTTTAGGAATTATTATTGAGATAGCTCAAATAATTGTGAGCTTCCCAATAGCCCAGCACCAATGCGCCGAGCAAGCTGAGATACAACACCGCCATCAGCAGGCGTTTGGTGATGTGCGTATTGTAATAGGCCTGCAATTCCTCGGTCGGATGGTTGAAGAACGTCTGCTTGATCCTTGGCAACGTGGCGAAGATGAAAATAATCCCCAGCACAATTACGCTCTGCACGGAGTGAAAGTAAAAGAGCGCTACGGCGAGGAGCGCCACGCCAATGACCCAGAACCAGGGTGAAATCGCCGCGCAGATCCGGCCGCCGTCCAGCGGAGGAACTGGAATCATATTGAAAATATTGATCAGAAAACTAACCGCCGCGATCGCCGTGATCCACGGTGTATTCACATAGATGCCAAGGGCCAGGCACAATCCCGATCCGACGCAGCCGGCCAGCGGTCCGCCATAAGCCATGATGGCTTCGGTCCAGGCATCGCGCGGATTTTCTTTCATCACGATGGCAGCGCCGACGAACGGAATGAAGAGGGGCGCCGAAACCGGAAGGCCCACCCATTTGGCCGCGGCTACATGTCCCAGCTCGTGGACGAGAATCAGAAGGACAATGCCGACCGCGAATCTCCAGCCGAATACGGTCGTGTAAAGCGCGATCATCAGCAGCATCGACAGTACGGTCTTGAGCGCACCGTAAAGGAAGAACTTGAACTTGAACGCGAGATAGGCGAGGGCCGCGATTCCGCCTCCTATTTTCTGGAGCAGGGATTTTTTTTGCGCGACGGATCGGTGCTGCGCCTCCGGGGTGGTGGTCGCCGCGGGCGGCGCTGGCACGGGGGGCGGGACATAAACGAATCCCGGTACCTGATGCAGGGGAATCCAATTCGGAAGGCCCTCCTGCCAGGCCAAATCGGTGGCGAGAACGGTGCCGGCCCGGACCAGTTGTTGGGTTTCGGTAATCGAATAAGGGCCGAGTTGCTGGCCGTTTTTGTGGATATACAGCGCCATAATCTTCCTTCAACCGGCAGCGAAATTCATACCGCAACCGGGCAGCCGGGCCAAGGAAATGTAAAGACTTCGCGTTGGCTTGCTAAGCGGCAATGACCGCTATTGCTGCCGCGCGGTCTTGCCTCCACCAGAGTCGCAAAGCTCCGGCGACTTGCTCCGGATTTTTCTCCACCAGCGCGTCGAGTTCGCCCGGCGAAACCCACCGCCCTTCGATGATCTCTTCGGGGTGCAATTGGAACGGGCCGGTGAGGGGGCCCATCACGTAAATCTGGATGAACTCGTGGCCGGTTTCGGGGCAGGCCGACAGATTGACCACGGGCCGCAGCGATAGCGAAGCATCGTGCCAGCCCAGTTCCTCGCCCAGTTCCCGCCGGGCCGCGGTCGCGTAATCCTCGCCCGTGTCGAGATGGCCGCTGCATGACGAATCCCAGCAGCCGGGAAAAGTGTCCTTGAGCAAACTGCGCTTCTGGAGAAAAAGCCGGCCAGTGGCGTCGTGAATCATTACGTGCACCGCCCGGTGCAGCAGGCCTTTCGCATGGACCTCGGCGCGGGTCGCCTGTCCGATGACCGCGTCGTTCCGGTCGACGACATCGAACAACTCATCCGGGGTAAAACCGCCGGTCGATCTTTTCATGCCGGATGAATTATTGCGGCCCCACGTGGAGCAGTTCAATCTCCACCGGCACCGTGCCCGCCCGTTTCATTTGCAGAATATCAGCAGCGGCGGAAGAGACATCGATGATCCGGTCGTCGTCGCTGTAGGGACCGCGGTCGTTGATCCGCACGTCGACGCTCGCGCCGTTCTGCAGATTCGTCACGCGAACGATCGAGCCAAAGGGGATGTGGCGATGCGCCGCGGTCAGCTCTCGCATGTTGAATGTCTCGCCATCCGCCGTCCGACGGCCGTCAAAATCGGGTCCGTACCAGGAGGCCAACCCGCGCTGCGTGTAACCCTCGTCGTAATGCCGAGGATAGGAGGCGCACCCGGCCAGCAGCCCGCAAATGAACAGGGCCGCCGCAAAAAAGGAAGATTGGCGCATGAGGATTTCCCGGCACGCGCCTAAGTCAATTCCTCGTCCGTCAGCGCATTCACCAGCTTGAATTCCTCGAAGTGGAACTTCGCGTTCACGCGGAAACTGAGCCGTCCCTGGAATTTCCGCTCCAGGTCAATCAGGATTTCCTCGTCCTCCTTCTTCAGGCGGTCGAGCACCTCGGCATTCAGCAGCACGCGCACTTCGCGCACGCTCGGATGGAGCCGCATCACCCGCGTCAGCGCGCGCTGGATTTCCACGCTCATCGTCTCGGGACTCTTGATGATGCCCTTGCCTTTGCACGACGGGCATTCCATGTAGACCGCGCGGCTGATGCTCTCCTGCACCCGCTGCCGCGTCATTTCCATCAGGCCCAGCGCCGAGATCGGCAGGATGTGTGTCCGCGCCTTGTCGCGCTTCACATGGTCCTTGAACGCATTCAGCACCTGCTTCTGGTCGCGCTGGTTCCGCATGTCGATGAAATCGAGCACGATCAGCCCGCCGATGTTCCGCAGGCGCAGTTGCCGCGCAATTTCCTCCGCCGCTTCGAGGTTCGTCTGCAGGATCGTCTTGTCCTGGTCCTTCCCACCCTTGTTGCGGCCCGTGTTCACGTCGATGGCCACCAGCGCCTCGGTCTCGTCGATGACGAGATAACCGCCGCACGGCAGCCAGACCTGGCGCCGCAGCGCCGCGTCAATCTGCTTGTCGACATTGAACCGCTCGAAGATCGGCACTGCTTCCGTGTAATGCTTGATCTTCCGCTGCGACCGCTTCGAAATCACGCCGACCAGGTCCTTCATCCGGTTCACCGCGTCGGGATCGTCCACGATGATCCGGTCCACTTCGTCGGTCAGGAAGTCGCGCACCGTCCGCTCGATCAAATCGGGCTCGGCCAGCAGCAGTTTCGGAGCCCGGGCCGTCTCCAGGTCGCCCGAAATGCTCTTCCATTGCTCCAGCAGGACATGCAGATCGCGCACAAAGAACCGCGCCTTCTGGCCCTCACCCACCGTGCGGATGATCACTGCCATGCCTTCCGGGATGTCGAGTTCCGTCAAAATCCGCCGCAGCCGCTGCCGTTCCTTCGGGTCCTCGATTTTCCGCGAGATGCCCGACTGGTCCGAAAACGGCATCAGCACGAGATAACGTCCCGCCAGGCTGATGTTCGTCGTGATCCGCGGCCCCTTCGTCCCAATCGGCCCCTTCGTCACCTGCACGATGATGTCGGAACCGGGCGGATAAAGCCTCGGAATATCGTTGGCGGTGATCCGCTTCTGGCTCTTTTTCTTTCCGCTCCGCTCCACCGCCTCCACGCCGGCGTCGAGCGCCACCGGGATCGCGTCCCAGTAATGCAGGAAGGCGTTTTTATCCAGCCCGATGTCGACGAACATCGCCTTCAGGCCCGGCTCGAGGTTCTTCACCTTGCCCTTGTAAATGCTCCCGGAAATCTGCCGATCGCTTTCCCGCTCGATGGAAAATTCCTCGAGCCGCCCGCCTTCCAGCACGGCGACGCGCCGTTCCAGGCGCTCGCAGGAGATGACGATTTCCTTCTCTTCGCCTTTTTTCTTAAGTCCGAGAAATCCGCGTATTTTGTCTAAAATCATAGATCCTTCTTTCCCCGGTTTGGGCAGGGGAAGTGAGGTTGGGCGAAGGGAAGAGGAACGTCTTCATCTCCGCTCGAAGTTTTTGCGATGCACCCAAACGCTTTGCACCAGACCCATGGCCGCCAGGCACGCGATCAGGAAAGTGCCGCCGTAACTGATAAACGGCAGCGGAATTCCGGTGATCGGCACCACTTGGATGGTCATGCCGATGTTCACAAACACATGCGTGAACAGCATCGTCATCACCCCCACGGCTACCAGGGTCCCAACTTTGTCTCGCGCATGAGCCGCCACCCACAAACACCATAGCAAAACGGTCCCTTCGCAAATGATGAGTACAGCTCCGCCGCGAAACCCGAACAATTCTCCGACCACGGAGAATATCAAATCGTTATAACTCGTATTCTTGGGCAGGTAACCCAGGGCTGTCTGGGTATCCGCCATCCAGCTTTTCACATCCGCTTTTCCCCGCAACGCCCCCACCATCGCGGAGAGCGTGTCGTAATCGAGCGGCACCTTCCCCTGCAGCCCTCCCGAGCCGATGGCGATCATCGACTGGTTGATCTGCCACGCCGCCCCCTGTTTATCCACGGTCGGATCGACCCAGGACTTGATCCGGTCGACCTGGAAATTGTGCACGCCCGCGATTTGCGCCGACTGGTCCGACTTGGTCGAAACCAAATAGTAACCGCCCACTCCCAGAAGCCCGAGCAGCATCAGCAGCAACAGATGATGCATCCGCGCTCCCGCTGCAAAAAGCATCGCGAGAAAAACCGGAATGAAAACCCCCGCCGATCCGAGCGCCGGCTGCTTCTTGATCAAAATAAATGGGATCAGCGTGATCGCCAGGGCGATCAACACGGTCGAAATCTTGTGCATCTGGTTCTCGCGCACCCGGAAAAACCAGGCCAGGGAAAGAATCAGCGTCAGCTTCGCGAACTCCGCCGGCTCGAAGCTCAGCGGACCCAGCCGGATCCAGCTGTGCGCACCGTGCGAGGCCCGGTAAAAGAACACCCCGATGAGCAGGGCGAGGCTGATCGGATAGAGAATCGGCCCGATCTTCACAACCTGTTGGTAAGGGGTCAGGGCCAGCGCCAGATAGGCCACCACTCCAGCCAGGATATAACCGCATTGTTTGCCCGGCGCGTCGCGCAACGCATCATTCGCATAGGTCGCGCTGATGATCACGAAAACACTCGCGACACAAAGCACCAGCAGGGCAACAAGGACGGGCAGGGACCAGCCAATTTGACCCAGTTTACGAAACAAAATGCGCATGTGATGATATCCGGAACCCTGCCCGATAAGAAAAGCTATCCTGTTCTAACAAAACCTTCAACCTTCCTTGGATATGAGTCCGTCCTAATGAGCGTGTTTCATGCCGGAACTGCGGGCTGAGGTCGGAATCGGCGGAAGATCGGCCGCCGGCGTCGTCGCGGAGGCATCAGTCGAATCCGCCGTCGAGTCGGTGTCACCCGTCTTGGCCGTCGTGTCCCACGGATGGGTCTCATCCGTCGTCGAACCGTTGAAATTGCCCTCTGCCGGCTGGAGAAAAGCCACGTTTTCCGGCGCCCCTTTCTCCATCGCAAAGAGCCGCGACATGATCTTCTGCACAATCGGCGCCGTCGTCGTGCCGCCCCATTGACCACCCTCCACCACCACGCAAACCACATAACGCGGCGTCTCGAACGGCCCGTAGCAGTAAAACCAGCACTTCAGGTCGCGCCGTACTTCGCCGCCCACCTTGATGTGCGCCTGCGCCGTCCCCGTCTTGCCTGCGAGCGCCACGCCCGGCACCTGGGCCGCCGTGCCCGTGCCCTCCTCGACCACTTCCCTCATCCCCTCTTGCACCGCTTTCAGGTCGGACGGCTTCATCCCCAAATTGCTGTAAACCTCGCCCTCCGGCATCGTCGCCTGGACGTCGCCCTTGTAATCGACCACATGCGAATAAAGCCGCGGCTTGTAGACCGTTCCCCCGTTCGCCACCGCGCAAAGAAACGTCGCCATCTGCAGCGGCGTCACCAGCACGAAGCCCTGGCCAATCGACGTATTCGCCGTCTGCGCCCGGCTCCAATGATCGATGTTATGGGTCTTCTTCAACCACGCATCGTTCTCCTTCATCCAGTCCGGTCCCGGCAAAATACCCGCGTCCTCGTCGGCATCGCCCAAAAGACCCCACTTATGGCCGAACCCCGCCAGCTTGCCCATCGAGTCGATTGCATCGATCCCCGCCTTGATCCCGTACTGATAGAAAAAGACGTCGCTCGAAACGCAGATCGCATGCACCAGGCTCATCGTTCCCGCTGCCGCGCTGTCCGAATTGTGGAAAAGATGGTCATCGATCTGGATCGCTCCCGGGCAATCAAACTCGGTATTCACCGTCACATTGCCCGATTTCAGTCCCGCCAGCGCCACCATGATCTTGTAGGTTGAGCCCGGGGCCAGCGCATGGAGGGCGCGATTGTAGAGCGGCGCCGTCGGGTCCTGATTCAGCGCGTCCCAATCCTTCGACGTGATTTTCGGGATAAACCGGTTTGGGTCATAGCTTGGAATCGAAACCATCGCCAGCACGTCGCCGTTGCGCGGGTCCATCACTACCACCGCGCCGCGGCCTACTCCCGCGTCCCGCATCGACGTCTCCGCGATATACTGGATCCGGCTGTCGATCGTCAGATAAAGCGTGTTGCCCATCGTCGGATCGTTCGATTGCAGCGGCTTGCCGATGTAGTAACCCTGCGATGAAACCCGCTGCAGCACGCTTCCCGGCTGACCCTGCAACTGCGGGTCCATGATCGCCTCGATCCCGTGCCGTCCCACGGTTTCGTAAGGGGTTCCGTCACTCGACAGATGCTCATTCTGGTTATCCGGCTTGCCTACGTAGCCCAGGATGTGCGCGGCGAAAGCCCCATAGGTATATTGCCGCGCCGGGTTCTGCGAAATCCGGATCCCGGTCATCCCCAGGTTCCGCTCCTCGAAATTCGCCACCGTCGCGAAATCAAGGTCGGTCATGTAATGATAGGGCAGATCGCGGTCGGTCCGGAAATGTTCCCGGATTTCCTTCTCGTTCAGCGGCGCCGTCAGTCCGAGCGTATCCTTGATCGGCTCGATGCTCTCCTTCACGATCTCCACGATGTCGATTTCATCCGGGCGCTGTTTCCCATTTTTGCTTGGCGGAAAATGGAGCATCGGCATCCGTCCGCGATGACTCTGGGCATAGTCCCGGCGCAAATCGTCGAGGTAGAAATCAATGTCGAAGCTCGGCCGGTTCTCCGCCAGCATCACCCCGTTGCGGTCGCAGATTGCTCCTCGCGCGGGAGCCACCCGCGCTTTGACCGTCGTCTGTTCCTCGGAGCGCTGCACCGCCGACTCCGAATTCGTCACCTGCACATTCCAGAGCCGGCTCAACAGCACGCCCATCGCGGCAAAGACCAGCAGTGCCAGCACTCCCAGCCGCCAGCCCTGGACTCGATTATCGTCATCCAACATAGGCGCGATCCTGAAGTTGTTCGTTCACCGGCTTCCAGCCCAGTCGGCGCGGAAAGAAACCGACCAGGAAAAAGAAAAAGGGGCACAGCACCACATTCAGCAGCGAGGCAAAAGTGATCTTGCTCCACACATCCAATGGCCATAACCAGCGTCCCATCTCGGCCAGGGTCAGCATGTAATCGAGCAGCAGAACCAGAAATGTCCCCACCAGCACGAACGTCAGCCGGATAAACCAGAGATGCGCCTCCGGCCTTTGCGCCTGGGGCACAATCAGGGCCGAAAGCGAAGTCATCGTCAGGACCGATGTCCCCAGCCGGTGGGACGAGGTCAAATCGACCAAAAGCCCCAGTAATGCGCTCAAAGCCAGCGCCCGTTCATCCCCCACCTCCAGGCTGGCATAAATGACTACAAGCGGAATCATCGCCGAACCGAAGCCAATCACGCTTAAAAGAGGATAATGCGGCGGCAGGATCATCTGGGCCAGCAGGGCCGCGACGCCGACAAAAAGCAGGTAAAGCACGATCAAAAAGCGCACAGGCGGTTCAATGTAACGGTGACGGCGTATCGCCGCACGCGGAATTTTACTTGCCCTCTAAAATATCATATCGCGGTAAAACCCTTTTCTCTTTCATCCTCGCTTCATGGTGGTGCAAAAAAGCTCGGGGCGGAATCTCCTGGATAGCCGCTCACGGGTAGCCGCCGATGTCCCCATCGGCGGACCATCGTGTCGGGTGGCGGGTTATCCATTAAAAAGACCGGGCGACACCTTGAAAAAGTGCCGCCCGGCCAAGGGAGGAGAATGAATGAACTGACACAGGTAAGACCCCGACTGGGCGAAAAACGTTCAAAAGAGATTTAAAAACAGAAGAGGCGGAAGGGCGTGGGAGGTCTGCAAATAAGGGCATTTTACCTCTGAAAATGGGATCTCAAAAAAACGTTCAAAAAAAATTTTAAAAATTGTTTGACGATCAGGTGCCGATCTTTATTGTCACTCAAACGAGTGCAGAAGCCAGCCGTTGCTCACCAGTGCGGCAAGGGCGGCTGGCCTCAATGAACCGACAAGGTTGGTCGCTTCAATGGAGAGAAGCGGTAAGCCGAGTCAAATAAACCAAGGAGATAAGAGCGAATGAAATCGATACTCAAAACGACTAGCGTCCTCGCCCTCGCGGGAGCCATGGCTCTGCCTGTGCTCGCCGATGATACGACTAGTACTGACGCTAAGGATCAGAAGGACCTCAAAAAGGTCATCGAAGATCAGGGCATTAACTACGTCGAAACCGCCCAAAAGGGCATCACCCTTAGCGGTTATGTGGATACCAGCTACACCGAGCAGTTCGGTGGCCGCGGTACAGCCTTTACCAGCAATCAGGCTTACCTCCATCAGTTCGACGTCAACAACAACAACTTCAACGTCAATGCCGTGAAGATCGCCTTGGAAAAGGCCCTTCCCGACAAGAACGAATGGGCCGCCGGTTTCCGCATCGACACGATGTATGGTCAGGATGCGAAGATACTCACGGCCTCTGATCCCGTTCTGGGCAGCGCTGGTTCGAGCGTTTACCTCGAGCAGGCCCTCGTCAAGTTCCGTATTCCGGTTGGAAACGGCCTCGATGTTTACATGGGTAAGTTCGTGACGTTCCTCGGTTACGAAGTGATCGAAAGCCCGGCTAACCTTAACTTCAGCCGCGGCCTTCTCTTCACCAATGCCATCCCGCTGACTCATACCGGTATTTATGTGGATTACAAGTTCAACGATACCTTTGAAGCCAAGTTCGGCATCGTTGACGGCTGGAACCAGTCTGCCAGCACGCCTAATACAGCCACGGGCGTGGGCTTCCCCAATGGGACGGACGCCAAGAATGACTATCCCTTTGGCGGCAAGGCCATCACGGGACAGTTCACCATCAATGCTCCTGGCAAGAATGCCAACCTGACGCAGTCGTTTATCTATTCGCCCTCCGGCGAACCGGCTAACTTCACCGCGATTTCCGGCAGCAGCTTGGTTCCCTCGGGTACTCCGGACAATAGGGACAACGGTCCGTTGGTTGTGTATGATGTCTGGGGTAACTGGAATCCGACCTTCGTCAAGGACAGTGCTCTGACCTTGGGCTTCAACATCGATCTCGGCTACAACGGCGCCAGTGGTCTGCCCGTTAACAGCATCTACCCGGGTGGTGGTGGAACAGGCTTCAGCTTCTTCCATAATGAAGACAGCAACACGTGGTGGGGTGCGGCGCTCTATGCCTCGTACAAGCTGACCAAGGTTGTTACCCTCTCCTCTCGTGGTGAATATCTCCATGAAGATCCTGCCTTCAATGCGAAGTTCGGCGTTGCCGGCGTCAACAATGACGACTGGTCTGAAACCCTTACGGCGTCGTTCAGCATCTGGGACAACCTCCTGACCCGTGTTGAATATCGCTACGACTATCTGGTCGAACCGAATACGGCTGCCACTGGCGGTCCTGCGGTTCATACCAACCAGGATGAAGTCTCGGTTGAAGCGGTCTACTCGTTCTAATTGGACTGACTCCTAAAGTCCGCGAAAACCCCGGGTGCCAAAAGGCTCCCGGGGTTTTCTGTTTTATCCCTTGAAAGCATTTTCAATGGGCGGGTAGCCGCCGATGCCCCTATCGGCGGATCATCATTCGGAGAGTGGCGGATCATCAGACGGCATCCCATACACCATGGGCAATTTGGAGCATTAATTTCGGATATTGGAATTAGGTCGCAAGAATTCCTCAGAGTTGAGGGCCACTTGGTGCTTGCCTCTGGCATACTCCATGCTAGGACATAGAGCCCGTGCTGATCACGGGAGTTAACCCTTTATATTAACCCTTAGGAGAATTTTTCATGTCCCTGCGTAAGCTCGAGGCCATCATCAAACCCTTTAAGTTGGAAGAAGTTAAAGAAGCCCTCACCGAATTGGGCATCGAAGGCCTCACCGTCAGTGAAGTCAAAGGCTTTGGCCGCCAGAAAGGCCACACCGAGATTTATCGCGGAAGCGAATATACCGTCGATTTTCTCCCCAAGGTCAAGATTGAGGTCGTCCTCCGCGAGGACCTCGTCCAGCGTGCCATTGAGACCGTCCAGAAGGCCGCTAAGACCGGCAAGATCGGCGACGGCAAGATCTTCATCCTTCCCATCGAGGAAGCCGTCCGCATTCGGACGGAAGAGCGCGGCGAAAAGGCCGTCTAGCCTCCTTCGACGTCCGGCACGGCGCCGATTTCTCGCCTGCAAATTCTGCGGGACGCTAGCCATTTCACATGGCTGGCGCAGTGATTTGCCCTTGGGCCGGGATGCCAAAACTCCTTGATGCTCAAGGCTGGGATGCGATATTGTTCCCGGCTCTTCCCAACGGGTCGTTAGCTCAATGGTAGAGCAGGCGCCTTTTAAGCACTTGGTTGTAGGTTCGAGTCCTACACGACCCACTTTTGATCTGACTCTTAGGCCTCGGAAGCAACGAGATCAGCCGGAATTTGTCCCGGCAAGGGCTTGGCCAGATGCCACTTATTGCCATCCAGCATCGGCGTGTGTTCCACCAAGCTGAAAACGCTTTGCAGGAGATGTAAGCCAAGCCCCCCCGGCTTGATGTCCTCCAGTTTGCGCCCCTTCAGCTTGGCCTGATCGACATGCGGTCCCTCGTCGCGCAACCGCAGGTGGAGATAACCCTGGCTGATTTCCGCCGACAGCAGAATCGGCTTGTCCGGCGCGCCCTGGTAGGTATGCCGCATGATGTTTGTCACCGCTTCATCCACTGCCAAGACAATACGCCCTCGCTCCAGATCATCATACCCCGCCACCATCGCCCACTGTTCAATGAATTGGCGAGCATGCTTGCAGTAGCCGGCGGATGAGCCGATCTCCAGACGTGGTTCCGGCTTGAGCTGGATCAACGCCAGACAGGCGTCGTCGTGCTGGTGCTCGGTGTCGACAAAACATTCCCACTCGTGCCAGGCGAGGTCGATCACGTCGGCGGAATAACCTGAATTACCGAGGCTCTTGATCAAACGTTCCTGCCCATATTCTTCTCCGGAGGAGCTGCGTCCCTCGTTGATCCCATCGCTGAAGAGAAGCCATTTTTCGCCGGGAGAGCAGGGGATTTCCGCCGCGGTGAATTTCTGGCCGGGGAAGATACCGAGAGCCAGCGCATGGGGTACGGTAATCGGTTCCCAGGCATCGTTGCGCCAGCGCCACGGTTCGAATTGACCCGCGCAAACGACCTCCATAATCTCGCGGTGGGGATCGTACAGAAGAAAGGTGGTGGCGGCGAAACGGCCGGCGGCCAGACGATGACAGAGGGCGTCATTCAAGGATGTGACGTAAGTTCCCAAGCCATTTTCGGCCAGCATCGCCAGCGCCTGCATTTCTGTCGTGATCTGCGCCGTGGTCAGCGCCGCCGGGATGCCTTTGCCGCTGACGTCACCCAGCGCGGCGAGCAGCCGGTTGCCCGGTAGCGAGATTGAAGCATAGAAGTCGCCCCCGATGGTCCGCGCGGGGCGATAACGGACCCGCATTTCGGAACGATGCAGGCTTAATTCCTCGGGTGGCAAATAAGATTTTTGAATTTCCATCGCCAGCGTCATCTCGCGCGCCAGCTTTTCTTCCTTCTCAATTTTTTCCTCCCGGTCAAAACGGATGAGCGCGCCCGTGACGATATTGGTGAGGCCTTCGAAGATATCCTGGTCGAGTTGAGTAAAAATGGGGCGATCGATGGGATTGAGGGCCTGGAGGACGCCGAAGCAGTCTTCCTTGTCTGTCAAAGGTGCGCAGAGCATGGACCGGGTGACGAAGCCGGTCTTGACGTTGGTGACGCGGAGGAGGCGGGGGTCGTTCTGGGCGTCGTCGATGCGCATGAACTTGCGCTCCTGGAAGACCTTGCCGGCGATGCCCTTGTCCCAGGGGATGCGGAACTCGTTGATGGCGTCGTCCTTGCCGCGGGCGGAGTAGATGATGAGCTCGCGCTTGGGGCGGTCGGGAAGGAACATGGAGCAGGCTTCCGCCTGCATCATGACGCAGGAATATTTCAGGATGTTCTCGACCACGTCTTCGAGACTGGTGAGCGAAAAGAGATTGCGCGCAGCCAGGAGCAGCGCGCGGTATCGCTCCTGCATTCCCGAATCGTCCATGATGCCGATAAGGTGGCGCAGATTAGGCCATCTGGCAATGGCGTCGTGCCATTTGTCCGTTGACCCCACCCTGAGGAACTTCTAAGTTGTGGTGACATGAGTGTTGCCGAGATCGTCAAGGAGGTGCCGAAGCTTACTCTGGAAGAGATGAAAGAGGTGGCCCGGGCTTTGCGTGAGGCCATGGAAGACAATGAGGATTTGCAGGATGTCCTGGCTATTCTCGAAAATCCCGGTCAGCCCATTCCCATGTCTGAGATCAGGAAAAAGTACAACCTGTGAAGTGGCAGGTCTTCTTCGATCCGGCGGCCGAAAAGCAGTTTTCCAAACTCGGCAGACCAGCGCAACAGGACATTGAAAAGTATATCGCCAAGCACTTGGAATCGAAGGAAGACCCGCGGCGTTTTGGCAAACCCTATCTTTCCATTAAGAGCGCGTGGCGATACCGAATCGGCGATTATCGGATGGTTTGTCTCATCCAGGAGCAGCGCCTTGTTGTGTTAGTGTTGAAAGTGGGTCACCGCCGCAGCATTTACGACTGACTGCCCACGAAGAAATCAATGGCCGCCGCTGAGCATGGCCGCGAGGCCGGTTTCCTGGAAGGAGGCCACCTTCTGAAGGTCATCCTGGAAGGTGGGATAGGAGGTGGCAATGCAGCCGGTTTCCTCGATGGTGGTTTCGCTCTTGGAGAAGAGGCCGAGAATGGCGCAGGCCATGGCGATACGGTGATCGCCGAAACTGCCCACGCGGGCACCGGTGAGCTTGGCTCCGCCGTGGATGGTCATGCCGTCGTCATGCTCGGTCACCTCGACGCCGAAGGCGCGGAGATTGGTGGCCATGGCGGCGATGCGGTCGGTTTCCTTGACGCGGAGTTCCTGGGCGTCGCGGATTTCGGTATCGCCCTCGGCGACGGCGCCAGCCACGGCAATGATGGGCAGTTCGTCGATGACATTGGCGATTTCGGCGCCGGAGATTTTGGCGCCCTTGAGTTTGCGGCCATAGACGCGGACGGTGCCGAAGGGCTCGCAGGTCGAGTCGGAAATGCTTTCATGGATGTGGGCGCCCATGCGGAGGAGAACGCTGAGCAGGCCGGTGCGGGTGCCGTTGAGGCCGAGATTGGCAATGGTGAGGTCGGCTCCGGGCAGGGCGGCGGCGGCGGCGATCCAGAAGGCGGCGGAAGAGAAGTCGCCGGGGACCTGGAAATCATGGCCGTGAAGGCGGGTGCCACCACGGACGCGGACGGTCTTGCCCCGGCCATCGGGTTTGAGGTCGATGGTGGTGGGGGCATGGAAGTAGGCGAGAAGGCGTTCGGTGTGGTCGCGGGAGGGGGTTTTTTCGGTGATGCTGGTGGTGCCCTGGGCGAAGAGACCGGCGAGGAGGAGACACGATTTCAACTGGGCGCTGGCGACAGGAAGGGTGTAGTCGATGCCGGTGAGCGGGCCGCCCTCGATGTCGAGGGGGGCGGTGTGCTTTTCGCCCTGGCCCCCAATCTTCGCGCCCATTTTGCGGAGGGGATCGACGATGCGTTTCATGGGCCGGCCGGAAAGGGAGGCATCACCGATGAGGCGGCTTTTGAAAGGCTGTCCGGCGAGAATTCCGGCGAGCAGGCGCATGGCGGTGCCGGAGTTGCCGCAATCGAGCGGCTCAAGCGGGGCGCGGAGTTTGCCGCCGGTACCATGGACGATCAGGCGGGTCTTTGATTCGGTCTCGATGGTGCAGCCCATGGCTTGGAGCGCGCGCATGGTGCAGATGCAGTCCTCGCCGGGGAGGAAGCCATCGATCACACTCTGGCCGTCCGCGAGCGCGGAAAAGAGGATCGCGCGATGGGAGAGGCTTTTGTCGCCGGGGACGGTGATTTCGCCGCCGAGCTGGCGGGCCTGGCGGACGGTGAGGGTGGAAACGGGGGCACGGCTCATAAGTGGGATCGAAGGAATTTGGAACGTTGATCGTGGGCTTTTTGAAGGGCCTGTTGCAAGCCCGACTTGTCGCCTTTTTCAAGGCTGATCTTGATGTGTTCCAGTTCAGTGACCAGGGTCGCAATGGCACTTTTGATCTTTTCGCGATTGTCCCAGGCGATTTCGGTCCACAAATCGGGCGAACCGGAGGCGACGCGGGTGGTGTCGCGAAATCCCGGACCGGCGGCCTTGAAATGATTTTCGTCGGTGGCATTGACGAGGGCGGCGGCGGCGAGATGAGGCAGGTGGCTGATGTGGGCGACCATTTTGTCGTGCTCGAACGGCGGAGCGGTAAAGACCGAAGCGCCGACTTTTTGCCAGAAGGTTTCAGCCCGTTCCCTGGCTTCCGGCGCGGTTTTGCCCGTGGGAGTGAGAATAATCCGGGCGCCGACGAAGAGATCGGGACGCGCGGCGGCAAAGCCCGATTTTTCGCTGCCGGCCATGGGATGGCTGCCGATCCAGAGGGCCTTGTTGGCGAGGAGCGGGGCGATTTCGTTATCGACGCTTTCTTTGACGCTGCCGACATCGGTAACGAGAGCGGTGGGCTTGAGTGAGCCGGCGAACTGCTTCACCAGCGGTGCCATGGTTTCGATGGGGACACAGAGGATGACGACATCGGCGTCGCGCACGGCGTCGAGGACGTTCGTGGTCAGTTCGGCCAGGGGCAGCCGTTCGCGAATGGCCGGGAAGGTGGCATCCCGGCGGCCATAGATCCTGATTTGTCTGGCCAGGCTGCGTTCAGCCAGGGCCAGCGCGAGCGAGCCGCCGATGAGGCCCGGGCCAAGAATGGCGACGGTGCCGAAACTCATACGATGGCCGACGGGCTCCAGCCCACGGTGGGCGTGTCGCGTTCCCCATTGGCGACTTCGACCAAACCTTCGAGCGCGGCGGGGAGTTCGGCCAGGAAGCGGGCGTTTTGTTCGGGCGTGCCGATGCTGACGCGGATGTAGCCGGGGAGATTATAGCTGACCATGGAGCGGATGATGACGCCCTTTTTCATGAGCCGCTTGAAGACCTCACCGCCGTCGCCGACATGGACGAGGACAAAGTTGGCCGAGGAGGGAACATATTTGAGTCCCATCCGCGCAAAGGCCGATTCGATGAACTGGCGGCCCTCATCCGTGATGGCTTTTGTTTTTTTCTGGTGCTCAATATCGGCAAGCCCGGCGATGGCGCCGGCCTGGGCGATGGCGTTGGCGTTGAACGGCTGGCGGGCGCGCTGGAGGAGATCGGTAATTTCCGCGGTGGCGAGGCCGTAGCCGATGCGCAGGCCGGCAAGGCCCTGGATCTTGGAGAAGGTGCGCATGAGGACGACCCGTTCGCCGTTGCGGACATGGCCGATGGTGTCGGGCGGGTTGTCGAGGAATTCGTAGTAGGCCTCGTCGAGGACGGCGATGACATGGGGTGGGAGTTCGCGCAGGAAGGTTTCGAGCGCCTCGTTGGTGACGCGCGTGCCGGTGGGGTTATTGGGTGAGGCGAGAAAAATGAGGCGGGTCTGCGGCGTGACGGCGCGCAGCATGGCGGGCAGGTCGGGGGTGAAGTCGACGTCGTCAACGACAATGGCGCGAACGCCGAAGAGCTGGGCCATCAACGTGTAGACGGCGAAGGCATGGCGGGAGGTGACGATTTCGTGGATGCCGGGGCGGGTGAAGGTGTGGAAAAGGAGCTCGATGATTTCATTCGAGCCATTGCCGAGGACCACGTTTTCGCGGCCGAGGTTGAAGGCGTTGGCGATGGCGGTGCGGAGATGGAAACCGCCGCCATCTGGATAGAAGTGAGCTGATTCGAGTGACTTGCGCATGGCTTCGACGGCCAGCGGGGAGGGGCCGAGGGGGTTCTCATTGGAGGCGAGCTTGATGATCGAGGAGGGGTCGAGGCCGAGTTCGCGGGCGACGTCGTCGACCGGCTTGCCGGGCTCGTAAGGGACGAGATCGAGCAACTCGCGGTTGGCCAGGTCACGGAGAGAGATCATCCTTCCAATCTGTCGCAGATGGGGCCTCTTGTCGAGAAATGGGCAAATGAGGTAGTGTCTTAATTTGGGGATTTATATACCTAATCACCCTAGGTTAAGCCTCTTTGGGGCTTCAAAAGATGTTTTTAAGCGGCGGCTCGCTCGCCGCCATAGGCCGGATATGTTTTGGCCTGCGACTCGCCGACTTCGTTTCCCCACTGCGTCCATCCTTTGCGGTGATGGCGGGCAAATAGCTCTAGATAGGCTTTAGGCGAACATTGTTCGATGATCGGGTAAAGCTCATCCGGCTTGCGCGAGTGCTCACGTTTGCGGGTGGCTAAGAAGTTGACTTGGCTTCTTCCAGGTGGAAGCGTCCGAATTTTTCCACGGATCCCGAAAAGAACCAACTCCGTGACGTTACGGAAGTAGAAGCCGACCCCTCTACCGTCTGGGCCTCCATCCTTGCGAATCTTGTGCCAAACGATGTTCGCCTTGTAGGTGAATCCCCATGCGGCCATTACGTCAAGACCCTCTCGGATTAACGCATTAGGCACCCACAGGTAGAGGTGAGATTGGTCTGCGGCAAGGAGCGATACCGGAAGCTCTTTAATGTCGCTTAGGGTCATTGTGGAGTAACGTGCGAGACGCTTGTGCTCAGGAGCCATCTTGCCGGTTCGGTTGGCGAACTGCCATGGCGGATCGGCAAGAATCGTCGCGAATCTTCCGTGAACGCTGGAAATTAAATTTTCAGATGCAGTCATGCGTTTTCCTCGAATAATGATTTTTTTATTCCAAAAACAAGAAGCGGACATCCGCCTCCTCCCCCGCCTTCTATGCGCGGCAAGAGCTTTGACATCCATGTGGTTGTAGTGCCGTATTTCTCCCATATTTCGAGTTCTTCAAAAAGACCTCGAAGCTCGTCCGCTTTCGTGACGATGACGCCAACGCTGATAGCGCGAAGGTCGAACAGCAGGCGAAAATTATTCAAATCGCGGTCGTAAAATGGGTCTTTGTTGCTCCATTCGATTTCCAGCGCCACTTGATTTTTGAAGCAATCGACCTTGTGAGTGGGACTTTCCATGACTGCTTCATCAACCTGAATTTTGGTGTAAAACTTCTTCTCCACCCACCCGAGATCGGTGAAGGCCGTATCCAAGGACTGAGCGACTTTTGTTTTCCCTCCACCGCCAACAACGATGTGACTTTTCTTCAATCGGAAGCCGGTCAAGACCGTGATAATATTTCCCCATTCCTGCGGGAAGTCGGTCTTAAGAATGGCGCAGGCGTGTTTCCACTCGTGGACCTCGTAGTTGGTGCGAATAGAAGAGGGAAGGAGATCGAGCGTCACCGCCGCGAGTAAGCAGCATAGAAAAACACATGTCAAGGCGATCACTTTTTTTTCAGACCGGAAGGGGCTTGTGTCGCCTGTTTACGAGTTCGCAAAGCTTGTGCCGTCTTCTTTCCTTTACCGCTTCCCATCGCAATGGCCGCAAGGATGCCGCCAAAATCCCCCTTTATCGGCTGGTGCATCTTTTGCGGCCTGCTCATGCGATTAGCTCGCGGTAGGACATGTTTTTACCTTCAGACATCCGGCCAATCAGTTCGGAGAAAATCGACTGCATGGATTCCTCGCGGCGATTTAAGCGGAAGGCAAATTCGTTGATGTAGCGTTGAAGGTGCTTCTTGCTCATCTGGTGGTAAATGCCGTGATAGCCACGCTTGAATAAGGCCCAGAACGATTCAATGCCGTTGGTGTGGCAATCGCCCTTGACGTACTCCTTCATGCCATGGTTAACCATCATGCGCTTAAACTCGTGGAGGCCACGATAAGCAACCCATTGATCGGTGTAAAGCGTAGTGCCTGGGGCAACATGTTCCTTGATGGCAGGGTGAATGTGAACCGCACCTACCGATTTCACAACTTGCGCACGAACTTCGCCAGTCCTGCTTTTTAAGCCGAATACAGCGGCCTTCCCTGTGCCGCCAGTTCCCTTGATTGCTGCCATGCGCTTCTTCTTGTGCATGTTCTTGGAAAGGCCACCGATGAAAGTTTCGTCGGCTTCGACTCTCCCGAAAAGCTGTCCTCCATTTTGCTGCATTGCCTTGCGGATTCTGTGATCCATGAACCAACCTGTCTTTTGGGTCACGCCAACATGCTTGGCCAGTTGAACGGAAGAAATGCCCTTGCTGGTAGTCGAGAGCAGATAAATCGCCATGAACCATTTCCGCAGGGGCAGCTTGCTTTCCCCAAAGACTGTCCCGGTTTTGATCGTAAAGTCCTGTTTGCATGAGGCGCACCGATACCGCTTACCGCCCTTGAAAGTGTAAATCTCCTCATGTCCGCAATGGGGACAATACTCCCCGTTGGCAAACCTGACAGAGGCGAAATGCTCTAGGCAAGTCCGCTCATCACAGAAGTAATCCGTGAACTCTGTGAGGGTTTTGAACTCAAATATGTTTTTCATTCTGGTAGCAGTTTACCCTATATTTTTAGGGTAGTCAAGTGTCAAAATCAATTATTTTTGTTTTTCAAAATCGGAGGAAAGCGAGGCAGCATTTCCTATAAGTAACTTATTTGTCTTTGACTTTTTGTGAAAAAGCCGTACAAGTTTACTTGCAATGCCGGTAGCAAAATGGTGCGCACGGCGGGATTCGAACCCGCATGGGTGCTAGTAACACCCACCGTCATGACAGGACGGCGCGTATACCGTTTCGCCACATGCACAGCTAAGAAAACAAAGGGCCGGGGTCAGAAATGACTCCGGCTCTTTGCGTTAGTTCCAAAACCACAAATTGTCTTTTGTGGTCACCGCTCCTTTCTGCAAAAAGTTTTTCAAAATTCGTCTGACACTACCGTATTTCGTTCCAGTTCGCTTCGTTATCGTACTCATCGTGGTACCGGCTCCATTAACCTGGCGAAGGAAATCTGAGACAACCTTTTCAGTTTCCCCTTTCTTAGCGCGGCCAGTCTGGGTGTGGGAAACGCGGGCAAGATTGGATTGAGCGAAAACTTCCTCCGCGTCCTCGGTTTTTGGGCGAAGTTCTTTCCGAATAGCTTCGATTTGTTTTTCAACCACGGCGGCTAAGTTTACGAGCTGCCGGTGTTGCCTCTCAAGGGTCGGCAGCATCTCCCGTGCAATTTCGGGAGTAAATTCAAGGGTAAAAGTCTTCATGTCGCTAGGGATTAGGCAGTATTATCGGTCATAGATTTGGATGCGCAACATAAAAATGGCACTTTATTTCCAAGTTATGCGCTCACGTTCAACCCGACATGTCGGGGCGTCCAAGATGTGAGTAAGTTTGAATAACCTAAGGAAATTGTGAATAACTTCCGGCCAATACGCCTAAGGCTGCCGTCAGCGGAAAAGTCGCCCGAGGGTAATCAGGTATATAAATCCCTTAATTTGGATTACCGGACACTAACCACTACAGTCTTTGTTCGCGTTGGCCGCCCACGAATGTTCGTGTGACAAGATATGGTCTTTAATATCCCTACCATTCATCACAATCAAATTGGCTATGAGAGGATGTTTCAACTTTGGAGAGACATCCGGACCCATGTACCTTGTGACGTTGCCTTCAATTTCAGAGGATGCACCTTCTTGGGACCGGAATCCGTGGCATTCTTGGGAGGCTTTGCCCGCCAACTACAACGCCATGGCTGTGAAGTCTCCTTTGAATGGGGTTCGTTGATGCCAGCGATTAAGAGTAATCTCATTCAGAATGGATTCCTACATGCATTCGGATCCCCCCATAAACCGCGGTCAGGTAACTCTGTTCCTTACCGCGAGGATTGGCAGCAAGATTCCACAGGTTACGTGCGCTACTTGGATACGCTTTGGCTCGGACGCAACTGGGTGAGAGTGAGTGAAGCACTTCGAGGCGCTGTGACAAGCCGACTCGCGGAGGCCTACCTGAATGTTTTCGAACATGCTCAGTCCGAGGTTGGACTTTTTTGTTGCGGGCAACATTTTCCAAAAAAACGCCAGCTCCGGTTAGCTTTCGTGGATTTCGGAGTGGGGATTCCCAACAATGTTCGGAGGTATTCGAAGGAGACATTCAATATTCCACCGAGCCGTCTTCCCGCCAAAAACTGTCTCGAATGGGCATTTAAGAAAGGCACCAGCACCAAAACCGGAGGAAGAGGCTTAGGGCTCGATTTGATCCAATCATTTGTTCAGGTGAATAATGGGATGCTGGAAATGTACAGCCATGAAGGGTATGCGCAAACTACCAAGAATGGCCTTTGTTTTGATTCGCGAACCGTCTATTTCGAAGGTACTTTGGTAAGTATCTTGCTAAAGTGTGACGGTAACTCCTATAAGTTGGCCTCCGAGACCGACCCGATTTATTGAGCGCTTATTTTATGACTGTTTCTGTTTTTGATGTTGTGGGCGAAGTTTGCATGACCTACGAGGATGGGGCGAAACTCAACAAAGTATTCGTTGATGCCTTCGAGCGAGGTGATACGGTGATGCTCGACTTTTCAAGGACCCGCGTTTTTGTGACTGCATTTTTCAACGCTGCCATTGGGCCTCTCTTGAAAAAGGCGACCAAAGATCAGCTCCGTGATCGACTGAAGATCGTCAACCTTTCTCCTGCCGGTATCGAGCCATTCCGCCACTCGATTGAAAATGCGGAGCGCTACTACCGCGAACCTGGGTACAAGGAAGCGCTGGACCAAGTTTTGAAGGATATTTCGAAGACTTCTTAGAGTGAAACCATGGCGGTCAATTTCATCGTTCGCGCGAATGTGGTGGACCTTGCCAACCACCTGCCCCAACGCAATGAGACATATCTCGTAGACACTAACGTTTGGTTTTGGACAGCGTATCCTCGGCTAAACGATGCGGTCTTAGACGGATCCCGGTACCAAATTCGGGCCTATCCCGAATGCCTCGCTCGTATCCGTAAAGCCAACGCCAAGCCATTTTGGTGCGGGCTTACCTTTTCGGAACTGGCGCACCAGATCGAAGAAGTTGAATACCAAATCTGGAATCGAACCTTCGATGTTAGTCGAGGGAGGGTCACCATGAAGGAGTTCAGGCACAATTTTGCGTCTGAACGGGCGAACGTCGTTAAGACAATTGACGGGGCTTGGATATCAGTAACTAATGTTGCCGAAATGCTTTCTTCCCCTGTTACCATAGATTTGGCAGCAACGGAATCGGCTCGAGATGAATTGAGTAGATGTGCATTAGACGGTTACGATCTTTTTCTTCTACAAACTGCCCGCAGATCCGGCGTTCTAAATATAATTTCCGATGATGGAGATCTGTGCGTTGTACCAGATATTACACTTTTCACCTGTAATCGCGCTGTGATCGATTGCGCTAATAGGCAAGGGAAATTGATTGCTTAGGTTTCTGAGACAGACATCTCTGGGCATGGGAATTATAGTTCGAATAGCGTTCTAATTTAGAATCGCCAATTCCCCAATAAGTAGCTTATTAGCGATCAAATTAAGACACTACCGCGAACAGGGCCGCGGCGGTTTTTGTCAGAAAACGGATCCAGGTTGCGATCATTTCGGCATGGACGCTTTCAATCGCTGGTGCCGGGTGGCGACGCTGATTTTCCTTCTGATGCTGGGAATTGAGGGGGTGCAGTTCGGACATGAGGTCATGACGCAAGCGCGGCAGATTCAATCGCAGGGGGCTGTGGCCGAATCAAATCCGGGTTCGCCGGGGAGAGATTCGCTCATGGCGGCTATCGAAAGAAAATGAGCCGGAGCCTCAGCATGAGTCGCGCTACCCTTCTCGCGTTTTTTGTGGGAGCAGCGGGTATATTGCCCGCCCAGGTGAATCCGTCGCCTCCGGAAACCGTGGTGGCCAAACGCGCGGCCTTGACCGAGGCGGCCCTGGCCGAGGTGGGTGTGACGACGATGTACGATCCGTCATATGTGAAGCTGGCTTATCCCGGCGGGGATGTGCCGATGGATCGCGGCGTCTGTACGGATGGCATTATCCGCGCCTTGCGGCAGGTCGGAGCCGATCTTCAGGTCCTGGTGCAGGAAGATGAAAAGAAAGCGCCCGCGGCCTATCCGCATGACTGGGGCCATGTTCCGCCCGATCCCAATATCGACCACCGGCGTGTGCCCAACCTGATGGTCCTGTTCAAGCGCGAAGGCAGGCAGGTTCCGGCAAGCAAGGCGGGAACCGATTACCTGCCGGGTGATATTGTGGTGTGGCGGCTGCCGTCCGGCCTCCTGCACGTGGGGTTGGTGACGGGCCGGCTGGCGCCGGGTACGAATCGTCCGCTGATGGTGCATAATATCGGCCAGGGCGCGCAATGTGAGGATGTGCTTTTTGCCTTCACGCTCGTGGGGCATTACCGCTGGTTTTTGTGATCGGATACCGCCGGCGTATGGATGTGTTCGGGACGGAAGCCGATGCCGATGATGCGAGCCGGGATGCGCCGCAGGATGGGAAAACGGGCGACCAGTTTGGGGAAGAGCGGCACTTTCATTTTTTGACGGCGTTCGAGGACCTTGGCGAGAAAGGTGTTTTGCATGAAGATCTGGAGGCTCTGGATTATTTTGGTTGGCCATTCGCGCCGCGCCTGGACCCGGGCGAGGGTTTGTTCGGTGACGGTTTGAGCGAGAAGCGGGGCGGCAAGGAGATTGGCCGTGGCGACGGCGTCCTGGATGGCGAGATTGATGCCGACACCGCCCATGGGAGACATGGCATGGGCGGCATCGCCGATGCAAAGGAGGCCGGGCAGGTGCCAGCGTTCGAGGCGGTTCACCTGGACGGTCAGGAGTTTGATTTTATCCCACGAATCGAGTTCGGCGACCCTCTCGCGCAGGAACGGAGCGAGATGGACGACGTCCTCCTGAAAGGCGGCAAGACCTTTTTGGCGGATGGTATCGAGCGTGCCTTTGGCGATGACGAAGCCGCATTGCCAGTAAGTTTGCCGGTTGATCGTGATGAGGGCACGACCGGAATCGAAATGACCGAGGCTCATGTTGGGATCGTCCGGGTCCCGCGAGACACGCATCCAGAGTACATCGAAGGGCGCGCCGAAATCGTGAACGGGCAGGCGGCTTTTTTCGCGGACGGTGGAGGAGCGGCCATCGGCGCCGACGACGAGATCGGCGAGGATGTCGACCTCGCCTTTTTTGGTCCAGGCGCGGACGCCGACTACCCGCTGTCCCTCGCGGATGAGGTCGGTGACTTCGTGCTCCATCAGAAGCCGGAATGAGGGATATTTTTTGGCCTGACCGGCGATGAAATCGAGAAAGTCCCACTGCGGCGTGAAGGCGATGAATTTGCAGCGGGTGGGAAGATGGGTGAAGTCGGCGACGGTGAAGCTGAAATTGCCAATAGTGCCGCCGATGGTTTCGGCTTTCTGATAGGGGAGCTTGAGGAAATCGTCGAGGATGCCGAGCTCATGCATGAGTTCGAGGGTCGAGGGATGGATCGTGTCGCCGCGGAAATCGCGGAAGAAATCGCCATGCTTTTCGAGGACGATCACATCGACTCCCGCGCGGGCGAGGAGGTAGCCGAGCATCATTCCCGCCGGGCCGCCGCCGGTGACGCAGCAGGTGGTGCGGAGTTTCTCGGAGCCGGGCATAAGGCAATGTAGGTGTCGAGGCGGTTCCTGCAACCGGCGATGAGACTCCGGGCGTGACCGCACGGGGGAGGCTCCAGTAGCGTTGCCAACGTGATGGAAACGTGGCGCGACCTGATTCTGGCCCCGGGCGGGGCAAGGGGCGAGACGTCGCCGCCGACGGTGGCGAAGGTGCTGAATACGTTTCTGGCGCTGTTCATGTTGATCGGCGCGGTGTGGCTGAGCCTGGTGAAGTTGAATTACAACTGGAACTGGGGGTCGGTCTGGGATTATCGCGAATCGCTTTTCCGGGGCTGGATGATGACGCTGGGGATCACGGCGGCGGCGCTGGTGCTGAGTACGATCGGCGGTTTTGTTTTGGCGCTGTGCCAGCGGTCGTTTGTGCTGCCGCTGCGTTACTTTGCGAAGGTGCTGGTGGAGATGGTGCGGTGTACGCCGCTGCTGGTGCTGATCTACCTGATCTGGTACGGGTTTGGCGGGGTTTTCGGGATCGGCAACGATTACCGGTTCACGGCGGGTATTCTGATTCTAACGTTGTTCGAGGGCGCGTACATCAGCGAGATCATGCGGGCGGGAATCGAGAGCGTGGGGAAGACGCAGATCGAATCGGCGCGGGCGATTGGTTTCACGCGGACGCAGACCTACCGATATGTGATTATTCCGCAGGCGTTCCGGCAGGTGCTTCCGCCGCTGGTGGGGCAATTGGTGTCGCTGATCAAGGATTCGTCGCTGCTGTCAGTGATCGCGATCACGGAGTTCACTGAAAGCGCGCAGCAGGTGAGCAGCATTACCTACAGCAACCTGGAGACCTACCTGCCGCTGGCGGGCGGGTATCTTATTCTCACGGTCCCGATTTCGCTTTGGTCGCGATGGCTGGAGCGCCGCTTCAAATATGAAACTTAGTTTTCAGGAGGTGGTAAAGCGGTTTGGTGATCACACGGTGATCGACCGGATCAGCCTGGAGCTGGACGGCGTGCATTGCCTGGCGTTGATCGGGCCGTCGGGCGGAGGGAAGTCGACGCTGCTGCGGATCGTGGCGGGGCTCGAATATCCGACGAGCGGCGTCGTGGCGCTGAATGGCCGGGAGATTGAATATCACGACGAGGCTCTGCTGCGACACCGGCGTTCGATCGGGACCGTGTTCCAGGCGTTCAATCTTTTTCCGCACCTGACGGCGCTGCGGAACATCACGCTGCCGCTGGAGAAGGTGCACGGGAAAAGCGGGGACGAGGCGCGGGAGCTGGCCGAGGGGACGCTGCGGCGTTTTCAATTGCTGGCGCACGCGCATAAGCGGCCCGCGGAGCTTTCGGGCGGACAGCGGCAGCGGGTGGCAATTGCGCGGGCCATCGCGATCAAGCCGCAGGTGATTTTGCTCGACGAACCAACCTCGGCGCTCGATCCCGAGATGACGGCCGAAGTGCTGGAGCTGATCGAGGAACTGAAGCGGGAGGGGCGCGATCTGCTGCTCGTGACGCATGAGATGGGTTTCGCGCGGCGGCTGGCCGACCGGGTGGCGTTGCTGGCGGAGGGACGCATCGCCGAGCTGGGGCCGGCGGAGCAGATTTTCGGTGCGCCGGAGTCGGAGGTGACGAAGGGCTTTCTGCGGCGGGTGCTTAAATATTGATTCGTCAGTGGGGATTTTCGGTGGATGATCGTCCATGCAGAACGAGCTTCAAACACGGATGGAGTCGCTCCTGAACGAGGCCATAGCCACGGGCAAGGAACGGGGCGCGCAGGTAGCGATTTATAGGGATGGAAAGTTGCTGGCCGACGCGTGGGCCGGCGTGGCTGACGTACGGAGCGGCCAGGCGGTTGATGGCGACACGCTATTTCCGGTTTTTTCGGCGACCAAGGGGATGATGGCGACGGTGATGCATATTCTCGCCGAGCGGGGACAGGTTGATTACGACAAGCCGGTGGCCTATTACTGGCCTGAGTTTGCCGCGAAGGGGAAGGAGAAGATCACGGTGCGGCATGCGTTGGCGCATACGTCGGGCCTCCCCTACATGCCGGAGGGAGTGACGTACGAGCAATTGGGAGACTGGGATGGGATGTGTCGGCTTATGGCCCAGATGGAACCCGTGCATCCGGCGGGCGAAAGGCAGCTTTATCATGCGGTGACCTATGGATGGATTTTGGGCGAGGTGGCGCGGCGCGTGGACGGGCGGGCGTTTCAGCCGTTCATGGAGGCGGAAATTTGCGGGCCGTTGGGGTTGACGACGATGTTTTGCGGCCTGCCGGCCGAGCTGGAGCCAAGGGTTGCGTTCCTCGAGATCACTTGGGAGGAAAAAGTTTCGCCGCCGCCGCCGAACGATATTGCGCCGTGCATGATTCCGCTGCACGAATGGATGAACCGGTCCGACGCCCGGCGCGCGTGCCTGCCCGCCTCGAGCGGGATCATGAATGCGCGGGCCCTTGCGCGTCATTATGCGGCGCTGCTGCCGGGAGGCGTGGATGGTGTTGAGCTGATATCGCCGAAGCAGATGGCGCAGGCATTGGAGGAACAGGTGCCGTCGAGGGGATACGAGAAGGGATTTACGCGGCGGGGGGTGGGCTACATTTTGAACCGGGGGCTTTCCGGCACCGACGAAAAGGCGGACGCTTTCGGGCATCCCGGCTACGGGGGATCGTTCGGTTATGCCGACACACGCCATCACGTCGCCGTCGGACTCACGCACAATCGTTTTTCGGATTATCCGCTGGGTGATCTGGTTGAAAAGGAGATCCGGACCGTCTTGGGTCTTCCTGAGGGCGTGAGCTGATATTCGGCGTTTATGCCGAAGGGGAAACGGGGTATCGTGGAGACATGGATTCCTCTCCGGGCGCAATCTCAACGGCACAGGTCGGCGACTCGCTCACGATCAACGAGATATTCTACAGCATCCAGGGCGAGAGCACATTCGCCGGGCAGCCATGTGTTTTCGTGCGGCTGACCGGTTGCGACCTGCGCTGTACCTATTGCGATACGGAGTACGCCTTTTACGAGGGAAAGAAGCGGACGATCCAGTCGATCATCGACGAAGTGGCGACCCATCCCTGCCGTCTGGTGGAGATCACGGGGGGCGAGCCATTGTTGCAGAAGCGGGTGCACAAGCTGATGTCGCGGTTGTGCGACGCGGGCTACACGGTGCTGATCGAGACGGGAGGGGCGCATGACATCGGGCCGATCGATGCACGAGTGCACCGGATCATGGACCTGAAATGTCCGAGCAGCGGCGAATGCGCACGCAACCGGATGGAGAATCTTTCGATGCTCGGTGTGCGCGACGAGGTGAAATTCGTGATCGGGAGCGAGGAGGATTACGCCTGGGCGAAGGCGCAGGTGCTGGCGGGCGTGCCGGGTTGGGCGGACCGGGTGAACGCGATTTTATTTTCGCCGGTGTTCGGGAAGATAACGCCACTTGATCTGGCGACGCGGGTGCTGGCCGATTCGCTGCCGCGGGTGCGGATGCAATTGCAGATGCACAAGTTGATCTGGGAGCCGAATACCCGAGGCGTTTAGGGGGAACGGGGAATCTGAATTCCGTTCAGGGGTTGGTGGCGGAGTTGATAGCCTCGGCGGCGGCATTGCCGTCGCGAATACCGAAAAAGCCGGAGTCGAGCCGGGGCGTGAGATGGGGATTACCTTGTGCGGCCTGGGTCAGGACGACATCGTAGAGATCGTCGAACGGCCTCTTCACGATATGGGGAGGAGCCATTTCCGCCAGTGAGAAAACGCGGAGCCGGGAAGATTGGTTGGGGACGAGTTCAGCGATGAAGACGCGACGGTTGGTGACGAGATACCAGGTGCGCCGGGCCTGGAGGCCAAGCCGGATGGGGCGCAGGAAGAAACTGAACCCGGCCAGGATGAAAGGGATGCTGAAGAGAGGGACGAGCTTCCACCAGCCCTCGAAGGCCGAATATTGGCCGATGCCTCCCGCGCCGTGGTACCAAAAAGCGCCAAGGACGCCCCAGGTGACGCCGAAGGCGATGTTGGGTAGGCCGCGGAGGATGAAGACGTAGGGCCTGGGCTTGCCGTGCCACAGGACTTCTTCGCCGGGTTCGAGGCAGGCGGTGATTTCCGGGGGCACGAAAAGGCGAATAGTTAGAGATCCTTCGACAAGCTCAGGATGACAAAAAATTAATCAATCGCCATCCGTTTCTGGATGCCGAATTTGTCGACCCGCTTGCGGAGAGTGGCCCGGGTGATGCCGAGGAGCTTGGCGGCCTGGACCTGGTTGCCGGAAGTTTCGGCGAGGGCGCGCACGATGAGTTCGCGTTCGGCCGCGGGGAGGAGCTTGAACTGCTTGTTGGTGCGGGCGAATTCGAAGAGGGTGTCAATGGCCTGGGCAAGGGCATTCTTGCTTGAATCGGGGGTCGCTTTCGCAGCCGGCGGAGCGACGGTTTCCGGCTCGACCGGAACGGCGGCGGAAAAAACGGGCACTGGAGCGGTGGAGACAGGCGCGCCACTGGGGGTACTGCGGTAGCCTCGCGCGATTTCCTCGGGCAGGTTGGCGAGGGTGATGGTGTTGCCGGCGGCGAGTACCATGGCGCGCTGAATGCAGTTTTCGAGCTCGCGGACGTTGCCGGGCCAGGGGTAACGCTGGAGGGCCGCCAGCGCTTCGTCGGCGATCTGGCTGGGGCCGGTCGGGTGCTTGAGGCGGAACTTGTTGATGAAATAGGCGACAAGAACGGGGATGTCGGTGACCCGTTCGCGCAGCGGAGGCAGGTTCAGCCGGACGACGTTGAGGCGATAGAAAAGGTCCTCGCGAAATTCCTTGTTCTGGACGGCCTGCCAGAGGTCTTTGTTGGTGGCGGCGATGATGCGGACGTCGGTCTTGATCGATTGGTTGCTGCCGACACGGGAGATTTCACCTTCCTGCAAAACGCGGAGGATCTTGGTCTGGGTGGTCATCGGCATGTCGCCGATTTCGTCGAGGAAAAGGGTGCCTCCGTCACACTGCTCAAATTTGCCGATGCGCTGGGCGAGAGCGCCGGTGAAGGCGCCCTTTTCATGGCCGAAGAGCTCGCTTTCGAGGAGGTTTTCGGGAATGGCGGCGCAGTTGATGGCAATGAAGGGTTTGTTGACGCGGGAGCCGTTCTGGTAGATGGCGCGGGCGACGAGTTCCTTGCCGGTGCCGCTTTCGCCGGTGATGAGGATGGTGGTGTTGGTGGAGGCGACCTGGCCGATGAGCTTGTAGACCTGCTGCATGGCCGCGGAGCTGCCGACGATGGTCTGGCGGATTTCCTCGGCGTTGAGCTTGGTGGGGAAGGCGACGATCTGTTTCATGGCCCGGGCGGCGGCGAGGGCCTCGAAGAGGAGTTCCTTGAGATGGGGGATGTCGAAGGGCTTGAGGACGTAGTCGTAGGCGCCGAGTTTCATCGCCTCGATGGCGGTCTGCGAGGTGCCATAGGCGGTCATCATGATGACGACCTGCCGGGGATTCATCTGGCGGAGTTCCTTGAGCGTATCGAGGCCGTTCTGCTGGCCCATGCGGATGTCCATGACGACGAGGTCGGGCAGCGATTTGCGGGCCAGGCGGATGCCCTCGTCGCCCGATTCGGCGCAGAGAATGTCGAGCGGCTCCTTTTCGAGGAGGCGGCGGAAGGAGTAATGGACGTCCTTTTCGTCGTCAATGATGAGGACGGTCTGATGCCCGCTTTCCGGAGCGGGCATGGTTTCGGCGGCGACAGGTTCCGGTCCAGGGGTCGAACGTGCGCGAGCGGGAGGGCGTGCGCCGGTACTCATGGGTTTAGGTCAGAATCAGAGCGGTCGTCCCACCGCGGTGATGAAGGGTTGGAGTTCCTTGACCAGTTTGGTGTAGAGATTGAAGTCGACCTGCTGTTGTCCGTCGCTCCAGGCCTCGGCGGGATTGGGATGGACCTCGATGAGGAGGCCATCGACGTTGAGGGCGACGGCGGCCTTGCAGAGTTCGAGAACGAGATCAGCGCGGCCGCAGCCCTGGCTGGGATCGATGATGACCGGCAGGTGCGATTCCTTTTTGACGATGGCGGCGGCGGAGAGATCGAGGGTGTTGCGGGTGTAGGTCTCGAAGGTGCGGATGCCGCGCTCGCAAAGCATGACGTTGGGGTTGCCATTGGCCAGGGCGTATTCGGAGGCGAGGAGCCATTCCTCGATCTTCATGCTGAGGCCGCGCTTGAGCAGGATGGGCTTGCCGCTGCGGGCAGCCTCGGTGATGAGGGAGAAGTTCTGGGCGTTGCGGGCGCCGATCTGGAGGATGTCGGCGTAGGTGGCCACGAGGTCGACGTCGCGCTCGGAGAGGACTTCGGTGACGATGCCGAGGTCGTATTCCTTGGAGGCCTGGGCGAGGAGGCGGAGGCCTTCCTTGGCGAGGCCCTGGAATTCGTAGGGCGAGGTGCGGGGCTTATAGGCGCCGCCGCGGAGGAAGGTGGCGCCCTGGGCCTTGACCGCCTTGGCGGTGGCCATGAGCTGTTCCTCGCTTTCGACCGAGCAGGGGCCGGCCATGAAGCAGAATTTGTTGCCGGCGCCGATTTCCTGGCCGCGGATTTTGATCACGGTGTCCTTGCCTTTTTTGGCTTCACGACTGGCGAGCTTGTATCTTTTCTGCACGCGGTGGACATGTTCAACCTGGGGCCAGGAGGAGAGGGTTTCGAGGGACTGGTGGGTGTTTTCGTCACCGATGGCGGCGATGACGGTCTGGATTTTGCCGTGGATGGGCCGGGGTTCGTAGCCAAGCTTGGCGACCTCGGCGATGACTTTTTCGATCTCTTCCTGTGGCAGGTTGGGCTTTAAAACAACAATCATAAGGGGACCCCGAAACAAAGGTCCGGGAGGGTTCATTTTTAGAGGAGGGAGCTTTGGGAATCAATGGGAAAGTGACCCTTCATTTGAGAGAGGAATCAGGGCTTGGGGCCGGAAATCACGATCAATAACGTCCATTAAACAATCGCATTAGAGTTTCTTTCCAACCTCTCAGGGTTTCTAAAAATTGATGAGCTTCATCGTTTTGGGTGGCAAAGTGGCACGGGCCTTGTTAATTGAAACTACTATGCCTGTCACGTCGCCTGGACTGAAGGGAATCGTTGCCGCCACGACCCGCCTCAGTGATGTCCGCGGAGAGGAAGGCGTCCTCATTTACGCCGGATACGATATCAACGAGCTGGCGGGGAGGGTGAGCTATGAGGAGGTCGTTTACCTCCTGTGGCACGATCGTCTGCCGAACAAGTCCGAGCTGGCCCAGCTCAAGACCGACCTGAAGGCGGCGCGGGCGCTGCCGGAGCCGGTGGTCGAATTTCTCAAAAATGCGCCCAAAGACGCCAATGTGATGGATGTGCTGCGCACGGGTGTTTCCATGCTGGGTCTTTATGACCATGCGCCGATCGGGCCGCAGACGACCGAGGAGCTTTTGCCCCGGGCGATTTCGCTGACGGCGAAGGTGAGTGTGATTGTGGCCTATTTCCACCGGGCCCGGCAGGGGAAGAGCCTGCCGCCGATCCGGAGCGATCTGGATGAAGCGGCCCATTTCCTTTATCTCCTTTCCGGGGACACGCCGGGGCCGGAAGCGGTGGCGACGCTCGACATGGCCTATGTGCTGCATGCTGATCATGGATTCAATGCCTCGACTTTTTCGGCGCTGGTGACCATTGCGACGCTGTCGGATATCTATTCGGCGGTGACGACGGCGATTGGTTCGCTGAAAGGGCCGCTGCACGGCGGCGCCAATGAAGCGGTGATCCACATGCTGGAGGAGATCGGCAGCCCGGGCAAGGTGGACGAGTGGGTCCACGCCAAGCTGGCGAAGAAGGAAAAGATCATGGGCATGGGCCACGCCGTTTACAAGGTGCTTGATCCCCGGGCTCCACATCTGAAGGCGATGGCAGTCAAGCTGACTCATGAGCTGGGCGAGACGAAGTGGGTGGAGATGAGCGACCGGATCGCGGAAATCGTGAAGAAGGAAAAGAACCTCAACGCGAACGTCGATTTCTATTCAGCCACGGTTTATTACAGCCTGGGCATTCCGACCGACCTGTTTACGCCGATTTTTGCCATCGCGCGGACTTCGGGCTGGACGGGGCATATCATTGAGCAGCTTAAGGATAACAAGATTTTCCGTCCGAGCAGCGAGTATGTCGGCTATCCGGTGGGGAAGAAGGTTGTACCGATCGGAGAACGTTAAGAAACCTTTGCTTTGGCTTTTTTTCTTGGGGCTGGGACGAGATGGGGCTTGTTCCCGGGGGCTCCAGGGCTAAACATGGTAGCCTCACTTCCTTTTTTACGACGCCATGAGCACCACTACAGCACGGTTTCTTGAAGGTGCGGTCCATCACCACCACCCCCTGAGTCCGCGGGGCATTTCCGAGCGCATTTTCACCTTTTGGTTCAACAGCTTCGTCTACAACCAGATTTGGGAGGATCCGCGGGTCGATCTCAAGGCGCTGGCGCTGACGCCGGAGAGCCAGATGCTGACGATTTCCTCGGGTGGTTGTAACGTCCTCAATTACCTGATTCACAAGCCGGCGCATATCCATGCGGTCGACCTGAACCGGAGCCATCTTTGTTTGCTCAAGCTGAAGCTGGCGGCGATCCAGTACCTGCCTGGTTATGATGACTTCTTTCTCTTTTTCGGCTGCGCCGATGATGAGCTAAATCGTTACAACTACTTTACTTACCTGGCCGATCACCTCGATGCGGACACGCGGAAATTCTGGGAAAAGGGTGGTTTGATCCGCCGTTTGGTCTTTGGCCCGCGCATCAAGTATTTCACAAAGAATTTCTACGACTACGCGAAGATGGGCTACTTCATCCGGTTCCTGCATACCATTGCGCGAGTCTGCAAATGGGACCCCTCGCGGTTGCTGTCGGCGTCGAGCCGGGCGGAGCAGGAGGAGATTTTCGAGCAGAACATTGCGCCGTTCTTCGATAACTGGTTTGTCCGCGCCACGGGGAACCTGCCGGTGATGCTTTATTCGCTGGGCATTCCGCCGCAGCAGTTCAGCGCGATGGAGACCGAGACGCCGGGCGGATTGATCGGGATGTATCGCGAGCGGGTGAAGCGCTTGGCGTGCGATTTCCCGATTTCGGAGAACTATTTCGGCTGGCAGGCCTTCGGCCGCGGATATGATCGCGCCGCCCGCCGCGCGATGCCGGAGTACCTGAAGGAGGAGAATTTCCAGACGCTGCGCGATAATCTCGACCGCATTTCGGTGACGAACACGACGCTGATCGAGTACATGCGCTCGCAGCCCGACAAGTCGCTCGACCGGTTCGTTTTCCTCGATTCGCAGGATTGGATGCGGCCGGAGCAGATTGCCGAGATGTGGGGCGAAATCGCGCGCGTGGGCAAGCCGGGCACGCGGATCGTTTTCCGCACGGCGGCGACGACGTCGCCGGTGGAGACCGCGCTGCCGCCGCCGCTGAAGGCGAAGTTCGATTACAAGGAAGCGCTTTCGAAGGCCTTGCTGCGCGAGGACCGCTCGGCGATCTATGGCGGATTCCATCTCTACGTGATGGAGTAAGGACCAATCCCATTGGGATTGATTCCTCTCCGGGTGGGTACTACATTGGCTCCATGACGATTCGTGCCGTGGTCCATAAGGCAGAAGAAGGCGGATTCTGGGCTGAAGTTCCGGCTCTGCCCGGTTGCATGACGCAGGCCGAAACCATGGATGAACTCCGGGCCAACCTTCACGAGGCGGTCGAGCTTTGGCTCGAGGCCGGTTCGCCGCAGGCCGCCAAGAATCAGGAAGATCAGATTCTGGAGTTTGCAGTTTGAAGCAGGTATCCGGAAAGGAATTTGCCCGAATCATCCAGAAGAAGGGTTGGGAATTGGCGCGGATCAAGGGGAGCCATCACATTTTTATTAAAACAGGCTGCCGGGAACGCATCGTCATTCCGATTCATGGCAATCAGCCTCTCAAAATCGGCTTATTGAAGGCGCAGATGAAAATTGCCGGTATTACCGAACAGGATTTGTGAAGTTCTGAGGGGTTTCCCGCTGTCATGGCCACGACTGAAGAAATGGACCGGATGTATCGCTGGACGCGGTACGTTTACGATTTCACGCGGAAGTATTACCTGTTGGGCCGCGACCGGCTGCTGTGCGAGATGGAACTCAAGGCGGGCGACCGGGTGCTGGAGATCGGTTGCGGCACGGCGCGGAATTTGATCTGTCTGGCCCGGCGGCGGCCCGAGGTTCTCGCGTACGGCCTCGATGTTTCCCACGAGATGTTGGCGACAGCCGCCGCCAAGGTGACGAGCCGGGGACTGGCGTCGCGGATCACGCTGCGGCATTGCTTTGCCGAGCAGCTCGATCATCGCGGGACGTTCGGCCTCGACGAGCCGTTCGACGCGGCGTTTTTCTCCTATTCGCTGTCGATGATCCCGACGTGGCCGGAGGCGATCGAGGCGGCACTGCGGAATCTCAAGCCCCGGGCGACGCTGTATGTGGTCGATTTCTGGGACCAGGGCGGCTGGCCGGGGTGGTTTCGCGCAATATTGAAGGGCTGGCTCGATTTGTTCCACGTTCATTATCGGCCCGAGCTGATCGATTACCTGCAAAAGCTCGATGAAAAGGGCGTGGGGAAGTTGACGCTGCAATCGGTGGCGGGACGGTACGCCTATCTGGCGGCATTTCGGAAATCGGGTTAGTGCTCAATTTCCTGCGGCCGAAAAACCTGCATGGCAAAAAGCAAAATCGCCGCGGCGAGATAGACGAGGGCGAAGTCGAAGCCGGAGGGGATGTCACTGCCAAAGCCCGGTTTCTGGAAATAAGCCGGGGCATAGCCGCCATCGGGCGTAAACACAAAGGCGTGAATGAAGCCGCAGGCCGAGGCGGCGGAAGCGATGAGGCACCAGATGCCGGCCGCGCGCCATTGGCGGTCGATGACCTTGGCGATGATGGCGCTGAAGAAAATCGAGATGAACATGAAACCCTGCGCGAGGCTGATCATGCCGGAGACAAAGAGCTCGGGGCTGAAACTGGCCGCGGCCTGTTGCAGGGTGTAGCCGGGGGAAGCTTTTTGCAGCGTGGTCTGGATGATCTGGAGGCTCCAGACGGCCAGCGACGGGATGAAACCGATGGCGACCGCGGGGGCGTGGGCTTTGGGAACTTCCTGGAACGCCTGGGCGGTGATGATGAGGCCGATCCAGAGCAGGATGCCGAGCGTGGCCTCGAGCGGAATGAAGTAGAGCAGAAACGGCATCGCGCCGGTAAGGCAGATGAAGGTCACAGCGACGGCATTCATGACTGAATAGCCGGAGCGGGCGCCCATCGCTTTCCAGCCGGGATGGCCGATGTAGATGGTTGGGGCGAAGGGATTGCCGAAGAAGACGCCGATGACCGCGCTGGTGCCGTTGACAAGCAGGGAGGAGCGGGTGGAGAAGCGATCGCCGGCGGCCTCGGCGCTTTCAAGATTCTGGATGGAGCCGATGACGTTGAGGACGGCCATGGGGATGAAAATCACCGCGTAGCTCCAGACATGGGAATCGGTGAGGAGGGAGAAGATTTCGCCGACGATGGGAACGGGCGGGTAGAAGGCGAGTGAGGAATCGGGCCATTTGGGCATGGGCGCGAAATGGAGTCCGCGCAGCGCCCAGGCCGCGACGGTGCCGATGACCACGGCAATGAAGCCGGTGGGCAGGCCGAGCGGCCAGCGGATTTTTCCAGCATAGCCGATCAGAACGAGGAGCGCGGGAAAGAGCGCGATGAGGGGTGAGTTGAAGATGCGGAAGATGAAGCCGAGCGAGATGAAGGTGATGGCGACGCCGGCGAGAGTGGAGAGGAGGGCCGCGCGGGGAGTGTTGCGCCGGAGCCAGTCGCCAAAGAAGGAGGTGACGATTTCGATCACACCGCCGAGGAAGCCCGCCGCGAGCGAGACTTTCCAGGCGAGATTAGCGTTATGGGTCTCCTGATAGACCGGGCCGAGGATGAAGAAAATGAAGGCGAAGAGGCTGACGGTATTGACGCCGAAGGGAAGCGCAGTGACGGATTTGCCGGTCCGTTTGGAAAGACGATGGGCCTGCCAGGCGTAAAACAGATTTCCGGCGACGAGCGAGACGGCGATACCGGGCAGAATGCGGCCGACGACGATCGATTCGGGCAGGCCGGCAATGAGGGGACAGAGGCCGATGACGACAATAAGCTGGCAAAGGTTGTCGACGAAGAGTCCGAAGAAGCCGTCGATGTCGTTCGGGACGAACCAGCCGTTGAGGGGTGATTTTCCGGCGGGTTCGGATGCGACGGCCATAATTTCACCGTTGTGCTTAGCGGTGATGCCGCCGCGGGTCGAGCCGGGAGTTGGCGGCTAAGATTGAATGGGACGTCTCAGTCTTTGTTGTGGTAAGAAGGCCCGGTACCGTAATAGCCTAATTCAAATCGCCAATACTGAATGACCGACTCGCTACTTTTGATCTCGGCTGCGTAGCTTGTTTGGTGGGTAATATTCTTCCTGTATTTTGTTTCCTCGATGAAAGCGGAACTTTTTTAGGGGGGCAACTCGCGATATTTTGCCCTCGGTGCCATTATTCATCCTTGGCCCGACGATTTGACGGAGGCGCTGCATGGATGTTTGGAGGGCCTGATCGCTGCCTGCAAAAGGCATCGCACTTCCCAAGAATTCCATTTTGCAGATCTTACTGACGGAACCCTGAAGTATTTTAAGCAATGCATGGATTGCCTGGAAGCTGATAATAATTGGAGATTTGCATCCCTAATTATTGATCTTACTGATTCCAAATTTATTCCTCCCAAAGATCCGCTTCAGGCATGGGCATATTACCTGCGATGGACTAAAATTTTCATGCAAAAGAAAATTCGGCCAAACGAAAAGGCTACTTTACTGGCTGATTTTTATAAGGCTCCGAAAGCGAGTGTACATAAACTCGCAACATTGCCTGCTGTAGTGCCAAGTCTCTGGGACGTACTTCAAGTTGAAAGCCAAGGTGTCCTTTTAGTGCAAATGGCCGATTTGCTACTGGGAGCTTCACTTTATGACGGGGTACAGCAATGTAAGCTTGAATTGGCCGCGCGAGTCACAGCACTCAAAAATAGTATGCCCAAGAGCAGATTTGACGAATGGCGTATCAAATGGACCTAAAAGGGTGGCATAGGACTGGTGGGGTATGAGGGAGCCCCAAGCCCACCTACTCACGGGCTTAGTGCCCTGAGAGTACCTACGCAAATGTATAATAGACCCGCGTGATATGAATGTCTAGTAAAAGTTACTAAATGTTAGTTGAGGCTCCTTACGCTTGTCCTTTTAAGGGACTTTTTTTAAATTGATGGACTATGGCGCTCTCTCGTCAGGACCGGGCTTTTTACGAGGAAAAGCTGAGTTGGAAATCGCTGCTTACCCTTTTCGGCCTCACGATAGGGATCGGAATTGTCCTGTGGCCGGCGCTTTTCTATGTGCAGGACTGGTCGGCGGGCCAGACCAGTGGCTGGACCTTGCAGCATGCGCTGGGCCTGGCCTTCAATGGCGCCATGTTCGGGATGGTGGTGAGCGCGCTGATGTACCTGCTCTTCCGCTTTTTCCTTTGGATGGGCTGGCTGCCCGCGCGGCGATAGGCCGGACGAAGGTTTATTCGACGGCGAGAATCTGCACTTCGCCGCCTTCACCCGCGACGGCGAGCGTCTTTCCGTCCGGTGACCAGGCGACGCGCGTGACGCCGCTGGAAATTTTCACGCCACCGATCTGGGTCTGGCGCTGGGTCGGCGACCAGACGGCGATGCTTCCGTCCCGCGCGCCAGAAGCGAGCCAGTCGCCCTCAGGCTGATACTGGAGGGCGCTGACGAGATCGGGATGCCATTCGAGGAGCGTGGGCGTGCGGCCCTCGGGCCCGCGGCCCGAGCAATCCCAGACCGAGATGACTTCGCCGCCGCCGGCGGCCAGCCAGCGACTGCCTCGATGCCACGCGAGCTGGCGAACCTTGGCCGCATAGCCGCGCATGTGCATTTCCGCGCTGTTGTCGGTGTTCCAGATGTGCATGGTGCAGTCCTGCAGGCCGGTCATGAGCCATTTGCCGGAGGGGCTGAAGGCCATGTTCAAAATGGGTTCGCGCGAGGTGAAGGCGCGCTCCTCCTTGCCGGTAAGAGGATCGCGGAGGCTGACGCCGAGGCTGGTGGCGACGGCGAGGGTGCCTCCGCCGAGGACCCAGCCGATTTCGATAATCGTGCGGGCGAACTTGATCGGTTCGCCGATGGGCGCGCCGGTTTCGTTCCAGAAAGTGATCCTGTTTCCCGCGCCGAGGGCCAGGCGATAGCCATCATCGCCGATGGGACGGCTGCTCCAGGCGAGATGTTCCGCCCACATGGCGCCGGCTTCGTGTTCGGTCAGGGTTTTGCCTTCAGCTACATCCCAGAGTTTCCAGGTCCCATCGCGGCCCGAGGTGGCGAGGACCTTGCCGTTGGGACGCCAGGCGAGGGCGTCACAGCCGTCGGCATGAGCCTGTTCCAGAAGATGGAGGGCCTTGCCCTGCGCCGCATCGTAAATCGCGACCTGGCCGGAGACCGACGCGGCGGCGAGCTGTCGGCCGTCCGGCGCCCAGGCGATTTGGGTTATGAAATCGTCGAGCTTGCCGTGCCAGCCGAAGGTGATGGGGCGGAGTTTAGAGGAGAGGGGCATGCTGGTTCAGCTTATTTTGACATTCTTTCCCGCCAATAGTCAGGTTTCCGATGGCAATGCATGACAGCGATGATGTAGACGATATCGCCTTCTATGGCATAGAGAATCGCATAAGGGAAAAGATGTACGAGATAGCGCCGAATATTCTCTTCGAGAATACGCCAGCGCCGAGGGGTTTCGGAGAGTTGTCTGATGGCTTCCTCGATCTTTTCCGCAAACCTTCGTCCCAAACCCGGCTGCCGTTTTTCATAATGGAGGGCCGCCGCGCGATACTCTTCGACAGCTTCCGGGTGGAATCTGACTCTCATTCGCCCAAAGCCTGGCGGACTTGGCGGAAGACTTCATCACCGGAAATGGTCTCAACCTTTCCGGTGCGAATTTCATCGCGACGCCGGAAAGCTTCCTGAACCCATATCTGACGCAATGAAGCGTCATTAACGGGGTCCAGGCTTTCCACGATCCGATCAGCCAATTCCGCACGGGCGTCAGCCGACAATGCGAGGGCTTCCTCGGTCAATTGAGCAACAGTCAATGACATGCAGGCAATTTAAGGCAACGGAACGGAATCTCAATCCAAAGTTCGAGCGGCCCAAAGGATGAACATGCTCCAACGAAGACAGAGCCCGGCCATTTATCATCGGGATTACTCAGGCCAGGCATGCCTTGAAGCCCTCGTTCAGCTCTTTGCGGTCGAGGTTGCGGCCGATGAAGATGAGCGCATTGCGGCGCGGCTCTGTGCCCCAGGGGCGGTCGGGGCGGCCGTCCATGAGCATGTGGACGCCCTGGAAGACGAAGCGCATGTCGCGGCCCTTGACGGCGAGGACGCCCTTCATGCGGAAGATATCCTGGCCCTTGGTGCGCAGAAGGGCGCCGAGCCAGTCGGAGAGTTTTTTCTCGTCGAGATCGCCTGGAGCGGTGATGCCGACGGAGGAGACGTCCTCGTCATGCTCATGATCGTGCTTGTGCTCGTGTTCATGCCCATGGTCATCATGCTCGTGATCGTGGTCATGATCATGTTCCTCCGCCTCGAGGAAATCGGGTTCGAGTTCGAGGGCCCGTTTCAAGTCGAAGCCGCCGACGTTGAGTACGCGGGTGAGGTCGACGGCGGAATTGGTGGTGCGGTAAATCTTGGCCACGGTGTTCATCTTGCGGATGCGGGCCTCGATCTGGTCGAGTTCGGCGGGCGTGACGAGGTCGGTCTTGTTGAGGAGGATCACGTCGGCGAAACCGATCTGCTCGCGCACCTCGCGCATGTCGTCGAAATGGAGCCCGACGTGCCTGGCGTCAACGACGGTGATGATGCCGTCGAGGACGAAACCTTCCTTGACTTCGGGATCGGTGAAGAAGGTCTGAGCGACCGGGCCGGGATCGGCCAGACCGGTGGTCTCGATGAGGACGGAGTCGAAGCGGTCGCGGCGCTGGCGGAGCTTGCCGAGGATGCGGATGAGATCGCCGCGGACCCGGCAACAGATGCAGCCGTTGTTCATTTCGAAAATTTCCTCGTCCGATTGGACGACGAGCTGATGGTCGATGCCGATTTCGCCGAATTCGTTTTCGATCACGGCAATGCGCTTGCCATGGTTTTCGGTGAGGATGCGATTGAGAAGCGTGGTCTTGCCCGCGCCGAGAAAGCCGGTAATGACGGTGACGGGAATGGGGGCGGAAGAGGAACTCATGCGGCGGGGGTGGCCTTCTTGACGGCGACGGGCTTGGTGCCTTCCTGAAGCTGGAGCTGGAGCTGGCGGTAACGATGGACGAGCGACTCGTGTTCCTTGCGGAGTTCCTTGAGGTCTTCCTCCAACTGCCGGATGCGCTGGTCCTTGGCCATTTCAACGGCGATGGAGGCGGTCGATTTCATGGCCTCCTTGGGTGGGCGGCGCTGGGCCCGCTTTTTCTCGAATTCGAGGGCGGCGAAGAGGGCGGCGACAGGCAGCGACTGGTTGGTCTTGGCATGGGTGGCCAAGGTTTTGTCGCTGATAAGGCCTTCCTGAATGAATTCGCGGAGGGTGCCGACAGTGGTGGGGCCGTAGGTTTCGTCGCCGGGCAATTTGACGACCCAGAGCATTTCGAGGAAATCGACGTCGGTGGCGGGGAGCCAGTTTTCGTCGTTTTTGTCGATGAGGTCCTGCGGGGCGACCTGGGCCGAATTGGCCCATTCCTTAAGGACTTCGGCATCGACGGGGCCGTAAATCGAATTATCCGTGGCTTTTTTGATACGCCAGGCTGCCTTCGCTTCGCCATCCGCTGCTGTAATTTCACTCATAAATCAGGTTCCCGGTTTTGGGATAAAAAGCTTCTGGCCAACATGGAGCACACTTTTATCGGATAATCCGTTGGCTTTTTGGATGTCAGCAACGGTCACGTGGACGCCTTGCTGCCGATAGGCCTCAGAGATCAGGGTAAGCGTCTCGCCGCTGGCGACAATATGATAATAGCCTTTTTGTGGTTTGGGCGTCGGCTGGCTGGAATTGGAGTCGGCGGAGCTATCGCTGGAATCGGTTGCGGAGGCGGTGGGCGACGTGGAATCGTTCGAAGCGGAACTGGTTTGGGCTGTCGTGTCGGCATCGGTCTGCGGCGTCTTGGCCTCGGTCATGTCTTTTTCCTTTTTCCTGGAGTGGGGCTTGGCCGCTCCCAAGCCTTTGCCGGCGGCGATCATTCCGGCGATGGTATCGAGCAAAGCTTTTTGTTCCTTGGCATGCTCGGCCTGGGCCAGGTCGAAGGCGCTTTTCAGATCGGTCAATTGTTGCTTTAAGTCGCCCACCTGTTGCTTGAGGGCGGTGTTGTCGGATTGCATCTGGGCGATGTCGGCCTTCATGGCGTCGATCTGGGGTTTGGTCGCCTCGGTGTTGCTTTCGATCATGTCGATCTGATCAGCGGCTTTGAGGATTTTTTGGCGGGCCGCTTCGGCGTCCTGTTCGGCGCCGGGGTCCTGCGCGAGCAGCGATGCTGGCGCCGGTGAAATGACAAGAAAACTAAAAAGAAAGACAAGAATTCTCACGGCTGGCACTGGTAAAAGGGGCCTGCCTAAGATACGAACCCTCTCAGCTTTCGGCAAGCTCGGCCAATTGCTTTTCGTTGAGTATCGTAATGCCCAGTTTTTGCGCGTCGGCCAGTTTGGAGCCGGCGTTTTCCCCGGTGACGACGTAATCCGTCTTTTTGCTGACACTGGAGGCGACTTTTCCGCCCGCGGCGATGATGCGTTCCTTTACGTCTTCACGCGGTTCGCTCAGCGTGCCGGTCAGCACAAAAGTCTTTCCGGCCAGAAGCGTGCCGCCGATCCGGATGGGTGCCTGAAGTGATTTCATGTTCAGGCCGGCCTGGCGGAGGCGCCGCACCATTTCGCGGTTTTCCTCGTTGGCAAACCAGGCAATGATGCTTTTGGCCACGACGCCACCGATGTCGCGGACCGCGCAGAGTTGTTCTTCGGTGGCCGACTCGAGCTTGTCGAGCGAGCCGAAATGGGTGGCGAGGGCGCGGGCCGCGCCGGCCCCAACATGGAGGATGCCGAGGCCGAAGATCAGCCGCCAGAGGTCGGCTTTCTTGCTGTCCTCGATGCCATCGAGGACATTTTGGGCCGATTTCTCGGCCATGCGTTCGAGGCCGGCCAGTTGCTCGAGCGTGAGGTGATAAAGATCGGCGGGATCCTTGACCAGATCAGCATCGACGAGCTGGCCCACGAGCGATTCGCCCATGCCGTCGATGTCCATGGCGCCGCGCTGGGCGAAGTGCTCGAGGCGGCGGCGGGTCTGCGCAGGGCAGGAGGGATTGGGGCAGCGAAGGAAAATGCCGTCTCGAATGGGCTCTGTGCCGCAAACAGGACATGCTTTTTGCAATTCAATTATAGTTTCATTGCCTGTCCGTGCTTCAATGACTGCATTTACGATCGCAGGAATAATCTCACCTGCTTTTTCAATTGTTACGTGATCCGTTGGACGAATGTCTTTACGCATAATTTCCTCGAAATTATGCAGCGTTGCGCGCGAAACAGTTGTGCCAGCTAATCGTACTGGATCAAGTTCTGCGACTGGAGTGATTGCTCCCGTACGCCCAACTTGAGGTGTCATCCCTTTCAGGATGGTCACTATTTGTTCTGGTGGATATTTATAGGCAATTGCCCAGCGAGGAGCTTTGGGTGTCGTTCCAATTGCATTGCGTAATCGCCACTCATTCAATTTTACTACAGCACCATCGGTATCATAGGCAAATTTACCCCGTATCAAATCTAGTTCCTGTATGGCCTTGAATAACTCGGTCTTTGATTTACAGAACCAAACCTGCTTTGGGACCGGAAGGCCAGCGTTTTCAATCAGCTTCAGCCATTCCTCTTGTGTGGTGCAATTTACCCCGCGGAGCTCGCCGGGCCCGTAAAGCACGATGGCGAGGGGACGTTTGGCGACGAGCCGGGAGTCGAGTTGCTTGAGCGTGCCGGCGGCGGCATTGCGGGGATTGGCGAAGGTGGCCTCGCCGGCGGCTTCGCGCTGGCGGTTGAGTTTTTCGAAGGCGGCGCTCGGGTAATAGACCTCGCCGCGGACTTCGAGCACCTCGGCCTTGTTTTTGATTTCGAGCGGGAGGTTTTTGATGGTGCGAAGATTTGCCGTGATATCGTCGCCCTTCTCGCCGTCGCCGCGGGTCAGCCCCTGGACGAATTTGCCCTTTTCATACCGGATGCTGACGGCGACGCCGTCGATCTTGGGCTCGACGACGAAGGCGAGTTTTTCGCCCTCCAGCGATTTCTGGATGCGGTCGACGAAGGCTTCTAGCCCCGATGCTGAAAAAGTATTTTCGAGGCTCTGCATGGGGATGGCGTGGGCCACGGTGGTGAAATGGGCGAGCGGCGAGCCGCCGACGCGCTGGCTGGGGGAATCGGGGGTGCGGAACTGCGGATGGGCTTCTTCGAGGTCGAGAAGTTCCCGGTAGAGGCGGTCATATTCCTGGTCGGAAACGAGGGGTTGAGCCTCTTCGTAATAGGCTTGGTCGAGTTTCCGGATTTGTTCGACCAGTTCTGCGTGCCTTTTTGCCGCTAGCATCATCATCCTCTTAATCTAGCTGCGGTCTGTGACAGCCGCACTTCAAAATTCCGTTATCCTAAACCTATCGAAGGATCGCTAATTAGGATCATCTGCTTCATTAAGCAGCGCGGACCAGTAAAGCTCGGGTATAATCAAAGGTTTGTGATGATGAAGTTTAAGAATCATCGCATTAATGATCTTATTTCCATAGCTTCCATGCGACCAATTTGGATTAGGGTGATTGCCAACAACCAGAACATTGGTTTTGCTTGTGATGTCTTTGGTCGTAGTTCCTCCGCGAGATATGATGGCTGCTTCACATTCTTTGCGAGTGCCAAACTGGAATTTGGAGGTAAAACAAAAGGCAGTTCCTTGAATAGTTATTTCCGGCAAAGGGTCGTCGAAGGGTGAGCCATCTTTAAGAACCTCAACTACTAACTCTTCAAGAACCTTGTAGGTTTTGCCTGGAATATTCGAACTTCGTTTTGGTTTCCAATCATCAGGAATTTTAACTTGCGCAAGAGCAGCTTTGTCGTGAGGAAAAAGAATGCTGGAAGTGCGATCTTCATCGCCTGTCGTGTAAACATAAGCATTCCACAGATGCTTATTCTCAGGGTTGGAGAAAAGTCGGCCAATAATTCCAGAACAAACACCCTTAGTGAGTGATTTGCTGATATCTATTCCAAAAAAACTTAAAACTTTAAGTTGCCCTATTGTTGCTGGATCAAAATGCCAATCTGGAATAAAAGCTTTTTGTTGTAATGGCTTTAGTTGATAAATTTTCATGCCACAAGTATCTCTTGTTTCACAAAAGTGTGTCAAAACTGGATAGACTAAGTTGAGCAGATGATCCGCTTATTAGGAGTCGGACAAACTCATCTTGGTTCATATCATGACGAGAGCTACGCAAGAGATTTGTTCTGGTTTCGTTTGGGATGAGCAAGTCGAAGGTTATTTTGCCGGGCTTGCGCAGTGCTAAGCCATTTGCAGGAGTAACTGGCATGGCTTCTGTAATATGAAAGCAATATCGAATATATTTAAGTGCATTCGACCATTTCTCATAAGCTTTTTTAGTATCGTATATTATATCTCCAGCAGAAAATGAAAATGTTGATCCTTGGGTCCATTGCAAGGTCTCTTTTTTTTTAATCTCTTGGGTTGAATTCCTCGAAGCTTGCCTCGACTTTTCTCTCAGTTTAGGTTCGCCCCCAAAAATGCCCCGGAGCTTGCTCTGGGGTTCTTTACTAATTCGTGGCGTTTGTTGAATGTCCAAGGCAGCGTTAAAGCAAATTGGAACAAACATGAACCAATCAAAACAGTCTGTTTCTGGCGATCGGATTAAATCAGTAAGCCGTCGCTGCCGCTTTGCCTCGATCTTTACGAGTTTGTCTAAAATTTGAAGTGAGTTTTGTTTCATGGCTCAAAAACTTATTTAAGAAACAAATATTATTGTATTTTCTTCAAAATAAAATAGTTGGAGATCCTTCGACAAGCTCGGGATAACTGAAAATTACCCGATCTGGGCGCGGAGAACTTTGTAATCGATCTTGCCGGTCCCGAGGAGCGGGAGCTGGTCGAGAGGGCGGACTTCGTCGAGGCGCATGATGCCGCGGAAACCGGCTTTGGTCAGGAGCGCATTGGCGTCGGCCAGCGTGATGTCAGCGGTGGTGAAGAGGACGATGCGGCGGCCGTCAGGCGTCTCGATGCCCTCGACCGCGACCTGCGGGCCGTTTTCGCCGGGTGGATAGGCGGCGGCAAAGGGCTCCTCCAGTGCGGGGAGCGAGATCATTTCGCCACCGGCCTTGAGGAAGCGCTTGAGGCGGCCCGCAAAATGGATGAAGCCCTCGGCATCGAGGCTGGCGAGATCGCCGGTGATGTACCAGCGCTTGCCTCCGTGCTCGTGAAATGGGCTGGGCCCGTCGTAATCGAGGTAGCCGGGAAAAATCGTAGGGCCATGAACGAGAAGCAGGCCACGCTGGTCCGCGGGCAATGGTTGCATCGATTCGGGATCGACGACGAGGACTTCGACGCCGTCAAGCGGTTCGCCAATGGTACCGGGACGCAGTTTGCCGGGGCGGCTGACGGAAACGACGGGCGAGCATTCGGTGATGCCGTAGCCTTCGCTGAGAATGGCGTGGGGCGTCATTTCCTTCGCCCGAGCGAAGAGCGGATCGGGACATTTCTCGGCGCCGGTGATGACGAAACGAAGTGAGGCCAGATCGGCGGGCCTGGCGGCGTTGAGGATATAGCTGAAAAAAGTCGGGGTACTGAAAAGGAGCGTCGGTTTATAGGCGGCGATCTTCCGCGCGAGGCCCGCGGCATCGGTCGGGTCGGCATGATGGACGACAGGGACGCCTCCCACCAGAGGCAGAACCAGGTTCGCACTGAGGCCGAAACTGTGAAAGGGAGGCAGGAATCCCAGCAAGATGTCGTTGCGCTTGAAACCGCAGGCCGAGGCGCCGGCGCGGACGTCGTGCAGGATATTACCATGGGTAAGCGGAACGGCCTTGGGTGCTTTTTCAGAGCCAGAGGTGAAAAGGACGACGGCGGTGTCGGAAGGCGCGGGCTTCGGGATGCAGCGGAGAAGGCGTCCGGGAAAAAGTCGGATGCCGAGCAGCGTGGCCAGCGCCTCGACCTTGCCAATGTCCTGACGGAGGTCTTCGAGGAAGATATAGTCGACGCCGGAGATTTTAATCCCGAGTCGGTCGATGAATTTTCGTGACGTGACAACGCGTTGCAGGCGCATGACCTTCGCGGCGTGATCGAGGTTGGCGGGGCCGGTGGTCCAATTGAGAAGGACGGGGAGCTTGCGGGCCCAGTGGAGCGCCATGAAGGCGGTGTCGACGGCGACCGAGGCGGGGAGCATGAGCCCGACGGCGTCGCCCGGAACCCGGGCGAACCGCTTGGCCATGAGCGAGGCGCCGGTCAGCATGCGCTCATAGGTGACGGCGCCGGAGAGATCATCCGCCGCCGCGGCCTCGCCCCGATGCGGGATGGCCTGACAGACAAAAGCTTCAAGGATGGAGTCGCCGGAAACGGAGAAGGGCGCGGAGGATTCGGCGCGGGGCTCGGTCCACTTTGCGGGCACAACGACGGGCTTCGCGTTATCGGCTTCCATGATGCCCTGGGCCAGCATCCACAATTCCCCGACGGTGGCGGCGACCTGGTCGCTGCGAAAGCCGAAGCGCTGCTCGATGGCCATGGCGAGGTCCATGCGGCTGAGGCTGTCGAGGCCGAGGGCTTCGAGCCGCGTGGCGGAATTTTTTTCGGCATCGGCGAGCGGGCGCTTGAGCTGTTCCTCGAGCATGGCGAGGACGGCCTGGCGGGTCACAGGCGTGATTTTCTCGAGGGGAACCTCGCGGACGAGATTAATTTTCGGAAAATCAAATGTGCGCGGGCCGAAGGCGAAATGATAGGGGACGTAAGTGGCCTCGGTGCTGAGGCCACGGTTGAACCAGTCCTCGAGCCAGGGATTGAAGACCTCGCGGCTGAGGCCGGGAATGGATGGGGGATCGACGACCTCGACGGTCATGCGGATGCGGCGGCGCGGCGTGAAAAAGACGAGGTTGGCGAGAAGAATGCCGATGGCGCGGATGAAATTCTCGCCGAGATCGGGTTCTTTGCCGGTGGGCGCACAGGTCGACATGCCGCCCCAGACGCCAACGGTGCGGACAAGAACGACGGTAGTGTTCGGACGGCGACTGAGGATGTCGGGCACGGCGCGAGTGAAACCGATTTGTTCGAGACCGTTGCGCTCGATGCGGCCGGAGGCGTAGATGAGAAAATTGCCGCCGCGGTCGATTTCATGCACAACCGTGTCGATGAGAGGCTCGATTTGCTCGCGGGCGCTCTGGCTGTGCTGGACCATGTCGGGGACTTCGACGGCATCGATAAAACGCATGAGCGGATTGAGAAAAACGGGCTGGTACATGAAGCTGACTACGAGTGGACGCAATGGGATCTCGCCGCCGAGTTGGGTCATGACCAGGACGGGGTCGATGTAGCCGGGATGGTTGGGCAGGACGAGGACCGGCCCGCGGATTTTGCGGAGCCGATCGAGGCCGTCGATCTCGACGCGGTAACGGAGCCAGACGAGCGAACGGCCAATGTAGCGCAGGAAGAGTTGGGCGAGGGTCATGCGGGGAGACGTGCTCCTTGCCAAACTAATCGCCAGAACCTAAAGCTCAATGTAGAATCGGAAAATTGTCTTATGAGCAAGACTTACGCATGCATCATGGCGGGCGGGAGCGGCGAGCGTTTTTGGCCGTTGAGCCGGATTGCCCGCCCCAAGCATCTGGTGCCGCTGCTGACCGAGCGCACGATGCTGGAGGAGACGGTGCGGCGTGTCGAGCAGGCTCTGCCGAGCGGCCAAATTTTCGTCCTGACCAACAGCGCGCAGATCGAAGCATGCCGGGTGGTCCTGCCGCACCTGAAGCCGGAGCAGTTCGTGGCGGAACCGGCCAAGCGCGACACAGCCCCAGCCTGCGCGTTGGGCACGGCGCTGGTGCGGAGCATCGACCCGGAGGCGGTGGTGGTTTTTCTTCCGGCGGACGCGCTGATCAAGGACGCGACGACCTTCGCGGCGCAATTGCAGGAGGCATCGAAGCTGGCGGCGAAGCATGAGACCATCGTGACGTTCGGGATCAGGCCGAATCACGCCTCGACCCGGTTCGGCTACCTGCAATCAGGCGAAGCGCTGCCGGAGAGCACCGGGAACTGTCCTTTCTTCAACGTGGACCGATTCGTGGAAAAGCCGGACGCGAAGCACGCGGAGATTTATCTGCAAAGCGGAAAGTTTTTCTGGAACGCGGGGATTTTCCTCTGGAAAACAGGGACATTCCTGCATGAAGCGCAGCGGTCGCAACCGGAATTGGCGCAGTTTATCAACCATTTTCCGAAGAAGGATTGGCACGATTATCTGGCCAGGGAATTCCCCACGCTGCCAAAAATTTCGGTCGACTATGCGATCATGGAGAAGGCCGAAAAAGTAACGATGGCGGAAGCGCGGTTCGACTGGGACGACGTGGGAAGCTGGACGGCCCTCCCGGCGCATCTCGAGAAGGACGCCAACGGCAACATGCTACAGGGCGCGGTGGCAGTGCACGATGCGCACGGAAACATCGCGATCTCGAAGAAGCGGCTGATCGCGTTATGCGGCGTGCGCGATCTGATCGTGGTGGAGACGGAGGACGCGATTTTGGTCTGTCATCGCGATGCGGCCGAGCAGGTGAAGCATTTGCAGCCGAACCTGCCCGACCACGCGCGCTGAGCGAAATCAGAACGAAATCTTGAGACCGCCGTAACCGGCCGCGCCCAAGGCCGGGTAACCGAGGACGGGTTGATAATGCTCATCGGTCAGATTCTCACCACGGATCCAAAGACTGAGATAGCGGTTGATTTTCCAAGTGGCACTGGCGCGAAGGACAAAATAGTCCGGCGCGCGGACGGTCGTCATGACAGCCGGATCGGGATCGTAGTCCATTCGATCGGCCACCCAGGAACCGCCCATGCTTAAAGTGAGCGGTTCAAGGGGCGTCCAGACCGCCGTGAAGTTCAGGCTGTTGCGCGGACGATGCGCCAGCCGGGTGTGCAGGGAGTCGTCCATGGCATCGAGGTAGGTGTAATTCAGATCGAGCGCGAGTTGGTCGAAGGGCTGAGCCTTGAGGTCAAGTTCCACACCGTCGGTGGTGGCGTGGCCGACATTGAACGGCTTATCGGAGAAATCCATCGGGTTAAATATGAATTCAATATAGTTGGTGATGTCGTTGTGAAAATAAGTGGCGCTCGGCGTGAGTTTCCCCTTGAGCAGAGGCTGCGCGACTCCGGCTTCCCAACCGAGGCTCGTTTCAGGCTTCAGGTTCGGATTGTTATAGGGAACATAATAGAGGTCCTGTTGCGAGGGAGGTGTGTAGGTGGAGGATCCGGAGGCATGTACGACAGTCTGGGTCCAGGGCACGCGATAGGAGACGGCCTGACGCCAGGAGACCGCACCGTTATAGTCGCTGTATTGGTCGTCGCGGATCGAGCTGAGGACATTCAGCCCCGTCACCGGCTCCCACTGGCTGGCCACGTAGCCGCCAATATTAAAAAGGCTGTTTTCCAGGGTGGTCATGTTCATCACCGGCGGAAAATCGTAGTCATTGACGTAGGTGTATTGATTGACGCTGATGTTGTCGGACTGAATGCCGGCGGTAATCTGCCAGTTGCGCGCGATCTGAAAATTGTTTTGCCAATCGACCGAGTCAGTATCGATCTGGAGAAGCGTGCTCAGGGGCAGGATGGAAAAACCGTCCGGACTGGAATAGAGATCATTCGCGCGCTGACGCTGTTCGTCATGATTGTAAAAGAGCTTCGTCGTGTAGAAATCGGTCACCTTGGCCGTAACCTCAGGGGAGATGAACCAATCCTCGGTTTGCTGGTGGGCGGAGGGATCGGGAGTGTAAATGGTGTTGGGATTACCGGCGTCAGCGAGCGAATAACCGGAGTGGACATCGACGTACACATCCGATGAGACCTGATAGCCGAAATTGCCCCGATAAACCGTATTGCGGTAATCCTCGTTGGGACGATCCATGTCGGAGTCTTCATTGGAGCCACTGACAGCATAATCAAAATTGCCCACCGCGCCGCGGCTCTGGGCGGTTTCGCGGAAGGTGTCGTAAGAACCGCCTTCAAATGAAACCGAGCTGACGGGCCGATCCAGGCCGCGGCCGGACAACGTGACCAAATTGATGACGCCACCCGTCGTGTTGCCACCGAGAAGATCGGTGGGCGTGCGGACGACCTCGATTTGATCAACATTATCGAGCGTAAGGTTGGCGAAGTCGTAAGCGCCGTCGAGGCCGGGCGCCTGGCGGCGGCCGTCGATGGTAAAGAGCGTCATGTCGCTGGACGTGCCGCGGGAGAAAACGGAGGTGATTTGGCCCGGGACACCGGTGGGGACCACCGCAAGACCGGGCACGCTCATTAATGCCTGAGCCACGCTGATGTACTGGTTCTTTTCGATATCGTCATGAGTGATAACGGTACTGGAAGTGGCGGTGGTATCGGGAGATTGCGCATGGCGGGTCGCCGCTGTGACATAGACGACCGGAATTTGGTCGGCAGGCGGAGCGGCGGGTGTCGAGGCCTTCGCTGTGCTTTTGGTTTCGGTCTTCGCCTTGGTTTTAGTCTTGGCGGGCGGAGTGGTGGTAGAACCGGTGGCGGCCCAAGCTGGGACGGCGAGTGAGATGAGGATGATGACAAGAAGGGAGTGGCTGAACCAGTCCCGACGGCTGTTGCTCTGCATAGTGACCTGCTTTCTTTGGGTGCGGCACGCCAGGGCCGCGTTTTCTCGAAGCGGAGGAACGCAGGCATAAAAAAGCCTCCGCTCTTCCACGAGGGAGACGAAGGCAGGACGGTCCGAAACAGGCACCGAAGAGACTCCACTCCCATCCTGTCTTTGGCGAGACAGTCGCCCGGACCACACGGCCCGGGACTTGATGAGCGCAAGCAAGCAGGTCTTCTGACTTCGGGGTCGTCCTACTCGTTCCGCCTTTCCGCGCTTTCGCGCAGTGGCTTCATGGAACTTTCGTCGCCCGTTACAGCGGCGCTACCGTACAGGATTCTCACCTGTTTCCCTATTCTCCCCCGGCTTGATGCCGGAGGCACTCTCTTGCGGGTGGCCATGCCAAGGCATGGCGGCTTTCAAAGAACTGAGCGGACGAATAGAACCCTGCGGCGGCGGCGTCAAGCGCCAATCCAGTTGACGGTCCATTTCGACCTTCCTAACCTTTGAACAACTGCCAGACGCAAAGGGCTGGCGATTATCCCATTTTGCCGACGGACTCCGGGCCGTCCAAACACCTCACACGAAGGGATACGATCATGCAGCATATCAACGGCCTTGTCGCCTGTTCAGGCTTAATGGGCTTCTCCAAGCACACCGCCAAACAATCGGACGAAGAAGTCTTTCGCTGGCTTTCCCATTATTATGAATTAATCGGCGATATGGTTTCAGAAGCGAATGGAAAAGTGATCAAATTCATGGGAGATGCCGCTTTGATTTTCTTTCCGGAACACTCCGCCGATGCTGGAGTACAGGCCATGCTGCAACTTATCCGGAAAGGAGACCGGTTCCTGACTGAAGGGGGAATGCCGTGCCGTCATCATGTCAGGATTCATTTCGGTCCGGTGTGCGCAGGTCCGCTCGGGACGCGCGCGGAAAAATACCTCGATATTCTGGGCTCAACCGTAAATGCACTTTTCCTGCTCAAGGGAACCGGATGCGTCCTCACGCCGGAGGCGTTCCGAAAATTAAATCCGGAAACAAGAAAGCTTTTTAAAAAGCATACGCCGCCCGTGAGCTATATTCCCCTTGAGCAAACACATCGGGACTAAAACCAAACTATCATGTTCGCGACGCCGCTTCGCTTGCAGCTCCAGGTCTTCAGCCTGGGCGTGCAGACCAACCTGATCTACCGCTGGAATTTCCTGCTGCGGGTGATGGTGAGCTTCGTCCCGCTGCTCGGGGCGGTCTTTCTCTGGAACGCGGCGTTCGCGGGCCATCCCTCGTTCGCCGGGTACACGTTCAAGAGCATGGTGGCCTATTTCATCACCCTGATCCTGGTCGACACGCTGACGGTGCCGAACGAGGACGATTTCCAGATTGCCGAGGACATCCGCGAGGGACGGATCAATACGCTCCTGCTCAAACCGATCGAATACCGCCTCTACCGGTTCCATCTTTACGCCGCGGCGCGGATCGTCCACGCCGCATTCGCCGTCGTACCGCTGGCCATCGCCATGATCTGGCTGCGTACCTACTTCGACGGCCTGCCGTGGCTGGAGAATATCCCCTTCGCGCTGCTGGCGACGGTGGGTTCGGCGCTGATCCAGTTCTATTTCTGCTTCACGCTGGCGATGATCGCGTTCTGGATCCTCGATATCGGCAGCGTGACCTTCATCATTTACTCCGTGGAGTTCCTGCTGGGCGGCCACATCTTTCCGGTCGATGCCTTTCCGATGTGGCTGCAAATCGTCTGCCTGCACCTGCCCTTCGCCTATCAGTACTTTTTTCCGGCGGCGATTTTGATCGGGCATATATCAAATTCGCAACTGGTGACCGGCTTTCTCTGGCAATGGGCCTGGGTCGGATTTTTTTACATACTGAGCGGGATTCTGTGGAAGCGGGGATTGCACCAATACACGGCGGTGGGAGGGTAGAGAAAGTCTGAATAAGCGGGTGAATAAGTTGAGTATAGCCTTAAAAAAAGTGATTTTCGTCTGGGAAAAATGACGAGGATGCATTCTTCTTGGATATGGATGAAATCCTGCGTTACACCGATTTGGCCCATGCGATTCAACTTGCCCGGGCCAATGGTATGACGGATCGCGATATTGTCCGGGCGTTGACAGGCTCGATGTCGTATGAGGAGCAAGGAAAGTAGCTCAGAGGGCAGCACCTTTACTCGAAATCTCGATCAAGGCATTTTTGGAGCTGCGAAAAAACGATTAGGCGGATTCAACTTTTTCCACAAATCGTTCGCTGTAGCCCTGCTTCAGAAGCTCCGACTTACGGAGCGGTTTGCCATTTTTCGCCGCCTTGGTCTTAATGGCTTTTAAAAGCTGCGATGTCGCCTGGTCGAGAAGCTCGGCTTCGCTCTTGGCTTTGGTTCCTTTGATGGCCGACACAGTCACAACCTAAGCTCTTCGACACAAATATGCAATCCTTGCGGACAAGGGAATAACTTCTGCCGATCAGGCTACCCACCTCTCTGCTTACGGTGGATAACTGCCCAATAACAAAAAATAACTCTCGGCTTTTCATGGCCGACTTGTTGCTCAACCATAACTGTCTCTTTCACGCTTTTTCCCGTCATGATCATGCCTGCCTCCTCCTCCGCGACTCCGAAACCATCAACTAGGCGGGGACGCACCGCGTCGGCCGAGGAGGTGCTTTCGCCCACGACGCTCTACAGCGCGGAAGCGGAAAGAGCGGTGCTGGGTTGCATGCTCGCGCAGCCGACGGAAGTGATCAACGACGTGACCTCGGCGTTGATGAAGGAGGATTTTTTCGTTCCGGCCCATCAGGAGGTTTTTGCGGCGCTCCGGGAAATGGACAACGAGCGGCAGGCGATCGACGCGATGACCGTGCACCAATGGCTGACCGACCGGAAGATGGCCGAGGCGGTGGGCAGCCCCGGCATCCTCGCCGAACTGCTCGTCGGTTTCGCGACCCACCTCAACGTCGGGTCCTACATCCAGATCGTCAAGGACAAGAGCATGCTGCGATGCCTGCAGGCCGCCTGTTCGTCCATTGTGCAGGACATCGCGGACATGCCCGACTCGGTGCCCGATGTGCTCGACCGCGCTGAGTCGGCGATCTTCAAGGTAACGAACCTGGGGCTGACCCAGTCGACCGTGCCGGCGCATGAAGAAATCGACAAGGCGATCAAGCTGATCGAGGACTTCCAGAACCGCAAGGGCCGCCTGCCCGGCCTACAAACCGGCTTCCACAAGCTGAACGAGTATACCGGCGGCTGGAAACCGGGGGAAATGATCGTGCTCGCCGCCCGTCCCGGCCAGGGCAAAACGGCGCTCGGGTTGACCTTCGCGCAGCATGCTTTGCGCGAGCGCTATGACGAGGAGACCGATGCGTGGAAAAAGCCGGGGCATCCGGTGGGGATTTTCAGCCTGGAAATGACCAATGAGCAGTTGATGCTGCGTCTTCTCGCCGCCCACGCAGGCGAGCGGTTGCAGAGCATCCGGCAGGGCAATCTCGACGAGCATTCGCTGCAAAAACTGCGCATGGTGGCGCAGGACATGAAGGAATGGCCGCTCTTTTTGGACGACTCATCATTCCTCACCATCAACCAGCTGCGCGGCAAGGCGCGGCGGATGAAAGACAGCCGCAAGATCGAACTGCTGGTCATCGATTACCTCCAGTTGCTGCGCTCCGAATCGGCGCAGGCGAAGGACAATCGCCAGAACGAGGTGGCGGAGATTTCGCGCGGAATCAAGGCGCTGGCAAAGGAACTCGGCATCCCGATCATCATCCTGGCCCAGTTGAACCGGCGCTCGGAAGAAGCTCGGGTCGAACCCGCGCTCCACAATTTGCGCGAATCGGGCGCCATCGAACAGGACGCAGACGTGGTCCTCCTGCTTCATCGCACCGAGCCCGAAAAGGATGGAGAAGGGAACGAGGTGCCGCTGGGCGACATCATTCCTTATAAGCTGATTATTGCGAAACAGCGCAACGGCCCCACCGACCGGCTCGACATTCTGTTCAATGCGCCTTATACCCGTTTTGACGACCCCGTTCGGCATGAAACTCGGTCAAGGTAATCTGTAGTTATATATAGTTTAAAGCCTTTAAATTCTTAGCTTGCTTTTAGCGGTAAACTCTCAAAATAGTATCCAGTGGCACAGAAACGCACAACAACCGCGCGAGCCAGGCTCGTAGCCGCGCTCACCGATGAAATTTTGCAAAATCCGGAAAGAGGGGCTTTCCCGATTGCGAGCGAAAATCAGCTTTGTCGACAATTTGGTATCAGCCGTGTGACAGTCAGGTTGGCCCTGAGCGACCTCGAAAATCGTGGTCTCATTTATCGCAAGCATGGCAAAGGCACCTTTGCCCACGGCCGTTCCGAGCGCCTTCATAAAAACCTTGGCGTGCTGGTTAAGGCGCCGCAGGCCACTGAACACCGGCCGATTTCGGAAATGGTGCAGGGAGCGCAAAACGTGATGGCTTCGGTGCGCGCCGGGGTATTGCTCATCAGCCTGCCCCCGGAGGAATGGCGGGCGGAGATGGCCAGCAGCCTGGGCGGCGTCATCGTCGTGCCCCAGGATGTAACCGAGCGGGACTTGGAGATTCTACGGAACCGACATCTTCCCTACCTGCTTTTCGCGGAATCGGCGTTGCCGGGACCAAGCATTACCTTGGGCCAGAGAGCAGCGGCGCGTACCTTGACCGAACAGTTGCTGCAATTGGGACATCGCCGATTTGCGATCCTGAGCGGCTTCGACTCCTGTCTCGACGCGCCCAAGCGCTGGGGCGTGCATGATGCGCTGAAAGCGGCGGGGATCGATCCGGCTCGTGTTCCCGAATTCTCCGCCCATAACCACGAGGGGGACATCTTCCAGGCCACGCGCAGCCTGCTCGCCCTGCAGCCGCGGCCGACAGCGGTGGTGGCCTTTGACGACAGCCTGGGCTCCATTCTCAGCTTCCAGGCCCGGCGGCAGGAAGGTATCCAGGTGCCGCAGGAACTGAGCATCGTCAGCTTCCACGACTGGCCCTATCTGAATTATATCGAGCCGGCCCTGACGACGGTGCGGTTCAAGTTCTTCGCGGTGGGGCAGAAGGGCGCGGAAGCGTTGAACCTGGCCGCGTTGACCGGCCGGACGGCGGCCGATCTTTCCTTCGACCCAATTTTCCGGCCCGGACAGACCGTAGGCCCGGCATCAGGAACCGATTAAGATGGCTGGCAACGCAGCGGCCTAAAACTGCAGATAAGTCGAGGTCTTGAGACCCTGTTCGTACGATTCGAGGAGACGCATGCCTTCGTTGGGCTTGAGGACGTCGGCCTTGATGGCGCGGTCGATCTGCTCCTTCATGGCCCGCTCGAGCATGCCGGTATCGTACTGGACGTTGCCCAGCACCTCGGAAATGGGGCTGCCGGGGATGGTTTCCTCGATGTAAAAGCCGCCGTCCTCGTCGGGATCGAGAAAGACGTGGGCCTCGTTGACGCGGCCGAAGAGATTGTGGAGATCTCCCATGATGTCCTGGTAGGCACCGAGGAGAAAGATGCCGAGGTAGTAGGGTTTGCCGTTGAGCGGATGGAGCGGCAGCGTACGGGTCATTTCGCCTTCGCTGTCGATGAACTTGCTGATCTTGCCGTCGGAATCGCAGGTAATGTCGACGAGCGTGGCATTGTGCTCCGGCGCCTCGTTGAGCCGGTGAATGGGCGCGATGGGGAAAAGCTGGCCGAGCGCCCAGTGATCGAGGAGCGACTGGAAGACAGAAAAGTTGCAGAGGAACTGATCGCCCAGGGAATCCTTGAGATCGTGGATTTCCTCGGGGGTGGACTTGGCGCCCTGGTAATGGCGGACGACGCTTTCGGCGATTTCCCAGAAGAGCGTTTCGACCTGCGCCTTGGTGGCGAGATCGAGCAGGCCAAGGTCGAAACGGGCCTGAGCGTCGTCCTTGATCTGGACGGCGTCGTGAAAATGTTCGCGCCGGTTTTTCCGGTTGAGGGTGGTGCGGAGTTCGAGGAGATCAGACACCGGCTTGGGCGGCTTGACGCCTTCCGGCAGGACAAAGGGCTTGGCCTTGGTTTTCTCGATGACGCCGAAGATGTCGACCAGGAGAACGGAATGGTGCGCGACAATGGCGCGCCCGCTTTCGCTGATGAGGGTGGGGTGCGGGACTTTTTCCTCGGTGCAGACGTCGGCGACGTTGTAGACGACGTCGCGGGCATACTCGCCGAGGGTATAGTTGGTGCTGCTGTCGTAAGAGGAACGGCTGCCGTCGTAATCGACGCCGAGGCCGCCGCCAACGTCGAGGTATTCGAGCGGAAAGCCGAGCTGGCGAAGCTTGGCGTAATACCGGGCGGCCTCGCGAACGGCGCGCTTGACGGTCTGGATGTCGGGAATCTGTGACCCAATGTGGAAGTGCATGAGCTTGAGGCAATCCTCCATCTGGTGCGCGCGAAGGAGTTCCGTGGCTTCCATAACCTCACTGGTGGAAAGGCCGAACTTGGCGTTTTCGCCACCGGAAGTGGCCCATTTGCCGGAGCTCTTGGCCAGGAGCCGGATGCGGACGCCGACGATGGGGCGAACGCCAAGCTGTTGCGAAACGTCGATGATGGCCTTCAGCTCTTCCACTTTTTCCACCACCATGATGATGGTCTTGCCGAGTTTGCGGCCCAGCAGGGCCATCTGGATGTAGAGCTGGTCCTTGTACCCGTTGCAGATGACGATCGATTCGGGATCGCGATGAATGGCCAGCGCGGCGAAGAGCTCGGGCTTGCTGCCAGCCTCGATGCCAAACTTGTAGGGCGCGCCGGCGTCCATGATTTCCTCAACGACTTCGCGGAGCTGGTTGACCTTGATCGGGAAAACGCCGCGGTAGGTGCCCTGGTAGCCAGCCTCGGCGATGGCGGCCTTGAACTCCTCGTTCAGGACCTGCACGCGGTGACGGAGAAGGTCCTGGAACCGGATGAGGAGCGGGAAAGTCAGACCGCGCTCACGGGCGGCCTGCATGACCGTGATAAGGTCGAGGGCTGGCCCCTGGTCCTGCACGGGCCGGACGGTCATGTTGCCCGCGTCATTGACACCGAAGTAACCGGCGCCCCACCGGGCGATGTTGTAAGTCTGGAGCGCGCAGGCGACATCCCAAGGTTCCGAAGCTGATCCCATGCGTTTTCTATAAATGGTGCGCGAGAATTAGCAAGAGGGTATCGAATACATTTTTGTGATGTCGAACCGCCGGTGACGGTCACGGACGAAGAATTCGCGTGCGTCCCGTGGCCGCATCGACCTGGATACAGGCCCAGTCGGAGGGAAAATGGGCGGGATCGCTCGCCGTCGCGGCGCGGATGGTGAGAAACCAGGAGGTGGTGGAATTGAGGTCGGTGGAACCATCGGGGAGATAATGGAAGACCCTGGTCTGGCTATTGAGATGCGAATCGGTTGCATCCGCAGGAACCGGCTCGGGATTGGCGCCGATGAGCGAAGAACGGATTGGCGTGGCATCAATGGCGATCCCCGTCGGTAAGATGAGCGGCAACTTGACGGGCGGTGTAGTGCCGTCGGCCTTAAGCCAGTGGAGCTGAAGCACAGTATAGGCGAGGGTCGAGGATGCCGGTTGAGCGACGGCATAAAGGCGAACCTCGACGGTCATATTCTGCGCGACCGCATCGGAGCGGGCTTCAGTCAACTCATCGCTGATCATCGCGGCACCCGCCGTGATGGAATTGGCCTGGATCAGGGCCGAATATCCAGCCAGCGAGATGCTCAGCAACACCGCAATGAGCGCCAAAACGAAGAGCACTTCGAGGAAAGAAAAAGCGCGACACCGGCCCGGAGAAAATCGCATGGAGCAACTGAACTCCCAGCCGGGCCGCGTGGACAGAATTTTTTTCGCCGTCAGATCGCGCAACTGCTCCGGTTCCGCTTTTCCAGATAGCGCTGGTGATATTCCTCCGCGCGATAAAAATCGGGCGCGAGGAGAATCTGGGTGACAATTGGGCGCTTGAACCGGCCGGAGGCTTCGAGCCGGGCCTTGGAAGCCTCGGCCGCCTCTTTCTGGGCGGGCGTGTAATAGAAAATCACGGAGCGATATTGCGAGCCGACATCAGGCCCCTGTCGATTGAGCGTCGTCGGATTGTGCTTTGACCAAAACAGATCGAGGAGTTGGTCGTAGCTGGCTTCCGCGGGATCGAATTCAACACGAACGACCTCGGCGTGACCGGTGCCGTCGGAGCAGACGTCCTCGTAGGTCGGATTTTTAAGCATGCCTCCCTGATAACCGACAGCGGTCTCTTTCACCCCGGGAATGCGGCGAAATGCGGCCTCTATACCCCAGAAGCAGCCCGCGCCGAAGGAGGCCTGCACCAGCCCGGCCCGGACGCCCGATTTTTCCGGGTCCGTCTTGCCCTTGTCGGAGTCGACAAAGGTGAGGGCGGCGGAATTAAGACAGTAGCGCAGGCCGGTCGGCGGTGGACCGTCGTTAAAGACATGACCGAGATGGGCTTCACAGCGGGTACAGAGGATTTCGGTGCGATACATGCCATGGCTGAAGTCGGTGACCGTCTCGATATTCTCCTCCGCCACGGGCCGAAAGAAACTGGGCCAGCCGGTGCCCGAATCGAACTTGGCCGACGAGGCGAAAAGAGGCAGACCGCAACAGACGCAGTTATAAACGCCCTCGCGATGATTGTCGTAAAAAACGCCGCAGAAAGCGCTTTCGGTCCCCTTCCCGCGTGTGATGCGGAATTGCTCGTCGGTCAGCTGCTTTTTCCATTCCGCGTCGGTTTTGATGATCTTGTGCATAGGTGGCAAATGGGGGTTCGAAAAACGTACATGAAAATCGGCGCGGCGATAGGGCTGATTCTTACAGCAAATCGCTTTGTTCTTGTCCCCGCCCCGGAGTAGCTTCAGACGTGATCAACGAAAAAAGCTTATCGACGACTGGCCCGTCCGCTTTCGATCATTGGGTCGATGAGCACGGCGACTGCCTTTACCGTTATGCCCTGATGAGGGTTCGCACTCCGGAAACCGCACAAGACCTTGTTCAGGAAACCTTTTTGGCGGCCCTTCGTGGCTACGAAAAATTTGGCGGGCGTTCCTCGGAACGCAGTTGGCTTTGCAGTATTCTGAAAAATAAAATCGTCGACCATTATCGCAAACGAGATCGCGAGACATCCTTTACCGACCTGACCTCACTCTCGGATGAATTCCCCAGCAAATTCGATGATGGGTGGTGGATTCATGAGGAAGGCCCGAAAGACTGGAGACCGGAATCCGAGGCCGTGACCTACCGTTCCGAATTCTGGAGCATCATGCGCCAATGCCTGGGAAAAGTCCCGGACCGTATCGCCAATGTTTTCATGCTCCGGGAAATGGAAGAGCTCACCACCCGGGAAATCTGCACTCTGCTCTCGATCAGCGAGAGCAATCTCGGCGTGATGCTTCATCGCGGGCGCATGGCGCTGCGGCAATGTCTTGAGACCAATTGGTTCGGAAGGGAGAAGAAATAGTGCCGGAGGAAAATCCCAGCTCCCAACCGCCGCATGACGATCCCTTCATCAAGGGGGAAAATTGGTTCTCGGCCAAAATCGTCAATTTCATTTGCGCGATCACGCCCAAATGCAGGCAGGCGTCACGACTGCTCTCGGAAGGCCTCGACCATCCGATTCCCCTGCTGACCCGACTCAGGCTCCGGGCTCATTTTTTGATCTGCATCTATTGCGAACGATATGGAAAGCACCTGCAGGTGCTGCACAGGGCAGCCCATGACTTCCCGGATCATTGCCTTGAAATATCCTCTGAAGAAATGCCGGAAGGCGTCAAGACGCGCATAAAACAAGCGCTGCACGAAACCGCCCGGGATTGATGTTGTCCGCTCCTTATTCTCTCTGCGTTCTTTCGCAGCCAGTCTGATTTTAAGTGCGGGTCGCGGCAAGCGCCGCTAAAATTCCGCAGCATGGAAACCCCTCTCAGTTTTTGGATCGGGTTCAACACTGCGGTGGTAGTGCTCCTGATCCTGGACCTCACGGTTCTCCATCAGGAACCGCGGGCGATCTCCGTCCGGGAATCGCTCCTCACCACTCTCGTCTGGGTGCTGCTGGCCTCCGGCTTCGGCCTCTGGATCATGTCAGGAGACATGGGCAAGGGGCTTGAATTTTTCACCGGTTACCTGATCGAATACTCATTGAGCATGGACAATGTCTTCATCTTCGTCATCGTCTTCGGCGCGTTCCAGGTCTCGCCTGAAAACCAGCGGCGCGTTCTCTTCTGGGGCGTTCTCAGTGCGTTCGTCATGCGCGGCGCGATGATTGGTGCGGGGGTCAAGCTGCTCGAACATTTTGAGTGGATCATCTACCTCTTCGGCGCCTATATCCTCTACGCCGGCTTCAACATGCTCCGGCATAAGAAAAAACCAGCCGTCGAGGAAATGCGCGCGGTCCGCGTGGCCCGGCGGATTCTGCCGATCAGCGCTGGCTCTTATGGCGGCCGTTTTCTCGTGCGGGAGAACGGCCGGCCCAAATTCACTCTCCTCTTCCTCGTTCTGGTCGTCATCGAATTCACCGACCTCATCTTCGCCCTCGATTCAATCCCCGCCATCTTCGGCGTCACCCGCGATCCATTCATCGTTTACACCTCAAACGTCTGCGCTGTCCTTGGCCTCCGCTCGCTCTACTTCCTCCTTGCCGGAGCGATGAAGAGCATGGTTTACCTGCACGTCGGCCTTGCCTGGGTGCTGATCTTCATCGGGGCCAAGATGCTGAGCGAAAACTTTTTCCCGATCCCGACCGGCATTTCTCTTGCTGTGGTTGGAGGAATTCTCGCCCTCGCGGTCGGGGCGTCTCTGTTCAAGACCGCCGGAAAAAAGGACGCCGTGGAAAAATCCTGAAATGCATATTCTCGACGATGAACTCTATCAAGCGGGCATAGCCATCGCGGCCTGTCCTACCGCGCCGTGCCATGAAGGCCACGTCCGCGCCTGCCTGCTTGAAAAACTCGCGGGCCTGCCTCATCTGACCACCCGCCTCGACGAATTCGGCAATCTCATCGTGCGTTATCTGCACGAGGCAAGCGACCGGGAACCCTTCCGCGTCGTTGCCCACATGGACCATCCTGGCTTCATCGTCCGGAGGGAGAATGGGGCGGACGAAATCCATTTCGCCGGCGGTGTCGATGAGAAATATTTCGCGGGCAAGGAAATTGTTTTCTTCAACGAAAAGAGCCGGGAACCCCTTGGCCGGGCTGTGATCGAAAGCACCTCCTTTTCGCCTGAGGCGAAGCGCGTGAAACTTGACTGCCCTGCGCCCGCCGACGCCACCTTCGCCATGTGGAATCTCCCCGCCGCCCGCTGCGCCAAGAAGCTCTTTGTCAGTCGCGCCTGCGACGATCTCGCCCAGGTCTCGACTGTCCTGGCCCTGCTGCGGCGGCTGGCTCAAACCGGCGCCAAAGCCTGCGTCGAAGCTCTTTTCACCCGCGCCGAAGAAATCGGCTTTGCCGGAGCGCTGGCCGCCCTGAAATCGAGGCATCCCCTCGTCCCCATGATCACCCTCTCGCTCGAAACCAGCAAGGCCCTCGGTTTTGCCAAAGTCGATGCCGGTCCCATTGTCCGCGTCGGCGATCGCCTCAGTATCTTCGACTCCCGCATCACCCACTGGCTCGACATCGCCTTCCGCGATCTTTCCCCTCCCCCGGCAGAACCCAATAAGCAAAGACTCCTTATGGCCGGGGGCACCTGCGAAGCATCCGTCTTCCAACGCGCCGGACTGCCCACCGGTGCTCTTTGCGTCGCGCTGAATAATTACCACAATATGGGACTGGGAACGGCCATCCGGAGTGAATCGATCTCCCTGCGCGACTGGCAGGGGCTCTACGATTTCCTTTTCTTCCTGGCGACCGAGGCAAAGTCAGTCGCGACAGCGGATGCGGAGATGGCGAAGCGGTTCGCCGACCTCGAGGAGAAGGCGTTAAAGGCCTTGTCACCAAACTGACATGAAGCGCAACCGGCTTTTTAACCATTGACCGGAAGGCGGAGGTTTTTATCCTCTTCCGATGGCAACGCTCGGAACAGACGATTCCAACATCCTGGAAGCAGAACCTATCAACTGGCGGCTGGTGGTTTATCCACTGGCCCTGGCGGCCATCGTGCTGCTGGGCGGTTTCGGTTACTACTATTACGCACAGATGCAGCGCGACGCGCTGGAGGCCCAGGCGCGGATCGTTGTTTCCCAGGCGAAAACTCCGGAAGATTTTCTGAAGGCGGCAGACCAGTTCCCCAACACGAACCAGGCCACAATGGCGTTGCTGGCCGCAGCGAGTCTTTCCTTCGACAAGAAAGACTATGATGCGGCGATCAAGGACTATCAGCGGATCATTTCCAATGCGTCAACGGACACGACCCTGCGGGATTCGGCGCAATTGGGCCTGGGAAGCACGCTGGCGGCGACGGGCAAGCTGGACGACGCCATCAATGTCTACCTGACGGTGGCACGCCGGGCGGAAAAATCTCCTTACGCGCCGTATGCCTACCAGGCGGCGGCTTCGCTCTATGAACAAAAGGGCGACAAAGACAACCAGAAAAAGATTTTGACGGAAGCGGTGGGACTGGGAACCGATTCGATGTTCGTCAAGGAGGCTCAGAGCAAGCTTAAGGAGCTGAATCCGACCCCAGCGACACCGACCACGATTTCATTGTCCGCGCCGCCGCCGCCTCCGGGGCCCCTGCCGGTGCCGACGCCGCATTGAGGTAGTCGGCTTACGGCGCGAAACGGAACTTCGCGCGGGACGGCTTCGTTCCCAAATGAAATTTGGGAACGAAAAAACCGAACTGATCCCTCGACACGTTCGGGATGACGGAAGCTAGAGCATTTTAAAATATATTGCACATAACTGGGAAGGAGGATAAGCTTGGGGTCCATGCGAGCTTACTCCTTGGATTTGCGGCAGCGGGTTTTGAAGGCTTACGACGAGAACAAGTGGACGGTGGGCCAGATCGCCG
>JAJSLK010000056.1 GCA_021272165.1 Methylacidiphilales bacterium
AAAATTTGCCGAAGCTGCTTCAGATCTTCAGCTGATACTTTCACCTCAAGGGGGCGTCGTGACATGCCCCAGTATAGGCCCAAAGATTCTCCATAAACAATATATTATAGAATCTTTTCATGCGGTCAAAGACCTAGCAACCGAATGCACCGTATAGCAGCATTCCCCAACATGCATTTCCGGCTGGCAAGGCAAAATCACTACAATTAGTCCAACGCATTACACCTTCGCACCCGGCGCGTGGGCAACAGCACCCGGCGGCAGGGTATCGGGCATGTCAAGCCGCGCCACGCCAATCCGGTTGTCAGCCATGCCGTAATAGACGTCGAAGCGGTTCGGCATGCCCAAGTCGTCGCGCCGGTCGATGCCCGTGGGGAAGACAACATTGGCGATGGTGCCCTGGCGTTCCTGCGGCAGCACTGGCGTCAACACCGGATCCGTCGAACGATAGCGAATCTGCTGTGGATGCTCTTGCGAGAGCACCATGACTCCGGCTGAGTAACACAAATGGTGTCCCTCATTGCCCGGGTCTACGATTTCACTAACGCCATGGTAAACAATCAGCCAACCGTGCCTGGTCAAGACGGGCGGAGTGCCGCTGCCAATTTTGAGCCGCTCCCAAGGCGACACGGGAGTTGCCAGTCGATGATGAGAAGTGAAGCGGCTGAGATGATAGGGACCTTGCCCCTCCAAACCCATCGGGCAATAGGAAATCCAGATGCTTTCATGATCGAGATCCACGTCGCGGGAAGCGGGATGTAGTACCGTTTCTTCCGGACGCGTTCCGGGAAAAAGCGGTCGGTGGAGGAGGGCCAACTCCGGGTGCCCTGAAGGATTCGGAATGGCGACAGGGAAAATGCTGGCATCTTTGTCATCAATGGTACCCAATGCGACTCCGTGCCACTGTGCATAGGTGGCAAGCCCCAGGCGCTCCCAGTGGAAGAGGTCTTCCGACATGGCCAGGGCGATCCGCGGTCCCTGGATGGAGAATGCGGTGTACGTCATGATGTAGCGCTGCAAGGGCTCTACGAACGTGATGCGAGGGTCCTCACATCCACCGCCGCCGGGCCGCAGCTCATAATCGGCCTCCGGCTCCAGTGCGATCCCAAGCCGCTCGACCGCGGCGGGGTCACCGGCGCCGTTGAAATGCACCCGGGCGATGCCGATGCGCGAATAATTGCCCTTCGCCACCAAGCGAGGGAAGAGGTAAAGTTGACCATCCGGTCCCCGTGCGGCCGCCGGATTCAGGACCCCTTCCACCTCCTGGGGATTCCCCGGCTCCGGCTCCATCAGCATTCCCATGCGCTGCAACGCATATTCATTCATCAAAGCTCCTCGTCCGCTCACACTTTGGGATCGCCGTTCATGCAGGCAATGATGGTTTCGGTCACCCGTTTAGTCTCGCGGGGGTCGCGGATGGGGATCGAAGTCACACCCGCCTCTTCCGCCGGATAGTCGTTCCCTCCCGCAAACAGGGCGTCGCCGATGTAGATCATTTCTTTCAGTGAAATACTCAGGATGTCGCGAAGCTTTCGGATGCCATACGCTTTATCAATGCCTGGCTTGGTGATATCAATGGATGTCGCGCCACCGATGCGGACAGAAAATTCGGGAATATATGTATCAAGAATGGCTTTGATCTTTTTTCGCTTGGCGTAATCGGTATCCCACTTGTTCTTTTCGTCGAGCGGAGCCTGCTGGCCTAATGCGGAATAGGTGATCTGGCTTCCCCGGTCTTCAATATCCTCACCCCAGGTCTTTTCAACCTTGAAGCCCGCGGCTGCCAACGCCTTTTTTAGAGAGCTGCGGATCTTCTCTCGTTGATCCTCGGTGAAATCTTCTTCATAGAGCTTTTTCCAGTCCACCGAGTATTGGTAAAACTTTGTTCCACAGGTGGGAAGAAGGGAGAGATTTGCCAGGCGTTCGTCATGGGGAAGATGGGATAGCAGTTGTGTTTCAAACTGTGGCCAATTGCCTCCGGAAATTACCGCCACCTTGATGACACCGAGAAGGTCATGCAGCAGCGCTGCCATTTCGGCATCAAGAGACGATTTGCTTTCCGCCAGCGTACCGTCCAAATCATAAACAATTAGTTTTTTCACCTACCCTCCAGCTTTGAGTTCTTGCGATTACAATCGACGCTTCCGGCACTCACCGCATCCGGTTGTGGTCCCGCTGTAAACGATTTCGGTATTGCGATTTCCAGTAAGGTCACGGCGTTGTGCGGGTGAAATGCACACGCGCCGACCTCTGCCGGCAAGAGTCATACTTCGCCTTTGCCGATGACATATGTTGAGCCGCTGTGCTCCAGTTGCCCAGCGCCTTCAAGGCAAACCAGCATCCGAGGCTCACCCTTGGCGCCGGCAGTAAACGGCAATTCGCCGTGCAGTCGCCACAACCGGAAAAATTCACAGTTAAAGAGTCGCTCGCGGTCCACCGGCGTCCTTGCCTCGATCATAGGAGACACCAGGCCCGCCGACCCATTCTTGTAATCAATGCAGGCAAGCGCCTGATCGACTTCGAGGTCTCGCGGCTTACCGGTTTTCGAGTCAACATGTCCCCAGTCGTACAGACGGAACGTAACGTCACTATTCTGTTGAATTTCAAACACCACGACGTCGTCGCCCAGGGTGTGAACTGTACCCGCTGGTATAAAAACACTGTCGCCGGGCTTCGGGGTGAAGTAGGCCAGGCTATCAGCCACCGTGCCTTTGGTCACGGCTTGGCGCTGGTTTTCGGGAGTGGTGCCAGGCTCCAAGCCGGAATAAATCCGGCTTGTTGTCGTTGCTTCCAGCACTACCCATGCTTCGGTCTTTGCGGTCTCGCCCGCGGGCAGCAAGTCGGTATTCGCTGCCGTGGGGTGCACCTGGACCGAAAGCATTTCATGGGCGTCGAGGAACTTCAGCGGGAGGGGGAATCGGCGGAAATGATGGGCCAGATTCCCCATCAATTCTTCCGAAAACTGCTCCCGCAACTCACCGATGGTCCGTCCATTGAGCGGTCCATTGGCAACGTGGCTCATATGGTCATCACGGTCGCTCAGTATCCACGCTTCGCCGATCGGGCCGTCGCCCGGAAGTGGCGCGCTGAGGAGGTCCGCAAAACGCCGGCCGCCCCAAAGCCGATACTCATAAATCGGTGCGAATCGTAAGGGATACAAAGATATTTGACTCATGATATGCTTCTTTAATCTTTTCCGCTTCTGACTAGCGTTCGTTGGCAGCCGTTTGCGCGTGCGCCGTATTCTTAAAGGTCGCGCCTTCACTGGCGATGATTCCTCGGTCGTTAAAACTCACGGTATTCTGTTATCTTCCAACTGGGCCTGACAGCGACTGCTGCGCTCGCCGGTGAGGCCGGAACGCCAGGTCGTCGCTCATCACATAGATAACCATGGCCGAAAGCATCAGAGTCAATGCTACCCAGAACTTCCAATCATGATGCGCGCGTGTCCAGTAAGGACGTTGGCCCTGATGATCGCCATTGTGATCCTGCTCGCCATGGTGGCGGTGACTGCGCTTATTCTCACTCATTGGCACCCTGCCTTCTCGATACCGTCCCGAATGACTCCGGGCGGCGTTGTTGATGTTCGGCTCCATCCAGTCCGAATCTCCAACAAGTTTTGGCGGCTCCGGGCCTTATGCGGCAGAGTCGCCAGCGACCAGCGTTCTCGCGGTGTCGAGAAGCTTTTGCGCGTTCATTGGGGATTGCTCCATTTCCAGTTCCGGATTTCTGGCAGGTCTTCGCCGTGTTTGTCGATGTAATGCTTGTGCTCGATGAGCTTGTCCTCCATCTGCTGCTTCAGGTAGGCGCCCTTGGAGCCCAAATTCGGTATGCGGTCTATCACGTCATGCACCAGGTGGAACCTGTCCAAGTCGTTCTGCACCCTCATGTCAAAG
>JAJSLK010000005.1 GCA_021272165.1 Methylacidiphilales bacterium
TTCATCAAAATTCCGGGCACCAAGGAGGGCCTCCCCGCTATCGAAGAGGCGATCTTCGCGGGAGTGCCGATTAACGTCACACTTCTGTTCTCCCGCGTCCAGTACGTCGCAGCCGCCGAGGCGTACCTCCGCGGCATCGAGCGGCGTATCACTGCCGGGCTGAATCCGGACGTGGGGTCCGTGGCTTCAATATTCATCAGCCGCTGGGACGTCGCCGTGGCGAACAGAGCACCTGAGGCGCTGCGCAACAAGCTTGGCATCACCGTTGCCGGTCGCATCTACAACGCGTACCTCGATCTGTTAAATAATCCGCGCTGGCAGCGTGCCTACAATTCCGGCGCCCGGCCTCAGCGCCTCCTCTGGGCCAGCACCGGAACCAAGGATCCTAAGGCGTCCGACATCCTCTACATCACTACCCTGGCCGCGCCGTTCACGGTGAACACGATGCCGGAGGGAACATTGCAAGCCTTCGCCGATCACGGCGAAATCGGCCCCATCATGGCGGCACAGGGCGGCGATGGCGAAAAGGTTTTGGGCCGGTTCGCAAAGGCGGGAATTGACATTGATGCCTTGGGCGCCCAACTTCAGGAAGAAGGGGCCGAGTCGTTCGTCAAGTCGTGGAACGATCTGCTGGATTGCATCGCGTCCAAGAGCAAGGCGCTCAAGGCCGCCTGAGTCCAGTCCGAGAGAGCGCGCCACGGGCCGCGCCCGGATTTGTGATGGGATGGGATCGCTTGAAATCGCATTTGAAGAAAAGCCAAACGCAGCGAACGAGGACATGACTTCCGCGGAGACCAGCGGGACTCCCGTCCGCGTCATTCCTACGGACGAAGAACGCATGATCGCCAAGATGGTGTGCGGCGTTCTCGGCCTTGACTCAAAAAAGGAGAATTGAACCATGAAGACAGAAACTCTTTCCCCGGATCAGCTCCAAAAGACGGAAACCCTCTCCCCGGATCTGCTCCACAAGCTGGATGCCTACTGGCGCGCCGCCAATTATCTGTCGGTCGGCCAGATTTATCTCTACGACAATCCTTTGCTGCGAGAACCGCTAAAACTGTCGCACGTAAAGCCCCTGGTAGTCGGACATTGGGGCACCACGCCAGGCCAAAACTTCATCTACGTGCACTTGAACCGCGTCATCAAGAAGTATGACCTGGATATGTTTTACATTGCCGGGCCCGGTCACGGCGGCCCGGCAATTGTGGGGAACGTCTACCTTGAAGGCACTTGGAGTGAGGTTTATCCGAACGTCAGCCAGGACGAAGCCGGGCTGAAAAAACTGTTTAAGCAATTCTCGTTCCCAGGCGGCATTTCCAGTCACGTTGCGCCGACGACGCCGGGATCGATTCACGAAGGCGGCGAGCTGGGATACTCGCTCAGCCATGCCTTCGGAGCCGCGCTTGATAATCCGGATCTGATCGTCGCCTGCGTTGTTGGTGATGGTGAAGCGGAGACGGGCCCGCTCGCGACCGCATGGCAGTCCAACAAGTTTCTCAACCCTATTACCGATGGAGCCGTGCTGCCGATCCTGCACCTCAATGGCTACAAGATCAGCAACCCGACCGTGCTCGCCCGCATCGAGCATGAGGAATTGGAGCAGTTCCTGCGGGGCTGCGGCTGGACGCCCTACTTTGTGGAAGGTGATGAGCCGGAAAAGATGCACCAACTCATGGCCAATACTATGGAAAAGGCCGTCGAGGACATCCGGGGAATTCAAAGCAATGCACGGACCAAGAACGACACCACTCGACAACGCTGGCCCATGATCGTCCTGAGGTCACCCAAGGGCTGGACGGGACCGAAAGTCGTCGATGGCCTACAAATCGAGGGCACCTTCCGAGCGCATCAGGT
>JAJSLK010000028.1 GCA_021272165.1 Methylacidiphilales bacterium
CAACGATTTACGAAAGTCGTTTTCAAAAATCTGAAAGATCTGAAACTTTTTTTCACAAAGCTTGGGGCTGCCACGACGAAAGCGAGATGATTCTTGGATCCAAAACTCACGATTTTGGCTGCCATCAAAGTGAGCTTTCCAACAAAATATTTCTGTTGAAATCGAATTCAAAAGAGTGATGGTACGAAAATGACCGAGTTATTCCTGAAAGTTGACACCCGCGAACGAAGAGGCTTCCTCACGGATGAATTGCTGGGAGCCTTCTTGTTTGAACCCGAGTGCCGGGACGAGGAGGCAATACACCCTTTGGAACTTCATGGTTCTCTTGGTAGCGGTAATCGACAAATTTACGCGGTCAACGAAGACATTGAGCCGAGCCGCCTCTGCTGCAATTTTGCGTTCACCAGTTATGATCTGGCAGTGACTGCCGCGCGCAGGTTGGGTTTGGTTGTGAAGAATTTTGGGACGACATAAGTGATCAGAGCTTGAATCGATAGGCTTAGAATCCGCGGCGCTCCGCCCAATGAAGGAAGGTTTGAATCTGAGCCCGTTGGTTGTTGAAGGTTTTCGTCGCGTTGCTGCCAGATCCCAGAGAGCTCAGGAAGGCCTTCACGCGTCGGGCCGTAAGGCTGGCGATGGGCAAACGGCCGTACCGCGCGGTTACAAGGCCTAGGACGCGGCGCAGTCGGTGGTAGTACCATACGGAAACTCGTCGCTGCGCCTTGTGCTGCAAAAAGGCAGCGACGGCCATTGCTACTGTGTATGGAGTGGGTTCAGGAGCGGATCGTTTCATGGCTTGGGTTGGTTTGGCTAACTGAGGGTTGTTGGTTGGTTGGGGGAAAATGCGGGCACCTTAGGGAGGTCGGCGCTGGCGACGCGCAGGAGGTCAGCAACGTCGTGACGACTGCTGAGGGCCTGCCCAGTGGCCCCCATCGCCTCCGCCACTTTTGCCGGGGGCAGGAGCAGTTGTGCCTGGTAGGAGGCGTAGCCATGCCGCAGGGCGTTGGGGCGGAATTTGACTGATGTCGTGGCGAGGTGATGCCGTTTTTTGGGTGTGTTCATGCTACTGGGGCGTGGTTGGCCTGCCACACGCAGGGTTTGGGGTTGGGGGTGAAAGAATTCATGGGGGATTGATCGATGGATTACACAGCGAACCACGCCAGAGAAACGTGCTCGTCCTGCGGAATGGCGTAATTGTCACGCAGATGTTCCCGAGACGTACCCATTTCTAAAGCGGTTGCGCCCTCCGACTGAGTGAGTTGCAGCCGGTGAGAGCCGTAGCCATGTCGAAAGGCGTTTTGAGGCAACCTGACGCAGGCATTTTTTTTGATTCGCCTCAGCCTCTTCCCCCAGTCAGCCACACGCATGACGGGTTGATCGGCTGGAAACCCTTCGTCGGATAGCCGTTTTAGACGGTTGTAAAGAACTGGCTGGATCGGTATTTTTCTCCCGACCGGGACCTTGTTAATTCTCACTTCGCCGTAAAACGGCGGCATGCTGATGACCCGGTTTTTGAAATCGACGAATCTGAGGATGAACTTTTCGATTTCCTCATGGCGGATTCCGGCGTGCGCTCCCAAAGATATGCAGACCTGATCGCGGAGGTGTTCTGCTGCGACGATGAGTTTTGCCAAGTCATCGGGCGAACAGGTCTCCCGGTCGCCGGGAGATAATTTAAGAGAGACAACTTCTGAGTAGTCGAAATTGTGTCGAGGAAGGTATCCCTCACGCTCCGCCCAACGGATGAACGCCAAGACATCGCCGCGTTCCCCCATGTAGGTTTTATCCTCTTTTCCTTTCATATTATTCCTTTCTTGTTGAGTTGCTTCTCTGCGTCACGCTTCCGTGACTGAATAGCCTTTTGTCGCGACAGGCCACGAAGAAATGCTTGTACTTGGACGGGTTTGATTTCCGACATCTGCTTGTGCCCGTATTTCGCGGATAAATAGCCCAAGATGCCCCGGTACCGATCTTGTTGCTTTTCCGAGATGGCTTTTTTCACACCATTTCCGGCCTTAACCCCTAAATACAGATTCACCGCTCCGCTTACGGTGATGCGACGCTTGACAGCATGGCGGTCGACGTAGTCCTTGGCTGCGGAAGTAAGTGAAACCTTGAGAGGCTCGAGGGTTCTACGCGCGGGCAAGACCTCGTCCTCGAGAAAATTGACCAGGCTACGCCCAAGGTCCTTTTCCATGGCTAGAAACTTCTGATAGCGCTCCAGTTTATCGCCGGTCAACGTGACCACTTCCTCCTGGTTTGAGTAGGCCCCCTCATTGAATTTCTTCACTCTTTTGCGGATCTCCTGCTCTTGCTCGTCCAAGGTCGATTTACGGACATCATGTTTCTTCAGGCCCAAGGTGAACGTGGATCGATAGCCCGGGTACATCTTCCCCTTTTTGTACTGAGGAGCGAAACTCACCGGAATGGTGATCGGCCCGAATTTAAACGGCTCGATCTCCGGGGCTGCTGCTGGAAATTGTAAGAGAGCTTCCATGTTATTTTTGTTTCAGTGGAGAACGGGTGGAGAAAACGCCGCCACGCCCTGCCTGGCACAGCAACGCTTTTTGCAAGCAATTGAAAAACAGAGAGATATGACTTACAAAAACGACTGGGGTGACCCCGGTTACGCTCCGAGTATCACTGCCTTTGCACAGGAGCGTTTGTCCTGCGAACAGGATCGTGTAAGCGCCTGTATTAGAGTCGCTTGCGCTGCTAAAATCCAAAAGCCAGACACTGGCCTGGACGCCGGCAAAATCGCGGCGCTGCGACAGTTTATGCCCTTGCGTGTAATTTTTTGGTGGAGAAACGTGGAGAAAACCTAGGGGTTCCCCTGCTCCAGCAAGAGCAGGACGTCCCGCCGCAGAAAGCAGGTCCGCCTGGAGCGCCGGTAGGGTATAAGTACGCCCCGCCGAACCAGTCGTTCGACGGTCCGGGTGCTCACTCTTAATAAGAGGGCGACCTCCCGCTTGGGCAGAAATTCCGCTTCCATCCAATTTTTGTTTGGAAGGAAGGACCAGCGGAATACGGTTTTCGGCTGGGCTTGCTAAAATTTTTGAGATGGTCGCTTGCACACGACCATGATCTCAAAGGGGTATATTTAAATAGGTCCCAGATGAAGGCTTTTAGGAAACTTATTTTTAAATTATTCTTCTAAGGAAGGGCTTTTACCTCTAGAAATGCTCGGTAATTTTTTCTTGGGACGCCCAACCTTAAACCCACGAATACGGCGATTTTTCAGATACTTGATGAGCGCGGAATTTCCGCGATTGGAGTACTCGCTCATCTTGGAGTCCCAGAACCCGGCTTCGCCTGGCGCATAATCGCCGACCGCTAGAAGTAGCTCCTCCAGAAAAATCTCTCTGCGATCTGGTGCTCTCAGGACGTCCCAGTGGGCCAGAACGGCCAGGTCCAGCGCATCGTGCCTGAGCAGGGGATGCCGGTGGATACGCCTAGTATGAGGCGCTTATGGTAATTATCTTTCTTGGGAATCAAACTGACCAAGTACGGTAGCATGTTCGATTTCGAGAGGAGGCGGATTTCCCAATTCGTCATCTCGAGGATGAGAGTGCAGGCAGCGGCGGTTTCCTTGGCGAGTTCGACGTTGCCAGCCACGTCAACGGTGGTAGAACTATATACTACATGCGGGAAATCCCGCTGCTTCGCAGAGAGTTTTGCCAACTGTCTTCTCAGGATTTCCACGGCATTTTGCCGACGAATAACAACCTCCTGAAAATTGAGGTCGTGTTGTTTTAAAAACTCCGCAAAGCGCCCATGTGCCGCCGCTTCCACGTAGCAGTACGGGCAACAGTACGCGCAAGCATCGCCCAAATTGAAGGTAGGCCCCGTACACAGATGTTTGTGTAAAAATCCGCTGTTCATGTTCAGGACGCTCTTGGCGTACCATAGAATGACCGGCTTGCCGTGAATGGTGACTCCCTTGCCGGTCTTTCCATCGAGGAGGAATTCTCCTGGTGGCCCATCTTCAGTGTCATCCATCTTTTCTTTTTTCGTCGATATCGATTGCATGGCTTCGCGGAACAATTCGTCCGTCGCTTTTAGTGAGGGATTGGTTTCTTGATTCATAAATGTTGAAGTATTTTGGTTTGGATTTTTTGTCGTGATCGGGGAACATATTTGAATCGACGCTTCCATCAGTAGTTTTTTAGAATTTTTTTAGCGTTGAGGCCTTTGATCAAGTTTCTGGCGAATGGTTCGATTCCATCGAGGATTCCCTTTGTGCCGCTACCTTCGGGGTACGGCGGGGACCGCGCTTTTTCGTGGAAGGAGTGTTGGTTGGTGCTTCGTTGGCGGAAGCCCTATGAGCCAGCTTTAATTCCAGCTCATGTGCGCGATTCTTTTCCGCCGTTAGTTGATTTCGCAGGTGATCCGCTTCCCGGCGCGACTCTTCCATGACCTCGACAAGCTTCGTGGCGTTGCGCTCGGCATCGGCTCGGGCAGCGATCAGTGCCTCGTTCGCCCGGTTCAGCTGAACCAGGGAGACCTCATACTTTTGGGTGACCGCTGTCGCTGCCGAGCGTGACGCTGTGGCCTCTCCTTCGAACTCTTTCGATTCAGAGGAGAGCTCTCGAGCTAACTCCTGAAGATCCGCGACTTCAGAGTCACGTTGCGCCCGGCCCACCTGTACCGCCTGGGCCCAGATGGCCCGGAAAGCCTGTAACGCGTCAGGTGGGTCTTGTGCCGCCAGCGCCTCGTCATCCAGTTCTTTTTTGAACCCCGCAATGGTGCTCATGGAGCCTTTATTGCCGACGGCGGCCCGGATGGCCGGCAAGCTCGGATTCTGGTTGCCATCCTGCTTAAGGATGGCCATGGCTTTCGCCACATCTTCCTTACAAATTTTTGGTTGCGACATAGTTTTTTTAGTTATGGAACCGTAAGTAAAACGGTACCGTATTACTTACGGTTGAAGTGAAGTGGCCGGGAGATGGCACCACGCGGATATAGGACAGGAGGCACATAAAATAGGTTATTCAGCAACCTCATTCTAAAAATTGTTTACGTCAAATAGCAGAATGGATTCGCTCGCGTAAGATGCTTGTCAGTAATGTAATAAAACTTGAAGCTTTTTTTAAAGGCTCTAGAGATAATGGCGTTAAAAGCAGAATTGATTTGCTATTAATGGTCATTCAGTTACCCTACATGCATGCCTCAGAAGACCATTAGTCCAGCCGCCGGCCTGGCGGTACGCATCCGCAAGGACGCGCACGACGCCCTGCGCACGCTGAATTCTGATCTTTCCGCCCGCTCGGCAAATCGGATGGTACTGCGCATGCACTCGGAAGTCCTCCAAATGGCTGAATCCAACCCATTTTCTGTGGGAAATGCGAAACTGTTACTCAAAATGAGGGCCAATCCCGAGATCCGGAAAACACTGGCGGGGATCGCGGCGCAAGACCTCACCAAAGAGATGCCCAATAACCTCACGGTAGCCATCAAGATTCCCTTTTGCGGCGCGGAACGGGACCAGCTCAAGCGTATTGGTCATGACGTTCGCTGGTCAGTAGCACAGGTGGTGCTTGAAGCCGTTCAGGCGTTCCTCATCTTGGGCGGCGCGAATGAACCGCTCGAACAAGTGCCCGCCTTGATTGAAACTTATCGCGGGATCTGGACTTATCGCGGCCGCTTCCAAGAGTCGGCCTCGCTTGTAGCGCTAATCATCAACCGTGCGCTCGGATTTGCGCCGCTTCCCATTTCTGAGACTACAACCTTGGAGCCCATCGAGACATTTTTGGAACTTATTTAGGAGAATCACACATGAAGTTAATCGAAAAACAGTTGGGCACTGCTTTCATGAGCAGTAACTGGCCAAAATTGTTAAAAGCCGTGAAGAGGGTCGGTAGCAGGGATGCCATTCAGGGCCTATATGAATTTTTGCTCATAAAAGAAATATCGTCCGATGTGGTCTGGCGCAATCTTGCGCTAGTTGTTGATCGGGGGCCAAGCCGCATGAACGCGCACGATCATAAGTTGCTCGTTGCTTTCTTGGTGTCGTTCGCGTGTCAATATGCTTACACATTGTCCGCTCGCCGCCGGTGTCACGTGGATCCGAAAGTGGTGTGGCTAATCCGCATTGAGTTACTTAAAAATGCGCAGATGATCTTTGATGTCACCGACCTTGAATTGATGGATTTCAATCCGCTGGGCTACGACGAGAATCTCGCGAATATGATTTTCCTGTGGGCATGTGCTGGCGCGAGAATAAATTTGGGGTGGTGGGTATTTGGTGCAGTCGTCCGGTGTAATCTGGAGATGGCGGGATACCTCGCGAGTAAAATGTCAGCCGCTGAATTGAAAGATGTAAGAAAATCCGTAGCTGGCCCAAATGCTCACATTTTGGAAGAGGCTATCGCGAAATGGGCTAAACTAAGCCCCGGTGGGACCGGTCACACGTCCACTGGGTCGGTCGCAACGACAGAGCCCATGACAACAGTTCTAGACTTGGTTTGAGAAGCAACCTTTTCTGGGCCGAGTTTCGCCGTGAAGTTGGCACCCTCATACCTGCGGAAGCAGATTAGCACTTGCCTTTGGACATTATACTTTTGTATATCTAGCGCATGCATGCTGAGTCTTTCACCCAGGTCGCCATCTGTGGGGAGGTTGTTGCCGGTCGGCCCACGCGGAGCGAAGAGGTTGAACCGGGATGCATCGCCGTCGATCTTTCGACCATTGGAATCAGCCCCAATGCCCGGACGTTCGCCTTAAAGGTCAGAGGCGATTCGATGATGGGAGCCCACATCCTCGACGGAGACACTGTGGTGCTCGAATTAAAGCCTGCACATGACGGTGCCGTGGTTGCCGCCCTGGTCGATGGAGAATCCACCTTGAAGAGGTACTTCGTTCGACGGGGTGCTCCCTATCTCAAGGCGGAGAACCCCAACTATCCGGATGTAATCCCGGCTCGGGAACTGGTGATTCAAGGCGTGGTCGTTGCCGTCTTCCGTAAGACATGAGGATGGGCTGTGATTATCCATCTCGATGCAGACGCTTTCTTCGCGTCGGTGGAGCAAGCCTCCGATCCACGACTGCGGGGTAAGGCCATTGCTGTCGGCGGCGTGAAACGCGGGATCATCGCTTCGGCATCTTATGAGGCGCGCAAGCTCGGTGTTTATACACCAATGCCCACCGCGCAGGCCCGGCGCATCTGTCCCAAGCTGATCGTCATCCCCGGCGATTTTTCAAAGTATGAGCATTTTTCGAGGATGATGTTCAGTTACGCCTACGACTTTACGCCGGACGTCGAGGTGGGAAGCATTGACGAGGGGTACTTTGATTTGCGGTCCCAAAAAATGAAACCGGCTCGTGAAATTGCTGATGTCATCCGCGTCGCGGTGGCCCAATCGCTGAAATTGTCCGCCTCCTTTGGCATTGGAAGTAACAAGCTGGTCAGTCAGGTCGCCTCGAAGCTTCGAAAACCGGGATGCTTCATCGAAGTTCCAGTTGGAACTGAGCGAGGGTTTCTGGGTCCACTACCTAACCGTTGGCTGCCGAGCATTGGCCCGAAGGTCGGTACCATGCTTGACGCCGCCGGATTGAAACACGTCGAGCAGATAGCCCTGACTTCACCTGAACTGCTGTCTTACTTTGTAGGAGGCTACGCACCGCAGCTCTGGAAATTTGCTCAGGGCATCGATGACCGCCCCATCGTGACCGAAACTCCCGATGCCCAAAGCTACGGCGAGCAGGAAACCTTTAACGAGGACGTGACCGACGAAGCATTTGTCTTGGCCACACTGCAAACCATCGAGACTAGCGCGCGGCGCGGCGCGGATATTGTTCGCCAGATTCTTTCCTTTGCGCGTGGCCTGGACGAGGAGCGGGTGGAAATCGGGCCCGGAAAGTTGTTGCAGGATTTGCGAACTATTATCGAACAGACCTTCCCAAAGAATATATGGCTGGATTTTCTCATGCCGGAAAAATCCTGGAACATCCGAGGCGACCCGACGCAGCTTCATCAAGTGTTGTTGAATCTTTGCGTGAATGCGCGTGATGCCATGCCGGAGGGAGGCGAATTAATCGTGAGTGTGGAAAACTGTACGCTGGATGCCCAATTTGCGGCGATGAGTCCACCGGCCCAGCCGGGCCGCTATGTCAAATTCAATGTGACAGATTCGGGAGTCGGCATTCCGCAGGAAAATCTGAATAAAATATTTGAGCCCTTTTTCACGACCAAGGAAGTCTCGCGGGGAACGGGGTTGGGGCTTTCCACCGTATTAAGCATTGTGAAAAAACACCAGGGTTTCATCCAGGTTTACAGTCACCGAGGGAAAGGAACGACATTCCGGGTCTATCTGCCGGCGGCCGTGGATAAGCCACAAGAGGCGGCAACATTCGCCGGAAGCGCGGAAGTACCGCGCGGTTCCGGGGAAACAGTGTTGGTCGTCGATGACGAGGCATCCATTTTGACCATAACGTCCCAGACTTTGGAGGCCTTTGGCTATAAGGTGCTCAAGGCTGCGGACGGGGCGGAAGCGGTGACAATCTATGTCCGCGAGCAAAAGGAAATAGATGTGATTTTGACCGATATGAAGATGCCCGTAATGGATGGGCCGACGACGATTCATGCCTTGCTTAAGATCAATCCGAAGATCCGCATCATTGCAGCGAGCGGGCACAACGAGACCGAGGAAAATGCGCAGGCTCAGACTTATGGGATCCGGCATTTTTTGGCCAAACCCTATTCCACCGAGCAGATGCTGAGGACCTTGCACGCAGTGCTGATTTCTCAAGAAGAAGAATATTGGGACTGACGAATTTCGATCTTATTGGAGATAAACTCTTATGAATTTTTGGCCAGCATTGCAGAACGGCATTCAACCAGCTACATCGGGGGCCGATGCCTTTTGCGGACAAGACAGCCTTTCGCTGGGTGGTCGGGATTTTAATCGTCCTTTTTGTGGCGATTGCCTCCTATCTATTCCATTTCTGGCGGATACAACAAATGCCATCGATCAAGGTGGGGATTCTCCATTCATTGACGGGTACGATGTCGATCAGCGAAAGGCCGGTGGTCGACGCGGTTGAGTTATCCATTGATGAGATCAACGCTTCAGGGGGATTGCTCGGCGGGCGCAAAGTGGTGCCGATCCTGGCCGACGGCCATTCCGATTGGCCGACCTTTGCGCGTGAGTCGACCCGGTTGATCAAGGACGAAAAAGTATGCGCCGTCTTTGGCTGCTGGACCTCGGCCAGCCGGAAAACCGTGCGACCGATTTTTGAGAAACTCGACGGCCTGCTTTTTTATCCCGTGCAGTATGAGGGGCTGGAGCAGTCGCCTAATATCATCTATCTGGGTGCCGCGCCGAACCAGCAGATCATTCCGGCGGTGAAGTGGGCCTTTGATAACCTCGGCAGCCGGCGGTTTTATCTGGTGGGTTCCGATTACGTTTTCCCGCGCGCGGCCAACGCGGTGATCAGCGACCAGATCAAGGCTTTGGGGGCGCAGGTGGTGGGCGAGGATTATATTCCACTGGGCCGAACCGATGTGGAGCCGGTGGTAGGGCGGATTGTGGCGAGGCATCCCGATGTGATTCTCAATACGATCAACGGTGATACCAATGTGGCGTTCTTTCGGGCCTTGCGCGCCGCGGGAATCTCGCCCAAGACCGTGCCGACGATTTCCTTCAGCATCGGGGAGAGCGAGCTGCCGTCGATGAATCCCTCGACCTGCGTGGGCGATTACGCGGTCTGGAACTATTTTCAGACGCTCGATGGTTCCCGCAACAATGCCTTTGTCACGGCTTTCCGAAAGCGTTACGGGGCCGACCGGGTGGTTTCCGATCCGATGGAGGCGGCTTATTGCGCAGTGAAGTTATGGGCGCAGGCAGTGGAGGAGGCGGGGACGGAGGAGACCAGCGCGGTGCGAAAAACAATTCTCGACCAGAGCATGGCGGCTCCGGAAGGAGTGATGCTAATCGATCCGGAAACCCAGCATACGTGGCGGCCGGTCCGGGTGGGCCGCATCCGGGCCGACGGACAGTTCGATGTGGTATGGGACTCGCGCCGGCCAGTTCGCCCTCAGCCCTTTCCGATCTCCCGGACCGCGGCGGAATGGGAGCAATTTTTGGACGGCCTGCATACGGGATGGCACGGCAACTGGGCGGCGCCCACCAACTAAACAGAACCATGTTTTCCTTGCCGATCCATCCCAAGCGCTATCTGACGGCCCAGCTTTTCTGGCGCTTCTTCCTTCTTTCTCTTCCAGTATTGCTCATTGGAGGTGTGGCGCTTTGCTATTCAGCGCTGGCGCAAATGCGGGCGCAGGCATCGGAAAATCTCGCGGGCATCGCTGCTGACCGCGCGAGCAAGATCGAGGCGTATGCGCGGGGGAAGTTGCGGGAAATCCAGTTCCTCGCTGCGCAGCCCTACATGCCGAACTTGGTGACCGAGGGCAAATCACCATCGGAACAAGCCTCATTACTGGCCTTTCTGCGTGGCGTCGGTGGCTATCAAAACCTCTTTCTCTTTTCCCAAAGCGGCAAGCTGGTCTTCACGCAAAATCCGAACGACGCGCCGACGCCTGAGCTGGACCGGACGATTGATCGCACGCGGACTTTGATGAGTGCGGAGATTTCCAACTACACGCTTGATCCTGAAACGAAAACGCCCGCGGTCTATGTGGCGGCACCCATTTTTGCGCACGGGGGCGCCATTGCCGGGGTGGTCGCGGCGCGGCTCTACAACGAGGAGATTTATCGGGTGGTGAATGACTACGGCAGCCTGGGTCGCACGGGGGAAACGGTGATCGGCCAGACGGACGGCGACCGGGTGGTGATTGTGGCGCCGTTGAGGCATTCGCCCGACGCGGCATTCCATCTCAGTTTCCCGGCGGACCGGGTGCCGGCGGCGCTGGGCGCGGCGGTGGAGGGCGTGCGTCTTCAGGAAGTGACGACCGATTACCGGGGCAAAAAGGTCCTGGCGGTGTCGCGGTATCTTCCCTCGCTGGGCTGGGGCCTGGTAGTGAAGATGGATACAAGCGAGGTCTTTGCCCCGGCCGCGGAACTGCTGCAGGGAATCGTTATTGGCGGTATCATTTTCTTCCTCCTCTTTGCCCTGGGAGCACAGGCCGCCGCGCAATCGATCAACCGGCCGCTGGGGATTCTGACCCAAGCTGCCCGGAAAATTGAGGAGGGTGATCTGACCGCCCGCGCCGCGCTGGAAAACCGCCAGGACGAGTTTGGTTATCTCGGGCATGCCTTCAACGAGATGGCGACGCAGATCGAGGAGGCCACGGAGAATCTTCGCCAGACCAACACCTTGCTGGAGCAAAAGGTGGCCGAGCGGACGAAGGACCTGGAGGCCAAGACAATCGAAGCGGAGCGCGCCAATCATGCGAAGAGCGAGTTTCTCGCGAATATGAGCCATGAATTGCGTACGCCGCTCAATGGCATTCTTGGTTACGCGCAAATTCTCGGAAATCTGGCACTGCCGGCGAAGGCGCTGAATGGAATTCGCGTCATCCGGCAGTCGGGGGAACATCTCCTGACGCTGATCAATGACATTCTCGATCTGGCAAAAATCGAGGCACGCAAGATCGAGATCAAGCCGACGGACATTCATCTGCGCGAATTCCTGCGCGGCCCGATTGAGATTTTCCATATCCGCGCCGAGCAGAAGGGCATCAACTTCATCATCGATATATCTCCTGACTTGCCCGAGGTGGTCCAGGCCGATGAGAAACGCCTGCGCCAGGTGTTGATCAATTTGCTGGGCAACGCGGTCAAATTCACTGACCGGGGGAGCGTGCGATTTACGGTCGAGCCCTACCAGGGCCGCACCCGGTTTGCCTTTGCCGATACCGGCATTGGCATCGCTCCCAATAAAATTACCCAGCTGTTCAAGCCCTTCATCCAGGTTTCTGATGCGGCGCGCAATGCGGAGGGAACGGGACTCGGTCTGGCCCTGAGCCAGAGGCTGGTCCAGCTCATGGGCGGAATGATCAAGGTCGAGAGTGAGTATGGCAAGGGGAGCACGTTTTCCTTTGATCTCGATCTTCCGGCCGGACGTTTCTCCGAGGTCCAGGCCCGGACGGTCGAAAGCCCTTCGCGCATCACCGGCTATCAGGGCGAGCGCCGAAAAATCCTCATTGCCGACGACATTCCCTCGAACCGGACGGTGCTGGTGGAAATGCTCGCGCCGCTCGATTTCAAGATCATCGAGGCGGGTGACGGGAAAGTCGCCCTCGACCTGCTGCCGAAGGAGAAACCCGATCTGGTCCTGGTCGATATCGCGATGCCGGTGATCGACGGACTCCAATTCATCCAATACTCGCGGCAGATCGAGGCGTTCAGGGAATTGCCGATCATTCCCACTTCTGCCAGCGTGGGTGACGATGAAATCCGGCGCTGTCAGACGCTGGGCTGCAGCGATTTTCTTTTCAAACCGGTTGATTACGGACGGCTTCTGGATTGTCTGCAAAAACGGCTCAATCTGGAATGGATCGAAGGGGCGGCTCATGCGGAGAGTGCGTCCGTGGAGGCGGCAGAAGCCGAGGGTTCCCCGCCGATTCTTCCCGCGACGGAGGCGGCACAATTTGCGGACCTGGCCCGCCGGGGCGATCTTCTGAACCTGGTCAAAGTGGCCGAACAATTCGTCGCGACCCAACCCTCTTACCGGCCGTTCCTGGAGAAATTGCGAAAGCTCTGCGATGGATTCCGTGTGCGGCAGGTCCAACAATTGATTGAGGAGTTGTCCCCGGCCTCTCCTTCACCCCCGCCATGAACGCCCCCACTCCGCCCACCATTCTGATCGCGGACGATCATCCGACAAACCTGAATGTTCTCTTTGAATATCTTTCCGCCCAGGGTTATCGCGTGCTCGTCGCCGAGGACGGACGTGGAGCAATCGAACAGGCCCAGTATGGGCAGCCGGATCTGATTCTGCTCGATGTAATGATGCCGGGAATGGACGGTTTTGAGACTTGCGAAAAACTGAAGGTGACGCCGGAAACAAGAGAGATCCCGGTCATCTTCATGACGGCGATTTCCGAGACGGCCTACGTTCTGCGCGGTTTTTCGGTCGGCGGGGTCGATTACATCACCAAGCCGTTGCAGCGGGAGGAAGTGCTGGTCCGGGTGCGGAACCATATTTCCATCCGGCTGCTCCAGCGCGAGCTAAAGGCGGAAATTGCTGTGCGGCAAAAGGCCGAGCAGGAGCTGCGCGAGATCAATGCGGGCAAGGACGTCTTCTTTTCAGTCCTGGCCCATGACCTGAAAAACCCGATGGGCGGGATGCTCGGCCTGAGCGAAGCGATGGTCGACACGATGCCGCCCGAGACCGACGCCACGGTTCGCGACATGGCGGTCGAAATTCGCAATACGGCCCGGCAGGTTGGCGACCTGCTCTTTGATCTCCTTGGCTGGGCGCAGATGCAGCTCGGCAAAATGGAGCCGAAGCCGGAAAGGATTTCGATCCTGAAGCAGATCGAATTCGCGGTTGCCCTGGTCAGCATGGCGGCCAAGGCGAAGAAAATCAAAATCGAAAATGAGGTCAGGGAGCCGATCTCGATTTATTGTGACGTGCGGATGAACGATACCGTTCTGCGTAATCTTTTGAGTAATGCCGTCAAATTCACCCCCGCCGGGGGAACCATCCGCATCTCCGCCGAAAAGAAAGAGAGGGAACTGGTGATCACCGTCACCGACTCCGGGCGCGGAATTCCTCCGGAACGGTTGCCTGGCCTTTTCCGGCTGGGCGAGAGCAAGACGACGTTCGGAACCTTGGGCGAAAAGGGAACCGGGCTGGGTTTGCCACTCAGCCGAGAGATGGTGGAGAAGAACAAAGGCCGTATTTGGGCCGAATCGACGCCCGGGCACGGTTCGTCCTTTCATTTCACCGTGCCATTGGTTTCCGCCTAGACCCTTAGAACTCATTGCAAAAGTAGCCATGGGTTGCGCCGGAAAGGGATTTTGGCCGGCGGCAAGGAGCCGAGCGAGGAGCATAGCCATTGCAACGCAACCCATGGCTACTTTTGCAATGAGTTCTAGAAGATGGTCGTCAGATTTTCGACAGCAAATGCTGGCAGGCTGACACAACTGATTGAAATTAAAACAAGGCAGCGAGGTCTTAATTGAAGGCGATTCGGTCTTATTTTAAATTTTTTTAGCGAGAATTTCCCCAAACTTTTGGGGATAAGGAAGTGAGCCGAATTATTTTCAGGCGCTATTCCGGTAAGATCGCTGTCATGATTCTGACATCCGACTTCGTGAAGTGTCAGGTTTAAAAATAAAGCGAATCGTTTTAAACAAAGAATCCGCAACGCTGTGTCGCCGGCCTGACACTCGAAATTCACTGCTGGAAATTGCAAATTTGTATGGTCGAAAATCTTTCGCATTCATTCGGCGGTTCATGCCTTCCAGATTGATCTAAGATTCCGCCTCGAAATTCCGATCATACGACCAGAATGGTACATCGCATGCAAATAACGAGATCCAATCATTTCGGATCAAGGCGTGATGACCGGACTAATAGAAAGAGATGTGCGTGTGATGGCGTTTGTGAGATGGTACGCTCTGGCATTGGGTCTCGGAACATTTGTTGCCGTACCTTCCCGGGGAGAATTAGTTGATTTTCATTTTGGAGCGGTAACTCAAACCGGCCCGGCGGTCCTGGGCAATCCCGGCGATCAGTGGAACTCCAATAACAACACAAATGGCGGTCCGCAGGTGTTGAATGATGTCAATGGCCAGCCGACGTCGATTACCCTGTCCTGGACGTCCGGAGCGTCATGGGACCCGACCAAGCCGATTTTTTGCGATCCCCACAGCAGCGCTATGGACGCGGCCACCACATGGTTAATGCAGTCCTATGCCTCCAGTTATCAATACACTTCCGGCCCGACCAATCTTGTCCTGAATTTGAGCGGCCTTTCACCCAACACCGCCTACACGCTGGTTTTACTCGCTGCGGGCGACCAAAAAAATGAGGGAACGGCTTTTACCGTTTACGGGACCGGTACTTTCACCGGCGCGACCACCGGTCTCTCCCGCAAGATCAGCCAGGGGCCCGGGGTGGCCTATGTGACTATGAGCGTAGTCAGTTCCAGTACCGGAACGCTGCAGGTCACCGCGGTAAAGAACACGTACTACTATGCTGTGGTCAATGGTTTTCAATTATACCGTTCCCATGCCTGGGGCATCGTCGGTCATCCGACGGAAAACGATTACGCGAACTGGACGCCGGCCAACATCACGACACAGGTCAACTACCTGAAGCAGCTCAGTGTTGGGTATTACCGGTGTTCATTCGATGGGACGAGCAACCCGGTCATTCTCGATAATATCGCGCCGGCGACGCAGGCGGCGGGGATCTCGGTGCTGCCGATTCTTCCCCTTTCGTTGGTAGCGGCCAACACGGCGCAGGTGAACTATAACACTAATTACCAGACCGCCTACAATTGGGCAACCTACGCCATCCTGAAAGGCTATAACATCACCTACTGGGAACTGGGCAATGAACTGGAAAACGATGGGCTCGTCAATGTTGTCTATGACGGGGCCTCGCCGAATCAATATCCGGACGCGATGCCGGGCGGGTTTGTGGCGATCGCTTCAGGACTCAGCGGAGCTTATCAAGGCATCAAGGACGCCTATAGCACGGCCCGGCTCAGCGGACTGACGACCATCGCGCCGCAAGTGCTTTACGGGGCGACTTACCGGCACTGGGGACTCCTGGCCAAAATCCAGAATTACAACGGAACACTTCCTTGTGACCTGATTTCGTGGCATTGGTACGGGCCGAATTACGGTTCGTTCACCGCGCCTATTGCGGATTCCAAGAGTTTTAGCAATGGCCGGACGCCGGTGCAGTGCCTGAACGATTTCAAGAGCAAGGTCAATCCGAGCCAACCCATGGACATTTGGATTACCGAGACGGACCGGTCCGCCTATGTCTCGGGGCAGGGGCTGCTCAACGGTTCGTGCGCCTCCAACACCACGCCAACAGCCAGCCAGGACTGGGCGGCGCAGGCGACCGCGATTCAGCAAAACATCGACAGCTTCAAGACGGTTCCGTCAGTAAAGGGCATCTTTGTTTACGAATTGCTGGATGAAACGATCATGAACGGTGGCAGTACGGCCCAGCTTGCCGCAGAAGGTTACTTCGGCCTGGTGACCAAGCTGAATGGCACGCTCAAGAACGGCTTCTATACGTTCCAGACTGAAATCAGCCAGGACAAGTAATCAACGTTTGATTCCGGGAGGTGGCGGCGGAGGGGGGACGGGAGCTATTATGACAGGAGCCGGTGCAGGCGCGGGCGCGGGTACCGCCGGCAATTCTGCATCCGGTTCCCGACGTTCCCAGAGCCCGACCCGCCGGCCATGGTCATGATAAAACTCATGCCAGAAATAAGCGGGCTGGAGGCTGGCGTTGACTTTGTTCCAGAGATCCTCGGTGTCGACGGGTTTAAACCAGAGAATGTAATCGATTCCCTGGCTCTGCGCCCAGCTTCCGGCATCGGGCAGATTTCCCGCGTAGAGTGAGGAAACGTGATCGTAGCGGTACTGGAGTTCGTAGAGATAGCCGCGCCAAAGCTGCTCATGGCCGAGCCAGCCGATATAGGATTGCTGGTTGGCGAGCGTCGTCATGCCGGAATAGTTGGTGAAGTCGGTGTCGGGGTGTTCGATGACAATTTTTTTCGGGGATGAGCGGAGATAATTCAAAAGGAGCCGGTCGTTGAGGTTCGCGTTGTCCGCGCCGACGGTGAGATAACCGGAGCCATCGAGATAGCCGGGGTTGTAGGCTGGAGTCCGGTAATAGTAGGTAGCCAGATCATAGAAATAGAGGATTGGGTAGCCGACGAAGAAGAGAGCTGGAATCCAGGCGAGCCACGGTGTGCGCCGTTCCAAAAGCCTCGGCCCCATCGTCAACAGGGCGCCGGCGGTTACCCATGGCCACCATTTCAAGGTCGTGTTAAAGCGAATGAAGAGGCCGGAGTAGATATCATTGATGAAAAAGAATTCGGTAAAGAGGAGAAACCCGAGCCAAAGCAGACCGAGGGTGCCGAGGGTCCTGTCACCCCAGAGAAAGGCGCAGAGGCTCAGCGCCGTGAGCCCCACGGTGGGCAAAAGGAAGATCAGCCAAAGCAGGGGCGGAGTGTGTTCATTCCAATTGACCATTCTGATCATGGTATGGGAATCGAGTGAGGAAAGGGCGAAGACGCGGAAATAGGGGACAATGAGAATCGTGGCCACGACCGCGCCGCCGAGCAGGTAGATCCAGCCGGTCGTAAAGAAACGCCGAACATTGGCGAGGTCTCCTTCCCATTTCTGCCGGGGATTGGAGCGCGCGATCAAAAAGGTGACAGCGAGGTAAGCCAGCCAGATAAACAAACCGACGGCCTGAAGAACGATGTTCCAGGTGTTGGCGACGACACACCACGGGAAGCAGGCCCCGGCGACGGCCAGAACGCGGGGCGAGGCGCCCTTGTTCCACAGGTTCAGGGTAAGGAGAATCAGCGTCAGGAGATAAAAGCCGACGATGGGAGGATGGTAATCGCCGAGATAGATCGAATAGGAGAGAGGTTCGGCGGGAAGGCTCAGCTTGGTGTAATGGCTGGCATATTTCGCGAGCCAGGGCCCGAAAGGCTCGGCCGTGAAATCGCGCTCGCCCATAAAGCGAAAATTGTCAGAGAGGAGCGGGTTGGGAATGACGTAATGGACCAGTACGGTGACACCCGATCCGCCGACCAGCCAGCCGAGGGAGACCAGGACGCGGATCCAGATTCTTTGGGTGAGCAGGCAGACGCCACCGATGCCTGCGGTACCCGTGAGAGCGATGAGGGCGCAGAAGGCGACATTGTAAGCTGTGCCGCAATCGAAACCCAGGATGCGGCCCATGAGCGCGGCGGCGTAATATTGAAAACTATAGTAGTGGGTCGAGGTGTACGAGGAGAGCCAGATATCGCTGACCGGAATTTTTTCGCCCCGGAAATAACTGGCGATGAAAGCCAGGTCGGCGATTTTTTCGGAGCTGCCATCGAGATTCGGATAACGGTAACGCCAGCACATCACATAAGCGAAAACGCCGGCTAAGACGGCGTAAGGACCGGGGGCTAGGCGGGGCGAGAGCTTATTTCTCCAGTCGGCGAGATCCCAGGCATTCTCCCAACGGGCGAGGAGATGAGTGACACCGGTCACTTCCAGCAGGAGAACAATGCTGATGGCGGTGGTGAGGGGCCAGAGCCAATCGAGATTGCCGAGGCCAACGAAGCTCTCGATGAAAAAGAAGAGGGAGCAGAAGAGCCAGGGACCGGCGGTGAGGGCGAGCCAGGCGTTGCGGAGCCAGAGACCGGTGAGAAGGCCGAGGCCGTACAAATTGAGGAAAAGGATGCCAAAAAGACAAAGATTAGCCAAATGAAGCATGGGTGTTATTTATCGCATTTTGGTTAAATGTCAGGTCCTTTATGCGGAATAGGTTGAGCCGCGTTCCGTTATAACTTTAGGGGGAAAGACGTTCAATGATCCAGCTCGAGCCTTCTTTCCGATAGAGAAGGCGGTCGTGAAGGCGATTGCTGCGCCCCTGCCAGAATTCGATCCGCTCCGGGACAAGGCAAAAGCCGCCCCATTCCGGCGGGGGCGGGACGTCGCCCGGGAAACGCGCATTGGCTTCGGCGAGACGGGCTTCGAGGATATCGCGATTCGGGATGACTTTGCTTTGATGGGAGGCCCAGGCGCCGAGGCGGCTGCCGCGGGGCCGGCTCGCAAAATAGGCTTCGACGGCGGAACGGGGCGTCTTTTTGACCGAGCCGTGGATGTTGACCTGGCGTTCGAGTTCGATCCAGCCGATGGTGAGGGCGGCGCGGGGGTTGGCATCGAAATCGCGGGCCTTTGCGCTTTGATAATTGGTGAAGAAGACAAAGCCGGAGGAGTCGAAGCCCTTGAGAAGGACATAACGGCCGCTGGGCTGGCCGGAGGGCGAGACCGTCGAGAGAACCATCGCGTTGGGTTCGAGGATGGCCTTTGTTTCGAGCGCCTCTTTAAGCCAGGCGCCGAATTGATGAAAGGGATCGGGATCGAGGTCCGCCTGGTCGAGGCCACGCCGCATGTAGTCGCGGCGCAGGGCGGCGATGTCGGCAGGGGAAGGTCGGTCGTCGGGCATGGCGTTTGAACTATGCCTTTCCGTCCGGCGCTGAACTAGAAAAAAGGTGTTCCGTCCGGCCCATGATAACGATTGCGGGGAGTGGCCAGGTTTCTTAAAATGAGTTCCTTTATGAAATGGGGATTGGCTCTTTTGCTTCTCTCTTTTTGCGTATTCCCGTGTCACGCCAATCTGGGAGAGACCGTGGCGCAATGCGTAACGCGTTACGGAACGCCGGTACACTTTACGGAAGCAAACGGCAAATCGCCCTTTGGTACGGTTACTTTTGCCGCAGGGGAGTATATTTTAATGATCTTCCTTTCGAATGGTCATGAAGTGGGAGCAAAGGTTAGTAAGGCCGATAAGAGCGATTTCAGTGACGCTGACCGCCAGACGATCATGTCGGTCGATGCGAGTTCGCCATGGAGTTCCATCCCAAGCGACGATCCAACCTGTCTGGCCTGGACCCGGGCAGATAAGGCCAAGGTCTTATATGATAAGGAGAAACACCTCCTTATCTTTACCTCTGCTGAAATGGCCCAAATCCTTGATGCCCAGACAAAAAAGAGCCCATGAAGGTGTGACCCTTTTTCTGCGGACGCGTCATAAGTTACCTAGGGTGAAGGCCCATTCGGGAAGAGGGGCTTTCAAACCGGGATCAAAACACCTTTTGCGATATGTCATCTCCAGCTAAGTTGAATAAAGAATGGACCAGCCAATCGATGTGGCCGACTGCCTGCGACGCTGGCAAGCCGGTGATGAAAGCGCAGCCGAGGAACTCATCCGCCATCTTTATCCCATGATCGCCAAGATTGTGCGCATGAACCTGCCCCGGCGCGATGACGAGAAAGACCTGGTGCAGGAGATCCTGATGAAGACTTTTTCGAAGCTGCATCAATTCCGGGGTGACGCGCCGATGACCCACTGGGTTTCGCGGCTGGCGCTGACGACGTGCCTGGATCGGTTGCGGGCGCAGCGTATCCGGCCGGAAATCCGCCGGACCGATTTGACCCCGGAAGAACTGGAAATGGTCGATGCCTCCTGGCTCGACGGCAAAACCGCTGATGCCTCCTCATCCATCCAGGCCCGCGACCTGGTCGACAAGCTTTTGTCGACACTTTCACCCGCGGACCGGAACCTGATTTTGCTGGTCGACCTGGAGGGGCATTCCTTGGAGGAAATTTCCCAACTGACCGGCTGGGGTATCTCGAAAATCAAAATGCGCCTGTTCCGAATTCGTGGACATCTTCGCAATCAAATGGAAAGACTGGAGCACCAATCATGAATACCAATTCCGACCTGAAATGGAAATCGCTGCTGGCGCACAGCGCCCCGACTTTTGCCATCGACGCGATGCCGCCGTACGGCTTTATTACGAGCATGCTGACGCGGATGGAGACGGAGAAGCGACAGCAGGAAATGATGGAAAAAATCGGACTGAGGGCGATCTTCGCTTCGCTCGGCGCGTTGGCGGTGGTGGTGACGATCACCGTCAGCCTGAACCTGAAGGCGGCGCCCGATCTCGAGCCGGGCATGAGGGGTATCGTGCAGGAAGCGACCTTCTCGCCCTCATAGTCCGTTCAAGCAAAAGACATCATGCTTCCTTCCCGAAAAATAACAGCGACGTTTATTGGCGTTTTCCTAATCGGCGCGATGGCGGGTAGTCTCATTACCTGGGACTTCAGCGACATGCGCTTTTCCCGTTTTCTGAACCGGACCAGCGATCCCGACAGCATGGCGGCCCGGATTAATCAGAAATACGCCAGTGACTATCACCTGACCCCTGAGGAGCAGACCAAGATAGCGCCGCTAACGAAGGAGATGGCGCAGCAGCTTTACCAGGTGCGGTCGCGGTTCGCGAACGACGTGATCACGACCATGAACGATTATCATCAGAAGATCGCCGAGCAGATGGATCCGGACCACCGCACAGCCTATGAGCAGGCCAACATTGACCGCATGAAACGAATGAACAATCTTTTGATGACCGATCCTGGCAATACCAGTCAGGACCAAAAATAGGACAGTTGACGCCGCGCCGCCGGCAAAATTATGGCCCAGGATTTATCCAAGCAGAAATCGCCTACGACGATCTCGAACGGAAACGGGACGGCAACGCCGTCGCGTCTTCCGCCCGTGACGAAGAAGCGGCGGTCGATCATCCGGCCGGGTGCGTGGCTGATTCTGGGCGTCGTTTTTCTGGCGGCGATTCTTTATCTTTATCTTTCGCATCAGCAAGCGGCGGGGACGACGTCCGACTCGGGCTCGCATCATGGCGGGGGCGGCGCAGGCGAGCCGGTGCGGGTGATCACGGCCAAGGTAAGCCGGGGCAACATCGGCGTTTATCTGCAGGGGCTCGGTTCGGTGACGCCCCTGAACACGGTGACGGTGCGGACGCGAGTGGATGGGCAGTTGATGAAGATTCTCTTCACTGAGGGCGAAACGGTGCAGGCGGGACAGCAATTGGTGCAAATCGACGACCGGCCCTACCAGGCGCAACTGGCGCAGTATAACGCGCAGAAAGAGCATGATCAGGCACTGCTGGACAACGCCAAGATTGATCTCGATCGCTATCAGAAACTTTGGAGCCAGGATTCAATCCCGCAGCAGACGCTGGCCACACAGCAGGCGCTGGTGAAACAGGACCAGGGAACGGTCGACAGCGATCAGGCGCTGATCCAGGCGACGCAACTCAACATCATCTATTGCAATATCACGGCGCCAATCAGCGGGCGGATCGGCCTGCGGCTGGTGGATGAGGGAAACCTGGTCCATGCCACCGACACGAACGGATTGCTGGTCATTACGCAGGTGCAGCCGATCACGGTGATCTTTACCATTCCGGAGGATAATATCCAGCCGGTGCTCGACAAGATGCGGGCGGGGCAGACGCTGGAGGTGGATGCGTATGACCGGTCGGGTTTCACGAACAAACTGGCTCAGGGTTCGCTGCTGACGACGGACAATCAGATCGATCCGACCACGGGAACACTTCGGCTGCGCGCGCAATTTCCAAATGACGACCAGAAGCTTTTTCCGAACCAGTTCGTGAATGTGCGGCTGCTGGTGGAGATGAAGCAGAACGTGGCGCTGGTTCCGGTGGCGGCGATCCAGCACGGGACGCAGGGGGCCTTCGTTTACGTGGTCGATACCAATGCGAACACGGTGAAGATGCGGAATATCACTCTCAGCACGCAAGACGCTGACCAAGCGGAAGTGACCGATGGGCTGACCGAGGGGGAGACGGTGGTGACGGACGGCGTCGACAAGTTGCAAAATGGCAGCAAGGTCATTTTGTCATCGGGCGGCTCGTCGACGGATAGCGGCACGGCCCACCATTCTCCTCACAAGCAACAGTCATGAGCCCGGGAGAAACCGGCGGAAAGTTTATGAGTCCTTCCCGGACGTTCATCCTGCGCCCAGTGGCGACGACGCTGTTGATGGCGGCGATTCTGCTCGCGGGCTGGGTGGGCTACACGCAGCTGCCGGTCTCGGCGCTGCCGGAGGTCGATTACCCGACCATGCAGGTGGTGACATTTTATCCCGGGGCGAGCCCGGAAGTAATGGCCTCTTCAGTGACGGCGCCGCTGGAACGGCAGTTGGGACAGGTGCCGGGATTGCAGCAGATGACGTCGATCAGTTCGGACGGCAGCTCGGTGATTACGCTGCAATTCACGCTGAATCTGGACATCGATGTGGCCGAGCAGGAGGTGCAACAGGCGATCAATGCCTCGGGAACTTATCTGCCGAGCGACTTGCCGAATCCCCCGATTTACAGCAAAAGCAATCCGGCCGACGCGCCGATCCTGACGCTGGCGCTGACATCCGACACCATACCGCTTTCGCAGGTGGAGGATATGGCCGATACGCGGCTGGCGCAAAAGATTTCGCAGCTTTCGGGCGTGGGATTAGTAAGCATCGTGGGCGGGCAGAAGCCGGCGGTGCGGATCCAGGTGAACCCGACGGCGCTTTCGTCGTACGGGCTGAACCTTGAGGACATCCGGACAGCGGTGGCGGCGGCGAATGTAAATCAAGCGAAAGGGAGTTTTGATGGGCCGTTGCAGGCCTACCAGATCGGAGCGAATGATCAGTTGCTAAGCAGCAACGATTATTCGTCGCTGATTGTTTCCTACCGCAATGGAGGGCCGGTGCGGCTTTCGGATGTGGCGAAGGTGGAAGATGGCACGGAGAACAACAAGCAGGCGGCATGGATGAACGAGACACCGGCGGTGATTGTGAACATCCAGCGGCAGCCGGGCGCGAACATCATTTCGGTGGTCGACAGCATCAAGAACCTGCTGCCAAAGCTGAGCCAGACGCTGCCTTCGTCGATCAAGATTCATGTGCTGACCGACCGGACGACGACGATCCGCGCATCGGTGAACGACGTGAAATTCGAGCTTTTCCTGACGATCGGGCTTGTCGTCGGCGTGATCTTTGTTTTTCTGCGCAATCTGTACGCGACGTTCGTCGCGGGTGTGGCCGTGCCCCTGGCGCTGATCGGCACCTTCGCGGCGATGTACATGTTTGGGTTCAGCATCAACAACCTGACCCTGATGGCGCTGACGATTTCGACCGGCTTCGTGGTCGATGACGCGATCGTGATGATCGAAAATATCTTTCGCTACATTGAAATGGGTGAGTCACCAATGCAGGCGGCGCTGAAGGGCGCAGGCCAGATCGGCTTCACCATCGTGGCGCTGACCATCTCACTGATCGCGGTGCTGATTCCGCTGCTGTTCATGGCGGACATTGTGGGGCGGCTGTTCCGCGAATTCGCGATCACGCTGAGCTTCACCATTCTTGTTTCGGCGGTCGTTTCCCTGACGCTGACGCCAATGCTGAGTGCGCGGATGCTGAAAGCGCGGGACGAGCGGAAGCTGGGGCGGTTTTATCAGTGGTCGGAAAACGCATTCAATTCGGTGATTTCATTTTACGGGGAGACGCTGAAGGTGGTGCTGCGCTTTCAGCCGCTGGTGCTGCTCATTGCGGTCGGCACGCTGGTACTCACGATTTTTCTCTACATCGTGATTCCGAAGGGGTTGTTTCCGATCCAGGACACGGGCATCATTCAGGGTATTTCGGAGGCGGACCAGGACATCTCATTCCCGGCCATGGCGGATCGGCAATGCCAGATCGCTTCCATCATTTTGAAGGACCCGGCGGTGGACAGCCTTTCATCGTTCATCGGGGTCGACGGTACGAACACCACGCTCAATTCGGGACGCATCCAGATTAACCTGAAACCGCTCGAAGAGCGGGGAATTAGCGCGACGGCGGTGATTCAGCGGTTGCAATCATCGCTGGCCGGAATTCCGGGCATCACGCTGTTCATGCAGCCCGTACAGGATTTGACGGTGACGGATCGCGTGAGCCGCACGCAATACCAATACACGTTGGAGGACCCGAATCCCACGGAATTGGACACATGGACGTCTCAGTTGCTGGCGAAACTGCAGGCGCTGCCGGAATTGCGCGATGTGGCCAGTGACCAGCAGAACCGGGGGCTGCGCGCGACGCTGACGCTCGACCGCGACACGGCCTCGCGGCTCGGGTTCGACACCTCGACGATCGACAACACGCTTTACGACGCCTTCGGCCAGCGACAGGTGTCGACCATGTTCACGCAGGTCAACCAGTACCATGTTATCCTCGAGGTCGATCCGCAATTCCAGCAGGACCCGGCCGACCTGGACCATGTCTACATCACGCCAACGGGCGCAGCTTCGAGCACTGGAACGAGCTCGACATCGTCAACGTCGTCGGCATCGACCTCCCAGACGCAAGTCCAGGCGGGCGCGGGCACAACGGCGCTTTCCTCCAGCACGGCGCCAACGATGGGCGCCGCTCCGCTGAGTGCCTTTGCGCATTGGGAGACGCTGAGCGGGCCGCTCAATATCAGTCATCAGGGGCAATTTCCGGTCACGACGCTTTCATTCAATCTGGCGCCGGGTGTGGCCTTGAGCCAGGCGGTGACGGCGATCAATCGCGCGAAGGATGAACTGGGGATGCCGCCGAGCATCGAAGCGGCATTCCAGGGCGAAACGCAGGCGTTCCAGGCATCGCTGACGAGTGAGCCGCTGCTGATCCTCGCCGCGATGGTGACGGTCTATATCATTCTCGGGGTGCTCTATGAGAGCTTCATCCACCCGATCACGATTCTCTCCACGCTGCCTTCAGCGGGTCTCGGCGCGCTGCTCGCGCTGATGCTCTTTCGCAACGACCTTAATGTCATCGCGTTGATTGGCATCATTCTGCTCATCGGCATTGTGCAGAAGAACGCGATCATGATGGTCGACTTCGCCCTCGACGCGGAACGCGACGAGGGCAAGACGCCGCACGAAGCGATTTTTGAGGCGTGCCTGCTTCGCTTTCGTCCCATTTTAATGACGACATTGGCGGCGATGTTCGGCGGATTGCCGCTGGCGCTGGGGACGGGGACCGGGTCGGAACTGCGGCGGCCTTTGGGCATTGCGATCGTGGGTGGGTTGATTGTGAGCCAGTTGCTGACGCTTTATACCACGCCGGTGATTTATCTCGGCTTCGACCGTCTGGGACGCTGGCTGTTTCATCGCGGAAACGTGCCGGAAGAAAGCAGGAAACCGGAACTGGAGCCTGAACCTTTGGAGACGCCGTGAACCTTTCGGAACCGTTCATTCGCAAGCCGGTGGCGACGACCCTGCTGACCGCGGCGGTCGCTCTGGCGGGAGGTGTCGCCTACAACCTGCTGCCGGTTTCGCCGCTGCCGCAGATCGATTTTCCGACCATCTCGGTGAATGCCGGATTGCCGGGGGCGAGCCCGGAGATTGTGGCTTCGTCGATTGCGACGCCGCTGGAGCGGCAATTCGGGCGGATCGCGGGCGTGACGGAAATGACCTCGTCGAGCACGCTGGGTTCGACCAGCATCACGCTGCAATTTGATCTCAACCGGAATATCGATGCCGCGGCGCGCGACGTGGAGGCGGCCATCAATGCAGCGCGGGGCAATCTTCCGGCCAACCTGCCGAGCAATCCGACTTATCGGAAGGTGAACCCGGCCGATTCCCCCATCATGATCATTGCGCTAACCTCGGACGTGGAAACGCGCGGGCAGATGTACGACGCGGCCTCGACAGTCCTGGCCCAGAAGCTTTCGCAGGTGGACGGCGTGGGGCAGGTCACCGTCGGCGGCAGTTCGCTGCCCGCCGTGCGGGTCGAAGTGAATCCCACGGCGTTGAACAAATACGGGATCGGGCTGGAGGATGTGCGCAACGCGCTGGCCGGGGCCAATTCCAACGAGCCGAAGGGACATTTCTCGAACAACACACGCAACTGGACGATCGACGACAACGACCAGCTTTTCAAGGCGATCGATTATCGGCCACTGATTATTGCCTATCGCAATTCAGCACCGGTCCGGGTGGGCGATGTGGCACAGACGGTCGATTCGGTCGAGGACCTGCGCAACGCCGGTTACGCGGAGGGCAAACCGTCGGTTCTGCTCATTATCAACCGCCAGCCGGGCGCGAACATCATCCAAACCGTGGACCACATCAAGGAGCTGATTCCGCAGTTCCAGGCGGAGATTCCGCAGTCGATCCATCTCTCAACTTTGATGGACCGGACGACGACGATCCGGGCCTCGATCATCGACGTGGAGCGAACGCTGCTCATTTCCATCGGACTGGTGATTCTTGTCGTTTTTATTTTCCTCCGCAATGTGCGGACAATGATCATTCCGGGCATTGTGGTGCCGGTTTCGCTGCTGGGAACCTTCGGCGTGATGTACCTGCTCGGGTTCAGTCTCGACAACCTTTCGCTCATGGCGCTGACGATTTCAACCGGTTTCGTGGTCGACGACGCGATCGTCGTGGTCGAGAACATCACGCGCTATATCGAAAAGGGATTCTCGCCTCTGGAAGCGGCCCTCCAGGGATCGAAGGAAATTGGGTTTACCGTTCTGAGCATCAGCCTTTCACTTATCGCGGTCTTCATTCCCATCCTCATGATGGGCGGAATCGTGGGACGGCTTTTCCGTGAATTTGCCGTGACCCTTTCCGTTGCCATTCTTGTTTCGATGCTTATCTCCCTGACAACGACGCCCATGATGTGCGCGATCCTGCTCCGGCCGAAATCGAGGGAGCCGGAGAAGCGGGGAAAAGCCTATGAGATATCGGAACGGGCCTTCGAGCGTGTGTCGGGCTTTTATGAAGCCACCCTTGCCCGTATCCTGCTTCATCCGGCCCTGACTCTCCTGGTGCTGGTCCTGGCCATCGGATTGAACGTGGTTTTGTTCATTTCCGTTCCAAAGGGCTTTTTCCCGCAACAGGACACTGGCCGTCTGATGGGCTCGGTTCAGGCCGATCAGTCGACCTCTTTTCAGACGATGCAGCAGCGGTTGGAGCAGATGATCAAGATTGTTCAGGCCGATCCGGCAGTCCAATCGCTGGCGGGATTCACCGGCGGAGGTAACGCTAACACCGCCCGATTTTTCATCATGCTCAAGCCGCTGAACGAGCGAATTTCGGCTGACTTGGTTATGGCGCGGCTGCGTCCCAAGCTGAGCCAGGTGCCGGGCGCGACGCTTTACCTGCAATCGGCCCAGGATCTCCGCATCGGTGGCCGTCAGAGCAACGCGCTTTATCAATACACGTTGCAAAGTGATCAGTTTGCCGACGTGGCGCAATGGGCTCCCAAGCTGCTGGATGAAATGCGCAAGATTCCAATCCTGACCGACGTCAACAGCGACCAGCAAAACCTCGGCCTGCAGACTTATCTGCAATATGATCGCGACACGGCGGCGCGATTCGGTATCACGTCGGAACTGCTCGACAACACGCTTTACGATGCATTTGGCCAGAGGCAGGTTTCAACCATGTACACGGCGCTGAACCAATACCATGTGGTGATGGAGGCCAATTCCTCCTATCTGCAAAGTCCCGAATCCCTGCGAGACATCTACGTCACATCGACTTCTGGCCAGCAGGTGCCATTGAGCGCGCTGACCCATTTTGCCCCGACCACTGCTCCCCTGGCGGTGAATCACCAGGGACCATTTTCGGCCGTCACGCTTTCCTTCAATCTCAAGCCGGGAACGGCGCTGGGTGATGCCGTCAGTGCCATCGACCAGGCCAAACAGAAGATCAGTTTTCCGGAGACCGTGCGTGGCAGTTTTCAGGGAACGGCGCAGGCTTATCAGGCGGCATTGGCGAACGAACCTTACCTGATCGCGGCAGCGCTCGCGGCAGTCTACATTGTGCTGGGAATTCTCTACGAGAGCTACATCCACCCGATCACGATTCTTTCCACGCTTCCTTCCGCCGGCGTCGGAGCCGTCCTGGCGCTTTTGCTGACCGGCACGGACCTAAGCCTGATTGCTGTCATTGGGGTGATTCTTCTCATCGGCATTGTCAAAAAAAATGCGATCATGATGATCGATTTCGCGCTGGCGGCGGAACGGGACGAGGGCAAGAAACCGCGCGATGCCATTTATGAAGCCTGCCGTCTTCGTTTCCGTCCGATTATGATGACGACAACGGCGGCGCTTTTCGGCGCGCTGCCGCTGGCCTTCGATTTTGGCACCGGCGCGGAATTGCGGCGGCCGCTGGGCATTGCGATCATCGGGGGCCTGTTGGTGAGCCAAATGTTGACGCTTTACACTACCCCGGTGGTCTATCTCTATTGGGAACGGCTGGCGCTCTGGGTGAAAAGCTTTAGGTCGGGACGAGCGTCCGAGCCCGTCGGTGCGCCCAGCCCCGCATGAGAAAACTGACATGAACTCGCGACATCTAATCCTTTCGCTTTTGCTCGGCGTACTGCTTTCCGGCTGCATGGTCGGACCTGACTACAAGCAGCCGACGGCAGAGACCCCGGCGGCTTTCAAGGACACGGGGCCGTGGAAAAAAGCGGAGCCAAAGGACGATGCAATCCGTGGCAAGTGGTGGGTAATTTATCATGATGCCGAGCTCAATACTCTCGAGGACCAGGTCAACATCTCCAACCAGAACGTGCTGCAGGCCGAGGCGCAGTTCCGCGAGGCAGCCGCGGCGGTCAAGGTGGCGGAATCCGGACTTTTCCCGACGATCACGGCTAATCCCGCCTTCACCGAATCACAGGCTTCGGAAAATCTCACCAGCGGAGGGAGCCACTCCGGAGGGGGGTCGGGAGGTGGCGGCGGTTTCGGAGGCGGACATCGCGGTTCGACTTCACAGAGTCTCTATAATTTGCCCGTGGAAGCAACTTACATGATCGATGTCTGGGGTGAGGTGCGCCGCAACATCGAAGCGAGCGCGACCACGGCGCAGGCGTCGTTCGCCGATCTGGAGAATGCACGGCTCTCCTACCAGGCTACGCTGGCGCAGGATTATTTCAGCCTGCACGGCCTTGACGCGGAGCAGCAGCTTCTGGAAGAAACGGTTACCTCGTACAAGAAATATCTCGACCTGACGACCAACCGCTACAACAGCGGCATTGCGTCCAAAGGCGACGTGGCCCTGGCGCAGACGCAGCTCGACACTGCGCGGGCGCAGCTCATCGACGTTGGTGTAATGCGGGCGCAATATGAGCACGCGATCGCCACGCTCACCGGCCGTCCCGCCCCGCTCTTCACCGTTCACAAAAAGGTCCTGGCCGGTGTGCCGCCGGAAATGCCGGTAGGCGTTCCTTCCACCCTACTGGAACGGCGTCCCGACATCGCTGGAGCGGAACGGCGCGTCGCCTCGGCGAATGCCTCCATCGGCGTGGCCGTCGCGGCCTATTATCCATCAATTACGCTCAGCGGACAGGCCGGACTCGAGGCGATTGAGTTTTCGCAACTCTTTTCCGGTCCGAGCTTTTTCTGGTCGGTGGGGCCGGCGGTAGCGCAAACGATCTTCGACGCGGGCAAAACCCACGGCCAGGTGCAGGAGGCGCAGGCGAATTACGACGCGACCGTCGCGACTTACCGGCAGACGGTGCTGACCGCCTTCCAACAGGTCGAGGATGACCTTTCTGGATTGCGAATTTTGCAGGAAGAAGCCGCGGCGCAGGACGACGCGGTGAAGGATGCGCAGAAATCGCTCGAGATCGCGACGAACCAGTACCAGGCGGGCACACAGGATTATCTCACAGTGATTACCGCGCAGACCACCGCGTTCAACGATGAGGTCAATGCCGTTTCCATCCGGACGCGGCGCATGACGACGAGCGTGCTGCTGGTCGAGGCGCTGGGTGGCGGCTGGGATGTTTCCCAGCTGGCGACGCGGAGCGACGTGGCGGACGTGCCGCCGGCTCAGGCTAAAATTTCGCAGGCCAAAAAATAAGTTAGCGTTTGTGTGACGGACGGAAGCGCGCGGGGTGGAAGATGCTTTTTTGAAAGCTGCAGGTCAAGGGATGACAGATGGTGGATTTATGGTTTGATAGGGAGATTATGGCTTCTCCGAAAATCGATGTCCGTACGGCTTCCGCCGCTTCTTCCGATCTCATTACTTTCCTGACCCAGGGCGCGCTATTGCCCGCCGGGGTAACGGCGGAGGAATTCGATGCCTCGTCCGGCACTACGGTACTGCTGCGCAACAAGGAACATCGCACGCTCGTAGTCGGTTTGGGCGAGAAGAGCAAGATCGAGCTGGATACGATCCGGCGCGCATCGGGCACGGCTCTTAAGCAATTGCTCAAACTCGGTTGCCGCGAGGTCGCAATCGATCTCACGGCTTATCCCGACCAGGTCGGGCCGGCGGTGGAAGGAGCCTTGCTGGCCGCGTATAAATTCGAGGGCTTTGGCAAGCCCGCGGGCAAACCTCCGCGCGGTGTCCTTTCCCGTTTACAGGTACTCGTCAAAGAAGCTGATTTGGCCAAGGCCCGGGCGGAGGTCCGCGAGGCTGAAATCGTCGGCAATATCATCAACACGATCCGTGGCATTGGGAACCTTCCCGGCAACATGCTCACACCTGCCATCCTGGCCGAAAAAGTCGAGGAACTGGCCGGGGAACGGCGTTTAACGGTCAAGGTCTGGAACGAGCGGCATCTCAAGCGCGACGGCTTCGGCGGCATTCTCGGAGTGGGCCAAGGCTCGGTCCATCCACCGCGGCTGATCGTGATCGAATACCGCGGCGGCGGGAAAGGCGAGGCGCCGGTAGCTCTGGTCGGCAAGGCGATCACGTTCGACACCGGCGGCATCTCGATCAAGCCGGGCGCGCAGATGGACGAGATGAAATGGGACAAGATGGGTGGACTATCCGTTCTGGGCATCATGCTGGCCGCGGCAGATTTGAAGCTTCCGCTGAATCTGGTCGCACTCATTCCCTCCGCCGAGAACATGCCGGGGCCGGATGCTTACCGTCCCGGTGACATTCTGACCACGCGCGACGGCAAGACCATCGAGGTCCTTAACACCGACGCCGAGGGGCGCATCATCCTGGTCGACGCCATCGCCCACGCGCGGCTGACTTACAAGCCTTCCGCGATCATCGAATTTTCGACCCTGACCGGCGCGGTCATCATGGCGCTGGGCCATCGCCGGGCGGGACTCTTTACGTCGGAGGCAAAATTGCGCGATGCCCTGCTGGCCGCGGCAAAAACAACCGGCGAAATGGTCTGGCCGATGCCGATCGACGACGAATACAAGGAGGCGGTACAGTCGGAAGTGGCCACGGCGAAAAACACCAGCTTTCGCGAAGGAAGCGCTTGCTCCAGCGCCAGTTTCATCAAGCTCTGGGCGGAGAATGTTCCCTTTGTCCATATCGACATTGCGGGGACGGCGTGGACGACCAAGCCGCCAGCTCATCTCGAAACAGGCGCCACCGGCTTCGGCATCCGGCTTACCCTGGCGGCGCTTCGGGCTGGACTAAAGCCCTAGAACTCATTGCAAAAGTAGCCATGGGTTGCGCCGGAAAGGGATTTTGGCCGGCGGCAAGGAGCCGAGCGAGGAGCATAGCCATTGCTACGTGATGAGCGAGCGACATAGCCGCCGACCAAAAGAATCCCGGCCCTTTGGGTTGCATTTTTTCAGAGCCTTCCAGCGGCGTTGCTCCTTCGGTCAAGATGCGCTGCGGCATCACTCCCGCTCTCGCGCCTTGCGGGAAGGCTCTGAAAAAATGCAACGCGACCCCTGGCTACTTTTGCAATGAGTTCTAGGCGCTTCCGGGTAAAATTCACTTCGCCCACATTTCAGGATGGGCCGTGTCGAAACCGGCGGCGCGATAAGCGCGGAGTTTGTTGCGCAGGGTGCGGAGACTAATGCCGAGTTTTTCCGCCGCGCGCGTTTTGTTATTGCTCGTTTGCAACAACATGCAGCCGATCAGACGCCGTTCCATTTCATCCACAGTTGGCAGCTTGTCGGCGACGTTGAAACCGGCGGGTCCGCTTCTTTCCGTCAGGCCAAATTCCGGTACTTCCACCGGTCCGTTCTGCGCCGCCATGATGACGGCGCGTTCGAGGGTATTTTGCAGTTCTCGGACATTGCCCGGCCAGCGATAGGCCTGGAGCAATTCCATGGAACGAGGGCTTACGCCCATGACCGTTTTGCCGTGCTTGCGGCCGAAGTGGGAGACGTAATAGTCGACGAGATCGCGCAGGTCGTCGCCTCGCAGCCGTAGCGGCGGCAGATTGATCGGCACGACGTTGAGCCGGTAAAACAGATCCTCGCGAAACCGCCCCTGCCGCACTTCCTCCTGCAGGTCGCGATTGGTGCTGGCGATCAGCCGCACGTCGACGTGGACCGTCTTGTTGCCGCCAACCCGCTCAAATTCGCGCTCCTGGAGCACGCGCAGCAACTTCACCTGCAGGCTCAGCGGAATTTCCGCGATTTCGTCGAGCAAGAGCGTTCCCCCATTGGCCGTCTCGAAACGGCCTTCGCGACGCTGCACGGCGCCGGTAAACGCGCCTTTTTCATGGCCGAAAAATTCGCTCTCCAGCAGGGTCTCCGGCACTGCGGCGCAATTGACCTTGATGAACGGCATCTGCGCGCGCGGGCTTTGCTGGACGATGGCATGCGCGACTACCTCCTTGCCCGTGCCGCTTTCGCCCTGGATCAGGACGGTGGCGTGGGTCTGCGCCACTTTTTTGACCATCTCCAGAATGTCCTGCATAAGGCCGCTCTTGCCCCAGATGACGCCGCTGTCGTTGTCGGGCTGCTGTTGCTGGCGCAGGTAGGAATTTTCGCTTTGTAACTGACGCACTGATTCGAGGCGCTGCAAAACCAGGTCAATTTGCGCGGGCAGCACCGGTTTGATCAGGTAATCGAAGACCCCGATCCGGATCGCCTCGACCGCCGTATCCATGGTCGCATGGCCGGTCATCAGAATGCCGTAGGATCGAGGAGCAATCTGCTTCAGCTCGCGGAGCAGGTCGAGTCCACTGCCATCCTCCAGCCGCAGGTCAGCGATGACTACGTCAAAGGCATCGTTGCGCAGGGCTTCCATCGCCTGCTGGATCGAGCGGGTGCCCAGGGCGGTGTAATTCTGCGAGCCAAGGTAATCCACCACCATGCGCCGAAGCGCATTGTCGTCGTCAACCACCAGTAGACGATCAATTCTCATAAAGCCCCTCCAAGCCTTTAAAAAGAAGAAAATGCTCGGTTTACGCTTCTATATGGGCATTTTCTGCCTTAAGACAAGTTCTTTACCGGGTCCTTTTGTGCCTTTTCCTCTGATTGCCCAGCATCATCCCGACTGCTACCCCAGCGATCCGGTGAGGGCGCTCGACTTCTTCCACCTCGCGCTCAAGAGCTTTTCGGTTTCCGAATTACCCCCCGCGCCGGCCCAGGGAAAACTCCAGGGCATTGTGACGCCGCATATCGATTTCCGGGTCAGCATGAGAGCTTATGCCGCCGCTTTCCGGCCTTTGCTCGAGGAGCCCCTCGCCGACATCTATTTCATCCTGGGCGTGGGGCATCGTTCGCGGCTGGAATGGAACCTCGACCGGCGCGACTACGTCACACCGCTGGGACGGGCGGAATGTGCCGTCGATTTGGTCGATGTGCTGGTCAACGGGGCCGACCCGGGATGCTATTTCTGGCCGTCGGCGCATCAAGGAGAGCATTCGATTGAATTCGCGCTGGTTTGGCTCCAAGCGATCCATCAACTCCGGGTGAGCAAAGGGGCCGGGGAATTCCGGTTTGTCCCGATACTTTGCGGGGGGCTGCACCATCATGTCGATGGCGAAACGGAATGGGACGATCTCGACGATTTTCATCACCTCAGCCGCGCTCTGGCCGGGCTGCTGCAAAAGAAATCGACCGGGCGATGGAAGATCATCGTCAGCATTGATGGCTGTCATCTCGGGCCGCGGTTCGATCATCCCTTTCAGGTCACCTCCGCGCTATTAAAGGCGACCGCCGGGTGGGAGGAAATGCTTTGGGCCTGCGCCGCCAAGGGAGACGCCCGGAAATTCCTCGATTGGTTCCGGAACGAAGGCAACGACCGCTACTTCGACGGCGTTGGCGCTTTGGCGCTGCTTCTTGCCTCTGGGGCCTTGGCCGGAAAGGGCAAATTCACGATTCAGCGCACCTTTTATGAGCAATGGTTCACGGAGCACGATTTCAGCGCCGTGACGTTTTCGAGTGGACGGATTTTGGTTTAAGTCCGGTTTTCACTCTCGGCGAATGACGCGAGAGAAGTCTCATTCGTCGGCGATATTCCCCGGGAGTGAGGCCCTTGATCTGACGGAAAGCGCGGTTGAAGCTCTCGACAAAAGCAAAGCCGCTGTCACCGGCGATGGATTTGACCGGGTCATTGGTTTGCGAGAGCCGAAGGCAGGCCTGGTCGATGCGCAGCCGGAGAAGAAACTGGTGCGGGGCGAGCCCTGTGCGGCTGGCGAAATGCTGGCGGAATCCACTGTAGCTCATGCCCAGTTTTTTGGCCGCGGCGCGCAAATCGCCGGCGAGCAAAGGTTCCCGGGACCAGCGTTGAATCAGCACGGCAAGCCTGTCGTCCTTGACGGCATGGGAGGCGGTCTGACGATATAATTCGTAAACGAGCTGCTCGATCTCGAGCTTGGCCTGATCGAGCGACAGGGAATTAAAGGGCGAAAACGCGCGGCAGATGCGCCGATGCATTTGATCGAGGACCTCGGGTTCCTTGAGGGCCTGAAATCGGTCCAATCGAGGCAGCCAACGCCAGCGGAGCCAGTCGGCCACGCGGAGGCCCGAGAAGCAGAGATAGCGCTCCTCCCACGAGCTTCCCGGCTCCGGCCCATAATGAAACAGGGGACCGGGCCAGACGAAAAAAACGGCGGGTGACTGAATGCGCCGGACGGGGCCCTTGTCGACGCGATAAAATCCGGCGCCGCGCAGGACCAGGCCGAAACCATCGAAGGGGAACCGGGTATGAATGACGCCGGTCTTGGCCGGAATGTGCCCAATGGTTTCGACGCGAAGGGTGTCCATCGCACCGCCGACTTCCGGTTCGCTCGCCGCCCAGGGCGGATCGGCTCGGAGTCTCCTGGATGATCTCAAATGGATTATCATTTTCGTTAAGTTTTTTGCTCTTTTCCTCAATCCTATCTGGTTTATTGAAATTAGAAAATTGGTATTCTAGATAATATGAAGACACATTCAGCCCGCATCCATGTTCTCACCGGCGGGCCCTATCATCCGGTGACGGCTCAATTCCAGCAATTTCAGAGCGACCTTGGCAGCCGCGCACAAATTCACTTTTACGAAGGCATAGAGGCATTCGATCATCTCAAGGATTGCGATTTGCTTGTGCTGGGCGGGTTGCATTGGACTGGGTCGGCGCCTGATAAACATTGGTGGCCGGAGGGGGTCAAGCCGGGCGGCTATCACCCTCCCACCGAGGCGCAGAAGGCCGCTTATGTCCAATACGTCGCGTCCGGCCGCCCGTTGCTGGGATGGCATGGCGGAATCGCCAGTTACGACGACTGGCCCGAGTTTGGCACGTTGCTTGGGTTCCGTTGGGATTGGCGCGTCACCTTGCACAGTCAGTACAAGGAATGGCAGGTCAAGGTCGAGCCGACCGGGCATCCCGTCGTCGAGGGAGTCGGCGATTACCAGATTCAGGACGAGATATATTACAATGTACAGATCACCCCCGGGCTTGATTACGCAGTGCATGCCTGGGCGCAAATCCAGGAACTGGTCCGCTTCCCCATGATCCTCACGGGGCAGGGCGCCCGCATCGCCGGTGCAGGCAAGACGGCCTACTTGGCCAACGGCCACGACCTGAAATCCACTTCCTGCGAGGCTTTTCGAAAAGTCGTCGTGAACACGCTCAACTGGCTTCTTTCCAAATAATATGAATATGCATCAATATCGGACAGCCATCATCGGGGTAGGCAGGGGCGGTGAAGGCAAGGCGGGTTCCCACAGCATCGGCTACGCGCACGCCAACGCCTATCTGGTTCATCCACGCACAACCCTGGTCGCGGCCTGCGACTTGTCCGTCGGGAACCTTAAAATTTTTTCAGAAAGCTACAAGGGTTCCGCTATCGATACGGACGCAAAAAAGCTGCTGGCCGAGACCGGGCCGGACATTGTGAGCATCTGCACCTACGCGGGTTCCCATCGTGAGTTGTTCGAATTATGTCTGGAAGCCGGGGTGAAAGGCATCTGGTGCGAAAAACCGCTCGCGCTGATGATGGATGATGTCCATTTCATGGTGAAGGCCGCGGAAAAGGCCGGAGTCAAAGTGGTGACCAATCATTACCGCCGCTACGGTACTACCTTCCGGCAGGCGAAGCAGATGATCAAGGAAGGCGCTCTCGGCGAGCTTTCCATGATTTTTTCCAGCATTCAGGATTGGGATTTGATGGAATGGGGCACGCATTGGCTCGACATGAGCCGGTTCTTCGTCGACGACGCACCAGTTCGCTGGGTCATGGGACAGGCGCGCTGCAACGGCGAAAAGAAGGGGTACGGCCACATCATGGAGCAACATGCCCTGGCCTATTATGCCTTCGAAAACGGCGTGCGGGGACTTTTGGATGGGGGCGTGGGCATTCCCGGCCTGCCTTCCTATGCCATGAAGGTTGTCGGCACGGACGGCCAGCTTGAAATTGGGGAAGGCAAGTTGGTGCTGCTCAATCGTCAGGGCTTTCGGGAAGTGCCGGTAAAAAATCCTACGGATCCGGCGCAGGACTCGTGGCAGCTTCTGTTGAACGATTTCATTGCCTGGCTGGAGGGCGGAAAGGAATCCCAGTTATCTCTGCGCAATGCCGCGTTGTCCACGGAGCTTTATCTGGCCGCCTACGAGTCGGCAAAAACGGGCGATCGCATTGACCTGCCGCTGGCATCGCAGCGGGAATTTCCGCTCGACGAAATCGCGCGCCGGCAGACGGTCACGTAACGGCGACGTTCAGGAGCATCATCTGTTTGTCGCCAGGACGGCGGAAATGTTCCGTGCGCAGTTCGCGGATGCGCGCGCCGAAACCGAGCCGGGCGCGAAAGACGTGGAACATCTGGCTGATCTGCTCCGCGTAGGGCCCCTCGCCGCGCATTCGGGTCTTGAAGTCGCTGACATTGAGCTTGCCGCCGCGCACTTCGCGCACCGTGCCGAGGATGCGCTCGAGTTTTTCCGGGAAATTGAGCTGCAGCCATTCGCGGAAAATGTCCTTCACGCCATAGGGCAGCCGCAGCATGGTGTAACCGGCCTCGATGGCGCCGGCGGCCCGGGCGGCTTCGAGCACGGCCGGGATTTCGCGGTCATTGAGGCCGGGGATAATCGGCGCGACCATGACTCCGACCGGTACGCCCGCTTTGGCCAGCATTTCGATGGCCCGCAGGCGGTGGACGGGACGGCTGGCGCGCGGTTCCATCTTCGCGGCGAGATCGGCATGAAGTGTGGTGATGGAAATGAAGACATGGACCGCATCGAAGGAGGCGAGCTCCTTGAGCAGGTCGAGATCGCGCGTGACCAGAAAATTCTTGGTGACGATCGAGACCGGGTTGCGGAATTCGGCCAACACCTCGAGGCAGGTGCGGGTGATGCGGAAATGGCGCTCGGCGGGCTGGTAGCAATCGGTCACGCCGCTCAAGCCGAGCACCTGCGGCTCGTACTTGGGCCGCGAGAGTTCCTTGCGCAGCAACTCGCCCGCATGGAGTTTGACCATGATTTTCGATTCGAAATCGAGTCCGGCGGAAAAGCCGAGGTATTCGTGATAGGGCCGCGCGTAGCAATAGGCGCAGCCGTGCTCGCAGCCGCGATAGGGATTGATGCCCGCGCTGAAGCCGACATCGGGACTGTCGTTTTTGACGATGATCGACTCAGTATGGTCCTCGAAAAACTGCGTCTTCGGATTCGGCAGCGGCTCGTCGCCTTCCGCGGCGGCCTGCACAACATCGGGATCAAGATCGAGCGCCAATTTCTCAAACCGGTTCGGCAGATCGCGGACCGCGCCGCGTCCCATGCGCAATTTGGATTCGAGCTGCATACCATATAATACATAAGTATAACTAAAAAGCAAGAAAGGATACTTATCGTTTCATCATCGACGGAAAGCTGAAGCAACGATCAGCTTTAAATCTTCTTTTCAGCTTTGCGCTTGCCCTTCGTTTTTGGATAGGCGACCGGCTTGGGGCTTGGTTCAATCTTAGCCAAGCCGGCCTGCTGCTTGAGCTCCATGATCTGGTCGCGCAGCAGGGCGGCCTTTTCGTAGTGCATGGAAGCGGAGGCGGCAAGCATCTCGGATTCGAGTTCTTGCAGCACTTGCATGATGTCCATGTCCCGGGTCGCTTCGCCGACCACATTGGCCGCGATTTGCCGGCCCTTGAGGACGTTGCCGAGGCTCTCCTGCACCGCGCGGACAATGGAGCGGGGCGTGATGCCGTGCTCCTTATTGTAGGCGATCTGCTTGTCGCGCCTCTCCTTGCTGATCGCGATCAGTTGCCGGATCGAGTCGGTGATGACGTCGGCGTAGAGAATGACGAGACCGTTCTGATGTCGGGCCGCGCGGCCCGCCGTCTGGATCAGCGAGGTCTGCGAACGCAGGAAACCTTCCTTGTCGGCGTCGAGCACGGCGACAAGCGAGACTTCGGGCAGGTCGAGCCCCTCGCGCAAAAGATTGATTCCGATCAGCACATCGACCTCGCCCGCGCGGAGGCTCCGGAGAATTTCGACCCGCTCGATGGTGTCGATCTCGGAATGGAGATAGCGTACCTTGATGCCGAGATCGCGCAGGTAATCAGCCAGGTCCTCGGCGGTCCGTTTGGTCAGGGTGGTGACCAGGACGCGTTCGCCCTGGGCGGTGCGCAGGCGCGCCTGCTCGATCAGGTCGTCGATCTGGCCCGCGAGCGGCTTGACCACGATCTCGGGATCGAGCAGGCCGGTGGGACGGATCACCTGCTCGGCGGTGATACCGCCCGATTTCTCGACCTCGTACTTCGTCGGCGTGGCCGAGACATAGAGCCGCTGGCCGACCAGCGCATCGAATTCGGCGAACTTGAGCGGACGGTTGTCGAGCGCCGAGGGAAGCCGGAAGCCGTGCTCGACCAGCACCGTCTTGCGCGAGCGGTCGCCCTCGTACATCCCGCCGATCTGCGGCACTGCCACGTGCGATTCGTCGATGATGGTCAGGAAGTCGTTCGGGAAAAAGTCGATCAACGTGTAAGGTCGCGAGCCGGGCGGGCGGCCGCTGGTGTGGCGCGAGTAATTTTCGATCCCGTTGCAGAAGCCCATCTCCTCCATCATCTCGAGGTCGAAGGTTGTGCGCATCTTCAGCCGCTGCGCCTCGAGGAGCTTGCCCTGTTTTTCCAGCTCGGCGATCCGCTCGTCGAGCTCGGTGCGGATCGTCCCCATGGCGATCCGCATCTTGTTGGCGGGTGTGACGTAATGCCGCGCGGCGAAAATGGTCATCTGGTCGAGCGTGTCGAAGGTCTCACTCGTGATCGGGTCGAAACGGGTCAGCCGGTCGATCTCATCGCCGAAAAACTCGACCCGCACGGCGTCCTCGGTATAGGCGGGACAAAGCTCGACCGTGTCGCCCCGCACACGGAACTTGCCGCGCGTCAGCTGAAAATCGTTCCGCTCATATTGCATCTCGATCAGCCGGGCCAGGAAGGCCTCGCGGGTGAGGAACTGGCCCTTCGCCACCGGGCAGACCATGTCCTTGTAGTCCTCGGGCTAACCCAAGCCGTAGATGCACGACACGCTGGCCACGACAAGCACGTCGCGGCGTGTAAGCAGCGCGCTGGTGGCCGAGAGCCGCAGCCGTTCGATCTCCTCGTTCACGCTCGAGTCCTTCTCGATATAGGTGTCGCTGCGCGGGATGTAGGCCTCGGGCTGGTAGTAATCGAAATAGGAGACGAAGTATTCCACCGCATTTTCGGGGAAGAACTGCTTGAACTCGCTGTAGAGCTGCGCGGCGAGAGTTTTGTTATGGGAAAGGACGAGCGTGGGACGGTCGAGCTCCGCAACCACATTGGCCATGGTGAAGGTCTTGCCCGAGCCGGTGACGCCGAGGAGGGTCGAATGCTTTTCGCCTGTCCGCAGTCGCTTCAGCAGCTTTTCGATCGCCTGGGGCTGATCGCCCATGGGCGGAAACGGACTAACGAGCTTGAAGGACATCGGACTAATCTACATGGGCCGCAAAAGAACACAAAGAGCACAAAATGAGCCGCCCTGATATGGATCGAGAAAAGGGGTGAAATAAGGAAACGATGGGGCTACAAGGAGGTGCCTTATGTCCTACCTGGCCGATGCTTTTCAGGTTGCCATCCTCATCTGGTGCATCATCGGATTGAGCCTGGCGGGCAAACATTTTCTGCCTTCGGTCGATTACTCGCTCCATTTCTGTTTTACGCCGTTGATCGTGGTAGGTGTTCTTTTCTGCCTGGAACATTTTTTCCCATTGGGACAAGCCCACTTTTTGTGGATACCGGGAAGCGTGCTTTCCTTTTGGTTGATTCAGAAATATCGGGTGGGGCTCCTTCGGCAGGAGGTCCTTTGGTATTTCCTCTTTGGTTTCTTTTTGTGTTTTTTCTGGCGTTACACCCAGCCGGATATTTTCCTCAATTCCGAACGGATAGCTGATCACGCCCACCTTGTTTCCTATTCAGCCGGAGGTCTTCTCCCCGCCGAGGACATCTGGCTGAAGGGCAACAAGGATGACATGTACTACATTTTTCAATATTACGCGGCGGGTCTGATCCATCGCTGGACCGGAGCAAGCTCGGGCATGACGTTCCATCTGGGATATTGCACGCTCGTGGGACTGGCCATCGCCGGTGTGGGTACCGGAGCGCGGGCGCTGGCCGGCTCCTCGGCGGCGGGATGGTGTGCGGCCATTTGCATTGGTTTGGGTGGTAGCGGATCGACCTTGGTTGCGCCGGTTATGCTGACGGGAGAAGTTAATCCCGCCGGGGCGATGCGGTTTATTGGCTGCTTTGCCCTGCACGGCAATCCCTTTCTGACTCCCTTTGGGCATCAATTCATTAATTTTATCGGGGAAAGCTCGGTCGATGCGCCGATGGAATATTATTCCTATGTCATCAGGCTGGGCGACTTTCATCCCTCGCTTAGTTCGCTCCTTTTCTTTGGGCTGGGTGTGGCGGCCATGGGCGTGGCGGAACGGGCGCCTGCGAACAGTCCGACGGACCGCTATGCGATGATGGCGGCGGTGGCCACCGCGGTTTATCTTTTCATCAGCAACACTTGGATCGCGCCCTTGCAGGTCATGCTGATGATCTGCTGGCTGGTTTATCGCCGATTGAGCGGCAAGCCCGACACTCTCGGGCAAATCTTGTTAGCCTGGTGTGTGCCCTTTGCCCTGATTTTTCCTTACTTCAGCCAATTCGCCTACGAGACGCGCAATATGGATATCACCATTGAATGGGCCTCGCAGCGTGCGCCGGTGCTGAACTGGATGTTGGTCATGGGGCCGGCCATGCTGATGTGGCTGCTCTGCGTCTGGCATGGACTGAGGTCGCGTCTGGAGATTTTTATCGTGACAGTGTGTGGGGGAGCGATTGTGGGCACCTACCTCTTTCACGTACACGATGTCTATGGCGGGCAATATAATGTTTTTAACACGACGCTGAAATGGTGGCCATGGGCCTATGCGCTGATGCTGGTGTGGGGAATTGCCATTTGCTGGAATGCGCCCATTTTTCGGCGTTTGATATGGGTGATCGTCGTGCTGACTATGATGGGTAATTTGTGGATCCTGGGGCGCGACTGGTATTTTGATTCCAAGGAGCATATGGGACGTCTGGATGGTTACGCTTGGTTCACGGAGAAGCCGGAGCAGCGCGCAATTTTTGAAGTTCTGGAATCCCTTCCCAGGGGCGTGGTCATGGAGAGTGTTCCGTTTAATCCGGGCGGCCCCTGCATCACCGTGGCGCAATTTTCCGGCCATTATTCCCTGGGGGGCTGGGTGGGCCACGAGATGCTTTGGCGCGGCGCACGGGAGGACCTGGTCAATCTGGCCGATGGGCGCGATGCCTTTTATAACGGAAAGCTGGAGGACCCGGTTAATTGGCTGACGTCCGCGACACCCGGCGGAGTCGATTACATCGTGTGGCTTGAGCGTGATAATGTGCGCGGTCCTTATGGTTGGCCCGGAATCAATGCCTCCATTGAAAGTGCTTACGTCTGGAAAGAAGTCGCCCGCATCGGCGAAACACGTTGGGGAATCTGGATCCGGAGAACGCATCCTACTCCTCCCGAAAGTCTGGCCAAGACGGACGCCGCCGCCGATGCCAAGCCCAAGCCCGGGATCGCCGGACCTCCGGCGCATTAATTTTGGAAGGGATGATCCGGCCCGCGTTCGGCGGCTGCAGATGACGAACGGACTTTTTCGGGTAGAGTGCTTTTACATGCGCGTCGAAGTCATCAACACCGGCACGGAACTGCTGCTGGGCCAAGTCACGAACACCCATCTCAATTTTCTCGCCCAGAGCCTTTTCGGGCTCGGCCTGCGAGTGGAGCGGCAGGTGTCCGTCCCGGACGGCGTCGCCATTGTGGAGGCACTCAAGGACGCCATGTCGCGGGCGGAAATCGTCATCGTCACCGGCGGGTTGGGCCCGACCTCGGACGACATCACGCGCGATGCCGCGGCCGAGGCTTTCGGCCGGAAGCTCATTTTTCATCCGGAAATCCTCGATGGCATCGCGGCGAAATTCTCCCGGCGCAAGCTGGTAATGAACGAACTCCAACGCGCGCAGGCCATGGTGCCGGAGGGCGGCACGGTGCTCGACAATCCGAACGGCACCGCCCCGGGCCTGATCGTTGAAAACGACAAGACCGTGGCCATTCTCCTGCCGGGGCCGCCTGGCGAACTGCGGCCCATGTGGGAGAACGAGGCGTTGCCCTGGCTGCGGAAACGGTTCGCCGACAAGCTGCCGCCCATCCACGAACGGACCTTCCGCATTCTCGGTATGGGTGAGACACGGGTGCAGATTTTAGTCGAAGAGAAGATCAAGGCCATCGGGCCGATCGAGGTTGGATATTGCGCACGACCCGGCGAGGTCGATTTGCGCCTGATCGGGCCGGATGAAGGATTGATCGGCGCTGCGGCCGATCTGGTTCGCACCCAGCTCGGCGACCATATCTATGCGGAAGGCCACGAAACGATGGAGCAGGTCGTGGTACGATTGGCGCGGGCGGCCCGCAAAACCGTGGCCACGGCGGAATCGTGCACGGGGGGACTCGTCGCCAGTCGAATCACGAACGTGCCGCACAGCTCGGAGATGTTTCGCTACGGCTGGGTGACCTACGCCAACGAGGCCAAGATGACCGAGCTGGGCATGGCGCCGACACTGCTCGAAAAGCATGGCGCGGTTAGCGCGGAAACAGCGCGGGCCATGGCCGAGGGTGCCCTGGCCCGGGCCGACGCCGATATCGCCGTGGCGATCACCGGCATTGCGGGTCCCACCGGCGGCACGGTCGAAAAGCCAGTCGGGCTGGTCTATTTCGGCGTGGCCCGGCGGCAGGGAAAAACCGAAACGCTGGAGCTCAACCTCGCCTCCGCCCGGGAAACATTCAAATACATGGCCTCGCAGGTGGCGCTCGATCTGGTGAGAAGGGCGCTCAGTTAATTTTTGCAAAACAACATTGCCGGGTGAGCGGGCGCGGTGTAGTCAAAAACCCGTCATAAAATTTAAGATAAAATAATGCTTGTACATTTGTATAAAATTGCCTAAATCATTCCCACTATGGCCGCAAAATCCGAGGTAAAACCCGTCGAAACCAAGAGCGAGAACAAGCCGGACTCCAAGATCCAGGCCGCTCGCGACAAAAACCTCGAATTGGCCCTCCAGGCCATCGCCAAGGAATACGGCGACGGGTCGATCATGCGCCTCGGGGACGCCAATTCAAAGCTGACCGTGGAAGTAATCCCGACCGGATCGATCGCCATCGACACGGCGCTTGGTGTCGGTGGTTTCCCACGCGGACGCATCGTGGAGATATTCGGCCCGGAATCATCGGGCAAAACGACCCTGACCCTGACGGTCATCGCCCAGGCCCAACGGGCCGGCGGCGTCGCGGCCTTCATCGACGTGGAACACGCGCTCGATCCGGCCTACGCCCGCAAGCTCGGCGTCAACATGAACGAATTGCTCGTTTCCCAGCCCGACTCGGGCGAAGAGGCTCTGACCATTGCCGAGACGCTGATCAAGTCGAACGCGGTCGATGTCGTCGTGATCGACTCGGTCGCGGCCCTCATCACCAAGGCGGAACTGGAAGGCCAGATGGGCGATGCCACCGTGGGCGCCCAGGCGCGGCTCATGAGCCAAGCCATGCGCAAACTCACCTCCTTCATCAGCAAGGCCAAGACCTGCGCCATCTTCACCAACCAGATCCGCGAAAAAATCGGCGTGATGTTCGGTAATCCCGAGACCACGCCGGGCGGCAAGGCGCTCAAGTTTTATTCCTCCGTCCGCGTCGATATCCGGCGCATCGCCGCGATCAAAACGCCGGACGGCACCGTCCTCGGCAACCGCACCAGGGTCAAGATCGTGAAGAACAAGGTCGCTCCGCCCTTTCGTGAGGCCGAGTTCGACATCATGTACAATGAGGGTATATCGAGGGAAGGTTCGCTGCTCGATCTCGGTGTTGAGCTTAACGTCATCGAGAAAAAGGGCGCCTGGCTCTATTTTGAGGGCACCCAGGTGGGGCAGGGCCGCGATGCGGCGAAGGAAGAGCTCAAGAAGAACAAGGAGCTTTACGCCAAGATCGAAAAGGCGACGCTGAAGAAGCTCGCCGGGGGCGAAGCGCCTGAAAGCATTGGGACGTCCGCGGCATCTTAAGCGACATGTAAGAAAATCGCGGAAGGACGCGATTGATGGGAAGTATGAATCCTCCCGCTCCTCGTAGTCTTCTCCTTCCCGCAACCATTCTCGCCCTCGGCCTCGCCCTGGGCGCCGTCGTGTTGTCCGGACCGCTCAGCGATTTTGTCAAAGCTCACCACACCATCACCGTGAAGGGCTATGCCGAGCGCCACATTGATTCCGATTTCGCGCTTTGGTCGGCGACTTTGACCACGCGGGCCAAACAGGTGAATCAGGCGGCTGATCAAATGGATAAAGACACCCAGACGGTGACCGATTTTCTCGTCGCCCAGGGCGTGCCGAAGGAGAATATCACGATTTCAGACCTGACCACGACGGCGTTGAGCAAGTCAACCGAGGGAGTCGACGGCGGCCTCGACCAGCTCGACGGCTACAAGCTGGAGCGGAACATCGAAGTGACCTCGAAGGACATCGACAGCATCTCGAAACTGGCGGGCGCTTCGCCGGCGCTGCTCCACAGTGGCGTGGAGATCAGCTTCAACGCGATCGAGTACTATTGCACCAAACTCGCTGACCTGAAGGTCACGATGCTGGGCGACGCGGTGCAGGATGCGCAGAGGCGCGCGGAAGAGATCGCGGCCAAAAGTGGGCGCAAGGTCGGTGTGCTACGCTCGGCCAACCAGGGTGTTTTTCAGATCACCTCGGTATACGAGACGGAAACGTCGTCGGAAGGCGCACTCGACACCAAATCGCGTGAAAAAAGCATGAAGGCGGTCGTCACGGCCGAGTTCGAACTGCTTTAGGTTCTTCGGTCGCGCCGTTTGGGCAGGTCAAGCTAACGCGCTCCTTCAACTTCCACCGGTCGTTCGGCAATAATTTGCAGCATGTCGCGCTTAGCCGCAAACATCTCCCGCTCGGCGTTCCAGGGACCGGTTATTTTTACGCGAACCACGATTTTTGCTTCCGTGGCCGAAGTATCGGCCCGTTCGACTTTTCCGGTATGCGTCCGGTCGAGGGCATCGGCGATCCGGAGGATGCCGCCCAGAATCATGACCAGCCGCTGCGCCGGCGCGGAAAGCGCGTGGAACTCGGCATGGTCGGGCTGCGGCGAGGTCTTACGATGGTAGCGCGCGATCTGAGCCATCACCGGCACCTCGTCGGCAGACAGATGTTTCCACGGATGTTCCCGGATCAGTTTGGCCGACCATTTGTGGTGCCCCTTGCCGTCAGGCGTTTTCGCCCAGCCGATGTCGTGCAGAAGCGCGGCGCCGTGGAGCAGTTCACGCGGATGATCGCGGAGATCGTGCCAGGGCCGGAGCCCGTCGAAAATCTGCAGGGCCAGATCCGCGACATGATCGGAATGGCTTGGTTCCTCATCATAACGGGCGCGCAGGCCCAGGCTCTCTTCAATGAAAGGGGACATACTCAGCTGATGGCGGCGTGATGCTTTTCGCGGTGGGCATGATGGCCCGGGCCCTCGGTTTCGCGGATGGCAGCGGTGAGCACACCATAGCGCAGGCCGCGCACACTTACCTGGATTTTCCGCGCACCTAGATGTTCCATCGTGGCGAGCACCACCGCCGTGCCGGGAATGATCAGATCGGTCCGTTTGGCGGGCAGGCCGGGGATGGCATGAAGTTGTTCGAGTGTTTTTCCGGTAAACCGGTCCAGCAATTCCCGAACCTGGCGGATGGTCAGAATGGAGTGATCGATTTTGGCCGGATCGAATTTGGCCAGACCCTTTTTGATCGCGACCAGGCAGGTGATTGTTCCGCCGGTGCCGACGAGCTTGCGCGGGCCGAGCGAATAGGAGGCAAGTGGGTGCTCGATCTGCGCGCGCACCGTCTCGACCAGCAGTGCGGCCGTGTCCGGCGCCACAGGATACTGGTGCAGGAAACGCTCGCGCAGCCGCACCGCACCCAGTGGCAGGCTGATCCGCTTCTCAAATTTGCCGTGACGGCCCTGCACCCATTCGGCGCTGCCCCCGCCAATATCGAGGATAAAGAGATCCTTGCCGCGCCAGCGGGGATCGGCCATGACCCCCGAAAAAATGGTCTCGGCTTCTTCCGTGCCGGAGAGCAGACGCACGGGAAAACCGAGCACCTCGCGTGCAGCCCGCAGGAATTCGCGGCGGTTGCGGCTGTCGCGCACCGCGCTCGTGGCGACGGCCCGAAAATGTTCCACCTCGAGCTCGGTGGCCACGGCCCGGAGTTGTTTCAAGGCGGTGAGCGTTCGCGCCACCGCTTCGGGACGCAGTTCGCACGTATTGATGAGATCTTCCGCCAGCCGGGTGCTGATGCTCTTTTCCACCAGCAGACGGACGCTGTTGGCGCGGGTTTCCGCCACAATGAACTTGATCGAATTGCTGCCGAGATCAAAAACGGCGTAACGCATGCAACTAAGTTTTACCAGCCCTCGATGGTTGACTGAACTTCGCCAATGAGGGCATCGATTTTTTTCAAATCCTTGCGACGACCCCGTTCCGGATCGATCTGCAAATGGGCCAGTCGCTTCAGAATCTGGTGCATGTCCTTCAATTCCCGCCGGGAAAAACCGATTCCGGCCTCCTTTTTTTCCAGGCTGCGCACCAATTCGGCAATTTCGCGATGGAGCCGGGCGAGGTAATTGCGCGCCACTTCATCCAGCAGGCCGTTGACGAGCAAAAGCTGCTGACGGGCCACGGCTCCGAGCGCCTTGGGGGCCTGGGACTTCCTCGCCGAGAGCTTTTTGACGACGGACATACGCCTTTTTATCAAGCCAGAATGGGACGGGTGTGGCGATTCAAATCGCGTATTTATGAGATAGACTCCAGGGTCACGCCTGGGTCATGCTGGTGGACTTATGGAGACGGAAGCGAACGAATTAAAGACGGCCAAGGGACCACAGGAAGATGAGGTCAAACAGTTTTCCGTTTTCATGGAAAACAAGGTTGGGCGGCTGCTCGACATCGTGAAAATGTTTTCGCCCGCACAGGTCCACGTTGTGGCCCTCAGCATCCTCGACACCGCCGACGCCGCCATCGTGCGCCTGGTCACCGACGATCCCGACAAGGCTCGCGCGCTTTTCCAGGAACATGGCCTCGCGTTCACGGAAGTCTCGCTCGTCGTGGTCGAACTCAGCAGCAGCGCGGCCGATTTGAAGGGTGTCCTTTCCGCGCTGCTTCAGGCCGAGTGTAACATCCACTCCGCCTACTCGCTCCTCACCCGGCCGCGCGGCAAGGCGGCGCTGGCGCTGCACGTCGAGGACCGCGAATGCGCCACGGCCGTCCTTCACGCCAACCAGTTCAAGGTCCTTTCGCAGCGCGACATCAGCCGGTAAAGAGTTTCCTCCCGCCGCCAGTTGTGTAGGATTCCGCCATGTACAAGCACGTCGTTGTCACCGGGGGCGCCGGGTTCATCGGGTCGAACCTGGTCCATGAAATCGCCAAGCGCCACCCGGAAGCCAGCCTCACGGTGGTCGATGACTTTCGCTCCGGCCATTTTAAGAACCTCGAAGGCTTTACGGGCGATATCATCGCGGGCGACGTGGCCCAGCTTAACCTGAAGCATTATTTCGGCGGCCGGAAGGTCGATCTCGTCTTCCATCTTGCCTCGATCACCGATACGACCGATCACGACCAGCTACGCCAGGTGCGCGACAACGTCGAATCGTGGCGCAACCTCCTCAATTATTTCGAAGGCCGCAAGACGCGCCTCGTTTATGCCTCCTCCGCCGCCACTTACGGCATCGCCGCCGGCGTCAACAAGGTCGACCAGCCGCCGAAGCCGGCCAACATCTACGCCTTCTCCAAGGTGCAGCTCGATAATCTGGCGCGGCTCTGGGCAAAGGAAAATCCGTCGCAGGTCGTCGTTGGGCTCCGCTACTTCAATGTTTACGGCCCGCGCGAAGCCCATAAGGGCGCGGCTTCGAGCATGATCCTCCAGCTTGCGCAGCAGATCCGGCGGGGACAGGCGCCGCGGATTTTCAAACACGGTGAGCAGATCCGCGATTTCGTCTACGTGAAGGACATCGTCAATTGCACCCTCCTCGCCGCGCGCGCCCGTTCCTCCGGCATATATAACGCAGGCAGCGGGGTGCCTCGCTCGTTCAACGACATCGTCGCGAACCTTAACCGCGTTCTTAAAACCCAGTGGCAGCCGGAGTATATCGATAATCCCCATGCCCACTACCAGCCCCATACCGAGGCTGATCTTTCCGCGACGACCCGGGCGCTCCGTTACACGCCGAAGTTCACGTTGGAAAAGGGCATTGACGATTACACTGCCAGCGGTTTTCTGGTCTAAACTTATTTAAATTCGGCGCAGGGCAGCGCCAATTGTGGCGGATGATCCTTGAGCAACGGATTATGCGTTTCACCCGAGTCGATGATCTCCTGGCGATGATGGATGCATAACCGCCGGATCAGATCGAGATCGATCCCGGCATGATGCGCCGGGTAATCCTCAAAGTTTTTCAGCGCGAGCGCGAAGAGCCGCGCTGCGGGTCCAAGCCGCTCCTTTTGCAGATGGACAAACGCGCCCGCCACCTGGATCAAGCCCTTATAGAAATTGCCCTGCGGCTGGCCGCGGATCGGCAGCCAGACTTCCTCCAGGACGTCATGCGCCTCGTAATAGAGCTGCGCGTTGAAGCAGCGAAAATAGCCGGCGTAATGGCGGCTAAAATCGGGTGATTCCTCAAAGCGCGAGAGCAGCGCTTCGATCCGGGGCGACTTGTGGCTCATGGGGCCGGATCTACTTTACCACGCTTTTTTCGCGCAGGAACGCATCAAGCTCCTCCGCGCCGAAATCGGCCAGGATTTCATCGCCCCAGCGCATGGTCGGCGCCTTGGTCTGGCCGGAGAGCCGCTTCATTTCCTCGAGGGCGGCGGAGTCGGCGTTGACGTCGGCTTTGCCGTAGGCGATGCCATGCTCGTGGAGGTAATCCTCGGCTTCGGTGCACCAGGGGCAGCCCGATTTAACGTAAAGAAAGGGACGGGGTGTGGACATGCGTGGAACGTACGCCAGACACGCGATTTGTCGCGCGGAAAATCAATTCATGCCCCAGATGCACGGCATAGAATGCCACGTCGTCGCCCCAAAGCAGCCGGCCAGCGACCCGAATCTCTCACGGTGGATCAACATGCGCGGAGATTGGAAGAAAACTGGCTTATCGCTTGGCCGCCTTGTCAGCACCGATAAATACGGTATAAATAAACCGTGAGTGTCGTTGAACTCGAAAAAGCCATTTCGGAATTACCGCCGGGGGATCTCTCGCGTCTTGCCGCTTGGTTTGAGGAGTTCATGGCCGACGAATGGGACAAGCAAATTGCACGGGATGTCGCGGCGGGGAAATTTGGCCATATCAATGCCAAAGTGGATAAAGCTTTTGAAGAGGGCCGCTGCAAGCCCTTGTGAAGCACTTTGCCGAGCCAGACTTCTGGCGCATTATCATTTGCTGCCCGTCCCCATTCGAAGATTGGCAGACAAGAATTTCGAATTGCTCAAGGCCAATCCTAATCATCCCTCACTATGCTTCAAAAAGGTGGGCGGTAACTGATCTGTCCGAATTGGCTCCAACTATCGAGCATTGGGCAAAGGGCGGCCAGAGGGGGTTATCTGGTTTTGGATTGGCCCTCATTCCGAATATGATAAATTTTTAGCGTGAATTCCATCGTGCGCCACATGGGCGGTTTCCGCTGGGACGGCGTCCCGGTCCTCAACTACAAGGAGGAAGGCAGTCATTTCAAGGCCATCTCCCGCCAGGTGCTTTTCGAGGGCGGCCCGAAACTCGGCGCGGAGTTGCGCTACTTTGAAATCGAGCCGGGCGGCCATTCGACCCTCGAACGGCATGACCACATTCATTCCGTCATGATCATTCGCGGGCGAGGGCATTGTCTTGTCGGCGACGCGGTTTATGAGATTGCCGTCAACGATCTCGTTTACGTCCCGACCATGACCTGGCATCAGTTCCGCGCCACGTCATCGGAACCGCTTGGGTTTCTCTGTCTGGTCAACGTGAATCGCGACCGGCCCGAGCGCCCCGATGAGGTCAGCGTCGCGATGCTCAAGGCGCTGCCCAAAGTGGGCGAGTTTATCCGGCTTTAGAACTTTTTTCTGGCGCGAAACTGCTCCACCAGTGCCGTCGCAGTTGGGAACAACGCGGGACAACAACCGATGGTCGTACAAAACGCCTTGCTGAAATGGCTCAGCGAGGAATAGCCGACTTCCATTGCCGCTTCGGTCACATTGTGACGGCCGCCCAACAGCAGTTCGGCCGCTTTTTCCATCCGCATCTGCCGGAGAAATTGCGGGATGGTCATGTCCATTTCCTTCGAGAAAAGCCGGCTCAGGTAAAAAGGGCTGCAACCGACCTGTGCGCCCAGCGCCTCGATGTCGGGGGGATCGACCAGATGGCTGCGCAGGATCGCGGCGGTCCGTTCCACCCGCTCGCGGGCGACTCGCTTTTGCCGCTGGCAGAAAAATTCCTCCTGTGGAATCGGCTGAAAAAGAATCTGGGAAAGAAGCTCCAGCGTTTTCGCCTGGTACCAGAGCCTTTGGGCTGCCTGCGGAACCGGCGGCTGCCGCAGCGATTGAAAGGTGACCTCCTGCCCCGGTGACATCGCGCCGACCGAGGCCGCCGACCCGCCCCGGTTGATCAACCAGCGACGCAATGCAGGATGGAGGTCATCCTCCATCGTATGGACCTGCGTTTCCAGGAACTTGCGAGAAAGTTCAATGGTGATAAAAGAATGGGTTTCCCCCGCGGCGCGAAGCGCCTCCAGGTCAGCATTTGCATTACAATAGAAACCGACCGTGTGGGGCTGGTAACGGGCCTCGATCCGGCCATCATGCACGGTGCCGGTGCCGCGCAGGTTCAGGCAGAGCTCCACGCTATTGCGATGGAAGCTCTTGCCCCAATCGACCGCCTTCGTGGCCACGAATTCGTGATTTTCAACACTAACTCCTTTGCGGGCAAAGGAGCCGTAAAGCTGTCGCCAGCCTTCCTTCACCTGAGCCCAGGCGTTATTTTCGTGGGTAACGGCCATAACCGGTTCATAATCAGGGTATGGCAAGTGGGCGAGAAGTCAATCTGCACACCCGGGGAGCTTTCCGCATCGTCAGCGCCAGCGACTTGCATTAGTCTGAGGGGATGTTCGCGGAAGTTTGGTTCCAAAAGCCGGCCCAGACCGGCGCAATTATCCTGCTTGTGGCGGCGAATGCCTTTTTCGTCGCGACAGAGTTCGCCTTTGTCAAAATCCGCGGCTCTCAGCTTAAATCCATGCAGGTCAAGGGGAAGAAGAACTGGCGACTGGCCCTGGCCATTCGCGTCACCACCCACCTGGACCGCTATTTGTCGGCCACCCAGCTCGGCATCACCCTCACCAGCCTCGGCCTCGGTTTCGTCGGCGAGCCGGTTGTCGCCAAGTGGATGGAAAAGCCGGTGGCCCATTTTAACGGCGCGACCGGAATTCTTTCCTCTTTTGGCATTTCGCAAACGCTGGCCGTTACCTCGGTCAGCTACACGATCGCCTTTGCCGGCATCACCTTCTTTCACATCGTCCTGGGCGAACTCGTCCCGAAATATTTCGCCATCCAACGCCCGCGTACGGTTGTCATGTGGGTCGGCGCGCCGCTCGTCCTATTTTATCACGTCTGCTACCCATTCATCTGGCTGCTCAATCGCACCGCCAACCGGCTCCTGATCTGGATGGGCATTCCACCGACCAAGGAATTCGACCACGGCTTCAACCAGGAGGAACTGCAATACGTCCTGATGAACTCGCGGCATGTCCATCCCTCGGACCAGCTCGTGAACAAAATCATGCTCAAGGCCATCCGACTCAAGGAAACGACCGCCGAGCATGTCATGCTTCCGCGCGACCAGGTTGTTGTTTTATGGCGCGACCGGTCGCTGGCCGACAACCTGACCGTGGCGCAAAAATCAGGCTATAGCCGCCTGCCCTATTGCGGAGATTCGCTTGATCAGGTCCTTGGCGTCATCCACGTCAAGGAACTCCTCTGGCAATATCAGGTCCTCGGCGCGCAGACCAATCTCAGCGCCATCGTCCGGCCCATCCTCACCTTTCTGGCCAAAACGCGCCTGCCCGCCATGCTTGAGCTCTTCCGCAAATCGCGCAACCACCTCGCCCTCGTCCTTGATGTTGACGAAAAACTGCTCGGGCTGGTCAGTTTCGAGGATGTGCTGGAGGAACTTGTCGGCGACATTCGCGATGAATTCGACATCGAGAAGGGTCCCATCTACGAGCGGAGCAAGGAATCGGTTCTCGTCGATTGCGACCTGCCCCTGCGCGACCTCGCCGCCGAGACCGGCTGGCCCCTGCCGGCGCAGACCAACGAGACCGTCGAGAAATGGGCACTCCGGAACTGGAATCAGCCTCCGCACGCCGGTGACAAGGTGGAGATTGAGGGCTTTCAGCTCATCGCCACCGAAGTCGGGTTGCGCCGCATCCGCCGCCTGCGCATCATTCGAAAACCTGTCGCCACTTCCGAGCACGAGGCGACACTGGAACAACACTCATGAAATTTCCCGATCTTCACCCCGTCGTTGTCGGCAGCGTGACGACGGCCACGGGCCTGTGTGCGTTGGCAAAAAAAAGTGCGGCGGCCGATGCCGTGGAAATCCGCGTCGACACCCTTTTGGCAAAAAAAGTCACGGTGGAAACCATTGAGAGCGCCCTGAAGAAGAGAAAACTTCCGGCTTTGCTGACGCTGCGCATTCCGGCGGAGGGAGGGCATCGGCCGTGGAAAATCGCCGAACGCCGCGAGCTTTTCCTCCGGCTGCTGCCGCTGGTTGAAGCCATCGACATCGAGCTGGCCACGGCATCGGCTATGGCGCCGATCATTGCCGAAGCGCGTCGCCGGGGCAAAACGATTGTCTTCTCCACCCACGCCATCAAAAGCCCGGCCAGCCCGGCGCAAATTGCCCGCTGGACCGGCCAGTTCGATCCCCATTCCTGGACCATCCTCAAGGTCGCGGCGCGGATCAAATCGTGGCACGACCTGCAGCAGCTCGCCGCCCTTCTGCTTAACCATCCCGATTGGCGCATCGCGGCCATGGGCCTCGGCCCCTATGCGTCGCAGTCGCGATCCGTGCTGACGGCGCTCGGTTCCTGCCTGGTTTATGGTTATCTGGACCGGCCCGCCGCGCCCGGACAACCGTCGGCCTTCGACATGCGCAAGATGGCCCGGGCGGCCCGGGCCTTTGGAAAATAAATGAGTGACGCTCTGGAATTCAACCTTCCCCTTGTCGTGCCGCCGAACGGAGGCAAGGTCATCCGCGCCTTCGGCGCCGAAATGATCTTTCACATCACCGGGGAGCAGACCGGCGACCGGTCGATGCTGGCCACGATCCTCGCGCCACCTGGCCAGGGCCCGCCGCTGCATTATCACGAAAAGGAGGATGAATGTTTTTTCGTGCTGGAGGGCCGCATGAGTTTTTACGCCGACGGCCAATGGCGCAAAGTTGAGCCGGGAACCGTCGTCTTCGCGCCGAAAATGTCAGTCCATTCGCTGAAAAATGTCGGCGAAACCATGGCCCGTGTTCTATGCGCCGCATCACCCGCCGGCTTCGAGATTTTCTTCGCGCGTTGCGAGAAGGAATTCCAAAAGCCGGGTGGGCCCGACATGGCCCGGATCATCGGGATCAGCGCCGAGCACGGTATCCATTACGTCTGACGGTTCCGGCGTTTTAGCCTGTTCAAACCGACCGGCTTTGCCTAATACTTGCCCTTCCTATGCCTGCAAAAATTTACTCCGACAAAGACGGTGATCTGAACGCGCTCAAAAACAAAACCGTGGCCGTAATCGGTTTTGGTTCGCAGGGCCACGCCCATGCGCTGAATCTCAAGGAGAGCGGCGTCAAGGTCGTCATCGGCCTTTATCCCGGCAGCAAATCGATTGCCACGGCGAAGAAGATGGGCTTCCAGGTCTTTACCACTGCCGAGGCAGTCAAGAAGGCCGACATCATTTTCATGGCCGTGCCCGACCTCAGCATCGCCGGCGTTTATGAAAAGGACGTGGCGCCGAACCTGACCAAGGGCAAGACGCTGCTCTTCTCGCACGGCTTCGCCATCCATTTCAAGACGGTGAAACCACCAAAGGACATCGACGTCATCATGGTCGCGCCAAAGGGGCCGGGCCATCTCGTCCGCCGCCAGTACCAGGAAGGCCGCGGCGTTCCCGCTCTGATCGCGGTCTATCAGAATCCGAGCAAGCAGGCGAGGAAGGTTGCGCTGGCCTGGGCCAAGGGCATCGGCGGAACGCGCGCGGGCGTAATTGAAACGAGCTTCAAGGAAGAAACCGAGACCGATCTCTTCGGCGAGCAGGCCGTGCTTTGCGGCGGCGCCAGCGCGCTCGTACAGGCCGGTTACGACACGCTTGTGGCGGCGGGTTACCAGCCCGAGATGGCTTATTTCGAATGCCTGCACGAATTAAAATTGATCGTTGATCTGATGTACGAGGCCGGTATCTCGGGCATGCGGTTCTCCATTTCGGAAACGGCCAAGTATGGTGATGTGGTCACCGGGCCGCGCATCATCAACAAGGCCGTGCGCGCGGAGATGAAACAGGTTCTCAAGGAAATCCAGAACGGCACGTTTGCCAAAGGCTGGATCCGCGAAGCGAAGACAGGCAAGAAGAAGTACCACAAGCTTCTCGCCGCCGGCGCCAAGCACCCGATTGAAAAAACGGGCGCCCGGCTCCGCGGCCTGATGCCCTGGATCGGCAAGCGCAATATCGGTGGTGCGCAGGCCGCCTATTGATTCGGCAGGTGCGCCGGATGAAAGCGGGATTTTTCCTCGCCGTCGCGATGATGGCGCTCGTCTTGGGACGGGCGCCCGCGCAGACTCCGGCGCCCACGGCTGATCCGGCCAAGATCGCCGATTTCGAGAAGCGTTTTGCCCAGGGCCAGGAACTTGAGCAGGAGGGAAAGCTCGAGGAGGCCCGCACCGTGTTTGACGGCATCATCGCCGAATCGCCGGAAGCAAAAGGGTCCCTGCGCGAGGCGGGATTCATCAGCGTGCGGCTCGGCGAGTTGGAAAAGGCGGATGGCTATTTCGAAAAACTCCACGCCCTTGTTCCCGATTATCCGGCGGCGCTTGAATCGCTCATCCAGATCAATCAGTCGCTCCGGCGCGATGTGAAAGTGGAACGGTTCCTGAAGGAGTTCCGCGATCTTCACGCCAGCGAAAAAAATTCCGACTTCAGCCATTCACTTTATTTCGTCCGCGAACGCATTCATGCCGGTGACCAGCAGATCATTGTCACCGAATTTTTCGATTTCATGCAGCAACCGAACACGGTCTGGATGGCCGAGCTTTTTGATGCCGGAGGCCACCTAAAAAGGCGCATTCTGCTCAATTACGATCCCGACGCAACGGAAGCACTGCACCAGCGCGATCCCAAATACGCCTCGACCCAGGTCTTCACCTGGTTCGAGCACAAACTGAAGAACGAGCAGCCGGTTGAGATTGTGGCCTACGTGCAGATTTTCGCGCTGCCCGATTACGCGAAGTTCCGCAGCGCCATGTTGTCGATCCTGGCCGACACGCCCAAACCGATCTACACCCAGGCCATCGGTGGTTCCGGCTCGGGGCAATAAAGGCCGGTCAGGGTTTGGGCGGTTCGGCCGGGGAATTGACCGGCGCGGAACTGGATGGATTGGTCATGCCGAATTTCCGCGCATCATTCGGATAGAGGCGCCAGAGTGTCTTGAGTTCTATCTGCGCATCCTCGTCATCGCCGCGGGCCGCGTCGATCTGCGCCAGCTTCAATCCCACGCGAATGCGATCGATCGGGGCTGCATCGGCGATCATCGCCTGCTTATAAGCCGCCTCCGCCGCCTGACCTGCGTTGGGATCGTTTGACTTGGCGAGCAGGTCGCCCAGGCCTTCCTCGGCAATCGGACCCGCGCCAGGAACGTCAAGGGCATGGACCAGCGTATCGGTATCGGCGGTTAGTTTACCGGCGGCGATTTTCCGCTGCACCTGTTGCAGCAGGAGCCAGTCATCATGGTTCGATCGGGGCGTGCCCGCGCGAGCGACGGCCTCATCGAGGGGCACGAGAAACGGGCGATAGAGCGGATCGCCCACGACCGTCGTCATCCACGAGAGACCCGGCTGCGCCGCATAAGCCGCCTCGGCGAAATAATCGCCGTCGAGGAGGTGTTTGGTGAAGATGTCTTCATGCGGCGTCATCACCAGATAGGGTTCATAAACGTCGCCCATTGTTGCGGCGGCGCCATGGGCGATGAGCGGGCCGACCCATGCGTCGGTCAGGCTGCGCACGGTGCTCGCGCTGTAGGAATGGAGATGATAGGCGATGGCGCCCTTCACGAAGCGGTCTGGCGATGTGACCCAGGGCCCCGTGGCGTTGCCGGTGTACCAGCCGAGGTAAATCGCGACATGGTTACAAGGGTCGGTCGGCGGCAATACATCGGGATTGTCATCGAATTTGATCAGCCAGCCGGCCTTGGCCAGCATCGCCCGGGCGCCGCGCAGCCAGGTATCGCCGGAGGTGTACTGGTTCTTCACATCCGTCAACCCGCGCGTGTCGATCACGGTCAAGCCGGCCAGCCTATTCTTCTCCGCATAGAGCGTGTCGTCGATCACCCGCCGGACGTCGGCTGGCCGCGGACCGTCCAGCCGCGTCACGAGAATGATGTTGCGGGCCAGTTCCGGTCCGGGCCGGTAGATTCCCTTCATCGTTGGATCGAAGAAAATATTGGGGACGAATCCCCCTTTTGGCAGGCCGAAGATCGGCAGAAGTGCGAGTTCGCTGTCGACCGCGGCGGCGTTGGTTTGCAGGACCGCTTGTGCCTGCATGGAGTTGTCGTTGTTGGGATCGGGCGCGATTTTAAGCGGAACGCCGCGCATCAGCACGATAGCCCAGATATCATTGCGGGTGGCGACGAGGAGATCCAGCGGCCGGCTGTTGAGATGGGTCGAGACCTGCCGCCGATCCATCCAATTCTTCTGCATGAGATAGGAAATGATCGGTTCGCGGATCGTCCCCTCATATTGTTCCCGGGTTATCTCCTCCGTGGTTGGGCACGCGATGGCCAGGACGCGCTCGGGCGGAATGTTGCGGCGTTGCGCGTAATATTGCGCCAATGAACGGCTGTCGGAGTCATTGGAGTTGTAAACCACCAGCAAATGTTTGGGCAACGCCTCCGGATCGCCTTTCATCGCCAGCATCCGGGCCGCTTCGCGGGCCTTGTCAGTGTCTGTAGCGATGCCTTCGGACTCAGGGACTGATTCTGTTTTGGGCGCGATTGACAATCCGTTCGTCTCGGGTGGCGGCGGCAGATCGGGATGCGTTTCGGGCTGGGATGGGGACGAATTGGAACCGGGCAGCGCCGGTGGCACCGTCCAGAATCGCGGGGGCGGATTGGAGCCGGGGGCTTCCCGGCCCAGGGGTTCCTGGGCACGAACCGCTGGAAAAGTTCCAACCAGCAAAACCAACACCGCCAGCCGCCCAGCCCAAGGCCAGGCCGCGCATCGTGCCGGAGCCCCCCGGCGCAGCTGGTGGTCGGGTTCCATCAAATTGGCGACTTTGACACCCTACTCCATGCTTTCCACAGAGCAAGTTTTGCCGCCGCCAGCGGCGGGCAGCTTTCCATTATTAATGGCCAGTGGCTCGTAGTCGATTTCCATGAAATCAGTGACTTCGGGCTTCCAGCGGTTTTCGACAAAGGTGACGTGATCGGGATGCTGGTTGTAAGTCTGGTAATCGGCCGGTCCGGCGAAGTCCATGGAAAGGCCGAACGTATAGATGTTCTTTTTGCTCACCTGCCGGTAACGCTCGAAATTCTTTACGGTCGGAATATCGGCGAGTTTTTGGATTGCGGTGAGGAAGTCCCTTTCCTGCGGCGAGCCCGCGGAATGCCTGAGTTTGAAAACAACGGTATGGCGGATCATGGATGGATAAATATTGAAGAAATCAGATTTCGATTTTCCGGCCATCGTAAGCGACTTCGATTCCGGGTGGTAATTCCCGCGACCGGTCGGCATGGCACTTGTCGTGGGTCTGGTGGGTGAGAAGCGTTTGCCGGGCGCCGATGGCCTGGGCGATCGCCACGGCCTGGCTTACCGTGAGATGAGTTGGATGCGGCTTGTCGCGCAAGCCGTCGATGATCAAAACCTCGACGTCCTTGATGGCGGCGCAGATCGGCGCCGGCACGTTGGCGCAGTCGCTCAGGTAAGCGAGCAGCCTGCGCTCGCCCTGATTGAAAAGAAATCCAAGGGTTGACCAGGACCCGTGCGGAACAGATAGCGGAGTAAGCGTCATGCCACCCAACTCGAAGGAGCCCGTGATGAGATGCGGCGTGACATGGACATAGCCGGGCACCGTTTTTTTGGGATCAAAGGCATAAAAGAAAATGCGCTGCAGGTGCAGCATCGTCTCCTCTGTGGCATAGATCGGCAACGGGCCACCCTGCAAATCGCAGAAACGGCGCAGATCGTCAAAGCCGAGAATGTGATCGGCATGCGCATGGGTGAAAAGCACGGCATCGATATGGTCTAGTCCTTCGCGTAGCGCCTGCTGCCGCAGGTCGGGCGTCGTATCGATCAGAATTTTGACCCCGGGCATTTCCACAAAAATCGAGGAACGGGTCCGCTTGTCGCGGGGGTCGTCCGACAAGCAAATTGGACACTTGCAGCCGATCAGCGGCACGCCGGTCGACGTTCCGGAACCAAGCACCGTCACCTTCAACGTCGGGTGCGAATTTTCCGTCGGCATCCTTTCAGATTGCCTTCATGGCTCGGGATTTCACGCCAAAAGCGTGAATTCGTCTTGTTTTCCTCCTTAGCCGCCTTAGCATCAGGAAAATATGAAGTGCAAGCCACTGGCTGTCCTTGGCGCGCTTTTACTCGCGGCCGGCTCCTCCGCTCTGGCCCAGATTCAGGTTGCCGCGCAAACCGAGCGCAGCAACTTCCTTCTCTATGAGCGGGTTGACCTCCTTGTCACCGTCACGAACACGACGGACACCGACATCGACCTGAACAACACGGAAGGTCACCCCTGGCTCTCATTTCTGGTCACGACCCCCAACGGTCTGCCCGTCCATTCCGAACGCCAAAGCAATTTCAGTCCGCTGACGCTCAAGGGCGGCGAAACCAAGACGCTGCGCATCAATCTCACGCCTTTGTTTGCCTTCCGGCAGGAGGGAAATTACCTGGCCTCGGCCGTCATCGATTTGCCTGGTGCGGACCAGATCACATCGCAGTCCGTGCCATTTAATGTGGTACACGGGCGGCAGGTTTGGAGCCAGACCCGCACCGTGGACGGGGCCGAACGGGTTTATTCGCTCATCCGGTTTTCGCCCAAGGTCGATTCGACCCACCTCTATTTGCGCGTGGAGGAACCGGCGGAAAACGTCGTGGACGCCAATCTTTCCCTCGGTGAAATCGTCTCCTACGTTGACCCGGATGTCTTCTTCGATCCCGCCGGAAACATCCATATCCTCCAGCCCATCGCGATGGGGACCTATCTCTATTCCCGCGCCGATGTGGAAGGGAAAGTCGTCCATCAGGCCATCTTCAAGACGTTCCACGATATTCCGCCCCGGTTGAGCAAAATCGAGGACGGCAACGTGATCGTCGTCGGCGGCCTCGAGGAAAATCCGAACATGCCGCGCGAGCGTCTGCACGATGCCCAGGGTGTCCAGAAGGTCGAAGCGCCCACCGGCGGCAGCATGCAGTAATCATCCCACCGGCGGCACGACTTTGTGCTGGCTGACCATATTGCCGTCGTCGCTTTTCAGTCCGCGGAAGACAATCGTCGAGAGAATCGTCCACGCCCCGAGAAAGAGAAAGGCGTGATGAATCCCATGGATCATTTCCGGGGCGCTGGCATGGGTGCGGTCGGGCACGAAGAAGGCGGCCGACAGGGAAGCGATCGCCACGCCGAAGCTGATCGAAAGCTGCTGCATCATGCTCGCGATGGTGCTGGCGCTGCTTGCCTGTTCATCGGTCACGTCGGCATAGACCAGCGTGTTCATGCTCGTGTACTGGAGCGAGGTGAAGAACCCGTAGATAAAAAGTTGTCCCACCACAAGCCAGAGCGGCGTCCTCGCTCCAATGGTCGCAAAAAGAATGATCATCGCGCCGATCAGGACTGTATTGGAAACAAGCACGCGCCGGTAACCGAACCGGCGCAGAATGGCCGGCATGGTGATTTTCAGGCTCATGGAGGCCACGGCCTGTGGGACCATCAGCAGGCCCGAAACTACCGGCGAGAAACCCAGCCCGACCTGATAAAGGAGCGGCAGAAGAAATGGAATGCCCCCGATGCCCAGTCGGGTAAAGAAACTGCCCCCCACGGAGGCGCGGAAGGTCCTGACCCGGAAGAGGCCGAGACGCAGCAGCGGAAACCGCGTGCGCGTCGCGCGCCAGCCATACGCCACCAGGAGCAGAAGAGAAATCGTGAGCAGGCCGAAGATGGCAGGCCAGCCCAGCGTGTGTTCGCCAAAAATCTCGAGCACATACGATAAGAGCGCGATGCCGGAGCCGAAAAGTGCCATCCCAGCCAGATCAAGCGGAGGCGTTCTGGTTCTTCGGTAATCGGGCAGATAGCGATAAATCACATAGAGACCCACCAAGCCGACCGGCACATTGATGAAGAAGACCCCGCGCCAGTGAAGATAGGTGACGAAAAGTCCGCCCACGATCGGGCCCAGCACCGGACCGACCAGGCCGGGAATGGCCACGAAACTCATCGCACGCACCAGCTCCGATTTGGCAAAAGTCCGCACCAATGTCAGCCGGCCTACCGGCACCATCATCGCGCCGCCGCAGCCCTGCAGAATTCGGCATGCCACCAGCACATGGATATTATTCGCGATGCCGCAGAGAAGGGAGCCGAGCGTGAAAATGCCGATGGCCGAGGAAAACACCCGTCGTGTGCCAAAGCGGTCGGCCATCCAGCCGCTGATCGGGATGAACACGGCCAAGCTTAACGTATAACTGGCCAGCACCGCCTTCATGTTCAGCGGCGTCACCGCCAGCGCCCGGGCCACCGCCGGAACCGCGGTATTCAGGATCGTCGTGTCGAGCGCCTGCATGAAAAAAGCGACGGCCACCAGCCACGGCAGCAGTTGCTTCACCGCGGGAGATGGCGCCTGGGTCGCGACCGGCGCTTCAGCCGTCGGGGTCCCCTTCATGCCTTTCCGGCAGGTCGATCAGGACAGCGCTTCAAGCCCGCTCTTTTCGGGTCGCCTCAAAGAGGAACCAAGTTCGCCGCTCCGTTTCATCGATCCAGTTCTCGATCAGGCTGGCCGACGCGACATCGTCATTTTCATCGCAGATCTCGTGGGCCTCGCGAAGGCGCGTGGTTAGTTCCCTGTTGTCGTCCCGCAACTCGGCCAGCATCTCGTCCGGGCCGACGAAATCGGAATTATTGTCCGAGACCCGCTGCAGTCGAGCGATGTGCCCGATGGAGCGGAGCGTGACTCCGCCGATCTTCCGCACCCGTTCCGCCAGCGGATCGGTCATGGCGAAGATATGGTCGGCATGGTCATCGAGCAGCAGATGATAGTCCCGGAAATGGGGCCCGCTCATATGCCAGTGGAAATTCTTCGTCTTCAGGTAGAGCGCGAAAACGTCGGCCAGGAGGCCATTTAATGCATTGGATATGTCCCGCGTTGCCTTGGGTTCAAGGTCCGTCACGGTGGCCAGCGGCGCTTGCCGCCGGTTCAGAAGGGTTTTGTGATTCGAATGGGGCATGGGATTCCTTTAATTAGGGGTTGAGAGTCGGCTGCGTAAAAAACTAGCACTGATTTGGGATGGCCGCTAACGGCTTTCCGTTCCAGACGATCCCTTGCGATTTTCCTGCACAAAAAGTTGATTCTTTACCGGCTATGGTATCGTGCTGGATAGCCTCTATGGCCAACGAACCAAAAACCTACGATCTCGTCATCCTGGGAGGCGGCCCGGCCGGGCTTATCGCCGCTGCCACCGCCTCCGTCTTTCACAAGTCCGTCGCCCTGGTGGATGCTCACCATGAGCTCGGCGGCGCCGGCATCAACACCGGCACCGTGCCGAGCAAAACGCTGCGCGAAACCGCGCTGGCCCTTTCCGGCTTGAAATCGCGCAAGCTCTACGGCGTCGATCTCTCCCTGCGCCGTGCCGTGACAATTTCTGATTTCCTCGGGCACGAACAAAACGTCCGCGCCATCTTCAACGAAACTTACCTCAAACGGCTCGAGTCGAGCCGCGCCGATGTCTTTTTCGGCATCGCTTCCTTTGTCGATCCCCATACCGTCTCCGTCCAACTCATTCCCGACCCGAAACAGAAGGACAGCTCATCGGAGTCGGTTCTCCTGCGCGGTGAAAATATTCTGATCGCCACCGGGTCATCCCCCGTCCGTCCCGACATCTTTCCTTTTGGCAAAGGCGAGATCTACGACTCCGATACCATCCTCAACCTCGACCGCATTCCCAAGACCATGGCTGCGGTCGGCGCCGGAGTCATCGGCAGCGAATACGCCTGCACGTTTGCCGCCCTTGGCGCGGAGGTACATCTCATCGATGGTCGCGACACGCTGCTGCCTTTTCTCGATGAAGAGATATCCCATGCCCTCGTGGTCGCGATGGAACGGGGTGGCATCACCTTCCATTGGAATGAGAAGGTCCACGAATGCGAGATTTTACCCTCCAGCCGCGTCACGCTGAAGTTCGCTTCCGGTACTTCGCTGACCGTCGATGCCGTACTCGTGGCGGCGGGAAGAAAAAGCAATACGGAGAGGCTTAACCTTCAGGCCGCCGGTATCGGGACCGCCGAGCGCGGCCTCATCAAGGTCGACGAGCAGTACCGCACCAACATCCCGCACGTCTATGCCGCTGGTGATGTCATCGGTTTCCCCGCCCTTGCCTCCACCAGCATGGAGCAGGCCCGCCGTGCGGTTGTTCATGCCTTTGGCCGGAAGATATCCAATCTCTCGCCACTCCTGCCCAACGGCATCTACACCATTCCGGAAGTCAGCATGGTTGGCGAGACGGAGGAATCGTTGCGCAAAAAAGGCATCGATTACATCGTCGGGTGCACCCGTTATGAAAACAACGCCCGCGGCCAGATCATCGGCGACAAGGACGGCTTCCTCAAACTCCTCTTCCGTCGTGACGACCTTACCCTCGTTGGCGTCCACGTCATCGGCGAGCTGGCCACCGAAATCATCCACATCGGTCTCATGGCCATGCTGACCAAATCCACCGCGGACATCTTTGTCGAAGCCTGCTTCAATGTCCCCACCCTCAGCGTCCTTTATAAAACCGCCACGATGGCCGCATTGCAGAGCATGGGAGAGCCTCCGCCCATGGCGGCTTCATCCTGATGACGTGCGTGGGGAGGAGAATCGCATGGAAATCATCACGGCATTTGTTGCGGCCCTGACCGTCCTCTTCCCGCTGCTCAATCCGGTCGGCAACACGCCCATTTTCTTCGGTATCACTGCCGGCGACACCCCCGAGTTCCGTCGGCATCAGGCCCTTAAAACAGCCATCAACGTCTTTATCATCCTCACCGTCTGTCTTCTCCTCGGTCGCTACATCCTCGCCATGTTTGGCCTGAGCGTGCCGATCCTTCGCCTGGCCGGCGGTCTTGTCGTCGCCAACGTCGGTTGGGGCTTGTTGCAGCAAAGCCCCCAGCTCGATGACGAAGCCAATAACGAGGCCCGCGACAAAGTCGACGTCTCCCTCAGCCCCATGGCGTTGCCCATCATCGCCAATCCCGGTGCGATGAGCATTGCCATCTCCCTCGGAGCCGGCTCGCCGAAAATCGAAACCGTCCTGGGCAATCTCCTCGCCCTGGCTTCCCTCACCATTCTCAATTACGTCTGCCTCATCCTCGGTGAACCGATGGTCAAGAAACTCGGTCGCAACGGCATGGACGCCTTCAACAAAGTCCTCGGCTTTCTCGTTCTCGGCATCGGCGTCAACCTCATCGTCTCCGGCATTCACGATCTGATCCGGAATCCCGGAATGTAAAAGTAATCTGCCTTCTTCAATCGATCCGGAACGGATGGGTGGAGCAATAAACAATAGCCACCAGCAGAAGAACACCCACCGTCAGGATGTAGCCAACAAAAATGCACCGGGCCCCTTTGATAAAGAGCGTAATGATGGCGGTAACAAGGCCGACGAGAAAAAAGAATGGATTCAGAAAACAGAGGAGGCAGGAAACAATAAACAAAACCACGCCAATTCCTGCCGCCTGCCAGGGTTTGAGTCCTTTGGGGTCGGAGGGCTCGAGTTTTGGCATTTCGGGTGGCGATGGAGGTAAAATTTCAGTCATAGAAGAAGGATCGGTTAGCGCATATTGTTTAAACTCGAACACATCATCGTCAAAATCAGGGCAACGAGGCCAATGAAAATCAGGGCCGCCGCCAGACAGCCAATCACGATCGTGCGCGTCTTCACCGGGCCGCCTTTCGGTGGAGGCGGCGGCAGGGAAGGGCCCGAAAACGGAGGTGGAACGGGATCGCTCATGCGGGTACAGGCTCCATTTCGCTCTTCAGTTTCTCGAGCAATCGTTCCTTGTCATCGCGATAGAACATATTGAACGTGTCGAAGGGAATGATTCGTCCGTCGGGATGAACGATGTGAATGCATGATTTTTTCACGGAACGCACGTCGAAGTTCTGCGCATCCATGAATTGAATGATGAGCACGCGAAACACCTTGTCGTAAGTCATCGATTCGGGCGCCTGCACCAGCGGCAGACAGCAGAGCAGTTGCTTGAGCGAGGCCGTCGCCGATTCCGGCGAGTGCGAGGTCGAGAAAAGCTTGAAAACCTGATCGCGCAGTTTCGGGTTACGTTCATAAACGATCGTGTTGCCTTCGCCCTGGAGCAGGATTTTCGGGTCGATCATGCTGGTCAGCGGTACCGTCTTGCTTCCGAGCTTCAACGCATAACCCATCGCCAGGCAGTCGGGATGACACGGCACCGGAATGATGTCTTCCGGCTGGAAAAGGGGGCTCTGCGTCAGGATTTTTTGCCGTACTTCCGCGAGCGTCAGACGATCACGCGCCGGATCGAAATTTTCCAGCCGCCCCGCCGCCTGGATCGGCTGGAACGTCACGCCCCGCACGCACGGTTGCTGTAGGGCGAAATCGATGATCTTTCCCAGTTCGTCGTCATTCGATCCTTTCTTCACCGTCACGACCAGCGTGGTCGAAATGTTGTGCCGGTTTAGGTTCTCCAAGGCCTGCAGCCGGATGCGTCGCAGGTCGGCGCCGCGCAATTTCCTCAGCGGTTGCTCCTCGAGCGAGTCGAACTGGAGGTAAAGCTCGAAGCCCGGCAGGTAATCCTTCAGCCGCCGCGCAAAATCGGGTTCCTGCGCGATGCGAATGCCGTTCGTGTTCACCATCAGATGCTTGATCGTCCGCTTTTTGGCCGCGTCGAGAATTTTGAAAAACTGGGGGTGAATTGTCGGCTCGCCGCCGCTGATCTGCACGATGTCCGGCTCCTTCTCGTTGCGCACCACGCAGTCGAGCATGAATTCCACCTGCTCGAACGAGCGGTGCGTCTGCCGGTGCGGCCCCGATTCGGCGTAGCAGATCGGGCAGGTCAGATTGCACGCATCGGTGATCTCCACCAGCGTCAGGCAACTGTGCTGTTCATGGTCCGGACAGAGGCCGCAATCATAAGGGCAGCCGTAACGAATCGGCGTGTTGAACTTCACCGGCATCTGTCCCGGCTTCAGCGTTAGCCGCGAACGCTGGTAATAGTCGGCATCCGTCGAAATCAGCACTTTTTCAAAACCGTGCTGCGGGCACCTCTTGTGCATGTAGACTTGGTTCTCCTGCAGCACGATCTTGGCCTCTACCTTCCGATGGCACGTCGTGCAGATGCTATTGGTCAGATCGTAATAGAGATAGGGGCGGTCAGGCATGGGCGGGCTCCGTTGTAGGTTGCTCGTAAAGTCGCATCAACGAATAGGCGCAGAAAATCAGGCCGAGTAGGCAGCCCCATTGGATTCCACTCAAGCCGCCGAACAGTGTCCAATGCGGTTTGAAAAAGTCGATGTAGAATCGAAACGCAAGATAACCCGTCATGAACCAGCGGAACTTCAATCCGGGAACCGTCAGCCTTGCGCGCACCTTCCATAGCACCCAGCCCAGCGTGAGCAAAAAAAGAATCTCATAAATCTGCGCCGGATGTCGCGGAATCCCATCCCCGTAATCGATGCCCCAAGGCAGATCGGTTCGCGTCCCGCAGGTATTGTCGGAAAGACCGGTCAAAAAACAGCCGACGCGCCCGATGCACATGCCCAGGATCACCGGATAGACGCAAAGATCGCCGGTCGAACTCGAGATCCCCATCGCCTTCTTCGCCATCTCGATTCCCAGCCAGCCGCCCAGCAGTCCGCCGACAATCGTCTTGCCCCCGAACCAGAAATTCGGATCGTGCCGCAACGCCCAGTAAAGTCCCGGCGCCTCCAGCCACGCCAGCACCTTGGCGCCAATCAATGCGCCAAAAATGCACCCGACCAGCATCCAGGCGTTTTGTTCCCAGGAATAGGCCGGCCCCGGCGAGCGCTTTTTGAGATAAAGATAGAATTGGAATCCCAAAAAATAGGCCAGCACATTGCACACGGGATGAACCGGAATCGCCCAGCCGCCGACAGGCAGAATCACCGGAAAATGCCACGCCGGTTTGATCAGGGCGAAATGGGCAAACATGGCATCTCAAGTTTTCGATGTGGGCCGTGCACCGTAATTGTTGCGGTTGAAATAGAAATCCCACGGCTTGCCGGACCCGACCATATCGGCCTCGGTCAAAAACGCCGCATGGATCGTCTTCAAATCCTCCACGAACCGTGCCCGCCTGGGGGCGGGAATCGTCCTGAATGTCTCCTGCACAATGGTCTCATAGCGCGGGGAAATTCTTTTCCAGAGATTGCGCCCCTTTGCCGTCAATGCCAGCACCACTTGCCGCCGGTCCTTCTCGTGTTCCTCGCGCTTCACTAGTCCGTCGCGCACCATCCGGTTCAACACAATCGAAATGCTCGATTTCCCCACCAGCAGCAGATCGACCAGCTCCGATTGGTTCATTCTTCCCTCGCGATAAGCCAACAAGTTGAGGATGTTGAACTGGGCCCCGGTGATGCCGAAGGGCTGAAAAAAGGCGTCGCTGCGTCGTTCGAGCAGGTTTTGGACAAGGAGAAGGGCCACGAGGAGATCATGCGGTTTCATCTCCGCAAGCGTGGCCAAAAATAGTATGATGTCAAACTAAAAGATGGGGCTATGTTGATGACAAAATGCCGGGACCGTCAGGTCGTGGTAAAAAGGGAAGAGGCAGGAGGCGCTTTTTTGACCGGTACGCAAAGGAAAGTCCCCGTCTCTTCCTCCCGAATAATCCGGGCCTCGATATCGAATACGCGCCGGAGTGTTTCCGGAGTCAGGATTTCCGCCGGCGTCCCCGACGCGACGATTTTCCCGTCACGCAAGGCGAAAAGATGATCCGCGTAACGCGCCGCCAGGTTCAGGTCGTGCAGCACCAACACCAGCGTCTTGCCCAGTTCCCGCTTCAGCCGCAGCACCAGGTCCATGATGTCGAACTGATGTGCCGGATCGAGAAATGTCGTCGGCTCATCGAGAAAGAGATAGTGCGGTGATTGCGCCAGCGCCAGGGCGATCCACGCCAGTTGCCGCTGGCCCGCGCTGAGATGCCCGATGGGCCGGTCTCGCAACGGGTCCATATCCGTCAGCCGCAGCGCCTCTTCCACCGCCGTATGGTCCTCAGGCGTAAGCGATTCAAACATCCGCCGATGCGGATGGCGTCCATGGTAAGTCAGCTCCTCCACCGTCAGATCATGCGGCGCCACATTTTCCTGAAACAAAATCCCCAGCTTCCGCGCCAGCTCCCACGACGGCAGCTCCGTAATCTCCCGCCTGTCCAGAATCACCCGCCCCGCTTCGGGTTCCAGTTGCCGCGCCAATAATTTCAGCAGCGTGCTCTTGCCTGAACCGTTCGGCCCGATCAACACGCTGATCCGGCCCACGGGAATCTCGATCGACGCTCCGTCAATGACCACCGGCTCAGTCGCATTATAACGCGCGCGCAAATCGGCGCCCGACAGGCAGCGAATGGGATGATCGGACGTGCTCACAGTTTTCCGATCTCCCGGCGGCGGCGCATCAGGTAGAGGAAGAAAACCCCACCCAGCAGCCCCGTCACGATCCCCACCGGCACCTGTACCGGATTGAACAGCAGCCGCGCGGTCGCGTCCGCGCTCATCAGCAGCGCTGGCCCCGCCAGCAGGCATCCCGTCAGCAACCGCCGGTGCAAACTCCCCACCATGCCGCGTACCACATGGGGCACGATCAGTCCCACGAATCCAACCAGCCCCGCCACCGCCACCGACGAACCCGCCGCGATGATTGCGATCCCCGCCAGCAGAAATCGTGTGCGCTCCACCGGCTGTCCCAGCGCCTTCGCCGCCGGATCGCCCAGCGACAGCACATCCAGGTAACGCGCGCCCGAAAAGCCCAGCACGATGGTCACCAGCGTCCACGGCGCGATCAGCCGCACCTGTTCCCAACCCGCCCCGGTCAGCGAACCCGCCGTCCAGGCCAGCGCGTTTTGCACCACGCTCAGGTCCTTCGCCAGAAAGAAAATTCCCGTCTGCAGCGATCCCGCGATTGCCGCCACAATCACCCCCGCCAGCACCAGCCGCACCGGGCTTGTCCCGTGGTTCCACGCTATCAGGTAAACAATCAGGAACGCCGCCGCGCCGCCCGCCATCGCGATCATCGGCAGGAATGGTCCCAGCGCCGGCGTAATCACCAGCACAATCAGGATTGCCAGCCCCGCGCCGGAACTCACGCCCAGCAGGTAGGGACTCGCCAGCTCGTTGCGCGTGATCGCCTGCAGGATGCTGCCCGAAAAAGCCAGGTTGATCCCCACCATCAGCCCCGCCAGCACGCGCGGCAACCGCACGTTCCACACGATCAGCGTCGTCGTCGCCAGCGGCTCCGCCTCGTGCAGCCCGAGGCTGTGCGCCGCCGACTCGCCCAAAATCAGCCGCAGCAGAACTTCCGGCCGGCCCCAGACATTTCCATCGAATAACGCCCCAAATGCCTGACGCCAGGTCATCCCGTATGACCCCGCCGTCACCTGCACCAGTGCGGCCAGCGCGATGATCGCCGCCGAAACCGCCAGCACGCCGATCAGCGCTCCGGCGTGTCTCTTAGTGGGCATGGTTCTCTCCGCCCTTTCCCTCCAGGATCGCTGCCACCCGGGCGCGATCAAAAAGCTGCTCCTGCGGTGGGTAATTCTGGTCATCGCGATAGGGCCCGAAAATCCCGGGATAAATCTGTTTTGCCGCCATCTCGATCTGGAACAAATAAAACACCGGTCCCTGCAACGGCGTGCCGCCGGGATAAACCTGCCCGTTGCGGAACGCATTCAATCGCTGCGCCAGCGGATCGTCCTTGAGCTGGAGCAACTGCTCATAGGTGGCCCGCGACGTCGACGACTTCGACGCCGGGTAAATCGCGAACGGCATGATCAGCACATCAGGATTGATCGCCAGCAAACCTTCCAGGTCAAGCGTCGTCCCGCGGCCCGAGTCGCCGTAGGTGCTCGCCTTGATGTCCGCGAAGGCGTCCCGCGCGCCCACATCGCGATATTGCGCCTGTCCAAATCCTCCCCGCAGCAGGCTGTAGGGCAGGAACCGCCCGTTGCTGTAAAAAATCAGCCCCACCCGCGGCCGCTGCTCCTCCGGCGGCAACTTCGCCTGGATGCTCTTCATCATCTCGTCATAGACCGCCTTCAGTTGCGTGATCCGCTCCGGCCTCCGGTAAACCTCGCCCACCTTTTCCGATAATTCCCAGAGCGTGTAAAAGGTATAGGGCTCCTTGCCTGCGTAACTGTTCTCCCGGCTGTAGCGATTCGCGAAAAATGGCGCCACATTGTGCGCGATCTCCTCCACGTCCGCCTTGCTCCATCCCCGGCTTGCCGCCAACTGCACCGGGTCAATGTGAAAAATATCGGGATGCAGCGAATAAAGCAGCTCCTTGTCGAACATCCCTCCGGCCGGACTCGACAGATAAGTCAGCTTTTCCGGGTCGAGCCCGATATCTACACTGTTCAGCTCACGATAAAACCCATCGTAAAAATTTCCCCGGTATCCCGTCGCGATCAGCCCCCGCTCCACGCCGAGTGCCACCAGCATGTCGTTGTAATTCGCGTCCTGCGTCACGATCCGCTGCGGCACATGGTCAAAATGCACATCTCCCATCGGTGACATCGACACTACATACGAATTATCGTGAGTTGCTGAATATCTCTCCGTTGGGAAAGTCGTCCCGCCCCGCCCGCTCGTCACCAGGACGAATAACGCCAGGACTAGGGCCATGCCAGTACCCGCCACGGCGGCTGTCAGTTTGAACGTGCGGCTCATGACGCGGATTATTTTCGCCCAACGATAATGAAGGGCGGGCTGGGATGTACGCCCAGGCCCGGATTACGCCGAGCGAAGGCCGCTCGCGCCGCCACCACGTCGTCCATCGGCATCCGCTGGATGTCCCGCAGCCCCACCGCCTCCAGCAGCACGATCAAATCACCCGGCGTGTGATGAACGAAGGGCAACTGTTTCAGGACATCCTCATGCCGCTTCTCCGGTTTTCGTTTCGGCTGTTTTTTCGGGCGCACGGTCCGTTTTTTGAGGCCCACCGTTTTGTCGTGACCGATCAGCACGATCGTCCCTCCCGTCCGCAGCAGTTCCACCCAGCGCCGCACCGCATAGCCCGGATGCGGCAGCGTGAATAGCACGAACCGGCTCGAAATCACATCGAACCGGCGATGCACGAACGGCGGCGCTTCCGCGTCCCCTTCCTGGAAATCAACCGCCAGTCCCCGGTTTGCCGCCGCCGCGCGGCCCGCCTCCAGCATCCCCGGTGAAAAATCGATTCCCGTCGAAAAATAACCCAGCTCCGCCCAGAGTTGCGCGATGGTTCCCGGCCCCGTGCCGAGATCGAGCGCATGTCCGACGCGCCCGCCTGCCGTCGCGTGCTGCAGCGCCGACAGCCACGCCTTGCGGCAGACCGGATCGTTGAACTCGGCGTTGAGGTTCGACTGCACCCAGCCCTCCACCCGTTCCCGGCGGCTCCAGCGTTCGCGAATCGCAGTCTTCAGTTGGTTCGATGGGCTCATCAGAAAATCAGGCTGCATCGGCCCAGCACGCTCAGCGGTGTTCCCGGTTCCACGCTACCCGCGCTCGACGACGATTCATAGTAGGTCTTGTCCAGCAGGTTGAAAATGTTCACCTGCACATGCACCTCCTGCCCCGTCGGCAGATTAAATGTATACCACGCTCCCGCATCCACCCGCGCAAAGCCCGGCAGATAAAAGCTGTCCTTGCTGTCGCCCGCCTCCCGGTCACGCGCGAAAACTCCCGCCCCCAGGCCGAAATTCTTCAACGCCCCGTTCTGGAACGTGTAATTCAGCCACAGGCTTCCGCTGTTCTCCGGAATGTTCAGGAACGACGCCCCCACCGGCAGGCTGGTCGACTTGACCACCGTCGTATCGCAATAGGCATAATTGCCGATCACCTGCAGTTCCGGCGTGAGTTGGCCGCTCAAGTCCAGCTCCACCCCCTGGCTGCGCATCGTCCCGCCGTCCAGGCTGAACCCGGGATGGGCCACATCCGCGATCGCCACGTGGTCCTTCGTGATCTCATACGCCGCCGTCGTCATGGTCAGGCGCTTGTCCAGGAACGAAAACTTCAGCCCCGCCTCCTCCTGCAGCCCGGTTGTCGGCTGCAACGGCCCGCCGCTGTAGGTCAGGTTGCTTCCTGCCGTGTTCGGGTTGAACGACCGGCAGATGTTCACGTAGGGCGACACCCACGGCGTCAGATCATAGAGCAGGCCCGCCCGTCCGTTCGGACCCGTGTCCTCCTGTTTATAGACCATCCCATTTGACCACGATAAATAATACTGGTTCACATAATCGATCCGTCCGCCGAGCAGAAAATGCAGCCGGTCGTCCAGCGCATCCATCTGGTCCTGGAGATAACCGGCCACTCCCTGTGTCAGCGTGTGCTGCTCGGCCACGCCCGGTATCGGATCGTAATTTCCCGAGGGATAAACCGGATCGAAGATATTGATCACCGGCAGCTTCATGTCCACCAGCCGGTCGTAAAAATAATCATTCCGGCTCAGTTCCGTGCCGATGAGAATCTGGTGCTTGGTCGGCCCCAGGTCAAATTTCCACAGCGCATCGGTCAGCAAATCGAACTGCCAGTTGTGGAATGATGACGCATCGTAATAGGGCGCAATCGTATTCGCCGCGCTCACCGTCGACCACCGGATCGCATCATCCTTGCCATCGAAATAATGCATCAGGAATTTCGCGCGCAGCTTCAGGTCGGACGACACGTCATGCTCGAAATCGATCCCATGTATCAGGTCATCGATCTGCTGCGAGTTATGCGCGGGTCCGGCCAGGTTCCGCGAGATCGGTCCCACCGGCGTCCCCGTGTAACTGAACACCACGCCGTTGTCCTGCGGCCGTTCCAGATGCTGATACCAGGTCCAGAACGTCAGTCGCGTGTCCTGGGAAAGATTGTAGGTGAGGCTCGGTCCGAAAAATTCCGATCGCTGATGCAGAAAGTCGCGGAATGAAAAATTATTCTGGTAGGCCGCCTCCACCCGGTAGGCCATGTCCTGATTGATCGCTCCCGTCGAATCCATCTCTGCCCGGTAGAAATTATAGCTCCCAAATTCCACCGCGAATTCCGAGTAGGGCGTGAGCTGCGGCAGCTTCGGAATCACGTTGATCAATCCCCCCGGCTCGACCGCCCCATAAAGCGATGATGACGGCCCCTTCAGCACCTCCACCTGCTCCACCCCGATCAGGTCCACCGTCGGCATCGTGTAAAGATTCACGCTGTCGATTGACAACAGCTGCGAAAATCCGCGAATGTAAGCCGTCTCGAACTGGATCCCATTCCCTTCCGTCTTCATCGGCGCCACGCTGCTCACATTACGGGAGACGTCCTTCAGCCGCACCACGTTCTGGTCCTTGATCACCTGGTTGGGCACCACCTGAATGCCCAGAGGCGTCTCGCCGATTGGCGTGTCGGTTCGCGTGGCGGTTTGCGCGTTGGTCACCGTGTAACCCAGATCGATCTTTCGCGACACCAGCACCCCCGGTTCGTTGGTATCTATCGTTGCGGGCGGTGCCGGTTTTACGGGAGCATTATTGGTCGTCTGGGCAAAAAGCGGCCATAGTCCTCCCCAGAAAATGATCACGATCAGAACATTCCGGCGTCGCACCTGATCCAGGATGGAAGAAGAGGTGGACCCATAAATTGACATTTTTGATTCCATTTGAAGAATCAATAGCCAGCGTAAAAATCGATAAGAATGACTGTTTTGGCATAATCATTGTCAGTTTTGATCGCCGTTTTTCCCTCATGGACTTCTATTCCGATATCCACTTTGTCGCCGCCGACATTCTTCCCAACTGCCTTCTGCGCATCAACACCCGCTACGCCGATTTCTATAATCTTCACTTCCTCCTGCGCGGCCGCATGGAATTCGGCATCGACGAAAAACCGCGCCTGGTCCTCTCCCAACCCTCGCTCTTCTGGCATCACCCGCGTCATTCCTATCAATACGGCCCCGTCGATGCCGACGGCTGGCATCATTTCTGGGTCAGCTTTCGCGGCCCGCGCGCCCAGCGCATCATGGAAAGAGGCTTTATGCCGCTTTCGCCCAAGGGCTACCTCCCCATCCGTCAAACCATGCAGATGCAGGACGAGTTCGGCGGCCTCATCGAGCTCGTCCGCCGCAACAAAAGCCACGAACATCCCCGCGCCGTCGCCCTGCTTGAATCGATCCTGGCCGTTGCCTGGGAGGACCGCCATGGCGGCCAGGAGCGCGTCCATCCCGAGTACAAGGTCATCGCCGACGCTGTTACCTATCTCCAAAAAAATCTCTATGTCGAGCCCGACTGGGATGAGCTCTCCCAGCGCGCCGGCATGTCCTACAGCAAATTCCGCCGCCTCTTCCGCGAGCTCGAAAAGGAAAGTCCCCACGGCTATTTTCTTCGCTGCCGCATGAGGGTCGCCGCCGAGCTCCTCCGCAACTCCAGCCTCACCGTCAAGGACGTCGCTTACCGCTTCGGCTACGACGACGTCGCCCAGTTCTCCAAGCTCTTCAAGCAAAAGATCGGTCTCCCTCCCGGCCAGTTTCGCGGTCGCCTTCTCGAGACCGCATCGGGCGAAGCCGCCGCCGTTGCGCTCGCCCACAGCTCAACGTCAGGCAGGATAAATCTCGACGCGCGCGCGCCGCTCGATGATTCTTCCCGTGGTTATCCTTACGCTTCGTATATGAAACGCTCCACCTTCCTCCGCCTCATTCTCGGCGGAGTCGGTTCCCTCGGTCTCAACGACCGCGCCCTTCAGGCCGCTTCACTTCCCGCGCCCGAACCCATCCATCCACCGCCACCCGCCCGCGACCGCTCGCTCCAGCTCGAGATTGAACACGCCATCGAAAAAGGCCTCTACTCCCTCGTCGGGCAGCAAAAGCCCGCCGGCTTCTGGTCCACCATGGACACCCCCGGCCCCACCGGCCTTGTCCTCACCGCCTTCGTCAAGGAACCTACCGGCCTCGTCCGCGCTCATCCGCCCGAATTCATCAACAAAGGCTACGACTTCCTCCTCCAGTGCCAGCAACCTGATGGCGGCATCTATCTCAAGGGCCTCGCCAACTACAGCACCGCTATCGCCATTCTGGCCCTCATGGCCGCCGATCCCGAGGCCTATGCCTCCGTCATCCAGCGCGCCCGCATCTTCCTCGTCGGCCAGCAGGCCAATTTCCCTCCCGGCTCGGAAGGCGACTCCTACAACGGCGGCATCGGCTATGGCGACAAAAGCCTCAGCTTTGATGTCTCCAACACCTCCTTCGCACTCGAGGCCCTCCGCGAAACCCGCGCCATGGCCGACAGCCACACCATGGCCGGCCGCGATCTCGACTGGAATGCCGCCGTCAACTTCTTCCAGCGTTGCCAGAACCTCCCTTCCCACAATCCGCAGAGCTGGGTCAAGGGCGACCAAAAAAACCTCGGCGGCTTCGTCTACGATCCCCTCAACCGCAAGAACCTCCTCTCCTACGGCAGCATCAGCTACGCCGGTCTCCTCAGTTACATCCACGCCGATTTGAAAAAAGACGATCCCCGGGTCTCCGCCGTCCATAACTGGCTCCGGCAAAACTACACCCTCGAGGAAAACCCCGGCATGGGCTCCGACGGCCTCTACTATTATTATCACATGATGGCCAAGTCCCTCTCCGCGTTCGGCGAGGAAACCCTCACCCTGGCCGACGGCAAACAGGTCGTTTGGTCCAGCGAACTTGCCCTTAAACTCATTAACCTCCAGCAGGCCGACGGCTCCTGGGTCAACACCAGCGGCCGCTGGTGGGAAAAAGACCCTGTCCTCGTCACCTCCTATGCCGTCCGGGCCCTCGAAATACTTCATTCCCAGGTCTGACGGACGACTTCTCAATAAAGATATTCGGAAAAAACCCTGGGCCAACTTTGCCCAAAACTTGCTTTGGCGAGATGCGATAGACAGAATTTTGAAGCTGTACCACTAACCCTCGACGGTTGCCTTTGCCTTGGCTTGGCTGGGACGATAGAATGCGCCGGTGACCTCGGTTACCGATTTCAAGCCCGCTGACTCCTCTTCGAAAAAAAACGGAACCGAACTCCCTTGGGCCGGTTGGATTTGTCTCCTCCTCGCCGGGGTCATTGTCCTCCATCCGCTCTCCTATACTTGGAATGCCCTCGCCACTTATGCCTTCGGCTGGTGGGTCCCCCTCCTCGCCCTCATCCTTTGTTCGGAACGCTGGTCCACCCGCCCCGTTCCCGAATCCTCGGCCCGCCCCTTTTCGCTCGTCCCTTTCATCCTCATCTGGTCCTTCCTCTTCCTCTGCTTCCGCCTTCCTCTTGAATCCTCCTTTGCCTCTCGCCCCCTCCTTACCGCTTGCACCTTCCTTTACCTCGGGGCCCTTTTCTACTGGCTCTCCATTTACGGCGGCAAAAACTGGATCCGCCATTTTGCCTTTCCCGTCCTCTTCCTCCTTCTCTGCGTCCCCTGGCCCACCGCCATCGAAATGCCCCTCGTTCAGGGTCTCGAACGGATCAACGCCTGGCTCGTTGCTCAATTTCTCGTCATCGCCCTCTTCATCCCCGCCCAGGCCAACGCCAATATCATTGCCCTGCCCCACTCCGTTCTCGGCATCGAGGAAGCCTGCAGCGGTGTCCGCTCTCTCCAGGCCGCCATTATGATCGGCTTCCTTCTCGGCGAGCTCTACCGCTTCGTCTGGTCGCGTCGCCTCTTCCTCGTCGGACTTGCCATTACTCTCGCCCTCTTCGGCAATTTCCTTCGCACCCTCTTCCTCGCCCTTCTCGCCTATTACCAGGGCATCTCCGTCATGAACCGGTGGCACGATTCCGCCGGGGCCTTCATCCTCATCTTCACTTCCGTCACCATCTGGCTCCTCTGCCATTTTCTCCATCGCCGCCGGCCTCACGTCGCGCCCGCCGCCGTCGCTGTCCCTCCTCCTCCATCATCGCGCCTCATCCCCGCGCAACGCTTCGCTGTCGGCATTCTCATCGCCGCTTTCCTCGTCGAGGCCGCCACCGAAGGCTGGTACGCCTGGAAGGAACGCCATGTCGCCAGCTATCCCACCTGGACCGCCCTCGCCCCCGCTCCCGGCCGCCGCGAAATCGAAATTCCCAAGGACACCTCCGACCTCCTCAAATACGACTTTGGCCGCCAGGTCGAATGGACCGACGAACAAGGCTGGGACTGGACCGCCTACTGGTTCCGCTACCATCCCAATCCCTGGGGCGCCGCCGTCTTTCAAAGCCATAACCCCGACCAATGCCTTCCCGCTATCGGCTATAAAAAAATCGCCGACGAGGAACCCTTTGATGTCCAGGCCCAGGATATCCGGTTGCGCGTTTGGCCCGAAGTCTACCTCTCGGATAGCACGAAGATTTACGTTTTCTGGATGGTCTACGGCAACCGCTCTAATTTCCCCGTCGAGCAGGCCGTCCTCCAGCCTTACCAGAAATTCAGCACCAAATTCTCCGACTATCTCGCCAGCATTTATCAGGGCCGTCGCGGTTCCACGTCCGAGATGGAATCACTCGAAGTCGTCATCGCCGGGCCGGCCGACTATACTTCTGCCAAGGCCGCCTACCTTGCCGAATTGCCCAAAATGATTGTTCCCGACACAAATTCAGCCGCATCTGAAGCCAAAGCCACAGCCCATCCGTGACCGGAACGTGAACTTCTGCTTTTGTTTCTTGTTCCTGGCGTAAAACTTTCACTCTCCTGACAGATACTTTTTGCCTGTCGCCGAAATCCAAGTAGCATCAGGCGACAGCACTTTCGGCATTGGCGATACGTTCTAACTTTTCACTTTCATGCGTCCTGAAAAATTTTGGATACTCGTCATTCTTTCCCTGACGATCGCCGCCCTCGTCATTCTTGAGATATCCAACGAACGGCAAACCCTCCGCCTTACCTTCGATGAAAGCGACGCCCAGGCGAAGGTCATGGAAACCGAGCGCCAGCATGAAGTCCTCTTGAATCTCCTCCAGAGAATGGCCAATACCGCCCAAACCGATCCCGCCCTCGGCGCCATCCTCACCAAGCACGGCATCCATACCCGTTCTGTCACCGGCCAGGACACGAATGCTCTTCCTCCGGCCTCATCAACGTCCTCCCTTCCCGCCACTATTCCCACCGGCCCATGAACCAGCCCGAACCCAGCGGCAACTTGCCCGATTACAACGTCGCCCGGGAACCCCGCCCCCGCCGCCGCTTTAAGTTTAATCCCTTTCGGGCGCCGACCGATTTCAGTGGTTACTACTCTGCTTTCTGGCCTCTCCTCATCGTCTTTCTTTCCTTCATCATCCTTCTTCTTTACGAGATCTCCGTTCTTCGTTTCCGCGAAGCCACCCTTGTCCAGCGGACCAATCACTACAACGAAATGCTCGATAAACAGAAATGGCAGGCCGACCTCATCCAGGGCATCCACAATGATCTTAAGGACCTCGCCCCTACTGATCCTGCCGCCGCTGCCTTGCTCAAGGATTTCTTCCCCGATGTACCATCGTCCGACAGCGCGATGTCTAATCCCGCATCGCCGGCTCCTTCCCCCACTCCTTCGCCGTAAGGGAGAGGAAAGTAACGGGGACTGATTCCGTAAAATAAAACCGCCATCGGCCCCTTTCGGGAACGATGGCGGTCAGGGAAAACTTATCTGGAGTGGCTTAGGCCTTGACGGCCTGCATGCGGAACCGGCGATAAACCAGGAAGGAGATCGTTCCGAGGAAAGGCACCCAGCCCCAATCGGAGGGTTCCGGAACCGCTGAACCGGTCAGCTTCACGTTGTCGGCCAGGATCTCGCCATGGCCCGTGGCGCTCAGTCCGATCGTGAACGAACTGGCCGAAGGTGCGTATCCCGTCACCGAGAAATCCTGGAAGTTATTATTTTCCAGAACAGAAGTGCTAAACGTTTGCTGGGCGACCACGCTCGATCCGTCCGAAAGCGTCAGCGTAAACGAACCCGAACTATACGGATGCGAGGAATCCTGGGCGACCCCGACGGTGAACGTGTAATAGATGTCAGACGGATTTACCGACGAAATGCCCGTTTGGATAATCGTCGCCGGGAAACCGCCAAAGCTCGTAGGAATATAGGAACCAAGCGCCGCTACATCGCCGCTCGTGTCGCCCGTGAAGGAATGATAGCTCGACGTCGCCAAGCCCACATTATTGTAAGGGGTCGACGAAAGGGGAGAAGACCAGCCCGTGATGGAATTCGGAACGGAAATGTTTCCGCTGAAGCTGTCATCTTCAAAACCAGCGTTCACCACATCCAATACGTCCTGCGCTTGGGCACGAAATCCAATCGCTAGGAGCAGTGCAAGGCCGGTCAATAACATCATTTTTTTCATTTTTTTCTCCGCTTATTTTTACCTACGGTGCCTTAATAAATAGGTAAAATTGAAGTTCATTCAAGCAGAAAAAGAAAAATTTATCATTTTCCGACAGAATCCGGTCGCTGGACGGTGAGGATAATTCTAACCTCCGGGTCCACACATGCAGTTTTTCGCCTATTTTATTGAGCATCCCCGCCCTTTCCTCTGGCATTTTGGCGGAAACTGGGGGATCCGCTTCTATAGCTTGGCTTATCTCACCGGCTTCTACGTCCTTTTCGTCGGCCTCCGCTGGCAGGCCAAGCGCGGCTGGAGCCTCCTCCGGGGCGATGCCATCTCCGACTACGTCGTTTGGGTTGCCATGGCCGGTGTCGTCCTCGGCGGCCGCCTCGGTTACTGTCTCCTCTATGCCCCCCGGATAACCTTCACCCATCCTCTTTTCTTCTTCACCCTCTGGAAAGGAGGCATGGCCAGTCACGGCGGCATTCTTGGCGTCATCCTCGTCATGATCTTCTTTGCCCGCGCCAAAAAGATCCTCTTCTACAATCTTGCCGATGCCACCGCCTTCTGCGTTCCCGTCACCCTCGGCCTTGGTCGCTGCGCCAACTTCCTCAACGGCGAGCTCTGGGGCCGTCCCGCTAATGTCTGGTGGGGCGTCATTTTTCCCGAGGCCCCCTGGGTTAACGGCGCCAACGTCCCCCGTTACCCCTCGCAACTCATCGAGGCCCTCCTTGAAGGCCTCCTCCTTCAGTTCATTCTCATCGCCGTCCGGCTCTCCACCAAACGCGAAGGCGCCGTTGCTCTCACCTTCATGGCCGGTTACGCCATTCTCCGCATCATCGGCGAACAATTCCGGGAGCCCGACGCCGACATCGGCTTCTGGTTCGGCGCCGTCACCCAGGGGCAGCTCCTTTCCGCTCTCATGCTCCTCATCACTGCCATTCTCGCCTGGCGACAGTTTATCTCGCGTCCCCGCCCCGGTTCGGATTTAAATTCCAAAAGCTCATGAGCGCCCCCATCTTTGCCCCCGCCGATTACCTTGATCTCAGGGAAAGCGACCACCCCGCTCTCTTCCACGGCGCAATCCAGGCCTGGGATATTCTCAGCCAGATCGGCTATTACCTCGAAAAACGCCTCGTCCCCGCCAACCTCGGACGCGTCATTGGCCAACCCGTCATCGGCGACCAGGTCTATATCGGCGAGGAGACCGTCATCGAGCCCGGCGCTTACATCAAAGGCCCCGCCTGGATCGGTCCCCGCTGCCAGATCCGCCATGGCGCCTATATCCGGGAGAACGTTATCATCGGCGCCGGCTCTGTCATCGGCAACTCCACCGAGATCAAAAACAGCTTCCTCTGCAACGGTTGCCAGATCCCTCACTTCAACTACGTCGGCGACTCCATCCTCGGCGCCAAAGTCCACCTCGCCGCCGGCGTCATCGTCTCCAACCTCAAACTCAACGGCGACTTCATCACCCTCCGCGTCGGCGACCAGGTCCTCACCACCGGCTTGCGCAAATTCGGCGCCCTCATCGGCGACGGCGCCGAGATCGGCTGCAACGCCGTCCTCAATCCCGGCTCCATCATCGGCCGCGGCTCCCTCGTCTATCCCGGCGTCGCCTGGCGCGGCATCCTTCCCGCCAGGTCCATCGCCAAAAACGCCACCGAAGTCCACGACCGCACAACCTGACCATGCCCGCTCCCCGCACGGTCGACGCCCCCGCCCCGTTGCTCGAGTGGCTCTTTCAGGCCTGGCCCGAGACTAAAAAGAAGCAGATTCGTTCCTGGCTCAAGTTCGGCTCCGTCGCCGTCAACGGCCGCGTCATCAAGCAATTTGACCACCCCCTCCAGCCCGGCGACAAAATCGAAATCCGCGCCTCAGGTCTCGCCGCGCCCGGCGACCTTCTGCCTGCCGGCATCCGCATCCGCCACGAGGATGCCGACCTGATCGTCATCGAAAAACCATCCGGTCTCCTCAGCATCGCCAGCCCCTCGGAGGAAGAAAAAACCGCCTACGCCATCCTCACCAACCACATTCGTCTCGGCAACCGCCTCAGCCGCGCCCGCGTCTGGATCGTCCACCGCCTCGACCGCGAAACCTCCGGCCTCATGATCTTCGCCAAAACCGAGGCCGCCAAACGCGCCCTCCAGGCCGACTGGGACCGCGCCGAGAAAAAATATCTCGCCGTCGTCGAAGGCTCTCCTCCTCATCCTTCCGGCACACTCGATTCCCATCTCGACGAATCCCATCCGCTTAAGGTTTATCCCGCTCCGCCCGGCCCCCAAACCCGTCGCGCCGTCACCCATTATCGCGTCGTGAAAAAATCCCGCGCCACCGCGCTGGTCGAGCTCACCCTCGAAACCGGCCGCCGCCACCAGCTTCGCGTCCAGCTCGCCGAGGCCGGTTGCCCCATCATCGGCGACAAAAAGTACGGCGCCGAAACGAACCCGATCAAGCGTATCGCGCTGCACGCGACGTCGCTGCGCTTTGTTCATCCGACAACAAAGGCCAGGATGAGCTTTCTGTCTCCAATGCCGGGAGATTTGGGAAGGCTGGTTTAAATCCGCTATTCGAATTGCACTCGATAGGTAAAAAAGCGGCGTCAGGATTGGCGCCGCTTTTTTACCTTTGCGGATGTGCTTACTGCGGGAGTTTCTTTACCGTCACGCTTTGAATGTCGTACTTATTGTACTGATTGCCATCCGAATCGAGAGAAAAGTTGTAGCCCCACATGCTGACAAACTGCTCGTCGGTGATTTTATAAGTGACGGTGTGCCATTCCTTATTGTCGGGCACGGTGTACCAGCCGCAATCCTTGTAGCCGTTGGTGGATTCATAGACCAACTTGAACCCCGCATTGTCGTTGGCTGCGTTGCGGCGGACGGTGATCGAAATTTCAATCGGTGTTGAGGTATAGGAAAGGAAATTCGGGTCGACCATGAACACAGTCCCACCGGGGATGCCGCCGGCGCGGGAGCCACCGCCATAGGTGACCACGTCCGACGCAATCGACTCAGCCGACTGGGTATGCAGTCCCTTTTCCACGTTCGTCGTTCCGTAGGTGACCGAGATCGACTGCGCGTTGGTATAATCGCCGTCCCAGGGAAACGGTTTGCCTTTGTGGTCTTGGGCCAGTTTCACCATGTTGGCGGACGGACCATCCACAATAATCGGGTTATCGGTCAACGTCGTGGTTTGCGATTGGGTCGCGTTCCCGGTCAACGGGTCCACGATGGAAACCGGCTGGCCAAAGTCGACGTCATCGGTCGTTCCCTTCCTCGCCCAAGTGACCAGCACCTTGCCTGTGTCACCCTGAAAAACAAAGCCGTAGTCTTTGTTATTGAGCAGCACCCATCCGAGGTAAGCGGGATGCTGGCCGAGATGCTTGATCATCTGCGCCATCGCCGTGTAGGCGGGACGCGGAGTGAGATCGCCCTGCAGAAGGCCCATGGGGCCGCTGTCGCCGTCCATGCCCTCAAACCACTGAATGCAGGTAATGCCTTGCGCGATGCCCATGGCATAGGTCTTGACGATGGCATTGCCTTGAAGCGCGAGTCCCTTGCTGGAATCAAAACCGAGCTCTGTGAAAATGATGGGCACGTTGACTTTGGCCGGATCCTGGTCGGCCAACATTTTGCGCACCGTGGGCGCAATGCTCATAAAGACTGGTTCGGCACCGGCATGGTCCATCGCCGTGCCCAGCACCTCGTAAGGATGCAGGATGATGCAGTCGAAATGATCTTTCCCGCCAGCCTTGATCGTCTGGTACAGCCAATTCACGTGGACTGATTTGGCCTCCATGGCCACCACCGCCTTGGGATCCACCGCTCGCGCCGTGTCGTAGGTGCTGATCAATAGTTTGGCATAGTCCGCCGCAGTTTGCCCGGGGCCAATGCCGTTCGGCGGTTCATTCCATAACTCCCAATAGAGCGCCCGGCCATTGGCTTCCTTCATGCGGTTTGTGACGTAGGCCGACCACGTCGTGAGGTCCTTCACCGGCAGCGAGCCGGGAGCATCCAGTGTGTCGCCCGGAGGAACGCCGTAGAGAATGACGCCATATTTGACCTTGAGGCCATCAAGATAATCCATGTCCTTCGCATTATCCCCGGTGCGTAGGACGTGAAGGCCAATGGCGGTCATTTGAGGCATCCACTTTGGTAAAACCAGACTGGAATGATAATCGGATCCGATGCCGAACGGACTGAGGGCCAGGACATCGGCCACACTCGGGCCATTCGTCACTTGGGAAGTCGCAGGAGCATCATCTCCTTTGACCGTGGCGCTGAGCAGGAAAAAACAGGGCAGAACCGGAAGCCAGCGGGTAGCTGGCGGAATGAATTTAGGCATACGCATAGATTGGAATAATTGCAGCGTAAGCTGCGCATTTTATATAGCAAGCAGAGAGAGCCTATGCACTTAGGCAATTTTACCTTCCGTTATCCTAAAAGGCCGCCTCTTCCTTTGACCGTTCTTGGAAGTCTTCGGTTTTCACAGCCAAAGAGACTGAACGGATCCTTCAACAAGCTCAGGATGACAGAGTGCTAAGTTTTTAATGTTGGCTCGGCCGGACTCAGCGTCGTCAGGTCCGCAGTCGCGTCTTCCCACGCCTCGTTCAATTCCTCCTGCCGCGCCGCATTGTCGATCAGCTCCCGGTTCAACTTCACCGCCTCTCCGCCCGCCGCATAGGTCTCCGGGTGCTCCAAAAGCTCGACGATCTCCTTGTGCCGCTGCTCCAACTTTGCAATTTCCCGTTCAATCTCCTCCACGCGCGCCTGCGCCTTTTTCCGCGCGGCCGAAAGCGCCTGCCGCTCCTCCGCCTCTTTCCGCTTCTGCTCCTTCGTCTTTACCGGCGAACCGCCCGGCTTAGACGCCCCCGTCGCGGCGTTTTCCTTCGGCCGGCTGTCGGTCAGTTGCTCGCCCGCGACGAGGCCCTGCCGGGCCGACCCTGCGCCCGATTTCTCGAGATAGTAATCGTAATCGCCTGCGTAAGGCGTCAGGTTCCCCGCGCTGATATGCAGCACCGTCGTCGCCAGCGCGCGGATAAAATAGACATCGTGGCTGATGAAGATCAGCGTCCCCTGATATTGCTTCAGCGCCTCGATCAGCGCGTCGATGCTCGCCATATCGAGGTGGGTTGTCGGCTCGTCCATCAGCAGCAGGTTGGGCGGATTGATCAGCAGTTTGACCAGGCCGAGGCGTGTCTTTTCCCCACCCGAAAGGACGCCGCACTTCTTGAAGGCATCGTCGCCCTGGAATAGAAACGAACCGAGGATGGTCCGCGTGGTCACCTCCGGCAACGGATTCGGCACGCTCAACGCCTCCTGCAACACGGTGCGATTGGGATTGAGCATGTCGCCGCGGTTCTGGGAAGAATACCCGACCTCGCAATTGAGACCTTCCTTGCGCTCGCCCTGCTGGATGGTCAACACGCCGCCGAGGATTTTCAGCAGCGTCGACTTGCCCGCGCCGTTGGGCCCGACCAGCACCGTGCGCTGGCCTTTTTCGATTTCGAGATCAATCCCCTGGTAAATCTTGAGCGTGTCGTAGGCAAAGTGGACTTTGTTCAACGTCATCACCCGCTGGCCACTGCGCGCCGGCTGCGGAAACTTGATGTGGATCTTCTTGTCGGCTGATTCGGGCGCCTCGAGCTTTTCCATCCGCTCGATCTGCTTCAGCTTGCTCTGCGCCTGCGACGCCTTGCTCGCCTTGGCCCGGAACCGGTCGGCGAATTCCTGCAGCTTGGCGATCTCCGCCTGCTGGTTCTTATAGGCCGCCAGGTGCTGTTCCTGCCGCGCCTTGCGTTGTTCGACATAGGCGTCGTAATTGCCCCGGTAACGATGCACCTGCTTGTTCCGGATCTCAAAAATGTGGTCCACCAGCGCGTTCAAAAACGCCCGGTCGTGCGAAATCATCAAAATCGCCCCCGGATAATGCTCCAGGTAATTCTGGAACCAGCCCAGCGATTCCAGGTCCAGATGGTTCGTCGGCTCGTCCAGCATCAACAAATCCGGCTCCATCACCAAAAGCCGCGCCAGATGCGCCCGCATGATCCAGCCCCCGCTCATCGTCTTCGCCGGCCGATCAAAATCCGATTCGCGAAATGCCAGCCCGCTCAGGATCCGCTTCGCCTTCGGCTCCAATTGAAACGCCCCCAGCTCGGCGAATTTCCCCTGCGCCTCGTGATATTCCTCCGTCTCCGTCCGGCCCGTCCGTTCCCCGTCGGCCAGGATTTTTTGCAGCCGCGTATGTTCCGGCGTGATTGCCGTCGCCAGTTGCAACACCGTCTCATCACCGCTCGCCGCCGTCTCCTGCGGCAGGTAACCCAGTGTCGTATGCCGGTCCAGCACCACCGTGCCGCTATCGGGCTCTGTCTCGCGCAGGATGATCGAAAACAGCGTCGTCTTGCCCGCTCCGTTCGGCCCCACCAGCGCGATTCGTTCCCCCGTAGTAATGCTCAGCGAAACGTCCTCAAACAACGTCCGCGCGCCGAAACTCTTGCTGATTTCCGACAGGGTAAGCATAAGCGGTCAACCCTACCGGGGCTTCACCGCTCTCGCAAGCTCCGCTCGTTCTACTTATCCTTCTTCCGAAATTCCTTGTGCCCAACCATCATCTGCTGCTTCAGCATCGCCAGTTGCTTCGTCGCATTGTCCCATCTCCCACCCTGCAGATTAGCGCTTAGCACGTCAATCGATGCAATCAAATCATCCATTGCCTTCTGATAATCCTTCACCATCACCGCCTGCTGGTCCGGCGGAAGCTCGGCCACCTTCTTTGGCACCAGCGTCCGCGACTTTTGTGCCGCCAGCTTCATCGTCGCTGCCAGCGCCACATAATCATCTTTCTGTGCATCCTGCGGTTGTTGCAAATCAAGCGAAAGTTGCTTGTAGGCCTTTCCCATCTGCTTCATCGAAAGTTCCAGGGGCGTATCGGCCATGGTAGTGGAACAAATTTCCAGCGACATCAGGCAAACAAGAACGGAAACGGTTTTGATCATGCCCGAAGAATGAATCCTCTCTGGTAAAAGACAAGCAACCACGAGTAGAAAAGGCATTCAAAAAAATTTTAAAAATAAAATTGACGCAGAAACAGCTTTTGATATTTTCCTCTTAAAAAGCATATAAAATCAATAGATTTAATAAATACGGAATAAATATGGCGCGTTACTCGGAAGTTTCATAAAAGTCGTTATTTCGTAACAATTCAAAGATCAGATTTCATTTCATCGTTGTAAGGAATTTTCGGACTTATAAGCTCATCTTGGGGAGAATGTGAGGCCCTCGGGATGCCAGTGGGAAAAACAAGTGCCTCACGCAAGGAGATCAGAATGAAAAAGCAAACAAAGCGCATGTTCGCGCTCGTCGGCGTCCTCGCCCTCGGCCTCACCGCCGTCCGGGCCCAGTCCGATGGCGCGTTGCTCGATGCCCTCGTCAAAAAGGGTGTTCTGAGCGATCAGGAAGCTGAAGACATCCGGGCCAGCGAAGCAAAAGAATACGGCACCACCGCCGCCGCGAAGCTTTCCCTTCCCGACTACGTCAAAAACATCAAGCTTTATGGTGATGCCCGCTATCGCTGGGAATACCTCGACGAAACCCCGCAGCTTACCAACGGCGGCGCCGGAGCCGGTGCCCGATCGTCCACCTATAGCCACGACAACGTCGTTGAACGCAGCCGCTACCGTCTTCGCGTCGGGGTGGACTATACCTTCACCGATAACTTTTCGGGCGGCTTTGAATTGGAAACCGGTAACGCGGAAGACAGCGCCAATCAGAGTTTCGGTAATGGCTTCGGTAAATTTGGCATTAACGTCGGCCTCGTCTACCTTCAATACAAACCAACCGACTGGATGACGCTTGTCGGCGGTAAGCAGCGCAATCCGATTTACACGACCGACCTCGTTTGGGATCCCGATATCAATCCGGAAGGCGGCGCGGAACTTTTCAACTTCCACATTCCGCTCGACAACAACTCGGATCAATCATTCTCCATCGGTCTGACGGCGGCTCAATTCATCTACTCCGACAATCAGGAATACAATGCCCCCGGCACCGCCATCACCGGCACGGGCACGGTAGTCAGCCCAGGCAGTGTGCAGACTTCCAACCTCACCGGCTACGCCGATAACCACGACGTCTGGATGTTTGTTGAGCAGGTTCCCGTCCAGTTCAACTTCGACAAGAATACCTACATCAAGGAAGTGCCCGGCTTCATGTCCTACATGAATGGCGGTTCCACCGGCCTTCCCAGCGGCTTCACCAACGGTTCCGCCGGCAGCACCGCGTGGACCGGCGGCGGAACGCTCAGCTTCTACGGCCCCAACATCGCGGATGATCTCCAGATCTTCACCGCACCCGGTGAATTCGACTGGAAGGTCGGAGATGTTCCTTTCAAAGTCTACTGGGATTTCGCCCTCAATACGGAAGGCAACGCCCGCGTTCAGGATGTCTACTTCGGCAAAGGAAATCCGAATGTCTACAGCGGCGCGCTCAATTCCAAGGCGGCCATCAACGCCGCCACTCTGGCGCAGAATCAGGATCTGGGCGACAACATCGCCTGGCTCGCCGGATTACAGGTCGGTCAGAACAAGAAGAAGGGTGACTGGTCCGTCCGTGGAGACTTCCGCCAGGTTGGTCTTGGCTCCATCGATCCCAACATCAATGACTCCGACTGGGGCGACAGTTTCCTCAATCAGCAGGGCATCCGCATCCAGTCGATCTATAACTTCACCGACTTCCTCACCGGTTCCCTCACCTACTACAACACTTGGAACTACAAGGAACATCTGCTCGATGGCAGCACCGCCGGCCAGAATCCCGGCAGTCTGCCTCTGACCGGTGCTTCAGCCACCAGCGGCCCTCCGCCCACCTCTACCGGTTATGCAGTCACCGGCGCCACGACCTCCATCTCTGGCCTGGTTGGAGCCAACACCACCCAGCGCCTCCAGGTCGACCTGCAGTGGAAGTTCTGATCAGCATCTGCTGAAATCAAAAACGGCGGCCGGGATTTCATCTCGCCGCCGTTTTTCTTTTGCCCCCCTCATGAAATCGATTTCCCCAAAAACCCCCACCGTCCTCAAACAGTTCGCCAAATGGAAGAAATAGTTCCGCGTAACCGCCGGCCGCAAATGGAGCGAGGGTCAGCACGCACGGGCCCTCGGCAAACTTGGCAGAGCCTCGAGGGCTGGAAGCCGTCAAGTTCTTATCCCCGGTAGGCCAAGCCTTGCACGGCTTTGAGCCGGTTTCTGACGATGATTTTCTTGTGAGAGCTGTTCGCCAGCAGGGCGGATGGATGACGCGAACCTTTTCACTTACCCAATATCCTGGCTACTTTTGAAATGAGTTTGCTTTGTAGAAACCTTTTTTAGTTTTTGGGGTCTAAGAAATGATGACTGAGACAAAATCGAACCAATCGCCTGAAAAAGTCGCAGAACCTGAAAGGCTGGTACGGACCTTCGGCTGAAGGCCACGCCGGTCTGAGTATGGCCACCGAAACCTGAATGAAGAACCGCTACTGCCAGTGGAGGAATATCAATGGCGATATTATTTATTTTTCTTCACGCAAAAACAGCGGTGATACAACTCCGTGTCACTCAGATCATGACCGGAGACTGCATCGGTGATTTTTTCCCAGGTGGCTTCGGATGCTTTGAAGGAAGCGTTATTACTATCGCTTAGCCTTAGTCGAAACATAAGGCATTCGCAGCCGGTTTTGTCGTCGCAGTCGCCACTACAGATCCAGCTTTTGCCGTCCGGTGACATGCTACAGAGTCCCAATCCACATGGACGGTAATTTACCGCGAATCCATCAACTTGGCCCGCTGGGAGGATGGGGGTGACGCAGAGGCACTTGTAATTGTATTTTTTTGGATCGTAATGTTTGTCAAAATTCATCTCTCCCAGCTTGTGCGAAACAGATACGACTTCCCATACGATGTCCTTTTCGGCAACCGGGTTGTCTGACTTTGGGGTACGAAAGAGTTGGCAATAACTTCCATCGCCCGGACCGGTGCATTCATCACCTTGATTGCAACGGCCCGATTTTTTATCCGAGGTGAGAAGAGGCTCCCCGCAATCGCCCGTACCGCGCACAACAAAAGCTGACGAATGTGAAATTTTGGCAAGAGGCATGAGAAAAGCCTATCCAATATTACTTATTAATTCAAATTACAATTAGGTGATAGAGTGTCGTCAATTACAAAGTAGCCCGAAGAGGGCTTTGCGATTTTCTCCTCCGCTCCGGCCTACTTCTTCTCCCGCCCTTTGAATGTCAGCTCCGCCACGCCCGACTTATCGAGCTCGCCCAGCCCCTTCTCGATCATCAGCTTGTACTGCCCATAGGTCGCCTCGCCCAGCGGCGTGCGCACGCCCGCTAACTTGGCCAGCTTCAGCGCGATGCCCGAATCCTTTGCCGCGTGGGCGGCTGAAAAATAACAATCGTGCTCCCGGTTCTGCATGTCCGCGCCGTCCGTTTCCAAAACGCGCGAATCCGCTCCCGTCTGCGAAAAAATCTCCCGCAACACATTCAAATCAATCCCCAGCGCGTTTCCCAACGCCAGCCCCTCGGCCAGTCCCGACGTATTGATATTCATCACCATATTCACCAGTGCCTTTACCTGCGCCGCCCGGCCTGTCTCCCCGACATACCGCCTCGCCAGGCTCAACGCCTCCAAAATCGGCCCCACTTTTTCCACCACTGCCGAATCCCCCGCCAGGATCAGGTACAGCGTCCCCTGACGCGCCTGCGTGATGCTCGATGCCATGCACGCCTCGATCGCCGCCGCTCCAGTCCGCTTCGCCGCTGCCTCCACCTCCAGGTGGACCGCCGGCGTCACCGTCGCGAAATTCACAAAAATCCGCCCCGCCGCCCCCGCCAGCAGGCTGTCGCCCTTCTCCGCAAAAATCTCCTGCATCGCCTGGTCGTCCGACACCACCGTCAGAATCACGTCCGACTTCGCCGTCACCTCCGCCAGCTTATCCGGCGCCGCGCACTTCAGCTCCTTCGCCAGTTCCGCGGCTGCCTCCCGCCGCACATCAAAGACTGCGGAGACAACAAAGCCTTTTTCCGCCAGCCTCCGAGCCATATTGGCCCCCATCCTTCCGACGCCGATAAAACCGATGCGTCGATTTTCTTTCATATTACTCCTTTAACGAAAACCGGCTTCGCCCGGCTTGTGCAGGCTCTCACCTTTTTGGCTAATTTTTTCCGCTGCTTTTTCGATAGGCACGTTGGGGCAACTGTCGATCCAGAGGCTGCCTTCGGGCCGCGCCCACCGGACCGCATTGCGAATCACGAGCAGGACTTCCTTCTGATAGTAGGTCGGATATGTTTCGTGGCCGGGTCGGAAATAAAAAATCTTTCCGTTTCCTCTCTTCCACGTCGCGCCGGAACGGAAGACTTCGCCGCCCTCAAACCAGCTGATGAAGATTAATTCATCCGGCGTTGGGATGGCGAACGGCTCACCGTACATCTCCTCGTTCGGAATTTCAAAATAGGGACCGAGTCCCTGCACGATGGGATGGCCGGGATTGCAGACCCAAAGCCGTTCCTTTTCCCCGGCTTCGCGCCAGGTGAGGGAACAGGTGGTGCCGAGGAGCCGTTTGAAAATTTTGGAAAAATGGCCGGAGTGCAAAACGATCAGCCCCATGCCCTGGAGTACCCGCGCCTGGACGCGGTCGACGATTTTGTCCGCAACGTCGCCATGGGCGCAATGGCCCCACCAGGTCAGGACATCGGTTTTTTCCAGGATTTCTTCGGTTAGACCATGATCGGGTTGATCGAGCGTGGCGGTGCGAATTTCAAAATCAGCCGCTTCTCTCAGGCCTTCGGCGATTTGTTGATGCATGCCGTGCGGGTAAATTTTCGCCACGGTGGGATGCTTCTTTTCGTGGACATTTTCGCCCCAGACAGTAGCTCGGATTTTGGCGTTCATGAGGATGGGAGAAGGCTGACTTTAGCGAAATGGACGGCTGATCAAGGATTAAGCGTCTCCGGCCGATTGGGAGGAGAATCGTTATTCTAACCGGAAAAAAGACACGGGCAACAAAATGTCTTTCCTGAGATGAAAGACCTTAGCCGCCCATAGGTGTAGGCGTGGGAGTAGGCGTCGGCGTGCGAGAAGGGGTTGGGGTAGGCGTGGGCGAGGGAGTAGGCGTTGGCGTAGGAGAAGGGGTTGGTGGGGTAGGCGTAGGCGAGGGAGTTGCTGTCGGCGTCGGCGAAAGAGTAGGTGTTGGGGTGGGACTAGGGGTCGGGGTGGGTAGCAAAACGAGATCCAGGCGGATAAAGGTCTTGTTTAAGCCGGTGATATTGACTCCGACAAGAGTTTCCCCCGCTTGGGGACCGGAACTCAGAATTTCAGTGAGGTCAGGGGTGACCGTCGTCCAGGTACTCAAATCGCTGGAGGTTTGCAGATTAGTCATGAGGCCGGTGACCAACGTATTTTCACGATAGGTCAGCGTAAGATAAGAGGCTCCTCCAATCGTCATGGTTCCGACGATAGGCAACGCGGCGCGATCTGTCGCACTGAGCGGCACAGTTGGATCGATGGCCGTGAAATATTTGAGCAGGTTGGAAACCCCATCGTTGAGAGGTGTATCCGAAGGACCGCCGGTGAGGGAATATTGAGCCTCCCATTGGCTGAAAGTCTCGCCGCCCTGCATGGAGGAAACGATGTTGCTCCAAGAACTGATGTCAGAGTCGTAGTAACTGACGGACCAGCTATTGAGCTTAGGAGTGTTGGCTGAATTGGAAGTCGAAAGATTGGCGCGCAGTTCAATGGAGGACGAATTCACCACCGACGGAAGCAGACTCAAATTCGTGCCGGAGCTGACGCCGGAAGCGAGCAAATTACCGGTGGAATCCAAGACATCAACGGTCAGGGCAGTGCCGCCTGCGCTGGTATAGGCACTGTAAGTCAGGGTTCCCCAGTTGCCTTGGGAATCACGAGTAATCATCGTGGAAACCAAGGATCCGGCTGAAGTGTAGACCAAGCCATTTTGGGCCAGGACAATTCCACCCGTGCTGTCAAAGAGCACGCTGCAAGGGGCATTGAATAAGGCGGCCTGTCCGGTACCGTCCCTGCTGCCTACGGTTAAGGCCGTGCCCGCGATGGTTGTCACTACTCCGGCTGGCGTGACCTTGCGGATGGTTTGGTTGGAGGAATCGGCGACATAGATATTACCATCCGGGCCTATCCTTAGGCCGAAAGGATGGTAGAACCTCGCGTTGCTTCCGGTCCCATCGGCGGAACCAGTCAGACTTGGCGATCCGGCAATGGTCGTAACTACTCCACTTGACGTGCATTTCCGAATGGTGGAATTGCCGTAATCTGAAATGTAGAGATTGCCACTGGCATCCACGACAATGCCTGACGGATTGTTGAATTGGGCCCCAGTGCCTGTGCCGTCATTACTGCCAAAATGATTAACCCAACCGGCCAGGGTGGTGACAACCCCCGCTGGGGTAACCTTACGGATGACGGAATTTGAAGTATCCGCCACATAAAGATTGCCATTACTATCGAACGCTGCATCGCAGGGTCCGTTGAATCGCGCGGAAGTTCCCGTACCGTCTGTGCTACCGGCGACTCCGCCAACTCCCAGCCACGTGGTGACGGTTCCATCCAGTGTGATTTTGCGGATGGTTTCGTTGTATCGATCCGGAACATAGAGAGTAGTGCCGGCAGAATCGATGGTCAGATTATTGAGCGCGTTAAAGCGGGCGGCGCTGCCGGTGCCGTCGCTTGTCCCTGTTGTGCCGGCCAGACCCGCCAGGGTGGTGACGACTCCGGCCGGGGTGATTTTACGGATGGTGTTATTACTGCTGTCGGTAACGTAAATATTGCCATTGTGATCCATGGTAAGCCCTGTGGGAATATTAAATTGGGCGGCGCTGCCGGTGCCATCTGCGCTGCCGGACACGCCGACGTCTCCAACAAAAGTCGTCACCACAGCACCGGGAGCAACCTTGCGAATGGTAAAATTATGGGCATCCGGCACGTAGAAGTTGTCGTCTCCATCCCTGACGTTGGTCAGGGTACCGGTGTTGAAATCAAATTGCGCTGCCTGGGACCAAGTGTTGCTCGAGGTCGAACCGGAACTGGCGCGCACGCGGAAGTAATAGATGGTCTGGAGGGACAAGCCGGTAAAGGTGTAACTGGTGGCGGTGATCCAGCCGCTGTCGATCGCCGTGCCGAAGGCCGGGTCGGTTGAGGCTTGGGCCTCGTATTGAGTAGCACCGTCGACTGCATTCCATGTAATCGTGTTGGAAGTGCCGGGAGTATAGGGAGGTTCGGCATTCAATACCGGGGCCGCCAGCGGCGTGGGAGTCGGTGATGGTGTTGGCGTGGGAGAGGGCGTGGGAGTCGGCGACGGTGTTGGAGTGGAGGAAGGGGTCGGGCTCGGCGTGACCAAACCCAGTGAAAGTTTATACACAGCTCCCTCTCCATTGTTTGCGCCACCTAACAGGGCAGTACCATATAAAGCTCCATCTGCACCTTGCAATAAGCCGCCATAGGGATTGGTTCCATCATTGGACGTGCTGCCATCCCCAAAGTTGTGCAGGATCGTTACTGCTCCTGACGGAGTCATCTGAAAGATGGTACCTTTACCGGCAGATCCGCCCGAAGAAGTAGTTCCGTAGAAATTTCCATCCGATGCTTGGATTAATTGATCTTCGGGATTTTGACCGTCATTCGCGACGCTTCCCAACTGATGCAAGATGGTGAATAGTCCGTTCGGAGTCATCTTATAAAGGACTCCTTCGCCGGACGTGCCGCCGGCATAAGTGGCTCCATAAAAGTTTCCATCGGCAGCCAGGACCAAGCCTGTATAGGGGGTCATGCCGTCATTAGAGACAGAGCCAAAACTATGCAGGATCGTGTATGTTCCCCCCGATGTGTATTCATAAATCGTTCCGTCGCCTGCTGAACCGCCTGAGGGAGTGGTTCCGTAAATATTTCCGTTCGAGTCTTGGACCAGATTCCCATACGGGAAGTAGCCATCGTTGGCGACGCTTCCATCGTCAAAATGATGCAGGATCGTCATGACTTTTTGAGGAGTAATTTTGAAAAGAATGCCGCCGCCGACTTGTGGTCCGCTGGTGGTTCCACCTCCGTACGTGGTTCCATAGAAATTTCCGTCGGCTCCTTTTAGCAAAGTACAGAAGGGATAGCTTCCATCCGCACTGATACTGCCATCTTGGAATTGATGCAGGATCGTTTCCGTTCCTTGGGGAGTACACTGAAAGACGACTCCATAACCCGTGGAGCCACCTACATAGGCTACGCCGTAAAAATTTCCGTCGTTGCCCAACGTCACAGCATTATAAGGGTATTGCCCGTCAGAAGAACCGCCAAAGCTATGTAGAATCGTCACGGACCCGGTTGTAGTTGTTTTGAAAAAAGTACCGGTCCCATTTGCGCCACCATATATGGTGGTTCCGTAAAGGCTTCCATCGGAAGTTTGAATCAGCGCGGCAGCAGGGCCGCTGCCGTCATTGGCAACCCCAGTGCCGCATTGGTGAATAATCGTGTAATAAGACGATGGCGTCGGGGTTGGAGTTACCGACAATATAGGCGTTGGAGTCGGAGTTGGCGAAGGGGTGGGCGTGGGGGTCGGCAATGGTGTGGGCGACGGCGTTGGGGTGGGTACCAAGACATTCAACGTCACCGCGCGGGAGGTGTTTCCAAAGCTGTTTGTGGTATTACTAAAAGTAATTGTATCGTTATAGGTGCCCGTACTGAGCGAATTGGCATTGCTGTTGATCGTGGCTATGACGGTCGCGTTGCCCCCGGAGGCAATGGTGCCGGACGAAGGTGAAAGCGAAAGCCACGACGAGGTAGCCGAAGCCGTCCAGTTCATCGAACCGGAGCCGGAGTTTGAGATCGTGTAACTCGTGCTGGAGGGACTAAAGGGCCCCCCGGATGATCCGGAAGAAGCAAATCCTCCGGCAGGACTCACTCCCATGTCGGAGATCGTCGTTACATTAAATGCGTTGCTATTCCCTGTATGGCCCGCACCGTCGCTGGCCTGGAGGCTTATTCCCGTGGCCAGCTGGCCGACGGTTATATTTCCAGTCCAGACACCGGACGAAAAGGCCCCTGTTGTGTTAGGACTGATCGCCACCGCCGATCCCACCGTATATTTTAGATCGACAAAAAGCCATTTAGCGCCGTTGCTGTCCACATAGCTCGGGAATGCATCTCCCGAAATGTAATAACCCTGGTTGATCGTGCCGTTGGGGAAAGTCGAAGGAAGGTTATAGCTCCAGAAATAGGTCATTCCGCCGCTGTAAAAGGCGATGCGGTAAGTGGAGCCCGCCTGCAGTTGAATCGGTGTCTGAAGCGGCGTTTCGGTCCAGGCGCCGGGACTAGCCAAGATTGAAGTGCTGGAAAGCAACTGCCCGGCATCGGTCCAGATGGATACTTTTGTTCCCGAGTAACTCCGCACGGCCGTGACCTGCATATTGCTGGAGGGAGTGAAGGAGTAACCCAGGGTCCAACTGCCATTATTATAGCTAGCTGTTGGAGTCGGACTGTCGAGAATGGTATTGGTCGAGACGAGGGAGGATAAGGAGGCCGTGCCGGAGTAGCTGCTCACCGTATTATTGCCCCGGTCCAGAGCGGTGATTGTGGCGGAGAATGGCGTCGAGACTGTTTGCGGAGAACTGATCGTGCTCCAGCCAAAGTGGTCCACGGTTCCGTTTCCGATGCTAAAGGAATTGCTCGTGCCGGTATGCCCGGCTCCGTCATTCGCAGCGATGACGACATTGCTGCCGGTTCCCTGGAGGGTGACGTTGCCGGTCCAGACGCCATTGGTGAAATTAGTGATGGTGGAAGGAGTAATGGGAAGCGTTCCCGATGTACCGGTGGCACTTAAGGACACAGGTTCCTCGTAATTGGTAATGACGGCGTTGTTGCTGTCGTAAGCGGTGACCGAGATGCTGAAGGGCGCATTGCTTACCTGCGGACCGGAGATATACGAAATGCCGAAGTAGGCCGGCGCATTGGTGATGGTCACGCTGAAATCCTTGGCGGAAGAAAGAGAATGGCTGTCCGTTGCCTGAATAGTGAAGTTGAATGTACCTGTGGCGGTAGGCGTACCGCTGAGGAGACCGGCACTGCTTAGGGTCAGTCCCGTGGGCAGGCTGCCGGAATAAAGCGACCAGGTATAAGGGGGGGCTGCTCCATTGGCGGTAAAGGACAGGCTATAAGATCCGCCCAGGATGCCGTTGGGCAGCGGACTGGAGGTGAGAATATCCGGCCCCGAGGGTCCGGATAGGGCGGGAATCAGATTTACACCGGCGGGAGTTCCCCATCCGGTGCAGAGATCATATCCGCTGGTGGCGGGGAATTTTGCCGGGCTGGTCGAGCTGAAATTATTGCCTGTAATCGTATCGTGGAAGGTTGACGAATAGGACGCGCTCTTGGCCAGGGTATAAACGGCAGGATTGATGAATCCGACCGGCGAGTTGCCATTGAGCGCCGCCTGCTGGTTGACTAGGCAGTGTTAGCGATTAATCGCAAGCTGAGGAAGCTCAGGACGAGATGGAGGCAGGCCAGGAAAGTCTTGGCCAGCTTCTCGTAGCGGGTGGCGATGCGGCGAAACTGCTTGAGTTTGTTGAAAAGCCGCTCGATCCG
>JAJSLK010000057.1 GCA_021272165.1 Methylacidiphilales bacterium
TCAAACGCACCACCGGCTCGGCCTTGAGCGCCCGCACGGACAACAACCTCATGATCGAAGCCGCCCTGCGGGTGTTGGCTTACACCCTTCGCCGTTAGGGACTTGGTTTTTTTATTCATGTTTTCTACAAAGCAAACTCATATCAAAAGTAGCCATGGGTTGCGCCGGAAAGGGATTTTGGCCCGAAGGGTTACAAAGCTCGCAACACGGCTCTCGCCTATTGAGGAGACAGGCTCTATGCTTGACCTTTCCTATGGAAGACGAAAGCGAATTACTCGCCCTCCGCCGCGCGCGACTCGACACCTGGCGCGCCCAGGGCATCGACCCCTTTGGCGACGCCTACCCCGGCGCCGAAACCTGCCGCCACGTCATCGACCACTACGCCGACGACCGCCCCGTCCGCATCGCCGGCCGCCTCATCTCCAAACGCGAAATGGGCAAGAACGTCTTCGCCCACATCCAGGACGAAACCGGCAAGCTCCAGGTCTACGCCCAGGTCCAGGGCCTCGGCGACAAGTTCGCCTTCTGGAAGCTCCTCGACATCGGCGACTTCATCGGCGGCGAAGGCACCCTCTTCACCACCAAAACCGGCGAAAAAACCGTCCGCCTCTCCGACCTCCGCATCCTCTCCAAATCACTCCGTCCCATCCCCAGCCAGTGGTACGGCCTCGCCGATGTCGAGCAACGCTACCGCCAGCGCTACGTCGACCTCATCGTCAACGAGGACGCCCGCAAGGTACTCCTCCTCCGCAGCCGCATCGTCAGCGAAGTTCGCCGCTTCTTCGAAGACCGCGGCTTCCTCGAAGTCGAAACCCCCATGATGCAAACCATCGCCGGCGGCGCCGCGGCCCGTCCCTTCGTCACCCGCCACAACGCCCTCGGCATCGACCTCTACATGCGCATCGCCCCCGAGCTCTATCTCAAGCGCCTTCTTGTCGGCGGCATGACCAGGGTCTTCGAAATCAACCGCAACTTCCGCAACGAAGGCGTCTCCCGCCGCCACAACCCCGAGTTCACCATGCTCGAGGCCTACTGGGCCTACGCCGACTTCACCCTCATGGCCCAGCTCGTCGAGGACCTCATCACCACCGTTGCTCAAAAAGTCATCGGCACGCTCCAGGTCGGCGGACGCCCCGCCAGTGAAGACGGCTCCGTCCCCGCCCTACCCCCCATCGACCTCACCGGTCCCTGGCCCCGCCGACCCTACCGCGAACTCGTCCGCGCCGCCGCCGGTGACGACTGGTTCACCATCACCTCCAATCAACGCCGCGAACGCTGTACCCAGCTCAGCGTCGAAATCGCCCCTGCCATGGAAGACTTCGAAGTCACCAACCAGGTCTTCGAAAAACTCGTCGAGGCCAAAACCCGCAATCCCCTCTTCGTCACCCACCTCCCCAAGGAACTCGTCCCCCTCGCCAAGCAGAACAAGGACGACGCCACCGTCGTCGACGTCTTCGAACTCATCATCGGCGGCCAGGAAGTCGCCCCCGGCTACAGCGAACTCAACGACCCCCTCGTCCAGCGCCAGCGCCTCGAGGCCCAGGCCGGAGAGGAAACCCAGAAGCTCGACGAAGACTTCCTCGCCGCGCTCGAATACGGCATGCCTCCCGCCGGCGGCATCGGCCTCGGCATCGACCGCCTCGTCATGACCCTCACCGGCGCCGAATCGATCCGCGACGTCATCCTCTTCCCCCTCCTCAAGCCCAGGTCCAGCGCCGCATCCTGATCACGCGACCTCATGCGCCAGTTGATCAAACGCACGATCAATCGTCTCCTCCGCCCCGCTCACCTCGAGCTCCGCGGCATCAACGCCCCGCGCCTGGAAGACCCCTTCTGGGTCCAGACCCGGATAATCCGCCACCCTCATCCCGTCATCTTCGACGTCGGCGCGCACGAAGGCGAAATCTGCGAACTCTATCTCCACCTCTTCCCCGGCTGTTCCCTGCACGCCTTCGAACCCGGCCCCGATGCTCATCAAAAGCTCCAGTCCCGTTTAAAAAACAATCCCTCCGTCCGCCTCAACCAGACCGCCGTCAGCGATGTTGAAGGCACCGTCGCCATGAACTTCAACTCCTCCACCGCCACCAGCTCTCTCCTCGCCAGCGACCCCCGCGCCGCCGAAGCCTGGGGCACCGGCCTCCTCGACACCCAATCGGTCGGTCAGGTCCCCTCCACCACTCTCGATGCCTATTGCCGTAGTGCGAAGATCGAGGCCATCGACATCCTCAAACTCGACATCCAGGGCGCGGAACTCAAGGCCCTCTACGGAGCCTCCGGGCTGCTCGAAAGCCGCCGCGTCGGCCTCGTCTACATGGAAATCATCCTCACCCCCACCTACCGCGGCCAGCCCTCCCTCGAGGACTACCTCCGTTTCTTTCACGGTGTCGGTTACGATCTCCTCGACTTCTATCATCCCGTCCACAAGGACCTCAGCCTCATTCAATCCGACATGATCCTCGTGCCTCGCCCGCAGGAACCATGAAGTCGACTCCCGATTCCAGGTCTCACTCCGGCGCCAGCTCCGTCGAGCCCATGCCCGAAGGCGTTCACAACGTCTACATCTTCGACATCTTCAATACCACCTCGTGGAGCGTCGTCCTCGGCACGCCCATGCTCCTCTTCTATCAACACCTCAACGCCACCGCCACCATCCTCGCCATCGCCGCCGGCCTTTCGCCGGTCTTGAACATCCTCCAGATTCCCGCCGCCCGGTTTGTCGAGCGGGTCGGCTATCGCCGCTTCGTCCTCAGCGGCTGGACCACCCGCAGCATCTTCGTCATCGGCATGGCCGTCATCGCATTCCTGCCCGACACCGTCGATCGCACCACCCGCATCGTCTCCATGCTTTTCCTCGCCTTCATCTACAACGTCTCCCGCGGCATCTCTGTCTGCGGCATGCTCCCGTGGTTCACCCACATCATCCCCGAAAGCCGTCGCGGCGAGTTCCTGGCCCGCGACCAGCTCGCCAGCGCCATGGCCTCCATCGGCTGCCTCTTCATCTCCGGCGCTCTTTTCAAGCTCCATTCCTGGTACTCCTACGGCTTCGTCTTCTCCATCAGCGCCGTTGCCGCCTTTGTCAGCCTCTATTTTCTCCGCCGCATTCCTGACGTCCCGGTCGAAAAAATCGTCCGCAACGAATCGCCCCTCCCCTGGCGCGAGATGTTCTTCTATCCCCCCTTCCTCAAATACATTCGCTACAACGTCATCATCAACATGGCCCTCGGCGCCTCCGGCGCTTTCTGGGTCCGCTACTTCCGGGTCTTTCTCCACGTCAGCGAATCGAACATCCTCTTCATCGCCTGTCTCAGCACCATCGTTATCGCCGTCGGCCTCTTCCTCGTCGGCCCCCTCATCGATCATGCCGGCAACAAACCCGCCCTTACCCTCTCCGGCCTCTTCTATACCTGCCATTTTTCCGGCTGGATGCTGGTGGCCGCCGGCATCCTTCCCTATAATCTCATCGTGCTCACCATCCAGATTTTCACCTCCGGCATCGCCGGCGCGCTCTGGAACCTCGCCAACGTCCGCGCCGTCATGGGCATCGTTCCCGCCATGGGACGCCCCCACTTTCTCGCTCTCTACAGTGTCGCCAGCAACCTCACCATCGGCCTCATTCCCCTCGCCTGGGGCCCCATCATGGATTCGCTCGAGCGTTGGCAGGTCACCTGGGGCTGGTGGCACTGGAACTGTTATACCCTCTTCTACTTCGTCCTCGTCTGCACCATCATCAATGGCCTCTTTGCGCTTCGCTCCGTTGCGGAACCCAGGACCATGACCTGGGACGTCTTCATGCGTGAACTTTTGGTCAGAACTCCCAGCCGTGCCGTCTCCCGGCTCATCGGCCGGGTACGCGGGACAGGTCTCGAGGGCCTCGAATGAAACGTCTCGCCGCCTGGCTCAGCGCCACTCTCATCCGCTTCATCAGCGCCACCCTCCGTCTCTCCCTCGAAGACCATGGCGGCATCTTGAACCGGCCCAACCATCCGCCCGTCATCATCGCCTTTTGGCACAATCGCATGGCCCTCATGGCCAGCTTCTCCGAGCGCTTTTGCCGGCAGCGCACGGTCCTCACCTTCATCAGCCGCAGCCGTGACGGCCAATTCATGACTGATGTCGCCGCCCAGTTTGGCATCCAGGCCGTGCGCGGCAGCAGTTCCCGGCATGGCGCCTCCGCCGCCCTCGCCGCCATCCATGCCGCCAACGATCCCCAGGTCGATCTCGTCATCACCCCGGACGGCCCACGCGGCCCCTGTTACGAAGTCCAACCCGGCCTTCTTCGCCTCGCCCGGCAAACCGGCCGCCCCATCGTCGCCATCAACTATCAACTGAAATGGAAATATCAGCTCAAAAGTTGGGATCGTTTTTTTATTCCCCTCCCGTTCTCATCCTGTCATCTGGTCACAAGCGAACCCATTCACGTTCCTGAAAATGCCATCGAAGAGGAGCTGGACAAAATCAAGCTCATAATCGCCGAAAAACTCGGAAGCGACATGTAACAATTTGATGACAAGACACCTGACGTAAGTCTTTTATCTCGCTGAAAACTCGATATTCAACGCATAATCGATAAAGAGAAAAACTCGCATTTCCCTCTGAAAACACGGATTAATGCAGTCAAGTACTCAAGGCTCGAATGGCCCCTTTTCGAATCTTTTCTATTTATACAAGACATTTCAACACGTTGATTATCTGTTTGCAGTGCTGTGAATAAAGTGATAACTGTCTTAATAGCATGAGTATCACCTTCTCCTTGAAGCGCCTTCACGCCGTGCTCACCGCTTTAATTCTCTCTGTGAGCCTCTCTTCGCTGGCCATGGCCGATGACCATTTTGCCGTCGCCGTCGATGGCCACGGCAGCCTTGTCATTTACGGGCCCAAAGGCGAAAAAGTCGCCATTCTACCCGCCCCCTCTGTCTCCCAGCCTGTCACCATCGGCTCCACCTCTTTCCAGGTCAGCTATGGCCGCGACGCCAATGACCTCCTCACCGCAATCATCGCTCCCAATACCGCCTCGCCGCAGGATCTTCACTTCAACGTTCTGAGCAAGAGCGTCGACGCTGACAAACAGGCCGTCGTCACTCTCGTTTTCTCACCCAGTCTCAACCACGTCAGCGTCGATCCCGGCTACATTGGCACTGTCTCCGTTAACTCGCAGACGATCAGGCATCATGAGGTCGCTGACAATACCTCATACGCTCCTTCTCCCATACCCGCACCGATGCCTCGCACGACTGTCGCCATGGCCACCCGCGCTCCGGCCGATTCTCCTTCCACTCCCGCCACCACCGAAGATTACATTCCTTCCTCCAGCTACGAACCTTCAGCCTCGGCCACCGATACGGACACCACTGGTGATACGCCCGCTTCCGGCGCACCCTTGATGAAGCCTCCGCTGATTGGCAGCCTGCCGAATCAGTCCCCTCCTCCCTATGCTTTGAACAGCTCCCCCGTCGGCGGTTCCGGCAGCGGTTCGCCTCCTCCCAACAAGCTTTTCTGGTCGGAGCCCGTCACACCCCTCAAAGGGCCGCCCCCCACCGTACCCTTGAACGAAATGAAACTCGTTCAGGTTCAGGGCCCCGTCTCTGTCCAATTGCCCAATGGCGATACCCGTGATGGACAGGAAGGAATGATCGTTCCTTCCGGCTCCACCGTCACCACCGCCGATGGCGCTTCCGCTGCCGTTTTCATGGGCGGGGTCAACTCCGCCCGCCTGCTGCCCAATTGTCAGCTCAAAGTTTCCCAGAGCCTCCATGACTCCGTCCGCAGGACCACGATCGACCTCACCCACGGCGCGGTTTTTTCCCGCATTGGTCACCGTCCCGGCGAAACCCAGGACTACGAAGTCCACACGCCCGAAGGCGTCGCCGCCGCCCGCGGCACGGAAATGCTCACCTATCGCGGTGATCCGAGCAGCATCGACAGTCCCACCACCATGAACGGCAAGGTCTCGTCGGATCGCCTGATCGCCTGGAGCCCCGTTTCTCTCGAACACGGCGTCCTCAGCGACGTGGCCAACCCCCTGCTCCACGCCGCTGCTTTCGGCCACAACAGCCTCTACGTCTACGTCGCCAAAGGCTCGGTTCAGGTTAGCATCAACGGCGCCACCTACACCGTTGTCTCGGGTGGAGGGGGTACCATCGGTTCCACGGTTGTTCCTGCCGCTCCCGATGCCCATACCGCTGAAGTCCTCAATCGGATTCTCGAAATTCTCCAGCCCTTCAACACCGAACTCACCCAAATCCTCGCCGATATCAATAACGGCACCGCCACACCTGAGGAACTGACCCTCTATAACGAACTCGAAATTACGGGTAATACCCTTCATGGCTTCATCGGTGACCTCACCAATCAGTCCAACACCTTTGAGGACTATCCGAACCTCTTCAATGGCGACGGCATCCCCAATGCTCGTCGTGGGGAAGATCAGGATCTATTCCCCTTCCACAGGCACCCCCTTACCCCTGGGCCCTTCATTCCTTCCGACTGATCTTTTGGATCAGTCGGGCAGGTTCTCTCCCCCTCAGCTCTATTGCTTCCCCGTAAACCTACTAAGTCGATAGATTTATCTTTATATAGTCCGCTGAGTCACTAGAGTTGCTCGGCGTGAATGCTGTACCCACCTTGGCTCAGAAGAGCTACACTCCGCCCCTTGTGGAGACAGCACCCTCTATTTCCAAGCCCCTCCCCGCCCCCTACCACCGGCACATCCTGCCCGGATTTCATCTCACGCTGGGGTTCGCGATTTTCTATCTCAGCGCCATTGTCCTGATTCCCCTCGCCGCGCTTTTGCTCAAGGTTGTCACTCCGACGCGCGATTATCCCAGCTTTGCGTTGGTTGTCCGGCACGTTTACGACACAGCCGTCGATCCACGTTCCATTCATAGCTACCAACTTAGCTTCGGGCTTTCTTTCGCCGCCGCTCTGCTCAATGGCGTATTTGGTTTCCTCGCCGCCTGGGTGTTAGTCCGCTACCAGTTTCCCGGGCGGAAAATTCTCGATGCGCTGGTCGATCTTCCCTTCGCCATGCCCACTTCCGTGGCGGGTCTCGCTTTAACCGCAATTTTCTCCACGAACGGCGGCTACATCGGCCAATTTTTCTATCACACGTTCCACTGGCGCATCGCCTATACATCATGGGGAATTTTGATTGCGCTGACTTTCATCGGGTTTCCATTTGTGGTGAGGACCCTACAGCCGGTGCTTGCCGCCTTGTCTGCCGAGGTGGAGGAAGCGGCGGCGTGCCTGGGGGCGAACCGGTGGCAGACGTTCCAAAGGGTGATTCTGCCGGCGGCGCAGCCCGCTCTGATTACCGGCATGATGCTGGCCTTTGGGCGCGGCGTGGGGGAATACGGGAGCATCGTCTTCATTTCGGGCAACATGCCATACCTGACCGAGATCACGCCGCACCTGATCATCATGAAGCTGGAGGAGTTCGATTACGTGGGCGCAGCGGGACTAGGCTTCATCATGCTGCTGATGTCGTTCGTCATTGTGGCAACGGTCAATGTGGTGCAGTACTTCGCGAACCGCCGGGGGCTGGCATGAGAGCAGCGACCTCCGAAGGCCGGGTGGCGAAGTACCTGCTGATCGCGGGGCTGGTCGGTTTCATCTCCCTCTTTCTCATTTTCCCGGTCATCGTCATTGTTATCGAGGCGCTGAGCAGCGGCATCTCGTTCTATTTTTCGACCCTGGCCTCGCCCCACAGCCTGAACGCGATCCGCCTTACACTCCTCACCGCGCTGGCGGTAGTGCCGATGAACACGATCTTCGGCGTCTGCGCGGCCTGGGCGATCACCCATTTCAATTTCCGCGGCAAATCGCTGCTGATCTCGCTCATTGAGATTCCGCTGTGGGTTTCGCCGGTGATCGGCGGCCTGGTTTTCGCCTTGATTTTTGGCCGGCAGGGCTGGCTCGGCGACTGGCTTTACGCCCACGACATCCAGGTTCTCTATGCTTATCCCGGCATCGTTCTCGGCACGGCGTTCGTCACTTTTCCGTTTGTCGCGCGCGGACTGATCCCACTGATGCAGTCGCAGGGGAGCGCGGAAGAGGAAGCCGCGCTCATCCTGGGCGCCAACGGGTGGCAGATTTTCTGGCGCGTCAGTTTTCCAAAGATCAAGTGGGGCATCCTTTACGGGATGATCCTGTGCAACGCGCGGGCCATGGGCGAATTCGGCGCGGTCTCGGTCCTGGCCGGGAGCATCGAGGACCGGATCACCATCCCGCTCCAGATCGAACAATATTACCTCGATCTCGACCAGGGCCTGCCACGCGCTTTCGCCCTGGCCTCCGTGCTGCTTCTGCTGTCGGTCATCACCCTGGCGATCAAGATTGGCCTCGAATGGCGCCGGCTTGCTCTCACCCATCTCGTCCGTCCAAGATAAATTGCCATGAGCGTCGCCGTTTTTCATATCTCCAAAAAATTCGAGAAATTCCCCGCTCTTTGGGACGTTTCGCTCGAAGTGCAGACCGGCGAACTGCTGGCGCTGCTCGGCCCGAGCGGCAGCGGAAAGACAACGTTGCTGCGCGTCATCGCCGGGCTCGAAGTTCCTGATGCGGGACAGGTCACATTTGCCGGTGAGGACGTGACGAACAAGAGCGCGTATGAACGCAAGGCCGGCTTCGTTTTCCAGGCCTACGCGCTGTTCCAGCACATGAACGTCTTCGAGAACATCGCCTTCGGCCTGCGGGTGCTGCCTCGGGCCAGACGGCCCGACAGCGAAGCAATTACCAAACGGGTGAACGAGCTGCTGCAGTTGATCCAGCTCGAGGGGTTTGAGAAGCGGCTGCCGTCCCAGCTTTCGGGCGGACAGCGGCAGCGCGTTGCCCTGGCCCGCGCGCTGGCCATCGAGCCGCGGGTGCTGCTCCTCGACGAGCCGTTCGGCGCGCTGGATGCGAAGGTGCGCAAGGACCTGCGCAAATGGCTGCGTCATTTTCATGACCAGACTCATCTGACCTCGCTCTTCGTCACGCACGACCAGGACGAGGCCTTCGAACTGGCTGACCGCGTGGTGATTTTCAACGAGGGCCGCATCCAACAGATCGGCACGCCCGCCGAACTACGCCAGAACCCGACGAACGATTTCGTCCGGTCGTTCCTGGAAGTCTGAGACTCTTCCTCTTTTGTCTCCAAATCAGTGGAGAATAATTAGACATCCTCCGACGGGCTTGCGCCAAAAGGCGGATGTTCGAACTTAGACAGTCTGTCATCCCGCAACCGATTCCGCAATCGAAGGCGTGTTATCGGTTCTGCCATCTCCGACCGGATGGGCGCCGTTGGCGGAGGAGGCACGCTTTTGCAGCCGCATTGAGACGAACTTCGAGACGCCGCGCTCCTCCATGGTCACGCCAAAGAGGACATCGGCAATGCTGATGGTCCGCTTGTTATGGGTGATGACCACGAATTGCGACTGCTGCACGAAGCGCTGCAGTATCTTGATGAAGCGGTTGATGTTCGATTCGTCGAGCGGCGCATCGAGCTCATCGAGGACGCAGAAGGGGCTTGGCTTGACCATGTAGATGGCGAAGAGGAGCGCCACGGCGGTCATCGTCCGTTCACCACCGGAGAGAAGGCTGACCGACTGGGTCTGTTTGCCCGGGGGCTTGGCCACGATTTCGATGCCGCATTCCAGCGGATCGTTCTCGTCCATGAGCGCCAGGGACGCCTTGCCGCCGCCAAAGAGCTCGGTGAACATTTCCTGAAAGTTGGCTTTCACCTGCTCGAAGGTTTCGGCAAAGAGCTTCTGTGTCGTGCGATTGATTTCCGTGATCGCCTTGAGGATCTGCTCCTTGGCGGCGAGGAGATCGGCCTCCTGCCCAGTGAGGAATTTATAGCGTTCCTCCAGTTCGTCGTACTCGGTGATCGCCTCGAGGTTGACCGGACCGATGGCTTCGAGCGCGGTCCGTTTCTCGGTCACCTGGGCTTCCAGAGCGGTCCAATCGGTCGCGGCATCGGCTTCCTCCAAAGCAGCCAGTTCCTCGAGCTCCATGTGGTAGTCGCGGTGGAACCGCTCACGCAAATTGCCGAGGAAGAGTTTCTGCCCGGCCAGCCTGACCTCGTTCTCGGAACGAGCCGACTGGATTTCGCCATACTCACGGCGCAGGGTGCGCAGGACACTTTCCTTCTCCTCGATTTCGCCCTGGGCCGAGGCGCGCTTTGCCTGCGTTTCCTCCAGCGTCACGGCAAAGCGTTCGAGGGCCTCCTTCTTTTCGGCCTGCTCACGTTCGGCCGTGGCGATTTCCTCGCGGGCCTGGACGACCCGCTGCTCGTGCTCGGCCGCCTCGCGCGTCCGCACCACGATCAGCTCGCGCAATTCCTGCAAGCGGCTGGCGACGGGTTCGCGCTGCTGCTGCCAGGCCTCGCACTGCTGCGTCTGGGTCGCAAGTTCGATACGCAATTCGGTCAATGCCGACGTTTGCGCTTCCTCCTCGGAGGCAAGTTGCTCAAGCTGCCCTTTCAGTTCGGTCATTTTCGATTCGGCCTCGCGCCGGGCTTCCTCCGAAATCCGCATTGCTTCGCGGAGACGTTCATGCTGCTCGTGATCGGTCCGTTCCTGCGCGTTGAGCCGCGTCACTTCGCGCGCGGCGTCTTCGACCTGCTGGGTCATCTGCTCGACGGCAGCCTGCGCCGTCTTTTCCTCCTGCCGCTGCGTGGCCAGGGCAATCTCAGCTTCCTGCGCCGCCGCTCGGGCCTGTTCGACGAGTCCCGCTTTTTCTTCGCGTACACCGCGCGCCGCATCAAATGCCGCATGGGCTTCGGTCATAGTGACGGAGGCTGAAGCCAGTTCGGTTTCCAGCCGGCGCAACTCGGCCTGACGGGTTAGAACCGCGAGCGATGCGCCCGCCTCGTGCCCGACGAGAAGGAGGCCGCTGCGGGTAATCAACTCCCCTCCCCGGGTCGCGATGGTGCTTTGGGGCTGGGCCACCTTCAGGCGCCATCCCGCAGCGAGGTCATCAACGACATGGGCGTCTTCGAGCAAAGCGGCGACGAGATCGTTCACCACCGGCTGGGCCGTGACAAAACGGGTGGCATGCGTTTCCGCGCTGGAGGAAAGCGGCGTGGGACGGGCCGTGCGCAGCGGGGCGAAGGCGCACTGCTCCTTGCCTTCGAGCTTTTCGCACCAGGACTGCGCCGCGCTGTCGTCCTGCAGGACCAGGGCGTTGACGGCATCGCCCAGCAAAAGCGCGAGAGGGGCCTCATACCCGGCCTGGACCGTGATGTGGCCGGATAGCGTGCCATTCAACTCATGGGCCGCCTCGTTCCGGAGAAGACGCTGCGCGGCCTGGGGCGCGCTGGCGTGCTGTTCCTCGAGCTGGGCCAGCGCATCGCGCCGGGCCTGCAATTGCCGGTGGGCGGTATCGGCCTCGCTGCGCGAACGCTCGGCGGCCTGCAATTTTTCCTCAGCCTCGCGCCGGGCCTGCTGCGCCGACTGGAGCGATTCGCGACGCTCGCCCAAAAGCCTTTCCGCTTCGGCAACCCGCGCCGACTGCTGCGCAACTGCGGCCTGGGCCTCGTCGCGACGACGGACGACATCGGCCTGTTCGGATTGCAGCGCATCGACCCGCAACTGGAAATTGCGCTGCTGGAGTTCGAGCCCGGCCAGTTCCTGTTCCTGGCGCTGGAAGAGGCGTTCCTGCGCCAGCTTCTTTTCCTCGGCTTCGCCGCGCTCCGCCTCGACCGTTCCGATGCGGACGGTGAGCATTTGCAACGATTCCTGCTCGGTATCGAAACGCTGCTGGGTTTCGGCGCGACGTTGGGTGAAATTTTCGACTTGGGCGTTGAGGTGGGCGAGCTGTTCCTCGCCGACGCGGACTTTTTCCTCGGTGCCGGCGATTTCCTGGCGGGCCTGATCGCGCAGGCCGGTGAATTCCTCGACGCGGGCGCGGTTGGTGGCCTCGCGCTGCTGAGCACGCTCGAGGGCGTTGCGGAGGGCGGATTGTTCCTCGCGGAGGCGGACGAGCTCGGCATCGATGACGGCGAGGTCGTTGCGCGCGGCGCCAACTTTCACTTCCTGCACGGCGACATCGCTCTCGAGCTGTTCCTGCCGGGCCCGGGCCTGCTCAACTTCCTTTTCGAGAGCGGTGATGGTGGCGGAGAAAGTGTCGAACTGATGCCGGCCGAACTTTTTCTCGAGTCCGGCAAGCTCATCGAAGCTGGCGCGGTAACGGCGCGCCTTGCCGGCCTGACGTTGCAGGGAACCGATCTGCCGCTTGACCTCGCGGATGATGTCGGCGAGGCGGACGAGGTTGGCCTCGGTGTTTTCGAGCTTCCGCAGCGCCTCCTTTTTCTGACTCTTGTATTTGGTGATGCCCGCGGCTTCCTCAAAAACGGCGCGGCGATCTTCGGGGCGGGAGGAGAGAATCTGGTCGATCTTGCCCTGCTCCATGATCGAGTAGGCCGAGCGGCCGATGCCGGTGTCCATGAAGAGGCTGTGGATGTCGCGGAGCCGGCAGGGAGTCTTGTTCAATTCGTACTCGCTGGCGCCATCGCGGAAAACGCGGCGGGTGATCGTGACCTCGTTGTAGGCGACGCCGAGTTCCTGCTCGCAATCGCCGAAGGTGAGTGAGACCTCCGCCATGCCGAGAGGCGGCCGGTTTTCGGTGCCGGAGAAAATCACGTCCTTCATTTCGCCGCCACGCAACGCCTTGGCTGACTGCTCGCCGAGCACCCATCGGATGCTGTCCAGGACGTTGCTTTTGCCGCAGCCATTGGGGCCGACAATGGCAGTGACTCCGGGGTGAAATTCGAGCGAGGTGCGATCCGCGAAAGATTTGAATCCGACAACGTTAAGCGACTTCAGGTACATGGGGTCTTTTCTACGCGCACCCTCTTATCCCTGACAAGCAAATACCACAATTAGTTGTGGTATTTTTAAATTTATACTACTATTCGTTGATTTTCAGCGATTTAAATGACTTTCGACTTAAAGGGCTATTTTAGCAACTTTATACCCAATAACAAAGAGGTATTTCACGTGGCTCTTGAGGACCCTCTCGTAAGCTTCGTTGATTTTCCGGATCAGGGGCATCTCGATATCATAGATAACGCCGTGCTCCGCGCAAAAATCGAGCACCTCACTGAAAAATGAATTTAAACCAAGCGAGACTTGAACCGTTGAACGAGGCGATGTCCCCCGACGAGGCCAAAGGCCAAGCAGCAGAGAAGGATGCCATAGAGGGGAGTTTCAGGGACGGCTACGACAAAAACGTCCGTACCGGGAACCACGGTGGCGCTGCCATAGATCGTGTAGTTGTCCGATTCGAAACCGGTGGCGGTTGATCCGGAATTATCGAGGACGATTTTGTTGAAAGTGGTGCCGACGGCGACGAAATCGAGATAGACAAAGGGTTCTCCCGAATCCTGAGTTCGGTTGTTCGGATTACCAAAGTAGCTCGAGCTCTGATAGACCGTGCCGTTGATCGCTGTGACCGTCGTATTGCCCAGCAGCGTGAGGAGGCTCTGCGAGCTGAAGCGGCCGATCAGCGTGGTGCCGTTGTAAAAGGAAATGCCGTTATTGGCATCGGCCGCCGAAAGCCACATGCCGAGATAATCCTCCGAACCGGTGAGGGTAATGGTGACGGGCGAGGCGCTGCCAGACTGGGCGCCAAAGACAAAATAACGGCCTGTGCCGCCAGCTCCGCCGTACTGGTCAGCCCCCTGAATTCTAAAGGTGCCGCTTGAGGTAAAAGTTCCGATAGTTGAGGTATAGGAATTGAGATTGGAGTTACCCCCGGTTCCGAAGGTTTCAGTGGTCGCCCCCCCCACACCGGCCAGAAAGCTAGTCTGATCCGTCGACGTGGAGGCGTACACGTCGATAATCCCGGCAGCAGCCTTGGAGGTCAAAATCAGCGAGGCAAAAGCAAGAATTGCGAAGATATGGTGGCGTTTCATTCGTTGCACAACAGTAGATCGCACATTTTCATTGAAAACAGAAGTAAATAATGCAGGACAATCCAGAATAATGAAGACGGTCTTCACTATCCCTCATTCCATCGCTCTGACCCAGCGATGGAATGCGAGCCGCGGACACCTGCTTATTTCTTCGAAACTGCGGCGCGAACGGCGTCGAGCTGTCCGGCCGAACCGAGCTTCTGGTTCTTGTGCTCGATGAACTTGGCGTATTCATCGATGAAGATTTTGCCGGGGGGACGGAAATCGAACTCGGAGGGATGATCGCGGAAATATTCGCGATGAACGCGGGTCCAGACGAGGCGGCCATCCGTGTCAATGTTGACCTTGGTCACGCCGAGCTTGGCGGCGGGCAGGTATTCGTCCTCGTTGACGCCGCAGGCGGTGGGGTCGAGCGTGCCGCCGGCCTTATTGATCCGGAGGACTTCGTCCTTTGGAACGCTGGAGCTGCCATGCATGACGATGGGTAGGCCGGGCATTCGCTTCTGGATGGCCTCGATGACCTCGAAGTGAAGCGACTGCTGGCCCTTGAACTTATAGGCGCCGTGGCTGGTGCCGATGGCCGCCGCGAGCGAATCACAGCCGCTCTTGGAAACGAAGGCCTCAACTTCATCGGGATTGGTAAGGCAGGCGTTGCCTTCCTCGACTTTGATGTCCTCCTCGACGCCGCCAAGCATCCCGAGTTCCGCCTCGACGCTGAGGCCCTTGGCATAGGCCTTGTCGACAACGCGGCGGGTGATTTCAACGTTTTTGTCGAAGGGATCGTGCGAGGCATCGATCATGACCGAGCTATAGAAGCCGCTATTGATGCAGTCGTAACAGGTTTCCTCGTCACCGTGGTCGAGATGAACGGCGAAAATGGCCTCGGGGAAAATCTCCTCCGCACTGCGAATGATGGCTTCAAGCATCCGCTTTTCGGTGTATTTCCGGGCGCCCTTGGAAATCTGGATGATGAAGGGGGCCTTGGAAGCCAGGCAACCCTTGAAGAGACCCATAGTCTGTTCGGCGTTGTTGATGTTGTAAGCGCCGATGGCAAACTTGCCGTAGGCGACCTTGAAGAGTTGGGCGGTGGTTACGATCATAGATGGAATTTCGCGGATTACGGTAAAATGTCGAGGCTGCGTTGAGAACCGGCGTGGAGGAATACAGCTAGTGCCATACCGAACGCGCTAAAAACGCTGCGTTTATGGCAAAAAACGGGAAAGACTTCCATTCTTTACGCCAAAGTCCTTTGACAAGCGCGTCCGCTTTGTGAAATGAGTTCCAGTCGTGAAGATTACCATCGTCCAGGGCGCTTTCTTCCCGGTCCCACCCATTCGCGGCGGAGCCATCGAAAAAATCTGGTTCGCCATGGGCCGGGAATTTGCCCGCCGGGGGCATGAGGTCACTCATATTTCCCGAACGTTTCCCGGCCTTCCCCACGAGGAGACAATCGACGGCGTGCGCCATCTTCGGGTGAATGGTTTTGACACCCCCCCGTCACCAGTCGTGCTGAAGTTCCTCGACCTCATTTACACGTTGAGGGTCTTACGGTTTCTTCCCCCGGCTGACATCCTCGTCACGCATACCTTCTGGCTGCCCGTGCTTGCCCCCCGCCGGAGCCGTGGACATCTCTACGTCCATGTGGCTCGTACGCCTAGAGGCCAGCTTCGATTTTACGCACGGGCTGGACGGCTGCAGACGGTCTCCCATGCCACCCTCGCGGCCATGGAAAGGGAAGTGCCCGGGCTGCGGTCCAAACTCAAATGCATCCCTAATCCCCTGACAAAAACCTCGGACCAATTCACGGAACCGCCGACAGGAGAGCGCCTCAAACGACTGCTTTACGTGGGACGGCTCCATCCCGAAAAGGGAGTCGAGCTTCTCCTGCGCGCGCTGGTAAAGGTTCCCGCCCAGCTTCTTTCTGGATGGAGCCTCCACCTCGTCGGCTCGGCCGAATTCAAGGACGGCGGCCGAGGGCCCGACTTTCTTGCGCGTATGAAGGAAATCGCACGGAACCTCGCCTGCACGGTTGAATGGAAAGGTCCGATCTTTGATCCCATGCTTCTCGCGCAGGAATACCGCGAGGCGGCGCTTTTTCTTTATCCTTCGCTCGCCGAAAAGGGCGAGACCTTCGGCCTGGCGCCGCTCGAGGCCATGGCGGAAGGGGCACCTCCCCTCGTTTCCGCGCTCGCCTGCTTCGGTGATTTTGTGGAGAATAAAAAAACAGGCTTCATTTTCGATCATCGCACCGAAAGGCCCGAGGAAACCTTGAAGGAGAAACTAATCGAGCTGATTTCCCACACCGATCTTCTCGCCGCGACCGGAAAGCGGGCTTACGACCGGGCGCGCGATTTCAGCCTGGACCGGATCGCCGGCGAATATCTGGACGATTTTACCTCCCTCCTCCATGCCCCCTGACTCTCATGAACCGCAGAAGATGCTCCGAACCTTCGAGATGAAGACGGACGAGGATTCGCCGTGGTCGGTACGGGAAAGAATCGGCCTGCTGCTTTGGAACTACGCCTGGGTTCTGCTTTGCCGCTGGACACCGAAGCCGCTGAATGCGTGGCGTCTTCTTTGGCTGCGAATTTTCGGCGCGACGATTGAAGGCGTTCCTTTCGTTCATCCCCACGCCCGCATCCAGATTCCGTGGAATCTCACCTTGCGGCACCTGGCCTGCCTCGGCGACGGAGCGAATGCCTACAGCCTCGGTGAAATCGAAATCGGGGAGCGTGCGACCATCGCGCAGGAAGCCTATCTCTGCACGGGCACGCACGACCTGAGTCAGCCAGGTCTTCCTCTGCAGGTCGGAAAGATCACGATCGGCGCGGACGCCTTTGTGGCTGCACGGGCCTTCATCCTGCCGGGAATCCGGATCGGGGCGAAGGCGGTCGTCGGCGCGTGCGCCGTGGTCACGAAGGATGTGGCTGACTCGCAAATCGTCGCGGGCAATCCCGCGCGGGAGATCGGCACCCGGACGTTTTCCGGCTAGGGCCTAAATTCAGCCTCCGGCAATTGCGGGGACGATGCTGACTTCATCGCCGGCCTTGACCGCGGTTTCCTTGTCCTGAAGGAAGCGGACGTCCTCGCCGTTGACGTAGATGTTGAGAAAGCGACGGACATTACCCTGGGCGTCGAGGAGGCGTTCGCCAATGCCGGGATATTTCTTGTCGAGCGCGGTGATGATCTCACTGACGGTGGCACCCTCGACCTCGACGGTGTCGAGATTTTCGGTCAAGGGCCGGAGCGGAGTGGGGATAGAGACGGGTATGGGCATAAAGTTTCTCTTTAAGGCTCTGTCATCCTAAGCTCTTTTGACATAGTCCTCACGCTGCGGCGGCATGCACCTCGTCGTTGGCGATGAGGGCCTCGAATTCGCGGAGGCTGGGATTGATGAGGCGGGGCGCGGGGAGATGAGGCGCGACGGCTTCGGCCGTCTTCAGCCCGTGCCCCGTGATACAGAGCACGGCGGAATCGCCCGCAGGAATCCTCCCGGTCGCAATCAGTTTCTTCGCGCAGGCGACGGTGACGCCGCCGGCGGTCTCGGCAAAGATGCCCTCGGTCTCGGCCAGCAGCTTGATGCCCTCGATGATTTCCTCGTCGGAAGCGTCCTCGCACGAGCCGCCGCTCGATTTCATCGCATTCACCGCATAGTAACCGTCGGCGGGCGTGCCGATGGCGAGCGACTTGGCGATGGTGCGCGGCTTGGGCACGGGACGGATCAGGTCGGTCCCGGCCTTGAAGGCGGTGGAGATGGGATTGCAGCCGGTCGCCTGCGCGCCGTGGATCGAGAAGGGTTGCTGATCGATCAGCCCGACCTTGATCGCTTCCTGGTAGGCCTTGGTCACTTTGGTGAGGAGGGAGCCGCTGGCCATCGGGACAACCGTGTGGCGCGGCAGACGCCAGCCGAGCTGCTCGACAATTTCAAAGCCTTGGGTCTTCGAGCCCTCGGCGTAGTAGGGCCGGAGATTGACGTTGACGAAGCCCCAGCCATATTTGCCGGCGATTTCGGAGCAAAGGCGGTTGACCTGGTCGTAGGCGCCGTGAATGCCGATGACCTGCGTGCCATAGACGAGGCTGTTGAGGACCTTGCTCTGCTCGAGATCGGCGGGGATCAGGACGTAGCTTTTCAGCCCCGCGCCGGCGGCCTGGGCGGCGACGCTGTTGGCGAGGTTGCCGGTCGAGGCGCAGGCGACGACTTTGAAGCCGAGTTCCTGCGCACGGGACAGGGCGACGGCGACGACGCGGTCCTTGAACGAAAGTGTGGGGTGGTTGAAAGCGTCGTTCTTGACGTAGAGCTCGCGGATGCCGAGGGCCTTGGCCAGCCGGTCGGCCTTGACCAAAGGCGTGAAGCCAGTCTTCAGGCCGATGGTCGGGTCACCATCGATGGGCAGGAGCTCCCGGTAACGCCACATGTTGTGCTCACGCGATTCGATGACCTGGCGCGAGATGGAATGCCGTATCTGCTCGTAGTTGTAGTCGGCCTCCAGCGGGCCGAAATCGAACTCGCAGACGTGGACCGCCTTCTTCGGATACTGGCGGCCACATTCGCGGCATTTGAGAAAGCTGAAAAATTCCTTGCCCATAATTTCTGTCGCTTACCGAGGATCGCCTCGTCAAAATTTGGGATCAGGAAAGACAAGCGCCCCGAATACGAGAGGGCACTCGCTCCTTATCCTCCCCGGCGGCCACTGCATCAGGCAGAGTCACCGAGCTGGGTTTGGCACCTGGACGATGAATCGGTTTCCTGATTGAAACGACTCACCCGGTTGCCGCGGTTTCACAGGGCCAGCCCCTCCACCGCTCTCGATAAGTTAGGAACAGTTTATGAACTGACGGGGGAATGTCAAGCCGAGCAAAAGGAAGGTAGTGGGTCAGTTTGAATTTAGACCCAAGTTGGGGGCTTAGACACTTTAGTTCCGTCCGGAAGCACAACGGGATCGGGAAGAATGTGGTTTCCCATCGTGTTTAGAGGAAGGACCATTGATGCCACTCCGATAGTGGCATAGTAGCTCGCTCTTCTATATTTTTCCTCCTCGGGCAATGATGGGATAAAGACAATTAACCCGAGCTTGGGATAGTTCTTTTTTAGCCATGCAATTGCTGGCTGTAGGTCCGAGTCCCCAGAGACCAGGATCAGCTTATCTGCTTCATTTTTTATGGCGTCGTTAAGTAAGTTAACCGCAATGTTAACGTCAGTTTTTTTCTCTTCTGGAACTGGGTACTGATTTTTGCATTTCCCCCGGCAAGTGACGGTTCTGTCTTGGTATGTTCCCAGAATAAGCTCCACTTTGGGCAACGACTTGAAAGTCTTAAAGTATCGTTTTTGACGGTCGCGTGTATCGCTGTACTGCCGCGTTGGATCGACAATTGCGCTAAAAACCTTAATTTTGACCACATTGTCACCGCTCCGAAGGTCTTCAAAAAAGCTTTGAACGTTTAACCATTTCCACTCTGGGTGGTGCTTAAACACGGAATAATACCAGTTAAAACCGTCAACATAAACGATGGTACGGGGCTTTGCTATTACAGGAGGGGCAATTTCTGTTGACAATGAATTTGTTTCCATTAGCTTGTTTTTGTAACTTCTCGGAGATTTCCGACTTAGGGGTGCCGCTCGCAAGGGTGGCACCCCTTACCATTTTCAGAGCAAAGCAACGATTTCCTCAATTGACCAGACAGGATCTGTACCGCCAGCTTCCATAGCGGGTGTCACGCGCAGACTTTGATGAATCCAGCAGAAATTATAGTTCATGAAGTGAAGCGCAACGGAATGCTCCAAGTTCTCGACCTTCTTTGAGAAAGTCTTCCCTGAAAAAATCCAAGGGCCAGGGACAAAGGTTCCGATGGGATTAGCCCTGCGCGGTTTGATCCGCTTCTCCCTATTCTCCCCTTATCGGCAGGTAGAAGGTATAATAGACGAACATCGCCAGGAACAAAACGCCGATGATGCCGACGACGGTCAACCCATAACGGAGATACATGGGAGTCTCGCCCAAGCGCATGCCGCCATCAATGGCTGCGATGCGAAGTTTGTCGTATATGGAGAGGCGTCCGTCATGCATGACGGGATTGTTCTTCGCCTGGATGATAAGGCCAACGATGGCAATGACCACCGGCAGTGCGCCTACGGCAACGCAGATCCATGCCAAGGTACGAATCATGGTCGGCCGCGTCCCGTTCCCCCAATATGACTAGGCAGCGGCGGCTTTACGCCCCTTCTTGACCGGAGTGGAACCGTTACCCGCGGCTGAGGGCACATCCAGCATCTCGAAACCGAGTTTGCCCTCAGCGACTTCCTTCAGCGCGACATCCATAAAGGTCAGCTTCGGATCATAAGCAACCAGCGGACGGAACCCCTGTCCCAGCTGGCGGACCCGCTTGGAGACAATGTTGACGAGGATCTGAGGACTATGCACCATTTTAAGGGCGTCTTGAACGAGCGACTGTTTCATAGATGAATTGAGCGGATAGGCAGTGTGAAATGATGAGAAAACGAGGTAAACATGTGATTCTGACGTCCGGCTGGCACAAATCAAGCTTATCTTGCGCGAAAATTTTTCAGGGGGAAGGAAATCATTCCCGTTACCACAACCTTAAGTCTTGGTAATGGTGGAAGCTTTTACTGGCGCACATGTTATGTTACGCCCATAACAAAGGCCAAAAACGAACAATTCTATGGAAGCAGCACCCGTCCTCCCTGGTACAAACGTCAATTCCGGCCTCCCACCCATCCCCTCCAGTGATCCGGCACGGAACGCCGGCTATGGCCACGCCAACCTTGCCTCGACCACGGAGGCCGTAAAGGAGGCCAGCGCCTGGGTCTATCCGCTGCGGCGGGAAATCAGCCGGGTGATTGTGGGCCAGAAATATCTGATCGACCGGCTGCTTATCGCGCTGATCGCCAATGGCCACGTGCTTCTGGAAGGCGTGCCGGGTCTGGCCAAGACGCTGGCCCTGCGCACGCTCGCCGGTGCGGTGGATGCCAAATTCCAGCGCATCCAGTTCACGCCCGACATGCTGCCCGCCGATATCGTCGGAACGCAGATCTACAATCCGCGCGATGGCACGTTCAATCCCAAGCTCGGTCCCGTCTTCACCAATTTCGTCCTCGCGGATGAAATCAACCGCGCCCCCGCAAAAGTGCAGAGCGCGCTACTCGAATCGATGCAGGAACGGCAGGTGACCCTGGGGGAAAACACCTACAAACTGCCCGAACCGTTTTTGGTCATGGCAACGCAAAACCCGGTCGAGCAGGAAGGAACCTATCCCCTTCCCGAAGCACAGGTCGACCGCTTCATGCTCAAGATCGTCATCACCTATCCGACGCGGGCCGAAGAGAGGGGCATCCTCGACACGATGGCGACGACTTCGCCGACGCTGGAAGTGACGCCGGTGGTCACGCCCGAGCAGATTCTCCAGGCGCGGCAGATCGTCAACATGATCCATGTCGACGAGAAAGTCCGCGACTACATCGTGGATATCGTTATCGCGACGCGCGATCCGAAAGCCTACAAGCTCGATTTTCCCGGCTGGATCCAGTACGGGGCGTCGCCCCGCGCGACCATCGCGCTTACGCTGGCGGCGCGCGCCCTGGCCTTCCTCAACGGCCGCGCCTACGCCACGCCACAGGACGTCAAGGAAGTCGCGCAGGACGTGCTCCAGCACCGCGTGACCGTCACCTACGAGGCCGAGGCGGAAAACCTGACGTCGCGCGATATCGTGCAGAAGATCCTCGATACCCTGCCGGTGCCGTAAAAATAGAGAATAAAGAGCGTGGAACGATGAACTTCTGCGTGTTGATCGGTCAGACTTTCAGTTCTGCGTTTCTGGTTCTTCGCTCCTAGCTTTCCTCCCATGTACCCTGCTGTTACCCGTGAAATCCTGAAGAAAGTGCGCCAGGTCGAGCTGCGGACGCGCCGCCTGGTGACCGACGCACTCGCCGGCGAATACCATTCGGTCTTCAAGGGCCGCGGCATGGACTTCGATGAGGTACGCGAATATTCGCCGGGCGACGAGGTACGGCTGATCGACTGGAATGTGACCGCCCGAACCGGCACGCCGTTCATCAAGAAACTGCGCGAGGAGCGGGAGCTGACGATCCTTCTCGCCGTTGACGTGAGCGCCTCGGGCAAATTCGGTTCGCAGGTGCAAAGCAAGCGCGAACTGGCTGCGGAGGTGGCCAGCGTTCTCGCCTTCTCCGCGATCCGCAATCGCGACAAGGTCGGCCTGCTGCTCTTCACCGACGAGATCGAGCAATACATCCCGCCGACCAAGGGCCGTACGCATGTGCTGCGGGTCATCCGCGAGGTGCTCTTTCATACCCCGCAGCGCCGCGGTACCGATGTCGCTTCCGCGCTCGAATTCGTTAACGATGTGTTGCGCCGCCGGGCGGTCGTTTTCGTCATCTCCGATTTCATTGAATCGCCCGAGGCGTTCGAGCGTCTGCGGCGGCAGCTCCGGCTGACGAACAAGCGCCATGATCTCGTCCTGCTCCATCTCCGCGACCGGCACGAGGAGGAACTGCCCGCCATCGGGCTGCTGACCCTCGAAGATCCCGAGACCGGCGAGGTGATGGAGATCGACACCGACAGCAGGGGCGTGCGCAACAGCTTTGCCATCCTGGCGAAGGACCGCATGGAGCAATTTCGCCGTGCCGCGCGGCAGGCCGGAGTCGACACGCTCGAACTCCGCACCGGTGAGCCCTACAACCAGGCTCTCTACACCTTTTTCAAGAACCGGAGCAGTCGCAGGTTATGATGAAACGGGCGCTTCATCTTCTCATCCCCGTTTTGGTCCTGGCACCGGCTTCCCTGCATGCCCAGAGCAACGATGCGTCCGTGGCCACAAATGCCCCCGCCGATTCCACCCCTTCCATCCCGGCGGTGATTGGGCCCATGCCGCCCTCCTCTGCCCTCAACCCTCCGCAAACACAGGCCCCCGCGCCCGTCGTCGTCCCTCCCTCCTCTTCCCAGCCGATCACAGCCAGTTCCGCCCCCGCCAAGCAGGAGGACATCTATGACATCCGTCCGCCCTTTTTCTATCTCCGTTCCTGGTTCTGGCTCTGGGTGACGCTGGCCGCCATCGCAACGGTGATCCTGTTCGTCCTGCTTTGGATCTGGCTCAAGCCCCATCGCCTGCTCAGCCCCAAGAGCGCCTACGAGCTCGCGTTGGAAAAGCTCGAGAAGGCCAGAAATCTTTTGCGCGAGGACAATCCGGTGCCCTATGCCGTCCTCGTTTCCGAGGCGGTGCGGAGTTACCTGAGCCAGCGGTTTCAATCGCCGTCGACCCGTCGCACCACCGAGGAATTCCTGCGCCTGATGGAGAACGATACCAATACGCCACTGGCCGAGCATCGCGACCTATTGCGCCATTTTCTCCAGGCCTGCGACCTGGTGAAATTCGCCCGCTACCAGCCAACCTTGCAGGAACTCGAGCAGGTGCAGGAACGGGCCTATTCCTTCGTTACCGCGACCAGGCCCGCGCCTGAAGCGCACCGCAACGGGAGGCACGCATGATCGCGACCGACTACCAGTTCGCCCATCCCTGGGTGCTGCCGTTCCTGCTCCTGATTCCGATGCTCGCCTACATGCGGGGACGCCGCGGACGCGATGCGGCCATTCAATATTCAGGCCTGAGCCTTCTGGGGCCTCTGGTGCGCGGGCGCAAGGTGCAGCCCGGCGGCTGGCTTTCGGCGTTGCGGTATCTCGCGCTCTTTTGTTTCCTAATCGCGCTGGCCCGTCCGCAAAAAGTCGATTCAAGCACGCAGGTGCAGGAAAGCGGCATCGACATGATGCTGGCCATCGATCTTTCGCCGTCGATGGAGGCGCTCGATTACATCAAGGACGGCCAGGAAATCAGCCGCGTCGAGGTCGTGCGCGACGCCGTGACTGAATTCATCCAGGCGCGGCCCAACGACCGAATCGGCATGGTCGCGTTCGCGGGCGACGCCTACCTGATGAGCCCGCTGACCCTCGATCACGACTGGCTGCTGCAGAATGTCGACCGGCTGCAGGTCGGTCTGGCCGGGGACGCCACGGCCATTGGGTCGGCCCTCGCCACCTGCGCCAACCGGCTACGCGACGAGAAAGGCAAGTCGAAGATCATTGTGCTCCTGACGGACGGGGCAAACAACGCGGGCAAGATCACTCCGTTCGCCGCGGCGGAAGCCGCCCACGCGCTTGGCATCAAGATATACGCCATCGGCGCCGGCTCGGCCGATGTCGCGAAATTCCCCACCCACGATGTCTTCGGCCGCCGCGTCTACATTACGATTCCGGTCGATATTGATGAAGGCGCGCTGCAAAAAATTGCCGATATTGGCGGCGGGAAATTCTTTCGCGCGAAGGACACCGAGACGATGCATAAGGTGTACGCCGAGATCAATAAGCTGGAAACGAACGAAGTCTCGGTGAAGCATTTCCAGCACGTTCGCGAGTATTTCACCTGGGCGCTTTTCCCGGGCCTGCTTTTGCTCGGCGCGGAAATCGCACTATCCCACACCCGGTGGCGGAGGCTTCCATGAACGGTCTTTGGGAAAAACTTGATCCCGGTTTTTTCGCGCCGATCTGGCTGGCCGTCGGGCTGGTTGCCGTTATCGCCGTGATCCTTTTGGAAATCGGCGCGCTTCGCCGCCGCCGGCAGGCGCTCCGGATGTTCGCCGCGTCGCATCTCATTACCGCTCTCACCGCGGTGTCGCCGCTCAAGCGGACACTGAAGCGGGTGCTGCTGACCTCCGCCGTCGCGCTGCTTTTCATCGCCATGGCCCGTCCGCATCTTCTCTACGACTGGCGCGACGAGACCCGGACCGGACTCGACGCCCTCTTCGCCGTCGATTGCTCCAAGAGCATGCTGACCGAGGACGTGAAGCCAAATCGCCTCGAACGGGCGAAGCTGGCCATCGCCGACTTTGGCGACAAGCTGCCGGACAATCGTCTCGGCCTCATCGCCTTTGCGGGCGATGCCTTCCTGCAATGCCCCCTGACCCTGGACCATGATGCCTTTCAAGCCGCCGTGCGCGAACTCGACACCGATACGATCCCGCGTCCCGGCACAGACATCGCCACGGCCATCGAACAGGCGGAGCTGGCGCTGAAGAGCCAGTCGGGCAACATGAAATTCCTGATCCTCGTCACCGACGGCGAGGACCTTGAAGGTCGCGTTCTCGATGCGGCCAAATCGGCGGCGCAGGCCGGGCTCAAAATTTACACTGTTGGTGTCGGCACGGCGAACGGAGGCATGATTCCGGAAGTGATTGATGGCGCCGATGCTTCATCGCCTTCCGGCGTTTATTATCACCGCGACTCCAACGGCCAGGAAGTGGTATCGAAGCTGGACGAGAATACGTTGCGCCAGATCGCCAGCATCACCGGCGGCGCTTATGTTCCGCTGGGCCAGAACGGCGAAGGGCTCCAGGAAATTTACGACCGCTATATCGCCTCGGTGCCGCGCCAGCAACTGGAGGAACGGCGGGAAAAAATCCAAATCGAGCGCTTTGAATGGCCGCTGGGGCTGGCCATTCTCTTCCTCATCTGGGAATTCATCGTCACGGAACGTTCCGGTTCCCCGCAGGTTCCCGACATTACTCCGCCGCGGCGCATCCCGAACCGGCGTCCGGCGCAGGCGCCGCTCACGGCCACGGTCCCGCTTTTACTGGCGTTACTGGTGTTGGGCGGCATCGCCCGTGGGGCCAACACCGATACAGCTGAGCGCGACTACAAATCGGGCAAGTACGAGGACGCGATGGAGAATTATCGCCAGGCCACCGAAAATCAGCCCGACCGGAGCGACCTCCAGTACAATCTCGGCGACGCGGCCTATAAGGCCGGCGAGTACAACGAGGCGGAGGAAGCATTCCGCAAGACGCTGGAAACCCCCGACCTGAATCTACAGGAAAAAACCTACTACAATCTCGGCAACACCCAGTTCCGGCATGGCGAGGCCGTACAGAAGGTCGACACCAAGAAAACCATCGGCCTGTGGGAAGAGGCACTTCATTCCTACGATTCAGCGCTGAAACTGAAGCCCTCCGCCGATGCGAAGCACAATTACGAGATCGTGAAAGAGAAGCTGGAGCAGTTGAAACAGCAGCAGCAACAGCAGGATAAAAACAAAAACCAGCAACAAAATCAGGACAATCAGAACGGGCAATCGGGCCAGAATTCCCAGCAGCAACAGGACAAGCAACAGCAGCAAGGGCAGCAGCAGAACAATCAGAACCAAAACCAGAATCAGCAGCAACAGGGCAACGAGCAGGCGGGCCAGGACAAGGACAAGCAGTCTGGTTCCCCGCAGGACAAGGATAAGCAGCAACAGCAAACCGCGGGCAACGACAACAACCCGAACAATACCCAGCAGCGGGCCTATTCCGGCAGCCGGGAGCAGGACAAGCAGGACCCCGGCGTAAAATCGCGCCAGGAGGCCGAGGACCTGCTCGATTCGCTCAAGGACGACGAGAAGCATGTTTCCGCGCGCACGCTTCTCGGAAATGATCAGCCTCCACCCCCGCCGCCTTCCGGCAAGGATTGGTAAGATGAAACCGGCCTTCGATTTCCGTCTCTTCCCGCGGGGACTTGTCTTGCTTTTGGCCTGGATGGTCCTGGCGGCGCTGCCCAGCCGGGCCGCAGTCAGTCTCAGCCAGCAAATCGATCAACCCGAGGCGAATGTCGGCGACGAGGTCACGGTGACCTTCACCATCCAGGGCGTCCGGACGGACATGAATTTCCCGGACATTCAATTTCCCAAAGTGGCGGGGCTGCAGGTGCTAGGCACCAGCCAGGCAACCAACATCACCATCGTCAATGGCTCGTTTACCGGAAGCATTTCCGAAAGCTTTCACATTTCCGCCTCGCGGCCCGGCAACTATGTGATCCCCTCGTTCGACATCTCCACGCCGGATGGCGGCGTGCTGCACACCCAGCCGATCAATCTTCATATTCTCGACAACAGCAACGCACCGCCCTCGGCCGTTCCCACCCAGGCGCCGACGCCGCCCCCGCAGGTCGTTACCACGCCGGTCCTTCCCAACAACAACGGGCCGGTTGTCATGCCGCCGAACAACGGCGGGGTCACCCCACCCGCCAATCCGAATCAGGGGACTTCCAGCATCTCGGTGCCGACCGAGCCCGGTGGACGCCCCGCGCGAGTCTTCCTGGCCATCTCGCCGACGACTACGGACGCCTATGTGGGCGAATCGATTCCGGTGCGAATCGAGTTTTACATTCGCTACGATTCGGATGCGCAGCAGAATTCGCTGCCGACCATTCGTGGAAGCGACTTCCTCATGAACAATCTCTCGGTCCATCCGATGGAGGAGGACGTGCTGGTGATGAACGAACCCTATCGTCGCGAGAGCTGGCTGACGGCCATCTCGGCGCCAAAGGGGGGCGATTTTCCGCTGCAGATGGACCACGATACCTACTGGAGCAAGCCGGTGCAGGCTCCGAATAATTTTCCCGATCCGTTCGTAAGCATGTTCCTGGCACGACCGCAGCTCGTCCACCAGAACATCGTGAGCAACCAGGCGATGATCCACGTGCACGAGCTGCCGCAGGAGGGCCGTCCTGCCAACTTCACCGGGGCCATCGGGCATCTGCTCGCTTCGGGGACAGCACAACCTTCGAGCGTGACGGTCGGTGAACCGGTCACCCTTCATTTCACCATCAGCGGTGAAGGTAACTTTGATTATGTCCGGAGCCCCGCGCTCACGCCCGATCCGAACTGGAAGAGCTACGTCCCGCGCGCGAAGATGCAGTACGATGACGAATCGCACACGCAGGGGACCAAGATCTTCGATCAGGAAATCATTCCGCAGAAAAACGGCACGCTTCCCCTCCCTGCCGCGAATTTCAGTTATTTTGATCCGAACACCAAGCAATACGTCACGCAATCGGTCGCGCTGCCCTCGATCACAGTGACCGGCTCAATGCCCGTTGCGACCACGGAAACTCCTGCAGCCAACGACACCACAACCGCGACCCCTTTCGCACCGGCGGCGGGAATCATTCCCAACCGGATTGAGCTCGGCTCACTCTCCGAGAATCTCACCCCGGCCTACCGCCAGCCCTGGTTCTGGACGGTGCAAGGCGGCCTAGCCGCACTGGTGGTCCTGGGGGTCGTGCTGGCCATCATTCGCGCCCGTGGCAAGCCCAATCCTGATCACGCCGAGCGCGCGCTCCGCGAGCGGACCCTCCATCAGGAGGAGGACGCGATGAGCGACGCAGTCAGGCGCAACGATTCCGCCGCCTTTTTCCTCGCCGCGCGGCATACGATCCAGCTTCAACTTGGCGCCCGCTGGCGCGTGAAGCCCGAAGCGCTTACCCTGACGGAAATCCGCCAGCGCGATCCGGAACTCGCCGAGACTCTCACACCGCTCTTCGCCCAGGCCGATGAAGTAATTTATTCCGGCCGAGCCAGCGGCGAAATCGACCTGGCCCAGTGGGAACAGCACGTCCGCCGCGAACTTCTCCAAGCCCAACCCGCCTGACCATGCAATTTTTGATCCAACGCGCCGGACTTTTGCTCCGTCTTTTTGCCCTGGCCCTTGTCCTTTTTCCTTCGCTGGTCCGCGCCGACACCGATCTCGATGCGGCCAATCATGCTTACACCGCCGGCAGCTATGAGGAATCGGCCAAACTGCTGCAGCAGCTCATCACATCGCGCGGTTATTCAGCCTCGCTCTGCTTCAATCTCGGCAATGCCGAGGCCCGTGCGGGTCACCCCGGCCTGGCGCTCCTGAACTACGAGCGCGCCCGCTATCTCGCTCCCGGCGATCCCGACATCGACCACAACCTGCAACTGGCCCGCAAGCAGGCGGGGCTCAATACCAATTCCTATCGCTGGTGGCAGATCATGCTCCGCAGCATCAGCTGGACCATCTGGTTCGGGCTGATTGTCGGCTGTCTGACGCTTCTGCTCATCGCAATTATCGGGTCCAGCCTGAAGAGCTCACCGCCCGCGTTCCGCAAAATCTGCAAGGCCGTCTTCTTCATTTTCATTCCCCTCACCCTCTTACTCGGTTTCGTCGAGCTTTCAGTCATCGGGTTCAACCATCGCATTGAGGGCGTCATTGTCGCCCCGGACAAGGCCACGCTGCGCTACTCGCCCTTCGAGAGCGCCGACAGCACCGGCACGATTCCCGAGGGCGAGCTGGTCACCGTCGAGGACCGCCATAACGATTACCTGCGCATCGAGGCCCGCAACGGTCATTATGGCTGGATTCAGCAGAAGGACATCGAGCCGGTCGTGCCAGGCAGCTTCGACATCCAGCCGTCGAATTAGGCGGCTGACTTCCCATTTCCCTTGGCAGCGAGGCCATCACCGCGAACGTCTGAAATATTTCATTTCCCCTTTGCGATTTAAGAACCGTGAAGACTCTTTCGCGCCTCGCCTCCGGCGCTCTCCTGTGCCTGCTGCTTACTTCCTGTGTCGTCACCTCGGACAATCCGCTTTCATCACCGGAAACGGCCAAACCCGATCCGCGGCTGGTGGGGGATTGGTTCACGAAAGCTGAGGGCGATGTTTTCCATTTCACGATCACCCATGGAGCCTGGATGCATGTCGTCATCACGTCGAAGGCAGACAACCGGCCCGGCATGATTGATCGCAAACCGGAGGAATATGACTTCTTCCCGACCGTGATTGGGAACGAAACTTTCCTGAACGTCCGCCTGATCGATAAGGACAAACAGGGACATCCCTTGAAGACCTATACCTTCCTGCGCTATTCGATCTCACCTGATCGCATCCTGCGCATGGAAATGATTTCGCAGGACGCCGTGGCCGAGGCCGTCCGCGCTGGAAAACTCAAGGGGACGATCCATCAGGATAAAAATCCGCTCATGGTCGGGCAACCGGCCCATCCCGACATCGACGTTACGCTCCACGACTCGACCAGCCGCCTTTTTGCCTTCCTGCGCGACTCGAACCGCGACACGCTCTTCAGCGGTAACAAGGACAACGAGCCGCTTTATCCGGTCGATTCAAAATAACCGGCGAATGAGTTCTAGGTTCCGAAGCTGATCCCGACCGCCTGCGCGGTCTTGACCATCTGGCTGTCGGGCGGCACGTGCTTGATCTGGCCGACCGCCTCTTTGATCGTCACGGCGCCGATCTGATAGTTGAGATAGCTCACCATGTGGCCGAATTTTTTATCCTGGATCAGTTGCACGGCGCCGACGCCGAAGCGCGTGCCGAGGTTACGGTCCTGCGTGGTGGGCGCACCGCCGCGTTGCAGGTGGCCAAGGACCACGACGCGCGTCTCGCGCTTGGTCCGCTCGCCGATCTCATGCGCGACTTGCGCGCCAATGCCGCCAAGCCGCACTTCCCCCTTCGTTGCGCCGTCGATGGTCTGGATCTCGCCGCCCCTGGGCGTGGCTCCCTCAGCCACGACGATGAGCGTGGCGGAAGCACCGCCCGACATCCGCTTGTCAACGAACGTCGCGAGCTTCTCGTAGGAAAAAGGAATTTCCGGGATCAGGATCGCATCGGCACTCCCGGCCACGCCGCCGTAGAGGGCGATCCAGCCCGCGTGCCTACCCATGACTTCGAGCACCATGACGCGCTTGTGGCTGGCCGCGGTGGTGTGGAGGCGGTCGAGCGCGTCGGCCACACACTGCACGGCCGAATCAAAACCGAATGTCATCGCGGTCGCGGAAAGATCGTTATCGATCGTCTTGGGCACGCCGACGACCGGCACGCCGTTTTCAAAAAGCTGATCAGCGGTGGTAAGCGAGCCGTCGCCGCCGATGCAAACCAGGGCGCGCACCCCCAGGTCTTCGAGGGTTTTTTTCGCCTCGTCGATGATGGATTGAGGAATCATCGCCTTCTCGCCCATGCCCGACTTCGCGACAAAGCGGCCCCGGTTGGTCGTGCCGATGATCGTGCCGCCGATCGACATGATCCCCTGCGTGTTCTCCAGGGTCAGCACCTTGTAGTTAATTGGGGACAATAACCCCTCGTAGCCGTCGATGAATCCGAGAACTTCCCAGCCGAGGTTATGAGCCGAAGCAACGGTAGCCCGGATGACGGCATTCAATCCGGGGCAATCTCCTCCACTTGTCAAAACACCAATACGGAAACGATGCACGCTTCAATGGCTATCGTGTATCTGCCAAAGTGCAAATCGAAATCATACGTTTTTAACTTTTTTAACAAAAAATGGTGACGGAAGCGCAACGATGGGCATTCTCGCTCCGATGCAGCGCCAGTTTTCCGATGCCGAGCCCGAACTGATGGATTTGCCCAGCCAGGACGAAGCCGCCCTCCGCAGCGACCTGGAGAATATCGCCCGCCTCAACCGCACTTTTGGCGGTCGCAAGGCGGTCGAGATCATTTTTCACAAGCTGGCGGATAAAACGAAGCAGCTTGTCCTCGTTGATCTGGCTTCGGGTTATGGCGATCATGGACGCAACCTTCTCCAGCGCGCCCGCGAACGGAGCCGCGACATCACTATCGTGGCCGTCGATGTCCAGTTCCAGACTCTTCAGATCGCCCGCAGCGCCACGCCTCCGGGCCAGAAGATGTTTTTCATCCAAGCCGACGCCCGGCAGCTCCCGTTTCGCACCCGGGGCGCCGATCTCGTTTTCTGCAGTCTGGCGCTGCATCATTTCGCCGAGAACGATGCGCTGACCGTCTTGCGTGAAATGGGCCGAGTGGGCCGGCGCGGCACCGCGTGCGTCGACCTGGTCCGTTCCCGGCTGGCGGCCTTCTGCATCTGGTTGCTGACGACTTTCATTATCCGCGACCCGATGGTCCGGCATGACGCGCGCCTCTCGGTCCGCCGCGCCTTCACCGGCCGGGAAATGAAATCTCTGGCCAATCGCGCGGGCTGGCCTAACCTCAAACAGATTAAATTTTTCTGGTTTCAGCAGGCCGTCATGGCCCGTGCTTCGCAGGACTAAACGTTTTCATGAGAACCTCCAACGTCATCACCATCCGGGCCCCCCTCGAAAAAATATTCACCACCGCCGCCGACCTCGCCCACTGGCCCGATTTTCTTTCCCATTACCGCTACAACCGCTTTCTCTCCCCCATGCCGTGGGGCGGAATCGTCAAGATGTCGGCCGTGCGGACGTTCATTCCCACCACCTGGATTTCGGCCTACCGCATCGACACGGAAAAGCGCCAGCTTCATTTCGAACATCTTCGCTCGACTCTCAATGCCACCCGTGGGATGATTGTGGTTTGGACCTTTACGGAGACCGCTGATGGCATTCGCGTTGAAATTACCCATGATTTGGAATTGCGCTGGCCGCTTATCGGTGGCTTTGTAGGAAAGTACATCGTGGGACTCTTTTTTATTCATCATATCGCCACCCGAACCCTTGCCGGGCTTAAACGCAAGGTCGAAGACCTTAACCTTGTCGGGAGCGTAGCGTGAGCAGGCGTGTTGTTATTACCGGTCTCGGAGCGCTCACCTGCATCGGTCATGGCCGCAAGGGCCTCTGGGAAGGCCTGCTCCGGGAGCGTTCCGGCGTCAGCTTCATCAGCCGTTTCGACACCACCAACTATGAAGCAAAGTGCGCGGGGGAAATTCATGACTTTGTTCCTTCCGACCATTTTCCTCCCCACAAACTCAAGCGGATCGACCGCTACGCGCAGTTCGCCCTCGTCCTCACCCAACAGGCCCTGGACGACGCCGGGCTTAAGCTCTCGCCGGAAAATCCCCGCACCGACGTAGGCGTCTGCTTCGGCACCGCCCTGGGCGGCATCACGACCGCCGAACTCACGCACGAAAACTTCCTCAACAAAGGCGTGCGCGCCATTCCGGCGGCGCTGGCGTTGCAGGTCTTCGGCGGCTCGGCCCACAGCAACATTTCCATCGCCTATGGCATCCGCGGCTACAGCACGACCAATTCCAATAGCTGCGCCTCCGGCACCGTTGCCGTCGGCGAGGCCTTCCGCATCATCCGCGACGGCCGCGCCAATGTCGTAATGGCCGGCGCGGCCGAGGCTCCCCTTGCCTCGCTCACCTTCGGAGCTTTCGACATCATCAAGTCGATGGCCAAGGAAACGAAGGACGCTAGCCGTGCCGTGCGGCCCTTCGATTCGACCCGCACCGGTTTTGTCATGGCTGAGGGCGGCGGCGGAATCATCCTCGAATCGCTCGAACACGCCCAGGCCCGCGGCGCACACATCTATGCCGAGGTGCTCGGCTACGCCCTGAACAACGATGCCTATCATATGTCATCGTCACTACCCGAAGGTGAATCGGCCATCAACGCGATGAAGATCGCCCTCGACGAGGCCAAGCTGAAGCCCGAGCAGATCGATTATATCAATGCCCACGCCAGCAGCACGCCGATGAACGATGGCACCGAGGCGAAGGCGGTCACCAAAGTCTTCGGCAAAAAGACCCCCGCCATCAGCGGCACGAAGGCTTATTACGGCCATCCACTCGGCGCCTCGGGCGCCATCGAAGCTGCCATCTGCTGCCTCGCCATGGAAAACAGCCATATCCCGCCCACGCTCAATTGCCACGAGCCTTGCGAGGAAATCACCCCGGGCTTCGATCTGGTGCGCCTCAAAGGCCGCTCCCAGGCAATCAAATACGCTCTCAGCAATTCCTTCGGCTTCGGCGGCATCAACGCTACGCTTGTTTTTGGAAAGGTTTAGTGATGTAGCGGCGATGGCGACCGCCGAGCCATGTCCACTTACGACGTCATCATCGTCGGCGCGGCACCGGCAGGATCCGTTGCCGCATTGGTTCTGGCCCGGGCCGGACATCGGGTCGCGCTGATCGACCGCGCCGCGTTTCCGCGGGTCAAGGTCTGCGGGAATTGCATCAATCCCGCGGCATGGCAAATCTGGAACCGGCTCGGCCTGCGGGCGGCGTTTGAAAGTCTTCCCCATCAGGAATTGACCGGATTCACCCTCCATAGCGAGGGCCGCCAAATCTTCGAGCAGACTTTCCGCCCGCCCCATCGTGGTCCGCGGGCCGTCGCACGCGATCTCCTCGATGACTGGCTCCGCCGTGAGGCGCAGGGCGCCGGGGCCAAGTTTCTTCCCGAAACGACCGTCACCGGCCTCGATTCCCAAACCGGCATGGTCCAGACCTCGCGCGGCGATTTTTCCGCCCGGCTGGTGCTCGGCGCCGATGGCCGCAATTCGCAGGTGGCCCGTCAAACGGGCTTGATGCCTCCGCCGCGCCGCTGTCACCGCATCGCCTGGCAGGCCTCCGTTCCGGCGCCGACTGATCTCGACGACCATGTGCACATGCATCTCTTCGAGGAAGGCTATTTCGGCATCTGCCGCTACAACTCGGCGGAGGCCGTCATCAGCATGGTCCTCGATTCGCGCCGGACGCAGGACCCGCTTGCGCTTGTGCGCCGCGTCTTTCCCCGACTCGAGGAACAAAGCTGGCTGCGCATGAACCCGATCACCCGTGCCCCGGCCCGGATCGGGACGAATCGCGTCTGGCTCATCGGCGATGCCGCCCGCGTCGTCGAGCCCTTCACCGGCGAAGGCATCACGTTCGCGCTTTCAACCGGCATTCTCGCCGCCGAGACGGCATGCGAAGGCCTGGCCCGGAATAATTTCGTCTCTGCGTTTAACCTCTATGCGCGCGAACACCGCCGGCTTTACCGCCGCCGCGCCTGGGTCAATACACTGATGCGCTGGGCCCTCACGACCCCGGCCTGGCCGGTGCGACTCCTGCGCCGGATGAAACCGTCACCGGTCCTCGTGTCGTTCCTTTCCCATCGAGTCCACGCGACGGGATAACAAAAAAGGCGGCCCGAGTTGCCTCGGCGCCGCCTTTTTTGAAATCAGGTTATGGATTAGTAACGGCCACGACCGCGGTCGCCGCGATCTCCACCGCCACGGCGTTCGCCGCCACGATCTCCACCCCGTCCGCCACCACCACCGCCTCCGCCGCCGCGGAAGTTTTCACGGGGCTCCATTGGGCGCGCTTCGTTGACGGTCAGCGGACGACCATTGATTTCCTGGCCGTGGAATTTCGCGATGGCCGCCTGGGCTTCTTCGGCCGTGCCCATTTCCACAAAACCAAAGCCGCGGGGACGTCCCGTCACGCGATCATTGATCATCTGAACCCGCGCGACATTGCCCGCCTGGGCAAAAAGATCGGTCAGGTCGTTTTCCGTCATGCTGAAGGGCAGGTTGCCCACATAAAGTTTAACGCTCATTTTTTCCTTTTGGATGGCTTGCTGATGTTTCCAGGATTGGATCTACGCTGCCACTGAGCCAAAACTCACCTAGCACCGAACGTCAACTTACCTTGAGGCCGAATCGTAGAATATGAAGCTCCCTGCGCAAGAAAATTCTGACGTAAATATTTAATGTCGTCTTAGAACCTGAGCGGCCATCTATTCTCCCTGTGGACATCCTCTTATGAATAGGAATCGACAAGGCAACACCTGTCCTGCCGTCCCTTTCCTATTAGTTCAGGAGTAAAGGAATCATTTTTTCTAAAATTACCGCTTCCGACCAGCGCTCTGAACGGGGCCCCGCAGGCCATGACTCCGGAGGCCCTCCCGCCCACTCTTGCAGCACCTCAGCCAGCCTGTGGCTTTCGCCATGGCGAAATGATGCCGAGACCTTTTCCAGCCCCGCTTCCCGGATCAGGTCGGTGACATGGCTCCTCTCGGGCCCGATGTAGATAAGGGGCCGCTGCACCGCGAGAAAGTTATAAATCTTGCAGGGATGGACAATCCCCACGAAAGGATCCCCCATCACCACCACCTGCGCGTCCGCCCCCGAAAGCGAGCCGGAGAGTTCTTCCAGCGGCTGATAGCCCAGGAATGTCGCATTCGGCCAACGCTCGGTCTCCGCCTGATTTTTCAGCCGGCCCCATTCGATTCCCCCGCCGATAAAGCAAAAATGAATCCGCGAATCGTCCCGCAAAAGCCGCGCCGCCCCCACCAGCGTCTCCAACGGATGACACGGCGAGTGATTCCCGGAATACATCACCACATACTTATCCTCCACCCCAATTTCCCGCCGGAAACGGTCCCGCCCGGCTTGATCGAATGCCACTTCCCGCTGCGTCCAAACCGGCATCACCGTGATTGTATCGGCCGGCACACCCTTGGCCTCCAGCCGCTCCCGCATGTAACCATCCAGGACAAAAATCCGGCTCGCCGCCTTCAGGCTCCAGCGCGAAGCGGCTTCCAGAAGGTGGGCCATTCCGCCGTCCGGTTTCAACCAACCCACCGCGACCGCCTCATCCGGGTTCAAGTCCATCACCCAATAGACAAATCGCGCCTTCCACCATTTGGCCAGCGCCGCTCCCAGGACCGAAAGCAACGGGGGCGTGGTCAACGTCACGACAACATCGGCCCGGGAGAGAAAGAAAGCCCGGAAGGTCGCGGCCAGGAGAAAGGAAAGAAAATCGACCGCGCGCCGCCATTTTGCCTGATGTCCGAGCCCTGTGTTCCAGACGCGGATAATCTCAATTCCCTGCCACATCTCCCATCGCGGATACATCTGCCAGGCATCGTCGTAAGAACGGCGGCTGGTCACGACGGTCACTTCATGCCCCTGCCGGACCAGCCCCTCGGCCAGGCCGCTCAAATGCTGGCCTGTCGACTGCGGATCAGGATAAAAGACCTGGTTGAGCAACAGGACACGCATGATGTTAGTTTGCGACAAACAGAACAATTAAGGGAACTCGTTATTTTGGAAAATGGCCCGAATTAGGCAAAAAAACAGGGCACTAAAAAATCCTTAAACAATCTCGTTGTCACCCGCATACCTTTCGTTACGATAACCGGCCATGATCGTTTCCCGCCCGAAACTCTCCAGGTTCGAGAACCTCTATCTCCCCGGCATTTTCCAGGGCATGGTGATCACCGCGCGCCACTTCATCGATCATCTCCTCGGCCGCCGCAAGGTGACCATGCAGTATCCCGAGGAAAAGTGGCCAATGCCCGATGGCTATCGCGGCGCACCCACGCTGGTCCGCGACGAGGAAGGCCGCGAGAAATGCGTCAGTTGCCAGCTTTGCGAATTCATCTGCCCGCCCCGCGCCATCCGCATCAAGCCGGGCGAAATTCCGCTCGACGCCACCTACGCGAAAGTTGAAAAGGCGCCCCAGGCCTTCGACATCGACATGCTCCGCTGCATCTATTGCGGCATGTGCGAGGAGGTCTGCCCCGAGGAAGCCATTTTCCTGCTCAAGGACTACGCGATCACCGGGCTGAACCGGGCCGAGATGGTCCACAATAAGGCCAAGCTTTATGAACTGGGTGGCATGCTACCCAAGCCTGTCCACAAGTGGGACAAGAATAAGTAAACCGCAGAGGGAGAGAGATGATTGAAGCGATGATAAATCCATGTCCGGCGTCCGGCTCCGTCTTTGCGTCCCTGCCTGCCTGACACCATGGAAGCCCTTTTTTTCTGGTTATTCTCCGTCGGCATGATCGTCAGCGGCCTCGCCGTGATCCTGAGCCGTAACGCTGTCGCCAGCGCGCTTTGCTTCGCGGCCAGCATCATCTTCATGGCGGCGCTCTTCGTCATGCTGAATGCCTTTTTCCTGGCCGCCGTCCAGATTCTCGTCACCGCCGGCGCGGTCATGGTCCTCTTTCTCTTCATCATCATGCTCCTCGACCTCACGGCCATGGAGCACATCCCCCGCCCCAAGATATGGATGACTCTGGCGGGCATTCTGGCGCTCGGCTTTCTGTATATTGTCGCCCGCACGCTCAATGCGACACCGGAGGGATTCGCCACCACCTCCTCCGTGACCGCAACCGCCGACCAGCAGTCGATCGCAGCGGGTGCCACCGATCATACCGCACCCATGGACGACATCCATCAGATCGGCCATCTCCTTTTTTCGACCTATGTCGCCCCCTTTGAAGTCACCAGCTTGCTCATCCTCGTCGCGACCGTCGGCGTGATCGTCCTCTGCCAGCAGGACAAGACCCGCCGCCCCTCGCCGAATGAGAGCATCATGCACGAGGCGCCTCCGCTCGAAGCCAAGAAGGAACCCGTCCTCAAAATCTAGCCGCCGTCATGGACATCACCCTCAACCATTATCTCGCCGTCGCGGCCGTTCTTTTTGTCATCGGCCTGATGGGCGTCATCGTCCGGCGCAACCTGATTATTATTTACATGTCGCTGGAGATGATGCTCCAAGCCGCCAATCTCACCCTCGTCGCCTTCAGCCGGTTCAACCATCACATCGACGGCCAGATCTTCGTCTTCTTTGTCATCACCGTCGCCGCTGCGGAAGTCGCGGTCGGCCTCGCCCTCATCGTGGCGCTCTACCGGCTGCGCCAAACCACCCAGGTCCAGGACCTCACCACCCTCAAGTTTTAGCCTTTTATGGATCTCGCCTGGTTCCTGCTCCTCGCCCCGCTCGCCGCTTCGATCGCGATTCTGCTGAATCTTCATCGCAAGCCGAACTACGCCATCGGCGCGTCGGTCGGCTCCGCTTCCGTCTGCTTCCTCACCGCCCTGGCGGTCGCCACCGGCGCCGTCAAGGCACCCACGCCGTTTGAATGGATTTCCGTTCCGGGACTGACCGTCGACATCGGCATGATCCTCGATCCGCTGTCGAAGGGCATGCTGCTCGTCGTCACCGGGGTCGGCCTCCTTGTCCACATTTTCTCCATCGGCTACATGGCGCACGATCCGTCCCGCGGCCGTTTCTTCGGCGGACTTTCGATCTTCATGTTCTCGATGACCGGCATCGTGCTGGCCGACAACCTAATCATGCTCTTCCTCTTCTGGGAAGGCGTGGGCCTGAGTTCCTATCTGCTCATCGGTTTCTGGTACGAAAAAGAGAGCGCCGCCCAGGCCGCCAACAAGGCTTTCGTCTGCAACCGCATCGCCGACTTCGGCTTCATGCTCGGCATCATCACCTTCTGGTGGATCATGGGCACCGTCTCCGTCGATCCGCAGATCCTCGGCCAGTGCTATGCCAAGGCCAGCATGCCGCAATTTTCCAGCACGCTCCAGGAATGGGGCGCGGCCCAGACGCTGATCCTCCATCCAGGCGGCATCAGCGCCCATTCCGCCGAGCTGGTCACGCTCATGGTCGTGGCCCTCTTCTGTGGCTGCATCGGCAAGTCGGCCATGTTCCCTCTCCACGTCTGGTTGCCCGACGCGATGGAAGGCCCCACGCCGGTCTCCGCCCTCATCCATGCCGCCACCATGGTCGCCGCCGGCGTCTACATGCTCTGCCGCATTTATCCCATCCTGGCCCTTTCGCAGGCCGGGATGTTTCTCATTGCCTGCACCGGTTGTTTCACCGCCATTTTCGCCGCGCTCATCGCCGTCCAGCAAAACGACATCAAGCGCATCCTCGCCTACTCGACCCTCTCCCAGCTCGGCTACATGGTCATGGCCGTCGGCTGCGGCGGCCCCGACGCCGCCATGTTCCATCTCACCACGCACGCCTTCTTCAAGGCCCTTCTCTTCCTCGCCGCCGGATCGGTCATCCACGCGCTCCACGAGGAACAGGACATCTGGAAGATGGGCGGCCTCTGGAACAAGATTCCCCTCACCTTCTGGACCTTCGCCATCGGCATGATCGCCCTCAGCGGCGTCCCTCCCTTCGCCGGGTTCTTCAGCAAGGATTACATCCTCACTGTGGCCTATACCTACGGACACGGCTTCTACTGGGTCGGCGTCGTCACCGCGTTCCTGACCGCTTTCTACATGACCCGCCTCGTCGCGGTCGCCTTTTTCGGCCCACCCCGCACTGATGCCGCCAAGCACCCGCACGAGTCGCCCCCGGTCATGACCGTACCGCTTGTTATCCTGGCCGTTCTTTCGGTCATCGGCGGCTGGGGCGTTTACGAATTCGGCATCCAGTCCTACTACCACAACTGGAGCCTCGATGTTCTGCGCGATGACGGAATTTCCTATCAAGCACCCGCCGAAATCAGCAGCGCCGTTCCCAGCGGCTTTGTCTTCTTCGGCATTCTTCTCTCCGCCTTCCTCTACGTGAATACGGCCTCCGATCCGCTCAACATCCCGGTCCTGGCGCGCAAGTTTTATATCGACGAGTTCTACGATAACGTGCTGGTCGTCCTCCAACAGATCTGCGCCAACATCGTGGCGTGGTTCGACAGTTGGATTCTCGAGGGCCTGATCCTGCGCGGCGCCGCCTACCTCAGCGCCGGGCTCGGCGAACTGCTGCGCCTCTTCCAGACCGGCAGCCTCCAGACCTACGCCTACATCTTCACCCTGGGCGGCGGCATCCTGATTTACATCACCCTCTTTGCGCATTAATCCGGCACCATGAACTCCCTCTCCCCGCTTCTCCTTCTTCTGCTGGCGCCCCTCGCCGCCATGGTCGCCATCGTCATGAAGGCCCCCGCCCAGCGCACCGCCGCGATCGCGGCCGCCTTGAACCTGGTCCTCTCCATCGGCCTTCTCTTCCTCTACCACGCGGCGCAGGGCGGCTACGACTTCGTCATGGATTGCCCCTGGGCGATCCTGCCCGGCCTGCCGCCCATCCATTTCCATCTCGGCGTCGATGGCATCTCGCTTCCGCTCGTTTTCCTCACCGCCATCGTGAGCTTCGCGGCTGTCGTCGTTTCACCCGGCAACATCCGCCGCGCGCCCGAGTATTTCTGCTACCTCCTCCTCATGTCGCTCGGGGCGATGGGCGCCTTCATCTCGCTCGATCTTTTCTTCTTCTACATTTTCCATGAGTTCGCCCTCATTCCAACCTTCCTGCTCATCGGCATCTGGGGCGGACAGAACCGGCAATTCGCCTCGTTCCAGATCACCCTCTATCTGATGACCGGCAGCCTCATACTTCTGGCCGGTCTTCTCGCCCTCGTCATGGCCATGCCGCCTGACGCGCGTTCCTTCGACATCACCACGCTGCAGACTTATCTCAGCACTCATCCGCTTTCCCTCGCCTCGCAGTCGGTCATCTTCCCGCTTCTTCTCATCGGTTTTGGCATTCTCGTCGGCCTCTTCCCGTTCCATTCCTGGGCGCCTCCCGGCTATGCCTCCGCCCCACCGGCCGCGGCCATGATGCATGCCGGCGTCCTCAAGAAATTTGCTATTTACGGCCTGATCCGCGTCGCCATTCCGATGCTCCACGACGGCTTCGAGCAGTGGAAGTATGTCCTGCTCATTCTCCTCCTCGGCAATTTCATCTACGCCGGGTTCGTCACCCTCGCGCAGAAGGAACTCCCGACCATGCTCGGTTTCTCGAGCATCATGCACATGGGCTATCTCTTCCTCGGCCTGGTCACCTGGAACGTCATCGGGCTGACCGGCGTGGTTATCCTGATGGTCGCTCACGGCCTTTCCGCCGCGCTTCTCTTCGGACTCAGCGGCGAAATCACCCATCGCTCGGGTGAAAACCGCTTCACCGAGCTCGGCGGCCTCGCCAAACCCGCCCCGCTCCTCGCCGTACTCTTCAGCTTCGCCTCGATGGCCAGCATGGGCGTTCCCGGACTCGCCAACTTCGCCGGTGAAGTCATGGTCTTCTTCGGCTCCTTCTCGGCCAAGCTCATCCCCTTCGCCGCCGTGGCAATTTACGGCACTGTGATCACCGCCATCTTCCAGCTCCGCGCCATCAAGACGATCTTCTATGGCCCCATCCCTGCCCGTTACCAGCCCCAATCGGGAGCTGCGGCGGGCGAAGCCACCGGCATGACCGATCTCAATACCCTGGTCGAATACGTCCCCTTTGTCCTCCTCACCGTCGCTTCACTGATCATCGGCTTCATGCCGTTCCTGCTGCTCCACATTGTCGAGCCGAGCGTCTCCCTGCTGCCCTTTCTTAAATAATCGCTTCCCATGCTCTCCTCCGCTTACGTTCCCTATCTTGCGCCGGAAATGCTCCTCACGGTGTGGGCCATGCTCCTGCTGCTCGCGGACGCTTTCCTTTCCCTGACGCCCCGCGCCATGGCCGCGCTTTCACTCGCCGGGATTCTATCCGCCACATTGCTTACTCTTGGCTTCAATACCACGCCCCTCCTCTATTGGGGCGGGCTCTGCTCGTGGGACGGCGCGGCCAAATTTTATCATGTCTTTTTCCTCGCCGTTGCCGCGCTCGTCACCTGGATGGCTGACGATGTCCAGAAGCCGGTCCGCAGCGGCGCGAGCGAATTCATCATCCTGCCGCTCTTCACCACCGCCGGTCTCATGCTCCTTTCCTCGGCCAACGATTTCATGCTTCTTTTCGTTGCACTCGAGCTCGTCACCATCTCCTTCTACATTCTCGTCGCCTATCAGCGCCGCAGCGTCATCGCCCTCGAAGCCGGCGTGAAATATCTCATTCTTGGCGCGCTTTCCTCCGCCTTTCTCGTCATGGGCGTCGCCTACATCTTTGGCCTCACCGGCACGACCTTGTTCACATCCACGACTCCCGGCGTCGATTCCATCGCCAATCACTTTCACAACGACTTTCCCGTCGGAGTCGCCTTCGGCCTGTTGCTGGTGCTCACCGGCATCGGGTTCAAGATCGCCATGGTTCCGTTCCATAGCTGGGCGCCTGATGTCTATGAAGGCGCGCCCAACTCGATCACCGCCTTTCTCTCCGTCGGTTCCAAGGCGGGCGGTCTGATCATGCTCATCCGCGTGGTTCTCGGCGTTTTCGATCATTCCACCGCGGCGGCGATCTGGATTCCGGCTCTTTCCATCGGCGCGATCCTCTCGCTCATCCTCGGCAATCTCGCCGCCATTCCCCAGCGCAATCTCAAGCGCCTGCTCGGTTATTCCAGCATCGGCCATAGCGGCTTCATCCTCGTGGCCATCATCGCCGCCTCCGCCACCCTCACCGGAACCGCCTATACACAATCTCCCAACGACCTCACGGGACAGGTCGCCGTAGCCGCCTATCTCGTCACCTATCTCCTCGCCACTTTCACTGCCTTCATCGTCCTGGCCGTGCTGGAACGCCGCCTGCCGGGTCTGGAAATCCATCATCTGGCCGGACTCTCCCAGCGCTCTCCGTTGCTCGCCGCGGCCTTCGCCCTGTCGCTCATCTCGATGGCCGGCGTTCCGCCCATGAGCGGCTTCATCGCCAAGTTCTACGTTGTTCTCGTCGCCTGGAACAAGGGCCTCTACACGCTGCTTGGCTTCACCATCTTCGCGGCCGTCGCCGCGCTCTACTATTATCTCGGCCCGATCAAGACCATGTATTGGTCCGAGCCGCTGGATGAAGCGCCCATCCGCGTTGAGCGCACCACCCGCCATGTCCTGGTCATCCTCATGATCCTTCTCGTCCTCACCGGCTTCTGGGCACAATCGATTTCCATCCTCGTCCACAACGCCGTCATCGGCAAAGGTGTTCCCGCCGCTTCCGCGGTTGCTGTCAATAAAGAACCCCGCCGCAAGCAGCGGGGTATTGCCGATTCAGAATAGAACCAGTTGATAGTCCTCATGAAGCTTTTTGTACGTGTGGCCCTGTTGTTTCACGTAAGTTCCGATCATTCTTTCGTTCCCGTGCTTGCCCAC
>JAJSLK010000024.1 GCA_021272165.1 Methylacidiphilales bacterium
TACCGTTTACGCGGGCGACATCGCCGCCATCGTCGGCATCAAGGACGTTAAGACCGGCGACACCCTCTGCATCGAGGACTTCGACATCCAGCTCGAGCCGCCCTCCTTCCCTGAGCCCGTCATCTCCATGGCCATTGAGCCCAAAACCAAGGGCGACCGCGAAAAGATGGGTGAGTCCCTCGGCCGTCTTGTTGAAGAAGATCCCACCCTCACGGTCAAGACCAACGAGGAAACCGGCCAGACCATCATCGCCGGCATGGGCGAGCTTCACCTCGACATCATCATGGACCGCATGCGCCGCGAGTTCAACGTCGAGACCAACGCCGGTGCGCCTCAGATCGCCTATCGTGAAACCATCACCAAGACGGGCAACGGCGAAGGCAAGCTCGTCAAGCAGTCGGGCGGCCGCGGTCAGTATGGCCACGTCGTCCTCGACATGATCCCGCAGGAACGCGGCAAGGGCATCACCATTGAAAACAAGGTCGTCGGCGGCAACATCCCCAAGGAATACATCCCCGCCGTCCGCAAGGGCGTCGAGGAAGCGCTCCTCAACGGTGTCGTCAACGGCTCGCCCGTCATTGACGTCGCCATCCACATTCTCGACGGTTCCTATCACGAGGTCGACTCCAACGAACTCGCGTTCAAACTCGCCGCCATCTTTGCGGTGCAGGACGCCATGAAGAAGTCCGGCCCGATCCTCCTCGAGCCCATCATGAAGGTCGAAGTCTCCACCCCGGACGAGTTCCAGGGCGACATCATCGGCGACCTCAGTCGCCGCCGCGGTAAGATCCTCAACACCGAAAGCAAGAACAAGACGACCAACGTCCACTCCGAGGTCCCTCTCTCGGAAATGTTCGGCTACGTCAACAACATCCGCTCCATGTCCAAGGGCCGCGCCGCCTACACCATGGAGCCGTCGCATTTTGAACAGGTCCCCGCCCAGATCGTCGCGCAGATCACCGAACAAAAGAAGGGTAAATAAATTTATGGCCGACACCCGCATCCGCATACGCCTCAAGGCATTTGATTACCGTCTCCTCGACCGCGCCGCGACCGAGATCGCTGAAACCGCGTCCCGCACCGGTTCCGTCGTCGCCGGCCCCATCCCGCTCCCGACCAAGATCGAGCGCTTCACTGTCAATCGTTCCCCGCACGTCGACAAAAAGAGCATGGACCAGTTCGAAATGCGCACCCACAAGCGTCTCCTCGACATCATCCAGCCCACGGCCAAGACCGTGGACGAGCTCAAGAAGCTCAACCTCCCCGCCGGCGTCGACATCAAGATCAAGGTCTAAGTCCCCATCCCTTTAAACACCCATGAGCATCGGAATTTTAGGACAAAAGGTCGGAATGACCCGCATCTATGATGATGCCGGGACCATCACCCCCGTCACGGTTATCCTCGCCGAACCCAACGCGGTTCTCCAGGTCAAGACCCCCGAAACCGACGGCTACTCCGCCGTCCAGGTCGGCGTCTTCGACCAGAAGGAACACCGTGTCACCAAGCCCGAGCTCGGCCATTTCAAGAAGGCCGGCGCCACCCCCAAGCGCTTCGTTCGCGAATTCAGCTTGAACGGCGGCGAAACCAAGGTCGGCGACGCCATCAACGTCACCAACTTCAAGGCTGGCCAGTACGTCGACGTCATCGGCGTCTCCAAGGGCAAAGGCTTCCAGGGCCCCATGAAGAAGCACAACTTCAGCGGCCAGGGCGCGGCCCACGGTTCCAAGACCCACCGCCGCAACGGCGCCATCGGCGAACGTTCCACTCCCGGTCGCATTTATAAGAACCACGGCATGGCCGGTCACATGGGCGATGAACAGGTCACCGTCCAGAACCTCCGCGTCGTCCAGGTTCGCGAAGCCGATCACGTCCTCCTCGTCAGCGGCGCCGTCCCCGGCGCCCGCGGCAGCTTCGTCGTCGTTCGCACCGCCATCAAGGGCCAGCCTCGGCCCAAGCAGGTCCAGGTCCAGAAGGCCGCCAACCCGATGAAGGCATCCAAGGCCGCCAAATAACCCCGTAACGCCATGAGCTTCTCTCCCATCTCCGCCAAGGACGCCGCCAGCAAGCTGAAAGTCGATCTGATCGACAACGGCATCGGCACCCAAGCCCTCCACGAAACCGTCGTCGCCTACCGCGCTAACCGCCGCGCCGGCACCCACGCCACCAAGACCAAGGCCACCGTGGCCGGTTCCGGCAAAAAGCCCTGGCGTCAGAAAGGCACCGGCAACGCCCGTTCCGGTTACAAGTCCTCCCCCGTCTGGTCCGGCGGCGGCGTCGTCTTCGGTCCCCAGCCCCGCGATTATTCCAAGAAGACCAACAAATCCGTCCGGCTGCTCGCCCTCCGCAAGGCCATCAGCTCCCGGGTCAATGCCGGCGAAGTCTTCCTCATCGAGCCCATTACCCTCGACAAGCCCAAGACCAAGGATTTGGTCGCCAAGCTCAAGGACGGCCTCGACAAGAAATCGAGCGCCCTCCTCGTCATCGAGGCCCCCGACCAGAACCTTTACCTCGCCTCGCGGAACCATCCCCGGCTCGAAACCACCACCGGCGAACTCGTCAACGCCGAGCAACTCCTCCGTCACGACCGCATTTTCGTCACCGACGGCGCGCTCGGAAAAATTTCCGACCGGCTCCAGAAATAACTTCTATGCGCGATCCACTTCTCATCCTCAAATCGGTCCGCGTTACGGAAAAGGGCACCGCCCTGGCCGAAAAGCACAACCAGTATGTCCTCCGGGTCGCTCCCAGCGCCACCAAGCAGGAGATCAAGCACGCCGTCAAGGTCCTCTTCCAGAAGACCGCCATCCGCGTCAACACCATGCAGGTCGCCGGCAAGCTCAAGCGCCGTCACGGCGGTTACGACATAGGCCAGCGTCCCGACTGGAAAAAAGCCATCGTCACCCTCAAGGAAGGCGAAAAAATCGAACTCGTCTAACCGGATCACTCTATGGCACTCAAAACTTTCCGTCCTCTCACTCCGTCGCTCCGGTTCACCGAGCTCAACGGCTTTGAGGAAATCACCACCGGCAACACCCCGGTCAAGAAGCTCACCGAACGCATCAAGAAGACCGGCGGACGCAACAGCTACGGCCGCGTCACCTCCCGCCACATCGGCGGCGGTCACAAGCAACGCTACCGCTTCATCGACTTCAAGCGCAACAAGCATGGCGTCAAGGCCATCGTCGAAACCATCGAATACGATCCCAACCGCACCGCCCGCATCGCCCTCCTCAAATACGCTGATGGCGAGCAGCGCTACATTCTCGCCCCCGTCGGCCTCAACGTCGGTGTCTCGCTCTCCAGCGGGCCCGAAGCCGAGCCTATCGTCGGCAATTCCCTCCCGCTCGAAAAAATCCCCCTCGGCGCGCCCATCCACAATATTGAGTTGATTCCCGGCCGCGGCGCCCAGATCGGACGCACCGCCGGCAGCAGCGCCACCGTCATGTCGGTCGATGCCGGTTACGCCCAGGTCCGTCTGCCTTCCGGCGAAATCCGCAAGATTTTCGCCCAGTGCTACGCCACCATCGGCCAGGTCGGCAACCTCGAGCACGAAAACGTCTCTCTCGGCAAGGCTGGCCGTTCTCGCTGGCTCGGCCGCCGTCCGCATGTCCGCGGCATGGTCATGAACCCCGTCGATCACCCCATGGGTGGCGGTCAGGGCAAGAGCAAGGGCGGCGGCGGACGCCAGCACCCCGTCTCTCCGTGGGGCCAGCCCGCCAAGGGCCTCAAGACCCGGCCCAAGTACAAGCCCTCCAACAAATTCATCGTCGAACGACGCAAGAACAAAAAACACTAACCGCTTATGTCCCGTAGTCTCAAAAAAGGTCCGTTCGTTGACGACCATCTCATCATCAAGATCGAGAAGATGACCTCCGCCTCCGTCAAGAAGCCCATCAAGACGTGGTCGCGCCGCTCCCTCATCACGCCCGATTTTGTCGGACACACCTTCCTCGTCCACAACGGCAAGATTTTCAATTCCGTGTTCGTGACGGAAAACATGGTCGGCCACAAGCTCGGCGAATTTTCCCCCACGCGCACCTTCAAGAAGCATGGCGCCCACACCGAGAAGGCCGCGGCCAAATAAACCCTAGGAGAAGCGAAACGGAACTGACACTCACCAGATTATTGAACCGGAACGGCGCCAGCCGCCCGGTTCGCCGACGGCAGGTCGGGCTTGCCTTTCTTGCCGTCTTCCTGGCCTTTGCGCCCGGAACCATGTCCGCCCAGTCGGACACGGATCGTTCTTTGAATGCAGATAATAAACCGGCAACGGAGCCCGGGGAAGTGGCGACGGCCCAGGCCGATGGCAACATCGCGCCCGTGAGCCATCCCGACATGACCCCGCAGGACACCGCGACCCAGGATGCGAAAAACCCGGCGGGCGATCCCAACGCCAATCCCGATCTTTCCAACCTCACACGCGAACAGCTCGAGGCCCGGGTGAAAACCCTGACCGAAAGCCTGGCCGCCGCCAACGCTGAGTCGGAACTTTTCCGGCAGCAATGGCAGGACTTGAAGCTGCGCGATGAGGCGCTGGGGGTAGACGCCCTCACCGGCGACCAAAGCAAGCTCAACGACAAGGTCGTCCAGGCGGTGAAGGAGCTTTACCAGAGCGAGATGAAACGCCGCGAGGCGATGGTCCTCCTCGACAAGCTCCTCAGCACGACCGCCGAGATGATCCAGTCCGCGCCGAAGTATGACCCGAAGGTCAGGGCCGAATATGAGGTCGCCTCCCGGGCCGCGAAGGAAAAGCTCAAAGGCACCTTCATCCTCCAGCGGATCGCCGAGGCCGAAAAGGTGACCGTCACCGCCGCCGAGATGCGCGCCCGCGTAGCCTCCATGGCCGCCCGCTACGGCATGACCGCCGAAAAGGCCACCCGCGAACTTGAGAAGCGCAACTCGATGGACCGCGTTGCCGAGGACATCCTGTCGGGCAAGGTGATCGACTTCCTGGTGGCCAACGCCAGCGTGCGCGTTGCGGATGCGGCGGGCGAGGCGCGGTGACCTTTAGAGAATCGCGCTTGCACGAAACCGCGCGCGGATTACGGTCATGCGCTACCTTCCACTCCCATGTTACGCTATTCAAATCCCGTTCTAACCGTTCAAAATGCTTACGTACCCATTCCGACCGTGGTCGAAAAAACGGGACGAGGGGAGGCCGCGTACGATATTTACTCCCGCCTGCTCAAGGACCGGATCATCTTCCTGGGCACCCCCATCGACGATCACGTGGCCAACCT
>JAJSLK010000012.1 GCA_021272165.1 Methylacidiphilales bacterium
CGCCCGGAGACTCGCAGAAATCCGTCGTGAAAACCGGCTCCGCTGACCCGGAGCTTATAACGGCTTGAGCCGGATGAGGGGAAACTCTCACGTCCGGTTCTTAGGGGAGGAGTTGGCCGTGAGGCCAACTCCTTACCCGACTCACGATCAGCGTCTCCTTCGCATAAGCCAGCGGCGGACGATTCGCATCGTTCATGTAAAAATCGATCGTGTAATCGAAATCCATCCGCTCCCCAGTCTTCAAGGGCTGATCGGGATGCCAGTAGAGGATGACGTTGTCGGTGTTCGGGTTGGTGCTGGGCCGATGGACCAGGACGATGGCGCCCCTGCCCCAATCGCCGTGCGGCGTCACCCAGGCGCTGGGCCGCACGTTATATTTCAGATCGAGATCCTGGTAATGCTGGAAGTCGCGGTCACGCTGCAGCAGGCCGAAGCCCTTCGGATTCTCGTCATCAAATTTGTAAATCTGCACCATTGGCGCCTGCCCCAGGGGCCGCCAGAGCCATTCATCCTTTCCCGTGTGGACCAGTACGCCGTCCGAATCATGGACCTCGGGATGAAAATTCCCAAAATGGTTCGGCGCATTTTCGCCGTAAAGGTACATGCTCGAAAAGGGCGCAATGCCGAGCCAGTCGACCTGCTTGCGGCAAAACAGGGTCGCATGAATATCGACCGAGGTTACCGAGCCTGGGCTGATCTTGAATCCATAAGCGCCCGTCACGCTGGGGCTGTCGAGGAGCGCATCGAGCACCATTTCGCTCGCATTCGGGGCCGGCTCATGCAGCCACCACTCCTTGAATTGCGGAAATTCCTCCGGCTTGTCATCCAGCCCGGCGTTGATGGCCAGTCCCCGCGCGGAAAGGCCGTAGATCTGGTCCTGCGCCAGAACGCGGAAATAACTGGCTCCGAGCACGGAGAAAAAACCATCCAGCGAATCGGCCTTGTTGATCGGATAGCGGAGATAAAATCCGGCATAGCCGAGATTGTTCGGCAGCGGCGGATTGATATTTAGGTTAAGGAAATTGAAAAACGAGGGCGAATAGGCCAGGTGATGCGCGCCCCGATAGTCGACTGTATTGATTTCCGGCGACGTGGGGCATTCGTTGTTCACGTGATAAAAATCGACCTGGAACGGCAGCCCCTTTTTTCTCCAGAGCCGGTAGGTATCCTTCCAGAAAATGCCCTGCTCCTGCACAGCGGTCAGCTTTTTGAGCTGTGGGGGCAGGACGTTTGGCAGTGGAACGAAAGGTTGCGCGGTCAGTCGTTGCGCCTCGGCCTGAATTTTGGCAAAGGTATAGTGATGGAGCTCCTTGGAACGGAGAGTGACGGCCAACATCAGGCCGGTGATGAGGGCGAGGGCGAGATGAAGGCGAAAATTCATGAACGTTACGGCAAGGCAAGTCGCGCGCCAGGCTTCATTTTTTTGTTATCCCCAGTTCCGGAAAAGACTTAGCTGAGTGGTTCTCCATCATCCTCTTTGGAAATTGCGACTGCCTTTTACGGCGTCACGTCGAATTGCCCTCCGAGCGTCGCTCCGGAACTACCCCCGACCCACACCTGATATTCGGTTGGCTCAATGACCCGTTTCATCTCGAGGTCATAGTAGCTCAGTTCCGGATAGCCCAAAGAGAATATGAGGTGTTTGGTTTCCCCGGGGTTCAAATCGAACCGTTGAAAGCCCTTCAGTTCCCGCACCGGTTCCTCGACACTGCCGCCGGTATTGCGGATATAGAGCTGGGCAATTTCCGTTCCCGGCAACGACCCGGTGTTTTTTACATCCGCTTCGACCCGGATTTCGGAGGGCGGTGGAAAAAGCTGGCTTTTCTTCGCCCTGGACAAGTCGGCGAGTGAAATTTGCGATTGGCTCAGTTTCAGCTTCGAGTAGGTGAATTGGGTGTAGGAAAGCCCGAATCCGAACGGAAAGAGCGGCGCGTTTGTCTCATCGATATAGCGGGAAAAATATTTGTCCTCACCCGTGGGGGGATGGCTCAGGTCGACGTTTTCCGGCGGCCGTCCGGTTGGAAGCTGATTGTAAAAGAGCGGTTCCTGTCCGACAGCGCGGGGAAACGTCACGGTCAACTTTCCGCTCGGATTTACATCGCCAAAAAGAACATTCGCCACTGCCGGGCCGGCTTCGATGCCCGGGTACCACGCTTCCAGAATGGCCGGAACATTGGCTGCCGCCCACTTGAGGGCGAGGGGGCGCCCGTCGAAAAGCACCAGCACTGTCGGCTTGCCCAGCCGCACAATCGTCTCGAGCAATTCCTCCTGATTTCCGGGCAGGTCGAGCCGCGTCAACGAGGTCGACTCGCCCGTCATTGTCGCCGCCGATTCTCCCAGCGCCACGATCACCACGCTGGCCTGTTGCGCCGCGGCCACCGCCTCCGCGAATCCAGCGTCCGAGTTGGTCAAAATTTCGGTGCCCTTGGCGTAAAGCAGCTTGGTCTTCCCGTCCTTGAACCGGTCCGCCAGCGCGGCGCGCAGCGTCACTACGTCTCCGGCGCTGCCCATTGCCGGCCACGATCCCAGCATATCGATCCGCGAATCAGCGAGGGGGCCGATCAGCGCGACAGACGGAACCGTCTTTGATATCGGCAATACCGGCGTCGTGTCGGGGACGGCCACATTATTTTTCAGGAGGACCAGGCTTTCTTCCGCCGCCTTGCGGGCCAGCGCTCTTTTTTCCAGGGTGAGCTGGTAGGCCCCACCATTCTCCGGCACATAGGGATGATCGAACAGTCCCAGCGCGAATTTCACCCGGAGCACACGCCGTACGGCCTCGTCGAGCGTTGCCGGTGGAATTTGGCCCGATTTCACCAGGGTGGCCAGCCGTGTCCGGTAGACATCGCTTTGCATGTCCATGTCAACGCCGGCGGTGAGCGCCTTCCGCGCGGCGACGCTGGTATTGCTCGCCACTCCGTGCTTGATCAGCTCGCGCACCGCGCCGAAGTCACTCACTACGAAACCGTCGAAATTCCATTCATGGCGCAGGATCGTCGTGAGCGTGAACGGATTGGCCGTGGCGGGCACGCCGTTCAGCGGATTGAAGGCGCTCATCACCGTGGCGGCGCCCGCCTCGACGCCGCGATGATACGGCGGCAAATAGACCTGCCGCAGCGTCAGTTCCGACATATCGACGGAGTTATATTCGCGGCCCGCGTTGGCCGCGCCATAGGCGGCGAAATGCTTCACGCACGCCGCCACCGAATCGGACTGGCTCAAATCCTTCCCCTGATAACCCTCGACATAAGCCTGGGCGAGCACGGAGCCAAGATAAGTGTCCTCACCGGCGCCTTCCGTGATCCGTCCCCAACGCGCGTCCCGGGAGATGTCGACCATCGGCGAAAAGACCCAGCGGATTCCGTCTGCGGACGCCTCGCTCGCGGCCAGGCGGGAGACCTGGCGGACCAAATCGGGATCGAACGACGACGAGAGCGCGAGCGGAACTGGAAAGACCGTCCGGTGTCCGTGAATCACGTCGTAACCAAAAAGAAGCGGGATGTGATAGGGGCTCCGCTCCACCGCGAGATGTTGATAATAATTCGTCTGCCCAGCCCCGATGACATTGAAGAGCGAGCCAACTTGTCCACTCTCCACCATCTGGTCGAGGTCGAGCCAGTTTCCCTCCGGGCCGGTCATCAGGCCGCCGGTGTATTGGGTGAGTTGGCCGATTTTTTGATCGAGCGGAAGCGTGGCGAGCAGTTTTTCCACTTTATCGTTCAGCGCCTTGTCGGCCAACTGCGCATTGGAAGGCGGAACGTTCCCGCTCAACGTGAAGTCGGCTTCAACGTCGGGCGGCATTATTTCAGGCTGCGGCCGGGGCCAGGCCATGAAAAGAAAAGCGCCGCCCATCAGGAGGAGGAAAAAAATGGCAAAGCATTTTTCTTTCGATGGCAGGTGAATATGGATGGAAATGACGTGCTTGTGCTTCGACATGCCCTGGCGCCCTTTTCAAACGCAAATCCGGATGGATGACTCCGCCCTTCCAGAAATTTTCGTGCCGCTTCGGGCCAAGTCAAATCCACCCCTCCAAAAGAAACATTGCCTACCCCCATAGAGGTCATCCCGGCCATGGTAATTTGCAAGTGAGTGAAACTCCGACTGGGGCAGAATGCCAGAAATTAATCCCCCTCCCTATTTCCTGCCCATGGGCAACCCTTTCGGGACTAGAAGTTTAGGCTCCATCTTATTTGTGGCACAAGCCCTGCCAAAGAGAAGCTATGACCAATCAACTTTCAGAATCGTTTCCTGCCACACGTCAGGACATTAACGCCCTTAAGAAGACCGCGGTGGAAGCCACGCAAGACCTAGTCGGCACGGCTGGAGTTCATGCCTCCAAGGCAAAAGACCAAATCAAGAATCTGGCCTCTCATGCCCAGGAGGAGGGACGGGCTGAAGTGGACCGCGCCCGGGTCCGACTCGCCGATCTGGGGAATACGTTCTGCGAATTTATTTCGGAACGTCCTCTTACGGCTGTCGGCACGGCACTGGCCATTGGCTTCTTGTTTGGTGTGTCGCGCGCCAGATTGAGCAATAGCTGATTCTGGTACGTCTCACCGAGCGCGTTATGAGGGAGAACCGTTATCCTCATTCGATCATTCGGGCCGTCGTCGTTGAGGATAATGAAGACGATCGCGATTTGCTGATCCGACAGCTCAAAAAAAGCGAGATTGAACATAATGTGAAATTCATCGCGGATGGGAAGGAAGCGCTCGATTTTCTGTCGAACCTTCCTCCCCCCGCGCCCTTTTGCGACCTGCTCGCCATTTTTCTCGATTTGAAACTTCCCGGCATGAGCGGCGTGGATTTGCTGCGGGAAATTCGCCGCACGCCGCGGGTACAGAATACACCGGTCATCGTCATGACCTCATCGCTCAATCCCCGGGACTTTGAGGCGTGCCAGAATTTGAAAGTTTCCGCTTATATTCCGAAGCCGATCACCTTTGAGTCCTTTTCCCGCGCCATTACCGATATTCCTCATTTCATAGCGGGTCCGAAAAAGCTTATCAGCCAGTACACGGAATAACTCTCGCGCGCGGTCAGCGCGGATGGAGGTTCGCACATTGCCATTGGGAAAATGGTCGTTATCGCAAAGAGCACTGACTCTAATGGCTTTCAAGATTGGCTCATTTCGTAACCGGTTGTCATTGGAAGGGAAAGAAATTCGGATTCGCTCTGGCATGGCCTATGCAAATTCATTTCTCAAATATTCGTCAGTCGGGCGCATGAAAATCGTGTCGCAGCTGATCGTTGAACCAAAACGAAAAAACCATGAAAAAAACCTCACTTATTTATGCCATAACCATGGGCGGATGCTTCGCCTTCGCCCCCGTCGTTTGCGCGCAGAATAACACTCCAAGCGACGCAACCCAGAACTCCAAGTCGGTCGACAGCATGGCCGGCGAGAACAGTAATGCCTCCACGGATCAATCGACGACTTCGGACCGGGCCAACTCGAAGGACACCCAGGATTCACTGGACAAAAATCCCTCCACGGCCTCGACCGATTCTTCGGACAAATCGGCCACAAAGGATCCCAATTCAAATCCGACTGACGAGCAGGCCAATGCGGCTCGCGAGAATCGCTCTAATGAGAAATTCTCCGAAAAGACCTTCCTGGTGAAGGCCGCAGAAGGTGGGATGGCAGAAGTCGAACTGGGCAAGCTGGCGCAACAGAATGCCTCCTCGCCCGACGTCAAGCAATTCGGTGCGCGCATGGTGGACGATCACTCCAAGGCCAATGCCGATCTGAAGAGCCTTGCCGACAAAAAAGGCATCACGGTTCCGACCCAACTTGATGCCCGGCATCAGGCCTCGGTCGATCACCTGCGCCAGCTTTCCGGACCGGCCTTCGACCGGGCCTATGTGAAGGCCATGGTGAAGGACCACGAAAAGGATGCGTCTGAATTCCGTAATGCCTCCACCGAGGCCCAAGATCCCGACGTAAAGGCCTTCGCCGGAAACACGCTCAAGGTCATCGAGTCACATCTCTCCGATGTGAAGAATTTGCAGAACAAGGTTCAATAATCCCTTCGTTCCAACTCCTCCTCTCGCGTTTCTTATGAAAATGAAAATTCCCTTTTATTTGTCCGCCATGGAAAAAATCAGGCACAGGTCGGTCAGCGAGGGGAGGAGAAATGAGCAGAACGAAACGCCCGTCCGCGCGCTTCCCTGCTTCGACTTCAGCGGGATCATTTCCATCTTCCTGGGGCGATAGGGGAAGCCGTTGCAATTAGCGAAGAATAAGGAGGAGCCCATGGCAAATAATCAAATATCCGGCCATATCGAAAAGAAGCCGCTTTATTCAATTCACTCAGTATCAACTGCTTCCCATGTCGTCCGATCGGATGGCACGCGACGCGCTGAATAAGAAGAAGAAAAAACAAACCCGAAAGGATTCATATGCCAGAAACCATTAGCAAATCAGACAATCGCCAGATCATCGGCGGAGTATTCTCCAATCGCAAAAACGCGGACGAAGCCATCAAGGCCTTTCGTCAGAGGGGCATTCCGGAACAGGACCTCCAGGTCGTAGTCAAGCTCACCGACGACCAAGCTGACGACGCCTATTCTGCCGCGCTCGTAGGCCGCGGCTTCGCCGAATCCCAGGCTCTCTTTTATGATAAGGCGATCCGCAACGGAAAAATTTTGGTGGCCGTTCACAATGTCGTTGATCCGGCCCCCATCATTGAAATCTTTGACGACAACAAGGCCGAATATAATCCCGATGGTTCGCGCAACCTTCGTCAGGATGTGTTCGGAATGACGGCCGGTGCGGTTGCCGGCGCCATTGCGGGCGGCGCGGCGGGAACCGCTGTGGCCGGTCCGATAGGAGGAGCCGTCGGTGCGGCGGCAGGGGCGGTGGTAGGGGCCGGTGCGGGCGGCGCGGCCGGTAAAGCCACCGAACATCGCAAATAACAATAACCAACCCACAAACATTGTCACCGCCGGCCCGCAAGGGCTGACGGTGACGCAAGAGATACCATGCCCAAAATAACCAATCTACACGACGTCTTTGTCGAACAACTCAAAGACCTCTACAACGCCGAAACCCAGTTGATCAAGGCACTCCCCAAGATGGCCAAGGCGGCCCACTCCCAAGAGCTCGCCCATGGCTTCGAGGAACATCTCGAACAGACCAAGGGCCATGCCTCGCGCCTGGAAAAAATCTTCAAGAAGCTGGACGAAAAGCCCACCGGCAAGAAGTGCAAGGCCATGGAAGGCCTCATCGCCGAAGGTGCCGAGGCGATTGAAGAAAACGCCGCTCCCGCCGCAAAGGATGTGCTTCTCATCGCTGCCGCGCAGCGAGTGGAGCATTATGAAATCGCCGGCTATGGCTCCGTCCGCACCTTCGCCAAATTGCTGGGTGAAAATGAAGCCGCCGAGCTTCTTAATCAAACCCTGCAGGAAGAAGCGGAGACGGACAAGAAGCTGACGAGCGTGGCCGAAACGGTCAATGCGGAAGCGGAAAAAGGCGAGGAAGAGGAAGAAGAGGAGGAAACTTTATCCTCCTCTCGCCGCTAAAAGTAACCATCCTATTCGGAAGCCGGCACCCATCAATTGGGGCGCCGGCTTCCCTTTATGTTTATGGCTACCAAGAAATGGTCGGCAAAGGTCACGAGGACCAGCGATGCGATGGACTTGAAAAAGAATGTCTTTAAGCAATCGGATCCTCAGAAAATCGCGCGGTCGGTTAAAAATTCAGCTACGCAGAGTAATCGAAGAAAATCGACGCCGAAACGCTCGGCCATGTCGATGCTCTCTTTCTATATCAACCGTGCAGGCAAGAATCTGTCCCCTTCCCGCAAGAAAACACTCGAAAAAGCCAAAAAAGAGCTGCGCAAGCTGCTCGAATGAAATGCCACCGCGAAGAGCCGCGAATTCAATGTTAATTACTTATATAGATTTAAATAAATAGTTAAGAGATCATCTATTAAAATAAATTTACAAGAGTAAAATTGCATCTAAATTGCTCTCTATGAAACTCACCTTCCTCTCCAGCATGATTCTTCTGATGGGCGCATCGCTCCTGGCGTATGCCGGGACAGATATGAAGGAAATGGCGATCACTCCGACGCTTCGCACGGATTCCGGATTTTATGCCGGTGTTTACGGGGGCGCCCAGTTCGATACCGATTATGGCAACCAGCGCCAGACCTTAAGCGGCACCCCTGCTTCGGCCGGCGCGGTGGGCGTGCCTGCGGGCTCAAATATCATTCCTTCTTCTCATTTTGATGCTGGATGGGGTGGAGCAGGTGGTATCAAGTTTGGCTACACCTTCAATTCCTTCGGGGCCTGTCAGGGACTTCGCCTGCAGCCTGCACTGGAAGCCGAGGCGCTCTATCTTGGCACCACCAGCACGGACACCCTGAATGCAGTGGGCCTGACCGGCAGCGGCAAGCAGTCCTACAACTCTGCGGCTTGGTTCGTGAATGGCATTCTCCGGTTCAAGCTTGATTCCATGATTACACCCTATGTCGGGGTTGGTGTTGGCGGGCAGTACCTGACTCTCCATTCAGATGCGACGATTCCCTCCCTGGGCGCCCATGTCACCGGTATCAACGGCAGTGACGTTGATTTCGCGGGTCAGGCCCTGGCCGGATTTGATATCAATCTCGCCACGCATTGGGACCTTTTCACCGAGTACAAGTTCATCGATGCCGTCGGCACTGACCTCAAGGTCTCCAATGTCGGCGGGACCGGCCTCGACTACCGTTACAAGCCCGACCAGATCCAGCAGCACCTGATCGTGGCGGGCGTGAAATACAACTTCTAAGCCGTTCGATCACGGATACCAGGTATCGGTCCATACTTCGCTGAAGGGCGAACCGTCCGGGTTCTGCAACTGGCAGCGCAGCTCGGTGACCTTGTCTTTATCGGGCACGGTAAAGCTCACCCTCAGCGAATGGTCGTAGGGATTCCGGATCACCTGCACATCCGTGATCGGCACGCTGGACGTCGCGGAGACATTCGCGTGCGGCAGTTCCTTGTCGGTTAGCTTGTCGATTCCCGGCGTAACGAAATCGATGACAAACCGGGGTGCCGGAAAGAGCTGGGTCGCGTGATTGATTCGCGTTGCCACCACCCGGGCGAGCGGCGGCAGCGCGGGATTATCCATGAACCAGTGCAGGCGATAACTGACATCCATCTTTGTGCCCGCCACCGGCGCTGGCTGCGGCTGCCAGTAAAGGACGATATTGTCCGTCGTCTCGTCGTGGCTCGGCAATTCCACCAGGTCGACTGAGCCTTTGCCCCACTGTCCCAGCGGTTCCACCCAGCAACTCGGCCGCAGTTGGTAGTTTACCTCCAGGTCCTGGTAATGGTCGAAATTCCGGTCCCGCTGCATCAGGCCGAAGCCTTTCGGATTTTCATCGGTGAAGCTGTTGAAATGGACATCCGAAAAATTATCGAGCGGCCGCCACAGCCATTCGCCTTTGCCGTTCGCGATCAGCATACCGTCCGAATCATGCACCTCGGGCCGGAAATCACCGAAATGATTCGCGCTGTTCTCACCGAACCAGAACATGCTGGTCAGCGGCGCGATGCCCAGGTGCCCCACCGTCTTGCGAAAATAGAGCGAGGCGGTCACATCCGCCTGCGTTTCGACCCCGGGCCGAAGCTTGAACTCGTAGGCGCCCGCGACGCTTGGGCTGTCGAGCAGCGCGTAAAGGGTGAATTGTGTATCGTGCGGCTTCGGTTGGACCAGCCAGAACGTCGTGAACAGCGGAAATTCCTCCGTGACGCCCACGATCCCGCTGTCGATGGCCAGTCCCCGGCACGATAGCCCATAGACCTGATTTTTCGCCAGCGAGCGGAAGTAACTCGGCCCGGCGAATACGATCACTTCGTCCAGGTAGCTCGGATTGTTGATCGCATAATGAATGCGAAAGCTTCCGTAGCCGGTGTCCGCGGGCAGAGAGGCCGTCAGCTTGGTTCGGCCAAAATTGAAATAATCGGAGGAATACTTGAACGGTTGCACGCCATCTGGTCCCACCGTGTAAATCAGGAACCGGTCGCGCAGGTAACCGCTTCGCTGCGAAAACTGAGCCTGGAATGGAAGTCCCTGCTTTTTCCACAACGTGAACTCATCCTTCCAGCGGATGTCCCGCATCGCATCGTAATCGAGATGGTCGATCTGCGGCGGAATCGGCGGCGTGGTGTCCTGATAGGGGCTCTGCGCCAGTTTTTGCGCGATCGCCCGCACATTATCCAGCCCGAACGGGGCATCAGCCCATCCCGGCGAGCTTATCAAACCCAGCGCGATCAGCATCCCGAAGAAACAACGCATTTTCATGAGACCATCATGGGCTTTTCCCATGCCATACCAGATTTAATCACAAAGAAGAATTGCCGCAATTTTGCAAAGGCATGAAATTTCGGCCAAAACAATTCGACTGGACTTGCGCCCCCTTTGAAGGCTCGGATTTTTTGCTGGCAAAACGCCTAAAAATGGGAGGTGCCATTTGCAAATTGTGCCCCCGGAAATCCCTCTAGAACTCATTGCAAAAGTAGCCATGGGTTGCGCCGGAAAGGGATTTTGGCCGGCGGCAAGGAGTCGAGCGAGGAGCATAGCCATTGCTACGTGACGAGCGAGCGACATAACCGCCGGCCAAAAGAATCCCGGCCCTTTG
>JAJSLK010000019.1 GCA_021272165.1 Methylacidiphilales bacterium
CTCGACGTGTTCCTTAACAAGGCTTCCTACGAAACCAACGAGGTGATCAAGATCCTCACCCTGATGACGGCCATCACCACCCCCACCGTCATCATCGGCACCTGGTACGGCCAGAACTTCAAGGACATGCCCGAGTATGATTCCCCGGGGGCCTACTGGATCGCACTGGCCGTCAATCTCATCCTTACTGTTTCCCTTGTCGTTTGGCTCAGGCGGTAGCATTGGTTGTAAATCCTTCTTAAATTTTGCAGCGGAAGGATGATATTTTAGCAACGAAATCGTTACTTCGGAGGACTTGCCATTGTTGCCCTCTTTGTTATAGCTGAGTGATCATGACCTCTCGGCTCTGCCTTTCGCCTTTTTGCCTTTTCACGCTCATTTTGAGCCTTTGCCTGCCGGTTTATGCCCAGTTGCCACCGGCGAATAACGCAGATAAGAATGTAGCTCCCGCTCCCACAAGCGGTTCGGTCCCTGTCCCAGCACCAGGAGCCACGGCTCAGCCAATAGTACCTACGCCCACGCCCGACCCGGAAAAACAGGGCATCGTGGAAGCGTTGCAGCTTTTGCGGAGCGGCAAAAACGATGACGCGATGACACGGGTCAATGCCATCATCCAGGCCGACCCCAAATTTGTGGATGCCTATCTACTTCGCGGAAACATTTATGCCCAAAAGCTGCAATGGACCGAGGCGGGCAAGGAATACGAAACCGCGCTTGGTATCAATCCCAACAACGTAACCGCAAAATTCAACCTGGCCGAGACCAAGTTTCGGATGAAGTTATACGACGAAGCCCGGACGATCTTCGCCTCGGTGGGAGGCGACCCGGACAACGGCGACCTGGCCTCCTACAAGGTTTTTCTCTGCGATCTTTTCGGCGGGCACGAGGATGTTGCCGCGAAGGAACTCGATGTCTTCAACCAAGTGGGATCGCACGCCTCCTACTATTTTTCGAACATCGCGTGGGATCTTTATCATAAGAAAATCGAGGACGCGCGCGGTTGGCTGAATTCGGCCAACCAGATTTACAACCCGAACAAGGTGATCATTTATTCGGTAAGCCTGAAGGATCTCGGCTATCTGCCGTTGCCGCCTCCACCGCAGGCGCAATAATTTTTCAGCGAACCGGCACGATGGCGAGAAAATGCCAGTCGTTGCGCCAGAGGCACCAGAGCCCGAGGAGGAGATTGGTCACGCCGTGGGTGAGGATGATATTGCCGAGGCTTTTGGTGCGGACAAACCAGGCGCCGTACAAAATTCCGACGATGACGGCGAGCGGCCATTCGGCGCCATGAACTGAGGCAAAAAAGGCGGTGGTCAGACAAAAGGAGAGGTGGTGATAGGTACCCATTGGGACGGAAGTGAAATCGTCGCGAATGAGCCAGCGCATGAGGAACGCGCGCCAGAAAAGTTCTTCCATGATCGGGACGCAGAGGACAAAGCCGATCATGCGAAAGAAGTAAAGCATCCAGGCCTCCGCGGGCGGGTACATCTGAAAGGGATCGCGCCCAATCAGCGGCTGTTGATAGTGAACCAGGCAGGGATCGAGACCAATCCACAAGACAACGGCAACGATTCCGACGAGAATACTGGCAAGCGGATCGGTGGGCACCATGGAAGGAAGCGATCTCCAGAACCAGAGAATAATGCCGCCGACCGCAAGGGTTTTGAAGACGTAGATGATGTAATGCTGATTGGGAAGCCAGCTCTCGATCTCAAGGATGGCCATGAAGAGGAGAAAAGGCGCAATGAGAGGCAAGGCCGGGGACTTCATGATGAATTCGGGTACAATAAGGAACGAATCGGCAATGGCGATGCGAAGTTGTTGGCATCCCGACTTTCGTGTTTGTTACGATCAGTCTTCGCCTTGTCATGACGTCGTCTCCCCATTCTCATGCGCCAGCCACGAAGCAGGAAATCCGGCTGGTCTTTGCCGGGTTGATGCTGGCGCTGGCCCTGGCTTCGCTGGATCAAAACATCGTGAGCACGGCGCTGCCTCGGATCGTAAGCGATCTGGGCGGGCTGGCACATCTATCATGGGTGGTGACGGCCTTCATGGTCACCTCAACGACGACCACGCCGCTCTACGGGAAGCTGAGCGACATGTACGGCCGCAAGGCGCTTTTTTTTGTCGCGATCATCATCTTTTTAATCGGCTCGGTGCTGTGCGGTTTGTCGCAGACGATGTTTGAGCTGATTCTTTTTCGAGCCATCCAGGGACTGGGCGCGGGCGGCTTGATGACGCTGGCCCAAACGACGGTGGCCGACCTGATCGCACCGCGGGATCGCGGGCGTTACCAGGGGCTCTTCGGCGCCGTTTTCGCGGCGTGCAGCGTGGCGGGTCCGTTGCTGGGCGGCGTGATTACGGACGCGCTTTCGTGGCGATGGATTTTTTACGTGAATCTGCCCGTTGGCGCCGCCGCCCTCTTTCTGATCGCGATCGGGCTAAAGAATCATCGCCGGGCGGTCAAGCATCGCATCGATTATCCCGGAGCCGGGCTGCTTACGGCGGGGACGGTTTCGCTGCTGCTCCTGCTGAGCTGGGGCGGGACGGTTTATCCATGGCTTTCGCCGATCATTCTTTCTCTCGCGATCGGGGCGATTTTCTTTTACGGATTTTTGATCGCACAGGAAAAACAGGCGAAGGAGCCGATCCTTCCGCTGGAACTTTTTCGGGAACGCGTTTTTACCGTGGCGGCAAGCGTGACCGGCCTCACTTCGATGGCATTGTTGGGAAGCCTGGTCTTTCTACCACTCTATTTTCAGCTCGTGCTGGGCGCATCGCCCTCCGTGGCGGGACTGATGATGGCGCCGATGATGGGCGGGGTCATCGCGGCTTCGGTGACGGGAGGGCGACTGGTGACGTGGACGGGGCGTTACAAAATTTACCCGGTATTGGGGCTGATGGTGGGCACGGCCTCATTCCTGACGCTGGCGTGGGCGGCTTTGGAAGACGGAGGCACGGCGATCATTGAATCGGCGTTGATCGGACTCGGGGCCGGACTTGGCCTGGTGATGCCCAACCTGACGGTGGCGATCCAGAATTCGGTGGACAGGGCTCATGTCGGCGTAGCCACATCGGTCACGGCGTTCGTCCGGGCGTTAGGGGGCGCGCTCGGCGTGGCGATGGCGGGAGCGATTGTGGCGGCGCGCCTGAGACATTTGCTTCCCGCCGCGTGGACCGAGCACCACCCGAACAACCCGAGCCAGCTCGAAATGGGCATCCAGCAGATCAGCCATCTTGCGCCCGATCAGCGCGAAGTCCTGATGAATGCCTATCGGCATGCCATCGCGACGACGTTTCTAACCGGCGCCGGCGTGGCCATCCTGGGCTTTGTCATTGTGCTGTTCCTGCCGGAACTGCCGCTTCGTTCCGCGACGAAGACCAAGAAGGAACTGGAGAAGGCGGGGTATTAAGACCATCGCCCGGCGATCGACGGCTACCGAGACAAAGCCTGCCAAATGGAAACGCATTCGATCTGGGCGGTGCGAGGAAAGAGATCGATGGGCTGGACGGAGATGAGCCGGTAGGTCTTCGCAAGCAGGCGGGCATCGCGGGCGAGCGTGGCGGGATCGCAGGAGACGTAGACGAACCGGGCGACCGGATCGATACAGAGCGATTCGGCGAGGCGGACGGGCAATCCTTCGCGGGGAGGATCGAGAAGCACAGAGGATTGCCTCCTGGCTTCCTCGCCCAAAGCCCGCAGCTCATCGGGCAGGGCAAAAGCGACGTCGCCTTCGCGCCAGGCGACGTTCGGAAGCGGCAGACGCCGGGCATCGCGGAGGGTGCGGGCGTCGTTGTCGATGGCGATAATGCGTTGAAAGCGGGACGCCGCGATTTCTGTAAAGAAGCCGCCGCCGCAATAGCCTTCCAGCAGCGCTTCGCCCTTGTCCGGCAGACCGTCCGCGACAAGATTGCGGAGCGCGTCATGCAGTTCGTGATTGGCCTGGAAAAAACCGCTGGGCGGGACGGAAGCGTCGCGCAACGAATAGTGGCCCTCGGCGGGACGACTTTCGCGCAGGCGGGTGAGCTGTGCGTTGACGCCATCGCGGGCCAGGAGGCATTCGCGGATGTCGACCAGGTCGCGACCGTTGACAGCGCGGAATCCGATCCGGCCCGATTCGGCGTGGACGGTGATCCGGTTGCGATAACCGTAGGGTTTGGGACTGGCGATGACGGGCAGGATGTTGGCCTCGGGCAATTTGGCAACGCGGACAAAGGCCTCGCGTACCTGGTTTTCCTTCAGGCGGAGTTCTTCCGCGTAGGCGAGATGCTGGTACTGGCAGCCGCCGCACGAGCCGTAGTAGGGACAGGGCGCGGCTTCGCGTCCCCTCCCCGGCTCGATGATTTCAATAATTTCACCGCGCGCATGCTGGGTCTTGCGCCCGGTGATCCGGACACGAACGCGGTCGCCCTCGGCGGTGAAGGGAACGAAGATAACGAAACCCTGAAGCAGACGCGCAAGGCCATCACCGCCGAAGATGACCTTTTCGATGACGAAATCGAGAATCTCTCCGCGCGATGGAGCGGACGAGGAATCGGCAGCCGGTTTAATAAAGATGACCCGAACAGCGTCGAACCGGCTTAGTACCAGTTCTTCAGATCAGACGGGGGATAGGCGTTGACCACCATCGAATCGTAGGGGGGCAACTTCTGGCTGCGATAGGAACCAAAGGTCTGGGTCGGGAAAGGAGAGGTGGTGACTTCAAAGACGCCCTGGCCAATGTCCATGACCATGCGGGAAATACCCTGGACGAGGAAGCCCTTGCAGAAGGCGACCGTGTTGCCTTCGGTGTCGATCATGCCGTACTGGGAGTCAAGCATCTCGGAGGGGGAAAGGGCAATGTCGGCGAGGCCGCGGCCCAGCTTGTCATAGAAACTGTCCCGCACCGGCATGGAGATGTCCGCGCGGACGTAAAGAGAAGAAGCCGCCAGGAGGATCGCAAGGGCGAGAATTTGTTTCATGACTGAAAATTAACGCTAAAAGTGTAAAAAGAGCAAGAGGGAAGTGAGGACTCGGAATTAGCCACGAAAGAACACAAAGAGAACAAAGGAAGAGAATTACTCCCCTCCCCGACCAAAGAGGTCGAGTTCGCGGAGGACTTCCCTGGCCTTTTCCTTTTTCTGCTTGGCCTTGGCGAGCTTGGGCAGGCCCTTGTCGTCGATCTGGTCTTCCTCGAGCTGACGCAGGACCTCCTTGGCACGTTTGAGCACCGGCGCGGGCAGGCCGGCGAGGCGCGCGACCTGAATGCCGTAGCTTTTGTCAGTGCCACCGGGAACGATCTTGTGGAGGAAGATGACCTGCTCGCCCCATTCGCGGACGGCGACGTTGTAGTTCTTCGTTGCGGGCAGAAGGCGGGCGAGTTCGGTCAGCTCATGATAGTGGGTGGCGAAGAGGGTCTTGGCACGCAGATCGGTGTTGAGATATTCGGCGACCGACCAGGCAATGCTGAGGCCATCGAAAGTGCTGGTGCCGCGACCGATCTCATCAAGGATGACGAGGCTGCGGCTCGTGGCGTGGTTGAGGATGTTGGCCGTTTCGTTCATCTCGACCATGAAGGTGCTCTGGCCGCGGCCGAGGTCGTCGCTGGCGCCGACGCGGGTGAAAATGCGGTCGAGCAGGCTGACAATGGCGCGCTTCGCGGGCACAAAACAGCCGCAGTGGGCGAGGAGGGCGAGGACAGCGACCTGCCGGATGTAGGTGCTTTTGCCGGCCATGTTGGGCCCAGTGAGGATGATGAGACGTTCCGTTTCGGTATCGAGCCGGGCGTCGTTCGGCACGAATTTCTCGCTGGCGGGAAGCTGCTCGAGCACGGGATGGCGGGCCTCTTCCAGGATGAGCTGGCCGCCGTCGTTCATCTCCGGCTGGATGTAATCGCGCTCCTGCGCGAGCGAGCCCCAGCCGAGGAGAACGTCGATTTCGTGGATCGCCCGGGCCGTGTCCTGAATCGTCCGTAAATGAGGCACGGCGGCGGCCCGGAGATCGAGGAAGAGTTCGTATTCGAGCTGCCGCGATCGTTCCTGCGCGCCGAGGATCTTTGATTCCATCGACTTGAGTTCGGGCGTGATGAACCGTTCGGCGTTGGCGAGGGTCTGCTTGCGGGTATAGTCGGCGGGGACGGCGGCGAGATTGGAGGTGCTGACTTCGATGTAGTAGCCGAAGACCTGGTTGTAACGGACCTTGAGCGAGCGGATGCCGGTGCGCTCCTGCTCGCGGCGCTGGAGATCGGCGAGCCATTCCTGCCCTTCGACCGAGGCGGCGCGCAATTCCTCCAGCGCGGCGTGATAACCGGCGCGGATGAGGCCGCCTTCCTTAAGCGCCAGGGGCGGGTCGTCGGCAAGCGCCCGCGCGTAAAGAATTGCAAGATCGGGCAGCGGCGTGATTTTTTCGCCCAGCTCACGCAAGGCCGGAATGGTATGTTTTTCAAGCGCCTGGCACAACGGGGGAAGCTGTTCGAGTGAAACCCGGAGGGCGGTGAGATCGCGGGCGTTACCGCTGCCCTGGGCCAGCCGGGCGACGAGCCGTTCCAGATCGCGCACCTGCCGCAGCGATTCCTGCAGGATGCTCCGCTCGGGCTGGTTCAGGCGCGCCCAGGCGACGACTTTCTGACGGCGCTCAATGGCGGCAAGATCGCGCAAGGGGGCCAGGAGCCATTGCCGCAACAACCGGCCGCCGCCCGCGGTCACGGTGCGGTCGACCGCGGTAAGAAGGGTGGTCTGGCCCGAGCCGGCGCGGAGCGGATCGACCAGTTCGAGGTTGCGGCGGGTGGCGGCGTCGAGAACGAGCGCATCGTCCCGCTGCCAGAACCGGAGCGTATGGACATGGCCGAGCGAGCGGCGCAGTTCGTGCCCAAGATAATGGAGTAATCCGCCCGCCGCGCCGAGCGCGCCCTTGCCGCCGGTGGCGAGGCCAAAACCGTCGAGCGACTTGGTCTTGAAATGATCGAGCAGGGTGTGCTCGGCGACTTCAGGCGAAAAACTCCAGGCGTCGTGTTCGACGAGGAGATAAGGGAGCCGCTCGCCGTTGGACAACGCCGAGGTTTCGAGATCGATGCGATGCCCCTGCGCGATGACGACCTCGGCGGGGCTGATGCGTCCGATGGCATCGCGGAGCGCCTCGGGCGTCGGGAAATGGCCGGCGAAGAATTCGCCGGTGGTCAGATCGAGCGCCGCGACGCCGAAGCCATCCGCGACCGGCGCAACCGAGGCGATGAAATTGTTACGCTTTGGTTCAAGCTGGCCCGATTCAAGGATGCTGCCAGGTGTAAGGATCTGGGTGACCTGCCGCCGGACCACCTGCCCCGGCTTGGCCGCTTCCATCTGGTCGCAGACGGCGACGCGCCGGCCGGCCTTGAGCAACTGGGCGATGTAACCCTCCGCGGCGTGATAGGGCATGCCGCACATGGGCATGCCCTGCCGCTGGGTCAGGGTGAGATCGAGCAGACGGGAGCCTTCCTCGGCGTCGGTGAAGAACATTTCGTAGAAATCGCCGAGCCGGAAAAGGAGGACGGCATCGCCTGGGACCTCGCGCTTCATCTGATGATACTGCTGCATCATAGGCGTAAGGGCGTCGGACATGAAGAGTCAGGGTAGCGGGGTTTTCGCCCGCCCGGCACGACTTTTTTCCCGCAGTGCCCTCCCCGGGAAGGTCTTGGAAAATGAGGACTTGCGTGTATCTACACGCGCCCTGATGCTTTCTCGCATCCTTGTCTTGCAGCCCAACCCCGATTCGCGCAACGTAGTAGAGGTCGGTTGTTCTTATGAATTTCACCACGCAGGCAGCCCAGGACGTGCTCGCGAAGATCGAGCACGACCCGGCGGAAGTTCGTCACTGGCGGCAGTTGCTGATCCTTTGCTTTGACCAGAAATCGATCGAAACGCTGCAGACGCTGCAGGTGGTCGTGGCGGCGATCGAAAAAATCTGGGAGCTGAAACGACGTCTCGCAAAGGAGGCCTACGAGGAGGCCAAGCAAAAGCAGCGCTCCACCGGCAGCAACGCACCGCTGCCTTCAAGCACGGTTTATTCGATCACGCTCACGACGCGGCAGAAGGAAACTTTCGTCAAGCTGGCGAAGACACCGCAGTCACCGTCTCTCATGTACCGCTTCGGCCTCTATCTCGAAGAGGAATACGAATTGCCGGAGGCCGCGCTGACGGTCTATGAACGCGCGCTTTGCCTCGACCCGGACGATCCCCAGCTCGAGGAGAAGATCGAAACGGCCCTCAAGCGAGTGAAGGCGGTCACCCCCAAGTCGATCCCGGCCAAACCGGACGCGCCGGTGGACATGGGCATGATCACACCCGAATCAATGGGGGTGAAAAGCGTCTCGCACCATCGCCCGAGCGCCGCCGCGGTGATCAAGCGCACCGGCCGTCTGTCGGTCGACCGCGGCCGCATCCAGGTCGGGCAGAATGTTGCGCTCACCGACACCACCTGGCCGGAAACGCAAAAGAAGCTCGACGAGACGATGTCGCGATTGCTGACGCGCACGGCCAGCGTCTGCGAAACCCCGCCCCGGCCGATGCGACTGCCCCGTTCGATCGCGCCGTCGCAATGGCTCGAATTTCTCGAAGGTCACGTCACGCTTCTGCTGGCCACGCTTGAGGCCCAGGGCATCACCGTTCACACGACGGTCAATCTGGAAGACGCCCCGCGCACCGATGTGGCCGCGCGGACCAATCTGGTCATGGCGCTGATGGAGGAAATCGAGCTGGGCCTGGCCGCGCTGAGTTCCGCTTCCAAAGCCGCGCCCACCGCCGCGAAACCGGCCACCCCGCCGCCGCCCGCGCCCGTCGCCGCCGCGACGACGCTGGAAGAACTTTTTGAGTGGATCGACGCGGGCTCGCTGTCCGAAGCCGAGGCCCAATTGCGCCGTCCCGAAACCGCAGAACAGCCGGCCGAGCAGGTCAGCGAGGTTTGGTTCCACCTGGGACTGGCCTACCAAAACAATCACGGAAACAAGCTGGCGCTGACCGCCTATCAAAAGGCCCGCGAGCTCAACCCGGAGAACCTGCAGGCCTGGTTCAACGGCGGGATGATCCAGCACGAGGAAGGCATGCTCCATCCCGCGCTGCAAAGTTATCTCCGCGCGCTTGAGATCGATCCGCAGCAATCCAAAATCTGGTGCAATCTCGGCGCGCTCCAGTTCCAACTGGGCGAATTCCAGCACTCGGTCGATTCGCTCAACCGCGCGGTCGGCATGAAGCCCGACTATGCACGCGCCTGGGACAATCTGGCCGGTTCTCTCTGCGCGCTCGATCAGCTTAGCGAGGCGGAGCGGTGCTGCCATCGCGCGATTAATTTCAAGCCCGACTATGCCGACCCTTATTTCAAGCTCGGCACGATCTATTTCCAGGAAGGGCGACTGGAGGAGGCGGAGAAGGCGTTCCGCAAGGTGCTCGAGGTCAACCCGGGCTATCCCCTGGCGGGGCATTATCTCGCGATGGTGCTGGCCCGCACCCATCGGCTCGAGGAGGCACTGGAGGTTTGTCACCGGGCCGCGACGCCGCCCGGCGAAACGGAAGTACCCTCGCTGGCCTGGAACGAAATGGCGTTTCATCTCTACGAACTGGGCGATTACCGGGGGGCGATCCGCGCCTACGAAAAGGCGATGGCTTTCACGCCCGAAAAGGCCACCATCTGGCTCGATGCCGGCGTGGCTTATCAGCAGCAGGGCGAAATCGACCAGGCGCGGCGGCGCTACGAGCAGGCGGTTGAACTCGATCCCGGACTGGCCCGCGCCTGGCACAACCTCGGCTCGGTCCGGCAGGAACTGGGCGACAAGAAGGGCGCGGAGGAAGCCTTCGACGAGGCGGAGCGACTGCTGGCGCGATAATGGTCAGATCACCGCGCGGACGCCCTGGTTGATCTTGGTGACGGCTTCGGCGCCGCGCAAACGCCGGATAATCTCGAAGGCAAATTCCATCGCGCTGCCCGCAGCCATGCTGGTGATTAAACGGCCATCGACCATGACCCTTTTCGCCTGGTCGACCTGTCCGGGCGGAAATTCGGCGTGGACGGTGGGATGGCAGACGATTTTCTGTTCCGGCCTGAGCCAGCCATGGGCCTGAAGGGCGGTCGGGGCGGCACAGATTGCCGCGACCCACTGGCCCCGGTTTTGCTGACGCACGAGCCAGTCGCGCACGAGCGGACTTTCCGCCAGATGCTTCGCGCCTTCGGCACCGCCGGGAAGCACGACGACTTCAAATTCGCGGCTGGGATCGACCTCCGCCAGGGGAACATCAGCAAGATGCCGCGTATGACGCGAAGCGCTGATCGGGTTGACCGTGAGACCGGCCACGACCGTTTCGATGCCCGCGCGGCGCAGGACGTCAATTACCGTGATCGCCTCGATTTCCTCGAAGCCGGGAGCGAGAAAGACCAGGGCGCTCATGTGGTGGCGATGGTGGGAAGCGGGCCGGAAATGGTCGAGACCGCGACGGTGGAAACAGTGGAAAGAATCCGGCTGCGGCGGGTGGCGAATTCCTCGGCCCGGACGACCGGCGTGGCGATGTCCTGCGACCAGTCGACGGGCAGATCGATCCATGACTTGCAGCCGTCGAATTCGGGCGACGGCGCCAGCCGGTGCGGCAGGTTGATCCGCGAAACGCGGACGATGAGCAGATGCAGCCCCGGCTCCATGCCGGGCCGTCCGGTGTAATCGAAACGCTCGCGCATGATTTCCTCGGACCAGAAATGGGCGTCGTCGAGCCGCGCCACCTGTTCCCACGAGGAGAGATAAATCGCATCGGTCACCTCGGCAAAATAGTGGAGCTGAATGTCCTTCTCTTCAGTCGCCGAAACCGCGACAAGGCGTTGCAGTTCCGGCTTGGTCTTTTCCCATTGCTGATGATGGCGGGTAGGGAAAAGCCAGAATTGGGAATGGTGCGGCTGGAAACCCTCCCCGCCTTCGGCGATGCCGCCCTTGCGCAGGATGATGATTTGCGCGCCTTTCCCGAGCGCCTCGACGATGCTTTCCCATTCCTTGAAGGCCGGGGCGCTGGGCGCAGGCGGCGGCTCGACCGCGGCAGGGGCCGGTTTTTCGGATGGCTTTTCGCCGGAAGCGGTTTCCATCGATTCGTTCACGATGGAGGCGTTTTTCCAGAAATAGATCGCGCCCGAGAGAACGGTGATGATGAGAGCAATCCAGTAAAACCAGATTTGCGAGGCGTTCAGGAACCAGACCAACGGCGTCTCCTTCACGCCTAATTCGCCCAGACTGAGGCAGGCGAGCGAGACAAGAATGGCGACGATCTGCGAAACGGTCTTGTGCTTGCCCACGCGTTCGGCAGCAAGGATTTTCTGCTTGTGCGCGGCGATGATGCGCAGCCCGGTGATGAGGAATTCACGGGCGATGATGACAACAACCATCCACATCGGGGCGACGTGCCGGTCCACGAGCGCGACCAGCGCGCCGATGATGAGGATTTTGTCGGCGAGCGGATCAAGCAGCTTGCCGAGATCCGTGACGAGATTCCAGGCTCGGGCGATCTCACCGTCGAGCCAATCGGTCAGGCTGGCGAGGGTGAAGATCAGGAAAGCCGTGGTGGCGGCATACGACCAGTCAAACGACATGGTGATCAGGAACAGACCGCACAAGCCCAACCGCAAAACGGTAAGCTGGTTCGGCAAGTTGAGAGTTGGTGCGCGGCGGAGGGTCATGAGGATGACGAATAATCAAATAAAGCAACCAGGCCGGAAAAGGGAATGAGGGTTCCAATAATGGCCAGCAAAATGGCGAAAATTAAACCCGAAAGGATCAGTTTTTCCGGCTCAAAGAACCACAGGGAAAAAGGAGATGTGAGATAGGCTACCAATGCAGTCCAACCCAAAATAATTAAAAACAACCAAAATCCGTAATCTCTGAAAAAGGCCGCGTAATGAAAACCTGTCGGCAATGAAGTGTCATCAAACCCACCGATTTTCTTTGCCAACTTGATCACCGCCCCCGAAGCCAGCATACCATAAGCAACGGCCACCACCTGCATCAGCCCATACTTGGCGATCTGGAACTTTTCCATTCCTCAACCATGCGCCAGTTTTGGCCTTTTCTCAACCTCCAGTTGGCCCTCGTTAAGTACCTATAAAACCAATTTTAGAGCCCCAACGGCGGTGCAAAAGAGGAGGAAGCCCTCGAAGATCCGCTGCGGCATGACGCCGGCCAGGAAACGGCCGCAGAAAAAGCCGATGACAATGAGCGGGGCCAGATCCGATGCCAGGGTCAATGACGAGGCATTGGTCAGGCCCAGATGGGCGCTGAAGGGGAGCTTGCAGAGATTGATGACGAAAAAGAACCAGGCCGACGTGCCAATCAGGTTCCATTTCGGCAGGCGGACGGAGAGAAAATAGAGGTTGGCCACGGGCCCGGCCGAGTTGGCCAACATCGTTGTCACCCCGGCCAGCACGCCCATGAAAAAACCGAAGCCGTGCGATTCGAAGATGTGATCGAGCTTTTCGCCCATCGCGCCGCGAAGAAATTGGAGCGCGATCAGGCCAATGATGATCCAGCCGATCAACGGACCAAAAGCGGCTTCGGGGATCCGACCCATAAGCAGGTAACCGATAATCACTCCGGCCAACGCCGGTGGGAGAAGCATCCAGAACACCCGCCAGATCACGACCCGGCGATAGACGCAGACGGCGCAGATATCGCCGATCACGAGGAGCGGCAGAATGTAGCCGGTCGATTCCCGCGCCTGGAGCACAACGGCGAAGAGGAGAATGGGCAGAATGCCCAGGCCGGTCAGGCCACCCTTGTTCATGCCGATGGCGAAAGCCCCACCAATCACCGCGAGCCAGCCCAAAACCGAAAAATGGAGCGGCGGGAGATGAAACATAGAAGGCCCATTTTAACGCCGGTACCGATAGAGGCAAAGCCCACTTAGATGATCGGCTATCTTCTTTTCCGGCACGGCCCCTTGTCTACTTGGGATAAGAGCCCTAGTGTTGGCTTGATGTACCATCGACTTGCCGTGGCACGCCGTTTTGTTCTGGGAGGGCTTGTCCTGGCCCTCATCAGCCTGATACTCTGGTTCGCGCTTCCTCTTCGACTGAGCTATCCGCCCTATCTGCTAACCGCTCTGCTTATGCTGGCCTACAGCCGATTTTGCCTCTGGTCAGGACGTTCTTTCGGCTCCAATCATGACCCAGCTTCATAAAAAGACCGCGCTGCTTTCTTCATCCCTGAGGATGATCTGCACCGACTACGACGGGACCATCACCGAGCCGGAGCATCAACCGATTTCGTTCTCTTTTTTCGAACGGCTGGCGGCTTGGCGCAGGCATGGGCCGGTCTATTGGGTGATCAATACGGGCCGAACGTATGAAAATCTGCGGGACGACCTGATCGCGCGGAAGGTCCCGATCTGGCCCGATTGGATCGTGGCGCTGGAACGGGAAATCTGGCTGGTGCGCGACCGCCGCGGCGTCGGCTGGTTCGAGTGGAACCGCCGGTGCGAGCTGCTTCACGCCCAGCTTTTCGAATCGGTGCAGCCGCTCTGGAAATTGATTGAGGATTATATCATCCATCACACCCAGGCCCAACTCGTCGAGGATGCCGGTTCCCCGCTCGGAATCATCGCCAGTTGCACGGAGGAGGCCGATGAAATCTCGGCCTACATGACGCCGCTGCTGGAGGATTGGCCCACGCTGACCGCCGTCCGCAACTCCATTTATTTCCGTTTCAGCCACAAGTTCTATCACAAGGGCGCCTGCCTGGAGGCGATCTCCAGCGGCCTCAACGTCCAGCCCCTGCAAATCCTGGCTGTGGGAGATCATATGAACGATCTCCCCATGCTCGACCGCCGTTACGCGCGGCACCTGGCCTGTCCCGGCAATGCGGTCGGGGAAGTGAAGGAACGGGTCCGCTCCCAGGGCGGCTATGTGGCCAAAGCCAGCGTCGCGGAGGGGACGGTCGAGGCCTGGGACAAACTGTTTCCCCTACCAAGCCAGCACTAGTGTTATGTCCCTGAAATATCTGGAATAAGTCTATGCGGGAAGGCATGAATAGATCATGCCCCTCGGACGCCCCATCATCGGACTAAATATCACACAAGAACAACAACAGGAACTACAGGCCATGGTCCGGTCACGC
>JAJSLK010000034.1 GCA_021272165.1 Methylacidiphilales bacterium
GAACCTCAACTCCCTCATCCCCGGCGGCAGCGGCACCAATGCGCCACCCTGGCAGATTAATAATGCGGTCAGCATCAATGACGCGGGCGTGATTGCTGGCCAGGGAACAAAGACGTCCGACGGCAAGACGCACGGGCTGCTGCTCCTCCCCACTGAGATAGCGGTGGACAGCAACCGAGATGGAACCATCGTCATGGCCAATGACGCGGGGAATCCGGCGAACGTGGACAGCCACGGGAATCCGTTGCCGGTGGACGCGACATCTCAGGCCAATCCGTACCGTTTTTGGCTCAACAATAACGAAGATCAACCAAGCACTTATTACGGGATTAATTACCCCAACACAGTTCCGCCGGTTACCGCCAATGAGGATTACCTGAGCAACTCCATCGTCAGCACGCTCGACCTTGAAGATTGGACGCGGCTCTGGATTTATACCAAGGGTTTGAATGCCGCGATCAGTAGCGGCGCGATCAAGGTGGGCCTGAAATGGAGTTCCACGACAAACACGCCGGGCATTAAGATCGTTCAAGCTACCGATAGTGATGGTGGGGAGGAGTATCTCGATGACATCACAGGAGCCGCTGCTACAGCTCAGGCGACATCTGGTGGGTCTCCCCGACCTGTGCTTCAGGATGCGAACGATTCGCACACGAACATTGTGCCAAACACAACCGGCGCGGCGGCCGACTTTGTCTTCCCGACGAGCGTGTGGGCGCATCTCAGCGATAGTGCGCCCAAGACCTACTTCCTCTTTGAAGGCACCAGTCGAGGCGAGGGCCAGCTTCAAATTGTTTTCCTAAAGAGCGACGGCACGACTTTGCTGGGCACCGGAGGAAACCTGTGGCTCGACATCCGTGACATCAAGGAAATGTACCAGAGGGAAATTGCGGCGGGAGCAGGTCCCAACCCTACGCCGCCGACTGAACCTTACGCGTCCAACAGCGGAGCGTTTAACGACAGCACGATCACCAGCAGCCTGGATACCAGCAACCCATTCGTCACGCCCTCGGGTGAAACCTCGCAGTGCGTTGTCTTTGTGCATGGCTGGCAATGCACATGGCCTGGATTTACCGATTACAGCGAAAGGTTTTTCAAGCGGCTCTGGTGGCAGGGTTACAAAGGAAGGTTTATCGGGTTTACCTGGCCTGCCTTGGCAGGCCCGGAAACCTTCAACTCCAGCGAATGGAACGCGTGGCTGTATGGGAGGGCGTTCATGAATTACGTCAACAGCATCAAGGGCAGCTACACGAATTTCACGGTTGCAGGCCACAGCCAAGGCAATGTCGTCGTCGGTGCGGCTATCCAGGAAGGCTTGACTATTCCCAATTACATCATGATGCAAGCCGCGTTGCCCACGGGATGCTATACCACGAACAACACGTACAACAACTACACACCCTTCGTCACTCAGGATGCAAGTCAACCCACGCCGGACTTGGCGGCAAATCTTGGCTATCGAGGATTTATTGCGCCTTCGATGGGAAACGTCGGAGCCTACTACTGCTTCTACAATCCGCAGGACTTTGCACTCGCCACTGGAACATTTTTGTGGGGAACGCTAGCCGCGAATTGGCAGGCCGACCAATTGGGTTATAAGCCCGACAACAATCCCGGTCAGGCGGGATACGGGGGCTACGGCTATACAGCGGGAACACCGTTTTTCCTGCCTTCGGGTTCTTCCACTGCCCGCACCGTGACTGAAGCTCACGAGAGCATGTCTTTCGTGGCGCGTCCGCTATCCCAAGCCGTCGGTGCTGACCCCAATGATCCCCTTGTATTCGGAATACTCAATTCGACCGATCTCAACGCGACATATGGCTTTGGCGGAACTCTACCCGATCATAGCGGCCAGTTCTTGCGCGACTATGACCAAGTGTATCCGCTCTACATTCAACTTGAGGGAATTATTGCCCCGCCAACGCCATGACCAAACGAGGAGCCCTGCTGGTAGGGGCCATCGCCCTTGTGATCGTCAGTTTGATGGCGATATGGTTTTGGCCGCGACCACCACAACCAGTAGCGCAGACGCAGCCGCCAGCGCCAGCGCATCCGCCAGCGCCCACGTCTTTGACACCACCGCCGCCTGCCCTCGTTCCTGATCCCGGTGGGCCACTTTCGATCAAAACAATGTCACGCGAAGAGGCGACCAAAATTTACGTTCAACGGTTCAATCAGGATCACCACTACGATTGGAAAGTGCCATTGAACTTCTATGGCAAGGTTATCGACGAAAATAATCAGCCGGTGGCGGGAGCAACCGCGCACATGCAGTGGAACACCCTTGACGCTCCAAGCGGCACTTCTTACGGACAAACCCTCAGCGATGGAGGTGGTCTCTTTTCGTTGACCGGACAGCGTGGCAAGATATTGGAAGTTCGTGTGGAGAAAGAGGGTTACTACACCGTTGATGGTGGAGCTGGATCGCTCGCTTTTGAATACGCCAACCCCTCCAGCCCCAATTACAACGAGCCTGACCCCAACAATCCTGTCATCTTCCATCTGCGCAGCAAGGGAGCGGGAGCGAAGCTTTTTAGCAAAACCCTGAATGTACCGCTCACGACAAATCATCCGCAGGATCGGGTAAATTTAATGCAGGGCTTCATCAAACCGGATGGTGTTCTGACCATCACTACTGACAAATCGAAGTTCCTGCCCGGTAATCAACCGTTCCCCTGGACGATGAGCCTCAGCATGAGCGAGGGTGGGTTGGTTGAAACCGACGACCAGTTCCCGTTCATGGCACCGGCAAGTGGCTATACCTCCACCATAAATCTGGACATGACAAACACAGACCCATCCGTCTGGCAGGATGGAGTGAAAAAGACTTATTACTTCTACCTGCCGAGCACCAACACCTACGGACGGATAACAGTAACTACGGTATCCAGCCTGCCGTTTGTTACTTTGAACTACGCCTATAACCTCGCACCAGGAAACCGTGTCCTGGAACCAGCTTCACGCTGATGGAAACGAAACCTCCCCTGCGGCAGCGACCGTGGTACGCTGTTGTGTGGTGGGTGCTGTTTATCATCAGTGGGTCATGGACACTGTACTGTGTGTCCATCGGTGCCCAACTTATCTTGCATCCTCCAACCACCGAGCAGCAGGGCTACGGTGTTCTGGTTGGCGAAGCAATCTTGGTCGTTTCGATCCCGGCTTACTGTCTGTTCTTCGCCCTGCTGTTCACCTTCCCACGGCGGCGGAAGTAACCGAGGGCGCAGCAAAGGCCCGTAGAACGCGCCAGGATGGGCTATACGGGGCGATCCGGGCCGGTTACCGGGGGATGATGAGGGAAACGGGTTAAGACAGAGGAAAAGGGTTCTGACGTGAATCTGGCCAGCTATATCCTGACCGATGCCTACGACAGTTTATACGATGTTGCGGTAATTATCTCGAATGACTCAGACCTGGAGTACCCTATCAGTTACGTGAAACACCGTCTCGGAAAGATCGTTGGCTTACTGAACCCCCACCCGCACCCCAGCGTGGTACTCATGAGACATAAAGATTTTTATAAACAGATTCGAGCATCCGTTTTAGCGGCCAGCCAATTTCCCGACCAGATGAGTGACAGCGCCGGAATCTTTCATTGTCCCGCTTCTTGGCGTTGAGGCCAGAAAAGCCGCCAAGCGCGAGCCGGATGGAGCCTTATTGATTGTCTGCGGCCTTGAGGCGTTCCCTCAATTCCCACTAGGCAAAGTAGCTGTGTATGAGGCAATTGTTGCCTGAGCACCAAGGACCGTAGTGTAAGAATAGGAACCGGTGGGATAAGCCACGATATTGACTGGGGATTTATCCACAAGCGATCCTTCATTAGGATAATTGGTAAGCAAAAACTTGCCGTAAATTTGAATTGGCGAACCGCCATTTCCCGATTCGCTTTCCTGATTGTATTGGCCATTAAGACTAGAGTGCATTTTTTCCAATTTATAAGCGGGCGCATCACATTGCACGATTAGGCCATCCTCGGTCTTTTGTAGGACGTATCCCTTGAGAATGACGGCATTTTTAGCCATTTGAATCCTTTGGGTTTTAAGATCGGAATTGGCTTTCTCCTCTGCGGATGCCTTGGCTTCTACCTTGGCTTGGTCGGCTCGTATTTTGGCCCGCTCTTCATCCACTGAAGCGTAGGACTGTAGAGCCGCCTTCGAGTCATCCTCTCGCTTTTGAGTGGCAGCTTTGGCCTGAGCGGGATCATAATTGAACCGCTTTTGAAGATCAGGGGGCAGATCAGCGAGCGCCACTGTGCCGATTCCACCATCATAGGTGATATGCACCCTGTCTACCTCCACCTTGCCCACGGTCACGTTGTGAAAGGTCTTGCCGTTCACCGTCCAATCTTCTGCCCTAGCGGTCATACAGCACAGTCCCGCCACCATTATCGCAATGGCAATTTTGATGCAATCGAAACTCGCACGATATTGAGGGTTACAGCGCATTATTGATTTCCAGCCGCCTTAAGGCGTTCGGGGGTGAGTTTCCACGCATCAAGAAATCCCTGCGGTAATTTTGAGGCCGGGACGTTCTTGTTGCCTGCGGAGTAGAGAATTACCACTATCGCGTTAGGTGCCGGGTTGACCGCCATGATGCCGTCCAACTTCTCTCCGTTTACGATTACCCAATCCTTAGCGAAATTTGTATCCGACGTGCCACGGTAGTCGGCATCTGTTAGTGTTATTGCCTGCGGGATCGCCGGGGATGGAGTGGGCGTCACGGTGCCGGGTTGCTCATTAGTTTGTGATGGGGCAACGGCAGGACTTTCCGGGGCCGGGGCGCTCGTATTCGTGTAATCGTTTGTGGCGGGCGGTTGAGCGTCCGGTGCATTCGTCCTATGAGCGGCATCGCTAATCGCCGCTACGGTGCCCACCGTGCCAATAACACCGACAGCCATCAGGAGGAAGAAAAGCCCTATTACAACGATGATGAAGAGCAAACAACCGCATCCCATCCCGAAGCCCTTTGAGACGCTAGATTCCCCCATGAGACGTTTGTCCCATATGTGGTTCAAACTCTCAACAAAAATGTGTGGGTGGCTAAACCTATTCCTTACGAACGCCAGTTGGGAGACTACCTACGCAAAACGAGAGGGGACGAAACATTTCGCAGCTTCGCAAAAAAGCTCGGTATATCGGCCTCTTCGTTACAACGACTTGAGCGAGCAGAGCAGAACGTGACCTTGCGCACGGTGCAGCAAATTACCCACCGCTTGGGCGTTCCCGTTAGAGACGTTTTCCCGGATTGAGAAGCTTCCGTCCACACGCGGAACCACTTTCCGCGAGATACGCAACGCGGCAGCTCTCGCCAATGGCTCCACGATACCCCAAGCCGGGCGTTGAACCTTGCCGTGATTACAATTATTCACCTCGGGCCTTTAGCTTTTACTGCCACCCGAGTTTTCGTCTCGTGTAATCAATTTCTTAAGCTGCTCTGCGGGGATGAGCGGATGTCGAAATGCCCGGCAGGGTTTGAGCAGTCCACGAGAGATTGCCCGCCGGATGGTGATGGGTGCAACGCCAAGGATTTTGGCCGCCTCGTTGATTTTGTAACTGAGCCGGGGGAGCGGAGGGCTTTCATTCGACCGCGCTGAGTATGTCGCGCAACGCATTGAAGCATATGCGTTGATTCATGGGCGATGCACCATCACGTATGCAGCCAAGATGATCATGAAATATATGCAGCCAGTGACACTTGATCGCGCCATTGAAATGGCTGAGGATGCGTTGAGAGAGGATTGAATGAGCAACTTTGCGATGAAGATCGTTCGCGAGCCGAATAGATTACGGCTAGAGTTGAGTGCTGAATCAAAGGCTATATTCAGGGAGATCGAGGCCAATGCCGCACGCAAGGAAGCCGAGCGAGCCAAATCCACGAGCAAAGGTACTCCTAGTATACAAGTGAATGAGGCAGGTTCCGTTTTATTTTAAATCCGGTCAGCGCAACTTATTGTCATTGTACACCTTGCAAATAGTCTATAAAGTCAACACTCTAGTAGACAATCGGAACTAGTTGAAATATAGTAACTTACAAGAAAAAACGAAAGCCCTTTAACAACAGCAAGTTAGGTAATCTTGATCTAAAAACTCATAATACAAGTGCCCGATAAAACCTACGCGAAGAACTCCGCAGGAGGGCGGGAGCATGAAAGGCCGCACCCGCGAACGCATAGACCAGCTCGCCCGGCTTGAACAGGCACCGTTGCCGCCGTCACTGGAAGAGGCTTTCGAGGCCGTCGAAAACTTGGACGCCCGGCACCCGTCATCACGCGGAACAACCTACGGCGCGATACGCCAGTACGAGAGCCGTTGCCATCGCTCTAGGACTCGCTAGGACGCATCCTGATTAGTGCCGAGGGTCAATCTTCCCGCTCCATTTGTTCCGTGAAAAACTCGCCAGCCTCGCGCATGAGCGTGGCCAATGTCGAGGCCGGTTCTCTACCCGCCGCCAGCTCGTCTTGTATGAAGTCTTGTTCGCTGTCGATGAACAACGGCTTGCCCTGGTTGCCATCAAACTCCATGACAAAACGGGGATAGTGGAGATGCACAACGAAGTCCCGATCATCTCCATCATCACCGATGATGAACTTTGGCAGCCCATCCCATTCGGTCAAAGGCTTCATGCCGGGATGATGGAGGGGAGTAGGTGGCGCGGAAATTTGTTTCAACTGCCGATCTTCACCGGCGTTCGATCTTCGCTTCAATGGGGCCGCGCCACCTATTTGCGCCCCCCGGCACGATCAAGCTACGGGACAGCCCGGAGGCAGTCAAGTCGAGTTGCGGCTATCCTGACACGTCCGGCCCGGCAAACGCCCCTCCTGAGCCGTCCTGCGCCCGGGGCGAGATCGTCTTGATCGCCTCATCAACAATAAGACACTCCCCTTGGCAGCGGCATTTTATCAGCACATCAAACTATCTGTGTAACCCTATTGTGTAACCCGATGGCATGAAAATGGGTATCTGTGAGAAACCGTGAGAAACTGAGCGCGACCTAGTTTCTACACTGACAATCGCGATTTGATCCTATGCGATTCTATAAGAGAAAATGGGATAAAATCACCCGGTCTTGATGCCATTGAGGCGCTCTACCAACTGAGCTAAGACCCCGAGCAAGCTTCGCGCGGACGCATGAAGGCGGATGGAAAGCATACGCATTCCGCCATGCCGTTACAATGGAAAATCGACGTTTCCGGCTACTCCGCCCGGCCAATGGTTTCGAGGAGCTGGTTGACGACGACCGGTGCTGAGCAATGGGTCTCGGCGATCCGTCGGGCGGCGCGGGCGTGCCGCACCGGATCGCGGGCGACAGTTTCGAACGCGGCCCGAGCGCTTTTCTCGTCGTGGAAGGGCAGAAGGCCCTCGCCATGCGGATAGAAATCGGTCCAGCCGGTCTCCTGCAGGATGACGGGCCGGCCGAGCGCGAGGTAGGCGACGCTGCGATCGCTGAACCAGCCGCAGCGGGAGCGGACATAGCCGTTTTTCGCGACGCAGAATTCACCGCGGCTTTGGGCCAGATAATCGCGGTAGCGCTGCCACGGGGTGTTGAGCGGTGCGGCCTCGATCAGGTTCCAGCCGCCGTTGCGAAATCGCGCGGTGGCCTCGTCATCGGGATGGAGATTGGTGGCGATCTCGAGTTTTTCGTCCGTCCTTTTCGGCAGGTCGACGAGCTTATCGAATTCCTCCGACTTGTTGCCGTACCACTGGCCGTCGTATTCGACCTGCGGATAGCCATACCAGTGGGTGAAGGTGGTCCAGGTATCGCCTGGTTCGTCGGCCCGCGGGTTGGTGAAATAATCGAGGACGACCGGAACGCCGATGGGCAGCCAGTGGCGGCCAGCGAGGGGCGCTCGGCAATTTTTATGACCGAGATGGCGGCCGATGGTGCAGAACGTGTCGTGGCCCTCGAAGTGCATGTCTGATTTGTAAACTTCGGCCCAGATCTGGGTGAAGGCGGGGTCGAGGTCGACATAGATGCGCCGGGGCACGGCGGCAAAGAGTTCGCGATGGAGGAGATGTCCGGAAATATTGAAGAGAAACTCGGCATCGCGGGCGAAACGGAGGAGTTCCGGCAAATCGGACGACTGACCTTCAGAAAGAAGAGTCGCACGGCCCTTTAGGCCGAACTCGTCGACGACGCGGTTCCAATGGGTGAGGTTCGCGCTGGTTTCCGGCGCGCAGGGCTGGCCGGCGTTGTTGATCCACTTTTTTTGTGATAGGTCCTCGACCATCCAGACGTCCCAGCCGGCTTGGCGAAAGCCGAGGACCCACTGGAGAAAGGCCCAGGTGTTGCCGGCGGAATGAACCGGATAGGCGGCGATCCCGACTCCGATAACGACGCGGCGGGGCATGGGATTTGGTCAGGCGATCAATTCATTACTTCTGCCAGTTCAAGCGATGGTCACAGACCGCCGCTACATGGAAATCAAACGCGGCTCTTGAACCAATCGATGGTCTGTTTCAGGCCGGTCTCGAGATCGACGACCGGCTTCCAGCCGAGCAGCTTGCCGGCGCGCGTGATGTCAGGCCGGCGCTGTTTGGGATCGTCGACGGGCAGCGGCTGATAGCTGATCGTGCTCTTGGAGCCAGTGAGGCGGACGATCCGCTCGGCGAATTCCTTGATCGTCAGTTCGATCGGATTGCCGATATTGACCGGCTCATGGAAATCGCATTGGGAAAGCTTGTAGATGCCGTCGATCAGATCGGAGACGTAACAGAAGCTGCGGGTCTGGCTGCCGTTGCCGAAGACGGTAATCGGCTCGTTTTTAAGCGCCTCGCCAATGAAGGCGGGGACGACGCGGCCATCCTTGAGCCTCATGCGCGGGCCGTAGGTGTTGAAGATGCGGACGATCTTGGTATCGACCTTGTGGTAGCGATGATAGGCCATGGTCATCGCCTCGGCGAAGCGCTTGGCCTCGTCGTAGACGCCACGCGGGCCGATGGGGTTGACGTTGCCCCAGTAATCCTCCTTCTGCGGATGGACGAGCGGATCGCCGTAACATTCCGAGGTGGAGGCAAGCAGGAACGTGGCGCCCTTGGCCTTGGCGACGCCGAGCGCGTTGTGGGTGCCGAGCGAGCCGACTTTGAGCGTCTGGATGGGCAGCTCGAGGTAATCGATGGGGCTGGCGGGCGAGGCGAAATGGAAGATGAGGTTCACCTCGCCGGGAATGGTGATGTACTTGCTGACGTCGTGCTCAATGAAGCTGTAGCGTGGCTCGTTTTTCAGGTGCTCCAGGTTCGCGCGATTGCCGGTGATGAAATTGTCGACACCGATAACGCTGTAGCCCTCGGCCAGGAGCCGGTCGGTGAGGTGACTGCCCAGGAAACCGGCGCCGCCGGTGACGACTGCTGTTTTCATAAAGGAAGAGCTTCCTCCGCCTGGGCCGGGATGAGGCCCTGCTTGCGCGCGAAGGCGAAGATGCCACCTGCGTCGATGACCGGTTTCACTTCGCCGAGCGGCTTGAGCGGATAGGTCTTGCCGTTGGCGCGGACCTCGTCCTTGTCGAAGTCGACCTCGACGTGGTCGCCGGTCTTGATTTCCTCGCACAGGCGCTCCGTGCTTTCGTAGGGATAGAGCTCGCCGGTGGCGATGGAGTTGCGGAAGAAGATGCGCGCGAAGCTTTCCGCGACGACGACCTCGCACCCGGCGGCGCCGAGGGCAATGGGGGCGTGTTCACGCGAGGAACCGCAGCCGAAATTGCGTCCGGCGATGATGATCGGATATTTCGTCTTGATCGAGCCCTCCTCGACATAGCGCTGGGTATAGAGCGAATCGGGCAGGCCGATCATCGCGTAGCTGCCGAGTTTCTCGTATTCCTCGGGGATCGTGGGGACGAGCGTGAGGTACTGCGCCGGGATAATCTGGTCGGTATCGATATTATTCTGCACCACGTAGGCGGAACCGGAGATGACTGTGGCCATAAGTATTTTACGTTAGCAGAAACGATCCAGGGACGCTACTGCGTTTCAGTTGGACGGAGGACACACGGGATTATAAGATGCTAATAGGATATAAGTTACGGCGAATTTATTTGGACGGTGCCGCAACCGGCGTCTGCAATGGAGTCAACTCATAAGTCGCCGTAACGGTGCCATCGATCTCGATCTGGCCGGCGACCGGGGCGGGCGTTCCCCCGGGGATGGAGCGGGCCAGGGCATTCATCATCAATGGGCGGGGACCTTCGCCTGAACCCTCGATGATCTCGAGCGGAGCACCCAGATTGCAATTGGCCGTGGCAGCCAGGTCGCCGGCTTTGTCATGGGCGTTGAGGAGCGCCTGTTTTAGGGCATCGCGTCGCACGTCGGCCTGCTTGGAGTAAGCGTAATCGATCGACTGCACCTCGACGCCGTCGAACTTGGCGAGATTGTCGCAGATGGTGCCGTATTTATCGAAATCGGTGAGGGTGAAGGTCAATTGCGTGGAGCAGGAAAAAGGCTTGGAGCGATCGCTGTCGGGCGGGAAATAGGTCTGGCGGTCGAAGCGGATGCCGCCGGTCTGGAGATCGCGCACGGCACCGCCCAGGGACTTGATGTAGGCGAGGGTAGAAGTAAGGGAGGCATCGTGCCGGGCCTTGGCCTTGGCGAGGGTGGCGTCGTTGATGCTGACCTGGACGCTCCAGTACATCTGGTCCGGCGCGACCTTGATGATGGCCGTGCCGGTCACGGTAACTTTTCGTACAGGCGGGGAGGCATTCTGATCGGCGGCCAGAGGAGACGCCAGACCGAGTGAAAGTAACGTGAGAACCAGAAGGAATCTTTTCATAAGCGTCGAACGGGCTTGGGTGAGGGGGATTGGGATAGGAAGATAAAGAGGTTTAGCGGGTCAGCGATTACCTCGAGCGACGATGACCACTCCGGCGATAATCAGGAACGCGCCGATGATGGTGGAGAGGCTAACGGTATTTTGCCGGAAGAGCGCCCAGGCAAAGAAGGCGGTGAAGAGCGGGTAGCTGATCTCGATCAGCGAAGCGACAGTGGCATTTTTGGCCTCGATCGACATGAAGATGAGCAGACCCGCGCTGACTGACGCCATGACGGCGACGATAAGCAGAAGCAGTTGCGGCTGGGCCGTCTTGATCTCCAGTGCCACTGTCGGCCATTTGCCCATGAGGCTGATGACGACCGCCATGGCGAGAACGCCGAAGACCATATCGACGAGGAAGAGGGTTTGCGGCGACATGCCCTTTTCTAGGAGCCGGCCGCTGACGGCATAATTGACGCCCCAGATGACGGCTGCGCCGAGGGCGTAGAGCAACCAGAGCATGTGCAATTTTGTGGGCCCCAACGCCCGCTGTAAAGGAGGAAGGAGGGGGAAGGCAGTGATTTCAAAGAAATAGACTTGACTTAATGATATTTTCAGTATTTATTGAAAATATGATTGATAAAGAAGCCGCCGACCTGCTTTCCCAGGCCCGTGATGAGTTCGTGGCCCAGTGGGGGGCCATGGGCAATGCCTGGGGCATCAACCGCACCATGGCCCAAATCCATGCTCTCCTCATGACGAGCGACCGGCCGCTGACCACCGATGAGGTGATGGCCGACCTGAAAATCAGCCGCGGCAACGCCCATCAAAACCTGCGCGAGTTGACCGGCTGGGGCCTGGTTCGAAGCGTGATCCGGAAGGGAGAGAGGAAGGAATATTTCGAGGCGGAAAAGGATGTCTGGAGGATGTTCTGCATCGTGGCGCGCGAGAGGAAACGGCGGGAGATCGAGCCGGCGCTAAAGGCGCTCAAGGCCTGCGATGAGCAGACCCGTTCCTTGCGCGGAGAAAAGGCCGTGGCATTTAACCGCCAGATCCGCGCCCTTCTGGAATTCGTCGGCCAAGCCGATAGCGTGCTCGATCGCGTCTCCCGCTCGGAAGGCAGCTCCATTTTGCCGCTTTTGCTGAAGATGCTCACCAAATCCAAAAACTGAATGCCCCAGCCCTACCCCATGAAAAAGCCCAGAAAAGCCTCCCTCCCCCGACCGAAACGTCGGCCCTTTTATTTGCAACAAATTTTCAAAAAATATCGAAAATATAAAAACTACGTGCGCTACGTGCTGCCTGACCTTCTTTAGTCAAACCTCAACCAACAAAACCACAAAAACCATGAATAATCCCACCGTCTGGCTCTATCTCATCTACCTTGCCATCAGCATCGTGCTCACCGTCTGGGTCGCGCAAACCCTGCACAAGAACGGCCGTATTTTCCTCGTCGATTGCTTTGGTGGAAACGAACCGATGGCCGATTCGGTCAATCATCTGCTGGTGGTTGGTTTTTACCTGATCAATCTCGGGTATGTCACGCTGGCCTTAAAAACCGATCTACCGCCAGTCGATACGCAGCAGGTCATTGAGAACCTCAGCTCCAAGATTGGAGTGGTCCTTCTTGTTCTGGGCGGCATGCATTTCCTGAACCTGTACATCTTTTCCCGGATGCGGAAGCGTGGGCTATCCGGTCAATTGCCGCCTCCCGTCCAGCCGGACAACTTTACATTGCCCCCGGTGCCGCAGGCCTAAGGTGACCATGAAAAGGCTCTACGTTTTCTACGATGGCGAGTGTGGCTTGTGCCGACGGTGTCGGGAATGGCTGGCCGCCCAACCAGCCTATCTGGAACTGGTCTTTTATCCGTTTCAATCGGAGGCCGCCCGCAAGTTTTGCCCGAAACTGGAGACCCTTCATCCGGAAGAGCGGCTGGTTGTGCTAAGCGATAAGGGCGGCATCTATGCGGGCGAGCGGGCTTGGTTGATGTGTCTTTACGCACTTCGTAATTACAGGGAGTGGGCCGGCCGGTTGGCCGCTCCCGCCTTGCGGCCGCTGGCCCAGCGGCTTTGCATTCTCATCTCGCACAACCGATTTACGCTTTCGAATGCGCTTTTCCAGAGGATCAAGCCATGAGCATCACTTCTGTTTGGACTCTTATTCAAACAATCTTTGGCTGGCTTTTCGTGATTTGTTGGGTCGCTCTATGGTTGGCTCCGATCCCCCTTGGTCTTTGGAAGGTCATTACATTATTCGTAAACAATCATTCCAAAGACAAAATCCTGGCTTGCCTGTGCGCTGTTGCCACTGCGCTGAGTGCCGCGGGTATTGTTTGGCTTTCGGTAGATCATTTCCAAAGTTATGGATATGCCCTTTTTCTGGGCCTGCCGGTGTACTGCGGCATTTTGCCTGTTGTTCTCTTCTCTCGACGGACAACTCGTTCTTATGAGGATGCTATCGGTATTACCTTTCTGACTTTGTTGCTTCTAGGGGTAGCCATTATCTTTTTTGCGCTTGATGGATTGATCTGCATTTTACTGGCTTCGCCATTGGCCTGCTTTGTCGCTTTTATTGCCGCATTTATTACCAATCTTATTTTGCGTCGTCGGCATCAAGCGAGAAACTTAGTGCCTGCTCTAATGGCCTGTGCTTTGTTGCCCTTCATGGTGGGATTTGAGGCTCGTTGTGATCTCCCGCCACCGACTTCTATAGTGGTCAGTTCCGTCAATATAGCTGCTTCCTCCGATGCGGTTTGGAAATATCTTCCAGCGATTCCGGATATTCCAGGACCGCCGGAGCCCATTTTCCGTTCTGGAGTAGCGTATCCGTTGCGCAGTGAAATGGATGGAACGGGTGTAGGTGCGAAACGCCTGTGCGTTTTGTCGACCGGGCCACTGCAGGAGGTCATCACCGACTGGGAGCCGGGCCGGCTATTGCGATTTGACGTCATCTCATGCCCGCCTTCAATGCATGAGCTTTCGATCTATCATGACCTGCAAACGCCACATTTGGAAAATTTCATGGTGTCAGAATGGGGTCAATTCAGGCTCATCCGTCTTGATGCCACGCACACGCGGCTGGAAGGAACTTCACAATATCACAATCGTATGTGGCCCGCAGAGTATTGGATTCCGATCTCAGACTGGATTGTGCACCGTATCCATTATCGGGTTCTAAATTTTATCAAGACAGAGGCGGAAAACGACGCAAGGAATTGATTTACTTCAGCTTCGTGGCGAGGCGCTCGCCGGCGCGGTGGAGCGTCTCGTCCTTTTTGGCGAAGTGGAAGCGGATGTAGCGGTGGACCGGCTCGCGAAAGAAGCTCGAACCGGGCACACCGGTGACGCCGATGCGTCTGGTCAGTTCCTCAGAGGCGAGGCGGTCGTTGGCAAAGCCGAGCGACGAGATGTCGACCAGGGTGTAGTAAGCGCCCTGCGGCGTGGTGAAAGGCAGCCCGGTTTGTTTGAGATAACCGAGAAAAAGGTCGCGCTTGCGGGTATACTCAGCCAGAAGCTCCGTGTAATAGCTGTCGGGAAATTCGAGCGCGGTAACCGCGGCTTCCTGGAGCGGTGCGGCAGCTCCGACGGTGAGAAAATCGTGGACCTTTCGTGCCTGAGCGATGATTTCCGCCGCCGCCACGACATAGCCAAGCCGCCAGCCGGTGATCGAGTAGGTCTTCGAAAGCGAGCCGCAGGTGAGGGTTCGTTCCCTGGCGCCGGGCAGTGTCGCGAAGGGGATGTGTTCATGCGGCGCATAGACGATGTGCTCGTAGACCTCGTCGGTGATGACGAAGGCGTCGTGCTCGCGGGCGAGGTCGAGGATGAAAAGAAGCTCCTCGCGGGTGAAGACCTTGCCGCATGGGTTGGAGGGATTGCACAGGACGAGAGCTTTTGGCTTTTGCGCGAAGGCCCGGCGCAATTCATCGGGGTCGAAATGGAATTCGGGTGGCCGGAGCGAGACGTAGATCGGTTCCGCGCCAGAGAGGATCGCGTCGGCCGCGTAGTTTTCATAGAAGGGCGAAAAGACGATCACCTTATCGCCCGGGTTGCACGCGGTCATCATCGCCACCATCATGGCTTCGGTGCTGCCGCAGGTGGTGACCAGATGGCGGTCGGGTTCGATGGCCAGACCGGTAAAGCGGTTGATCTTGGCGGCCAGCGCCTGCCGAAAACGGGCCGAACCCCAAGTGATCGAATATTGGTGGAATGGCCCCCGGGCGCTTTTTTCGAGTGCCTCGATCAGCGCGGCGGGCGGGTCGAAATCGGGAAAACCCTGCGCCAAGTTAATGGCGCCGTGCTGGTTAGCAAGGCGGGTCATTTCGCGAATGACCGATTCCTGGAAAATGGCGAGGCGGAATGCGGTGGAAGGCATTGGCTATGAGGGTAATTCAATACTCGACAAAGTCTATCATCTATTTATTATAATAGGTATGCACCGGCTTGCTTCCTCCATCCGATTTGCGGAGACTCGCGGGAGAATGACTCATTCTGCCACGAAACGGACGGGCCGGAAGAATTTTCGCGAGGCCCTGTCGCCGCTGCAAAAGACGAAAGCGCCCTGGCTTCCGGCAACCTTGGGAACATGGAGCGTCGGGCTGGATGATTATGCGCTGGAGCAATATCTCTTCGTTGGGCCGCGCGGCGGCGGCGACTATTTCCGGGTTGGCATTTTTGCGGGTGTTCACGGCGACGAGACGGCGGGTGTGCTGGCGGCGGTCCGTTTCCTGCATGAGTTGGCGAGCAAGCCGGAGATCGCACGCGGGTACGAGCTTTATATCTATCCGCTTTGCAACCCGACCGGCTACGAGGATGGCACGCGCCATTCCCGTAGCGGCCGCGACCTGAACCGGGAATTCTGGGTCGGCTCGCGCGAGCCGGAGGTCGCGTTGCTCGAGCGGCAGATCCGCACGCTGCGCTTCGACGGGCTGATCTCGCTTCACGCCGACGACGAATCGAGCGGTTTCTATGCCTTCGCGCTGGGAGCGCAGGTGACCCAATATGTGGCCGAGCCGGCGTTGCGGGCGGTCGAACAAGTGGTGCCACGCAACTGCAGCGAGATCATCGACAATTTCACCGCGCAGAACGGGCTCATTCGCAAGGGCTATCCCGGCATGCTCTGCGCTGCGCCGGAGGTGAGCCCGCGCCCGTTTGAGATCGTTTTCGAGACGCCGCACCTGGCGGAAATCGAAACTCAGGTTGAGGCGAACCTTGTCTTTCTGCGTCACGCCCTGGAGCAATACCAGCAGCTTCGCGCGGTCGGGCAGGATTTGTGATGATCCTCAGAAGGGATTTTGTCCAACCAATGTCTTCTGGCGGCTGGTGATGAGATAAATCATCGCAAAGGCCAGGAGGCAAAGAATGATTTTAAAAATAGAGGCAGTCATCAGCAATATCGAGATGGCTTGCAGTTTGGCGGTGATGGCAGGCAACCCTTTCACGACATGCATTTTTGCGTAGAGCGAAAGAACCGGGCCGAGAACGGCATGAAGCAGCCAAAAGCCCCACCAGAATCCGATGAGGATCGAGGCGCGTTCCGTCTGCCATTGGGCTGGATTGCGGCTCGCCTTCCAAATTTCCTGCAGGGCCACGCAGGGATAGACCAGATTGATAAAGGGGATAAAAAAACTTCCCACGGTCATGGCTGGGCTGATCTTCAATTGAGCGCCAAAGCCCCGGCAATTCACATTGGCGCGATAGATCCATATCAGGAAGAGGATGAGTGTCGGGAGATAGATGGCCATCGATGCATAGCCAAGGACCTGAACCCAACGGGAGATGACGACAAGGCTTTTAAAATCCTGCAAAAAGGTCTCGATCAGCATGGCCACGGAAAGAAGAAGAAAGGGAATCGCAAACAGAAACGAGATGCCCCAAAAAACCAGGAGCACCGTGGTCAAGGGTTCAGGATTTTTGGCGAACTGGTACCGGGTCGCTGGCGCCAGGGCGGAGCCTGAGGCGACCCCGGGAAGCTCCTTCAGCGGCCGCCATTCGGTCATGCCCTCTTTCCAGTAGAGTGCCTCGGGCTTGAGCAGGCCCTGCCGCAGCATGTTGCGAACCTGCTTTTCGTCGTAAGGAAGGTGCTGCCCGGTCGCAGTCGCAATTTGAATCGTGCTCATTTTGCAAGTGGCGTCCGGGAAAAGGTCACTTCATCTTCCGGATCAACGCATCGGCCATCTCGGCGGGTGTGCGGGCAATGGAGACCCCGGCGGCTTCGAGCGCGGCGATCTTGCCCTCGGCAGTGCCTTTGCCGCCGGAGACGATGGCCCCGGCATGGCCCATGCGGCGTCCGGGAGGCGCCGTGGCCCCGGCAATGAACGCGGCGACCGGCTTCTTCACGTGCTGCTTGATGTAATCGGCTGCGTCTTCCTCGCCCGTGCCGCCAATTTCGCCGATAAGGATGATTGCCTCGGTGCCGGGGTCCTCGTTGAACATCCGGACGGCGTCAGTGTGACTGGTGCCGTTGATCGGGTCGCCTCCGATGCCGATGCAGGTGCTCTGGCCGAGGCCGCGGGAGGTGAGCTGCCACACCGCTTCATAAGTGAGCGTGCCGCTGCGGGAAACAACGCCGACTTTGCCCGGCTTGTGGATGTAGCCCGGCATGATGCCGATCTTGCACTGGCCGGGGGTGATGATGCCGGGACAATTCGGGCCGATGAGCCGCGCCTTCTTGTCGCGCAGGCCGACTTTTGCGCGCATCATGTCGAGGACCGGAATGCCTTCGGTAATGCAGACGATGAGCTCGATGCCCGCGTCGGCGGCCTCGAGGATCGCATCGGCGGCGCCGGGGGCGGGGACGAAAATCATGGTGGCGTTGCAACCGGTCTGCCGGCGCGCCTCCCAGGCCGTGTTGAAAACAGGAACCTTGTTTTCCCAGGTTTCACCGCCGCGGCCCGGCGTGACGCCGGCGACCACGTTGGTGCCGTATTCAAGGCATTGCCGGGCATGAAAGCCGCCGGCTTTTCCGGTGAGGCCCTGGACGAGCAATCGCGTGTTTTTATCGACGAGGATGGACATAAGCGAAGGAGGGTTAGCCGTGTCCCGGCTTGCGTTTATGGACGGTGACCAGATTGCCATCAGGGTCGGCGACGACCGCGATGAAGCAGACGGGAGTTTCAAAAGGCTTGTCGATAAAGGTCACTTTCTTCGATTTCAGGACCTCGACGGCCGAGGGAAAATCATCGACCTCGAAGGCGACACAGGGGCCGACCTTGTCCGAGGGCTTCCAGAAATTGGAGAGAGCAAAGGTGGCCCCGGCGATGTCGTATTCGATCCAGAAACCGTTCGGGAAGTCGCTGCTGGACGCTGCGGTGAGGCCGAACAGGCCTTCGTAAAAATCGCGGGCCCGCTGCTTGTCGGTGACCGGATAGCCGATGAAGGCTACTTCGTTAACGCGAATCATAAGTTAAACATTGCCGGGTTTGCGTTTGTGAATGCAGATTTTTCCGCCATCCGGATCGCGCACGACGGCCATGTGGCAGACCGGCGTTTCCAACGGGCCCATTTCGAAGCTGACGCCGTGGGATTTGATGTGGGCGATGGCTTCGTCGAAATCGGCGACCTCCAACGCCACAGAGGCGCCGTCGCGGGAGGGCTTCCACTGTGCACTTACGCCGATGCCGAGCGTGCCGTTGCCGACGGCATATTCTACCCACGGCACGCCTTCCTTGAGCATGCTGGGTTTAAGGCCGAGCACCTCTTCATAGAATTTCCGTGAGCGCGCCAGGTCCGTGACGGCATAGGCGGTAAAAGCGACTTCTTCGTAGCGGCTCATAACGATTTATTTTTGGGTTGCGGCTACAACTTTCTTCGCCGCGTCGGCGAGATCATCGGCGGCGATGATCGGCAGGTTCGATTCGGCCAGGAGCTTCTTGCCCGCCGCGACATTCGTGCCTTCCAACCGCACCACCAGTGGCACCGGCAGCGAGACCGCCTTGACCGCATTGATGATGCCCTGCGCGATGATGTCGCACTTCATGATGCCGCCGAAAATGTTAACCAGGATCGCCTTCACGTTCTGGTCAGCAACCAGGATCTTGAACGCCTCGGTGACTTGCGCCTCGGTCGCGCCGCCGCCGACGTCGAGGAAGTTGGCCGGCTTGCCGCCCGCATATTGGATGATGTCCATCGTGCCCATCGCGAGCCCGGCGCCGTTGACGAGGCAGGCGATGTTGCCGTCGAGGCCGATGTAATTGAGGCCGAACTTGCTTGCTTCGACCTCGCGCGGGTCCTCCTCCGTGATGTCGCGATAAGCGAGGATCTCGGGATGGCGGAACATCGCGTTATCGTCGAAATTGAACTTGGCGTCGAGGGCCATGACCTCGTTCTGTTTGGTGACGACGAGCGGGTTGATCTCGACCAGGGAACAATCGGTTGTGATAAAAAGATGATAGAGCGCATGGAAAATCGCGCAGGCGGGTTTGAGCAGATCGCCTTTCAGGTCGAGGTAATCGGCCAGCTTGCGCGCCTCATAGGGTTGGAGGCCGAGTGCGGGATCGACCCGCATCCGCATGAGGAGCTCGGGCGTTTCGTGCGCGACTTCCTCAATGTTCACGCCGCCCCGTGTGCTGGCGATGACCACCGGCGCCTGCGCCTCACGGTCGAGCACGATGGCGAAATAAAGCTCGCGGGAGATCGCCTTCGACTGGCCCACCAGCACCTTGCTGACGAGCTTGCCGGCGGGGCCGGTCTGGACCGTGACCAGCGTCTGCCCGAGCATCTTTGCGGCGAAATCGTGTGCTTCCTGCGGGGTCTGGCAAAGATGAACGCCGCCCTTGAACCCGCTGGTGAAAGTTCCCTTGCCGCGTCCGCCCGCGTGGATCTGCGCCTTGATGACGAGGTCGGTGGTATTGAGCGATTTGGCGACGGCTTCGGCTTCCTCGGGCGTGCCGGCGACGGCCCCCGGGGGCGTGGCCACGCCGAATTTTTGCATCAACTCTTTGGCCTGATATTCGTGGATATTCATGTCGGAAACAGGGATTTGTCGGCGAGGCCAAAACATGCCCGCGATTTCGAAAAATGAACAGACTGATTTTTGGAGTATAAGCACATGCAATGGAGTAGAATATAAAACATCCCATGCCAGCTTCGTATTTTAGGACACAACCGCCCGAAATGGCTCCATCTCCTGCCAAACCCGAACTCCTGGCGCCTGCGGGCAACTGGGAATGCGCCCGCGCGGCGGTGGCCAATGGCGCGGATGCGGTTTATTTCGGCCTGCCTGCCTTTAACGCCCGGATGCGGGCCACGAACTTTACCGTGGAGGATTTGCCCAGGTTGATGGCCTTTCTCCATGAGCATGGCGTGAAAGGCTATGCCGCGTTCAACACCCTGATTTTTACCGGCGAGCTGGAGGCTGCCGTGGACGAATTGCTTTTGCTCCAGCGTAGCGGCATCGATGCCGCCATCGTGCAGGATTTGGGGTTGGTGACGCTGGCGCGGGAACTTGTGCCCGATTTTCATCTCCACGCCTCGACCCAGATGACCCTGACCTCGCCCGAAGGCATCGCCTTCGCGCAACGGATCGGGATTACCCGGGTGGTACTGGCCCGGGAACTCTCGCTGCGCGAACTGGCGAAATTCGAGGAGGCGCTGCCGCTGGAAGTCTTCGTCCACGGCGCGCTCTGTGTCGCCTACTCGGGCCAATGCCTGACCAGCGAGGCCCTCGGCCAGCGCAGCGCCAACCGGGGCGAATGCGCGCAGGCCTGCCGGTTGCCGTATGAGCTTGTCGTCGACGGGATCAAGCGTGACCTCGGCGACCGGAAATATCTCCTCTCTCCGCAGGACCTCGCAGCGGTCGAGGAAATCCCGGAGCTGATCCGCCTTGGCATCGTCTCGTTCAAGATCGAGGGCCGGCTTAAGACGCCCGAGTACGTGGCGACGGTAACGCAGGTCTATCGCCGGGCCATCGATGCGGCCTGGGAGGCGAATCGTCGTGCCATGAACGATGAGGCGCCGGATAAGGAATCGTTGCCCGGCGGTCAACGGCTACCCGGTGAAGACCGTTACAAGCTCGAGATGGCTTTTTCGCGCGGGCTCTATTCGGGCTGGATGCACGGCGTGAATCATCAGCAGCTTGTCCATGCCCGCTTCGGCAAAAAGCGCGGCGCTTTCGTTGGGACTGTGACGGCGGTCGGCCGCGATTCGCTCGACCTCAAGCCCGCTGTGGCGGTCCGACCCGGCGACGGCCTGGTCATCGACCAGGGCCTCGACACAGACAACGAACAGGGTGGCCGCGTCTACGAGGCGACGCCGCTCAAGGAGGGGCTCGTACGGTTCAGCTTTGAGCGGGGCAAAATTAATTTTCGCGCCGTTCGCCCCGGCGACCGGATTTGGAAGACCGACGATCCGCAATTGAATCGCGAATTGCGCAAAACCTGGACGGGCGAGATTCCGCTTCCGAAGCATTCCCTCGACTTCATCGTCAGCGGGAAAATCGGAGAGTCTCTGCGGCTCGAGGGAAAAAGCCTCGATGCCACGGCCACGGTGGAATCGCAAATGCCGCTGCAAAAAGCCGAGAAGCGGCCGTTGACCGATGAAAGCTTGCGCGGACAACTGGGCCGGCTCGGTGAGACCGGCTTCGAGCTCGGGCGAATCGACAATCGGCTGGAAGGCGACGTCATCATCCCGGTCAGCGAACTCAACCGCCTCCGTCGCGAGTTGGTGGAGAAACTGGATGCTTTATCGACTAAGAACGGCTGTCATCCCGAGCACGTCGAGGGATCAGTTCGGTTGGATATATTGTCCAGGCGGCTTCACACTTTGGCCGAAAAGCGTGGCGCATCGGAAAAGACAACTGAGCCACTCCTCACCGTCCTTTGCCGCAGTCTTGAACAGATCGAGGCCGCCCTGCGAAACGGCATGGGCGAAATCTATGCCGACTTCGAAGACATCCGCCGCTACAAGGAGGCGGTTGAGCTGGTTCGCGGTCATTCCGGTGCGGCCGATTCGGTTCGGATTTTCCTTGCCACGCCCCGCATTCAGAAGGCGGGCGAGCAGGGTTTCTTCCGCCTGATCGAAAATGCCGGGCCCGACGGCGTTCTCATCCGCAATCTTGGCGCGCTCGATTATTTCGGTAGCCGTCGACCGCCGGGCAACGGGCCTCCGCTCCGTTGCATCGGCGATTTTTCGCTCAACGTCGCCAATCCGCTCACCGCCGAATTGCTCATGGCCGAGGGGCTCGAGCGGCTGACCGTCTCATACGACCTCAACGCGGGCCAGGTGCTTGATCTTTTGCGCGCCGCGCCGCCCGCCTGGTTCGAGATCACGCTGCACCAGCATATCCCGATGTTTCACATGGAGCACTGCGTCTTCGCCGCCTTCCTCTCCGACGGCACCGACCACACCAATTGCGGGCGACCCTGCGACCGGCATCGGGTCGAGCTGCGCGACCGCGTCGGGCTGCTCCATCCGCTCAAGGCCGACGTGGGTTGCCGCAACACGCTTTTCAACGCCCAGGCGCAGTCCGGTGCAGCCTTCTTTGACGCTTTCCGCAAAATGAACCCGGCAGCTTTTCGGATCGAATTGCTGTTGGAGGATGCCGCTGAGTCGGAGCGCATTCTGCGCGGTTATCGGCGGCTTCTCGACGGTACTGCCACCGGACCGATGATTATCCGTGAACTAAATCTCCGCAGCCAGCTCGGCGTGACGACGGGAACGCTGGCGGTGACCTAAACCCGCGTTCCTTTGGCGAATCCTACTGCCCGGGCGCATCATCCTTGGGCTGGTCCTGAGGCGGAGGTGGCGGAGGCTTCTGGCCGGGCATCGGCATCGCGTCGAGCTTCTTTTGCTGATCGGTATTGAGGAGCGCTTTGATCTTCGCCTTGGTGTCGTCCATTTCCTTCTGCCGGGCCTGGCGCTGGGTCTCCATCTCTTTCTGTATTTGCGTGACTTGATCCTGGATGATCGGCTTGATCTTAGCCTTCTGGTCATCGGTGAGGGTAAGCTGCGTGGAAAGATGATTGAGCATCCGCTCAGTCATCTTGGCCGGATCGGGCGGCGTGTTCTGAGGACCATCCATCATCCTGGGAGCAAAACCGGGCCCGCCGCCGCCCATCATGCGGGGACCCTGCATCGGACCCTGGCCTCCACCGAACCCGCCGCCGGGCGGACGCCGATCGAAACCACCCCATCCGCTACGCGGGCCGGGGCCCATCATGCCGAAATGATGGAAGAAGCGGCCTTCATCGCGCGGCTCCATTTTGCAGCAGAACCGGCCATCGCCTCTGTCACGGCCGCCGAAATGGCGCGGGGACGGTCCGCCGTGATGATGCAGAATCACACCAACGAGAATCAGCAAAAGAATCAGACCGTTAAGGCCCAGGCTCACGTAGGTAAGAGTCCAGAGCCGCCCGACGACGGCGGCGGAAATGACTCGTTCGGGGGGAGTGGAGGCAGGGGAGGGTTCGCTCATAAAAGAATCGGTTAAATGACGTCGGGCGGAAAACGCCCTTATAAGAATTGACCCCGCCGCGAGGCCGCCGGTTACAATTTTTTGTCTTGTTCCAGAGCGGAATCGAAAATCCGCATTGCACCGCGGCGTGGAGCCGCGAAAGTATCCGGATGTCCGTGGAGTACATCCTGAAGAAAACCGCCGCGCCCGCCGGCGCGAAGATCGATTACCGCGCCCAGCTCAACGACGAGCAATACGAGGCGGTCACGGCCCGCCCCGGCCCGCTCCTGGTCATTGCCGGCGCCGGCAGCGGCAAGACCCGCACGCTTACCTATCGCGTCGCCTATCTCATCGAAAACGGCGTCGAGCCGGAGAACATCCTGCTGCTCACCTTCACGAACAAGGCCTCGCGCGAAATGCTCGACCGCGTCGGCAATCTCCTCCCGCACGATATCTCCCGCATCTGGGGCGGCACGTTCCACTCCGTGGCCAACCGCCTCCTGCGCCGCCACGCCAATGAGCTCGGTTTCGGCGCCGATTTCACCATCCTTGACCGCGATGACGCCGCCGATCTTGCCGTCGCCGCGCTCAAATCACTCGGGCTTGATCCCAAGGACAAGGAACTCCCCAAAGGCGCGGTCCTGCTCGACATCTTCGGCCTCGCGGCTAGCACGGAACGATCGATCGCTCATATCGTGCAGGAGCATTACCCCTATTTCAGCGCCATCACCGACAAGCTCGAAGCGATCTCGCGCCTCTTCCGCGATCGCAAAAAAGCCGACAACGTGATGGATTACGATGACCTTCTCGTCTACGCGCTCAAGCTCCTCCGCGACCGGGAGGAAATCCGCAAATTCTACCAGGAGCAATTCCAGCACGTCCTCGTCGACGAGTACCAGGACACGAACAAGATCCAGTCGGACTTCATTGACGTCATCGCCGCTTATCATCACCAGGTCATGGCCGTCGGTGACGACGCACAGAGCATCTACTCGTGGCGCGGGGCCAATTTCGAAAACGTCCTCACCTTTCCGCAGCGCTTCCCCGGCGCGCGCGAAATCCGCATCGAGACCAATTACCGCAGCACGCCCGAAATCCTCACCCTGGCCAACTACGCCATCGCCGCAAACACCCGCCAGTATCCGAAGAACCTTCACGCCGTCCGGCCCGCCGAAAAATATTCCAAACCCGCGCTCATCTGTCTTCAGGACGCCAACCAGCAGGCCCAGTTCATCTGCCAGCGCATCGAGGAAATTCAGGAAGAGGGTGTCGACCTCAACGAAATCGCCATCCTCTACCGCGCCCACTTCCACTCCATGGAATTGCAGATGGAAATGACACGCCGCCAGATGCCCTTCGAACTGCTCAGCGGGCTCCGTTTCTTCGAGCAGGCCCATGTCAAGGACGTCGCCTCCTTCCTCAAGTTTGCCCAGAACCCGAAGGACGAGCTCGCCTTCAAGCGCATCGCTTCGCTCATGCCCGCGGTCGGCGAAAAAACCGCCGACAAGCTCTGGCAGAAGCTGGCCCAGGGGGCCGACTTCGCCTCGCTCGAGCCGCCGGCCAAGGCCGCCGTGCCCTGGAAGCAATGGGTCGAGACGCAGGCCCAGATCTCCGCGCCCGATCTTCGCGGCCGTGCCTCGGAACAGATCCAGGTCGTCATCGACGCGATCTACGAGGACTACATGAAGACCAAGTTTCCGAACTTCCAGTCGCGGCTGGAGGACTTGGGCCAGCTCCGCGCTTTTGCCCAGAATTTCGAGAAGACCGAGGAATTTCTCGCCCAGCTCGCGCTGATGACCAACGTCGACGGCGGCCCACGTCAGGACGGTCCCTTCGCCGGACAGCCCTGCGTCCGCCTCAGTACGATCCATCAGGCCAAAGGCCTCGAATGGAAGGTCGTCTTCGTCATCATGCTTTGCGACGGCCTCTTTCCCGCCAAGCGCTCGGTTGAGACGCTGGATGGCGAAGAGGAGGAGCGTCGCCTGTTCTACGTCGCCGTTACCCGGGCCTGCGACGAGCTTTACCTCACCTATCCGCTCACCCGCGCCTCGGCGTCATTCGAGGACCGCTGGCAGGAGCCATCCCGTTTCGTCACCGGCTTTCCGCGCGGTCTGGTCAACGAGTGGAAGATCAAGCCCGCCACGCCGAGCTGGGACTGACCTAGGCGAACGTCGTCTGGCTTGACGTGACGGGCACAGGTTCCAAGGCCGGTCGGCGCTTGGGCGAAAGCGATTTCTTCCACGCCAGGAACGGCTGCTCCAGGTAATGCCAGGAGAGCGAAGAAATCGCCAATGTCAGCGTAAAGAGGATCATCAGCCGCACCAGATTGCCATGGGCCTCGCTGTAGCCATAGGGCTCAAGCAGCGGCGAAACCACGACGATGACGAAAACGTGGTAGACATACACGCCGTAGCTGATTTTCCCGAGGTAAACCAGCGGGCTCCAACTCAGGATGTTGGCGTAGCGGCCCTTGATGCCGATGAGCGATGCGGTCAGCACCCAGGCCAGGAAAATTGCATCGACCGATTCGGTCAGCGCCAGCCACAGATTGCCCTCCGGCAGCGTCATCAGGGCCCGGCCCAGGAAGAAGCAGGCAAAGGCGATGAGCGGCATGGCGATGAGCATTGTTTGCGATTGCCACAGTTTCTGCAGCACCTTCGCCTGCATCAGGTAGGCGATCAATCCGCCCACCGCGAATGAGTCGAGACAGCCGAAGAGCGTCACCCAGCGCAACAGCGTGGCCGGGGTCAGCATGATGCACACGATGCGGAAGCCGAGACCGAACAAAATGAACGAAATCATCAGCGGCAGGAACCAGCGCCGCGGCAGCGCCAGCACCACCAGGGGCCAGAGCATATAAAATTGTTCCTGCACCGCCAGCGACCAAAAATGCGAAATCGAATCGGGCCAGTAACCGAGATAGGCGATATAATTGTTTGCCTGGAACGTCGCCAGCCAGAGGAAATTGGTCCGCACTTCCGCGATCCCCAGCGCCGCGCCGGCAAACAGCGCAAAATAAAAGGGAGGGCCGATCCGCAGCAGCCGCGCCAGATAGTAGCGGCCCAATGGGCGGTGGCTTGATTCCCTGCTTTCCGCCATCTCGGCCTTCACCCGCCAGAGGGAGAGAGTAATAAAATAGCCAGTCAGGACAAAAAAGAACCGGACGCTCAGTGGCCCGCACCGAAGCATTGCGGGCAGGGCCAGGCCGAAATGCTCGGCCAGGATGCCGAGGATCGCCAGCGCGCGCAGCCCGTCGAGCTGCGGCTGATAGACCGATTTCCCCCGGGGATCGATCTGGACGGTTCCCTTTTTGGGCGTTGGGACGGAAACGGCCTCGGGCATTGCCGATGCGGTTAGGGTGGAAGAGGGGGCCATGGGTTCGTTTTTCACACGAATCAGCAAATGCCGTTCCGATCTTTGACGTGAGACCCCGCAAAAGGTTTCATTTCTTGTGAAAAAATCGGCTTATGACTCGGAAGGGGTTCTAGCTGAGACGGAGCAAAACCTTACCTAAATGTTGGCCCAACTCAAGATGTCGAAATGCCGCGGGGCTTTCCTCGAAGGGAAAGACCCGGTCGATCACCGGTTCAAGCCCGTGCTGCGTTATCATTCGGTTCATGTCTTCAAACATGACTCGAGAGCCGACATAAATTCCGTTGACCGTAATCATCTTGTGCAGGATCGGCCCGATCTGGATGTCCCCGGCCACGCCTGAAAGAACGCCGATCAGGCTGACCCGTCCCGCATGACAGGTGGCCTTCAGCGTCTTCGCCAGCGTGCCGATGCCGCCCACCTCCAGCGTCAGATTGACGCCGTGTCCTCCGGTCATTTCCAGCACCCGCTTTTCCCAGTCGGGTTCAGTCCGGTAATTGATCGTGTGGTCCACGCCCATCGCCCGGGCCCGTTCCAGCTTCGCGTCGCTGCTTGAAATCAGGATCACTTTCGCCCCGGCCAGCTTGGCGAATTGGAGCCCAAAGAGCGAAACGCCACCCGTACCCTGCAACAGGACCGTCTGACCCGGTTTCAGGCTGCCTGCGACGAAAAGGCCGTGCCACGCGGTGAGCGCCGCGCATGGCAAGGTTGCCGCCTGTTCGAAGCTAAGATGTTCGGGAACCGGCAGCAGCGCCTCAGACGGAAGCACCGCCAGTTCCCGCAACAGGCCATCGACGTCCCCACCCAAGGCCGTGGCCGTCTTCGCCGCAGTCATTTCGCCTTCGATCCAGTCCGGGAAAAAGGGCGAAACGACCCGGTCGCCCGGTTTCCACGCGGTGACGCCGTCGCCCGCCGCGACAACTTCCCCTGCGCCGTCGGAGACCGGCACGCGGGGCAGTTTCATTCGCGGATTGTATTTGCCCTGAACGATGAGCAGATCGCGGTAATTGAGCGAAACGGCCCGGATGAGCACCAGCACTTGGCCGGGGCCGGGGAGGGGATTGGGCCGCTTGGCCGGCAGAAGATGATCGAGCCCGAATGAATCGCGAATTTCAAAAAGGCGCATGGACGGTTTCTCGTTGGTCGGAACAAGAATCGTGATGAAAACCTAAAGGCAGCCCAATCGCGGCACCCTCTTGAGGTCGTCCAGCCCGTTTACGTTAAACCAGCCATAAGTAAGCGCCGAAATGAGCCCGCCGCAAGCGGTCAGCATCAGGCTGTTGTTGTTGTCGATGCACTCATAAGGCGTCTCGAAGGTCCCGCGCACGTAGCGCCGGTAGCGGGCGATCAGATCGTGCAGAATCTCCTCCCGTTTTCCGAAGCCATGACGGAACCGGATGCAGGCGTCGATCTGTTCGGTCATGAGCGGCCCCCAGATGACCCGCTCGCGATAATAATCGAGATTGGCCTTCACGATCCGGTCCGGGAAATCAGCCGACAGGGGCCAGAAAATAAGGATGACGTCGGCCTGCTTGATGTTGTGTCCGGAATAACCGGCATATTCGGGAATGACGCCGTCCGGCCTCGGCGCCTGGAGCACCAGGCCATCTGCCACCTCCGACCAGAGCGCCGGCGCAGCTTGTCCCACGATTTTCGCCGCTGTAATCGCCGCCTGCAACGAGGTGCGGAAGGCAAAATTGGTCAGAATGCTGTCATCACACGTGCCGGGATTGTCTGGATTTTCTGTCACCGACTCGTCCGGCGGCACCACGCCGCGCAAATGCCACGTGCCATCGGAATCGCGCTCCGCCCGCGAGCAGGTTGCATCGGCGATGGCGGAAAGGATCGGGTAAACCTCCTTCAGCCACGCCACATCCTCGCCCCGGCGACTCGACTCCCATGCGGCCAGGGCGATCCAGGCGTTGCGATGGATTTCGGGTTGATAATGCACGGGAGCAAGTTCATTCCCTTCTTCATCGCAAATCAGGCCATACCAGGCTCCCTTCAATCCGACCGATTCCGCATACCGGCGCGCACCGGACAGAATGCTCAGGCGGGCCTTCACCGCCTGCCGGGCCAGCTCGGGCCAATAGGCGTTCAGGGCCCGGAAATGCCAGAGATCGGTGTCCCATAGCAATTGGCCTTTCCAGCCATTGTAGGAAAGCCCCAGGGGAGCAGTCGGATGCGCGGAGCCATCGTAGCTCGCCAGCAGGTAATAGATTTGCGCGAGCACAAAACGGCGGTCGCGCGACTCGAGTGGCAGCGTGGTCACGTCCGGCGCCTGGGCCCAGATCGCGCGCCATATCCGGTCATTCTCCGCCCGTAGCGATCCATCCTTCAGACCTGTTTCCAGCGCGGCGAGATCCCGGGGAATTTCATCTTCCGACCAGCTTTCGGTGCCGCCACGCGCGGCATAAAAGACGCGCAGCTTCAGGCTCGATCCCCGCGTGACCACGCGCACGAATGCCGCCTGATTACCAAGGAAAGGAAATGCTTCCGCCTCGCCTTCCACCTGCCAGCGCAGGCCGAGGCCCAGCTTCCGGTGGCGGCGCTGCGTGGAAGCGGTGCCCAGGATCGAAACGTTCTCGAAGCGATAGGATTGCTCCAGCTCCTTCGCCAGGTGCTGTCCCATCAAGCCAAAAGTGATTTCAGTCGGCTGCTTGAGCTGCTCAAGCTCCAGTTCCCAGAATGCGCCATGAGGATGGCTGCGAGGAATCAGCAGCCGGATTTTGATGTCCACCATGTCCCAGCCGCAGCGCCAAACGCCGTCGACGCCCGCCTCGCCGGTGCGGAGATCGAGCCAGGTTGTCAAAGGCTTCGTCGAGCTCGTCGTCAAATTCTGAGGTTGGAACCGGTGCGCTTCCACCCGCAAATCGATGTTCGCCCAAGAGGGCAGGCAATACTGGAATTCATCTCGGGCGAAGGCAGCGTAGGTCTCGAGGGGATAGGTGTGATCGAAGGGCGGCGTGCCATTGAGGGAATCGCCCGCCATCGCCGCGGTCAAAGGAGGCGCCTGAAGATCGGTGCCCAGGATCAATGCGCCCAGCCGCAGTCCGAGCCGCCCATTAGCCACATAGGACGGAGCGCATCCATGGTTGGGCAATTCCGTACGAAGAATCCAGGCATTATCGTCATTCCAGTTCAAAGGCATAAGAGTAAAGCTTCTCAGGATAATCTATAAGCTGCGCCATGTGGGGAGTTCTTCTTTGGCGGACGTCAGGGGCGATCCGGAATTTCAGCCGGAACCGACGTCGACAGTCTTGGCTTGACGACGTAGTCTCCTTCCCGTGCTCACCGACGGGTTCCTCTACAACCATTCACTTTCTCTTTTCCACGAATTTGACCGCCGCAAGCCAAAGCTCTACCCTCTCGATGTGTCCCCAAAAACCCGCCGCACCGTTACCCTCAGCACCGAAGTAGTCGAAGCGGCGAAGCAGCGGGGCCTGAGTATCGGCGACTACGTCCTCCAGCTTCATCACAACCAACGCTCCGCCCGCGTCGCTTACGTCGCCAGCATCTTTCGGGGCTTCGCCCTGCTCGAAATGGCCCGCGTGCCGGTCGATCCCGCCTACTTCGACCTCGTCGACGGCTGCATGAGCGAGGCCGAAAGCCGCGAATTCCGCATCCTCGCCTCCAGCGGCGAAGATAATGCGCTGGTTCGCGCCGCCGCCCGCCTGCTTGGCGCCGACACCCGCACCACCGCCGTGCAGGCCCTGCTCCTCGCCGCCTCGCGCTCCCAGGTTTTGCACGAAGGCTTCATCGAAGCGGCCCGCCTGCTCGAAGCCACCTATTATCGTTGATTCGCTTTCATGAATACCCCTTCCGTCCCTCTGAAAAAAACCGCTCTCTTCGACGCCCATCAGAAACTCGGCGCCCGCCTCGTCGATTTCGGCGGCTGGAACATGCCCGTGCAATATTCCGGCATCGTCGATGAACACAAGGCCGTTCGCGAGGCCGCCGGTGTCTTCGACATCTCCCACATGGGCGAATTCTTTGTCAGCGGCGACAAGGCCCTTGCCTTTCTCAACGGCCTTCTCACCAACAACGTCGCCAAGCTCGGCGAGAGCCAGGGCCAGTACACGTTGATGCTGAACGAAGCAGGTGGAGTGATCGATGACCTCATCATTTATCGTCAGGCTGGAAGTGACTATTTCCTCGTCGTTAACGCCGCCAAAATTGACGAAGACCGTACCTGGATCGAAAAGCATCTCCTACCCGGCGTCCATTTCGCCGACAAAAGTTTCTCCTACAGCGCCGTCGCCTTGCAGGGACCGAAAGCCATCGCCATCGCCCGCGCCCTTTTCGGACCCGGCTGGCCCGAGCCGAAACGGAACCAGATCACCAGCTACTCCTGGAACTGCCAGGAAATCCTCACCGCCCGCACCGGCTACACCGGCGAGGACGGCATCGAGATTTTCTTTAAGAACGAAATCGCCGAAAATTTCTTCTTCGCGCTGCTGGAAGCCGGCAAGCCCTTCGGCCTCAAACCCTGTGGCCTGGGCGCTCGCGACACCCTCCGGCTTGAAGCCTGCCTCCCTCTCAACGGCAACGACCTCTCCGACAAGCGGACGCCTCTCGAAGCCTGTCTCGGCATTTTCGTCGCGCTCGATCGCCCCGACGAGTTCATTGGCAAAAAGGTGCTTCTTCAGCAAAAGGCTTCGGGCCTGAAAGAGAAGCTCATCGCCTTTCGCCTGAAGGAAAAAGGGCCGCCGCCCCGTCCCCATTACCCGCTCCTGCGTGATGGTGTTCCCGTCGGCGAGGTCACCAGCGGCGCGCCCTCGCCCACACTCGGCGGCGGTATCGGCCTGGCCTACGTCCGCGCCGACAGCGCCGAACCCGGCACGCTCCTCGAGCTCGAAATCCGCGGCTCGCGCCTGCCGGTTGAGGTCGTGAAAAAGCCCTTTTATAAACGGCCAAGCTGAGCCAGCATTCGGGCGCCATGAGCAATATTCCCGATCAGCTTCGCTACGCCACCTCCCATGAATGGATCAAGGTGGAGGACTCCATCGGCACCGTCGGCATCACCGACCACGCCCAGCAGGAACTCAGCGACGTCGTCTACGTCGATCTCCCCAAGGTTGGCGCGCAAGTCACCGCCGGTTCTGCTGTTGCCGTCATCGAATCGGTCAAGGCCGCCTCGGACATCTATTCCCCCGCCAGCGGCGAGGTGATCGAAGTCAACCCGGATCTCCCTGCCAAGCCCGAGCTCGTCAACAAGGACCCCTATGGCGCGGCCTGGCTTTACCGTCTCAAACTCTCCCAGCCCGCCGAACTCGATGCCCTCAAGGACGCCGCCGCCTACCGTGCCGCCGTCGGCGAATAAATCATTTCACGACGACGGCGGAAACGGGGTCACGCCGCTTTCGGTGATGACCTCCGGCAAGGGATGGTCATGCGACTCGCGCGGGACGGACGGCACCCGCTGGCATTCGAACATCAGGCCGATCTTCGGCAAGCCCGCGCGAACGTTGGCGAGAAAGCAGTCGTAGAACCCGCCGCCGCGGCCCAGCCGGAAACCGTCCCGATCAAACGCCAGTCCCGGCACGAAAACGCAATCGAGTTCGCCCGCCGTCACGCGCGGCGCGCGCAGCGGATCGGGCTCGCGCAGGCCGAACGGCCCCGTCATCACCAGCTCGTCCCAGTTGGCCACCTCATGCCAGTTGAGCTGCGGTTTGTTTCCATGCCGGATCATCACCGGCAGCGCCACCCGCTTGTGCTGTGCCCACGCCTCTTCGATCAGCGGCGCAATGTCGGGTTCCGAGGGCAATGGTGCGAAGAATCCCACGCACCGGCTCGCGGCGAAAGAGGGTGCATGCGCCGCCAGCTCGCAGAGCAAAAGCGATTTTTCCGCCCGCTGGGCTGCATCGATTTCCCGCAGCCGCACCCGCATGATGCGCCGCAGCTCCTCCTTGGCCATGGCCGTTTCGGACGAAAAATCGCGTTTCATTGTCGTGCTCTTCGCGGCAGAATGCACATTCGGTTGCGTCAAGGCGAGCTTGGGGCAATTTTGAAGGGGTTGCTCAATGGTTGTGTCTCATCCCAAACGGAAAAAGGAAAAGGTCAAGGCGACGCGCTGGAACCAGCGCAATTTCATCACCGAGGTCCTTATCCCCTCGTTTTTCATCCGCCGCCGCGGCGTTCAGAACCGCCCCGTTTTTCCCCGGCTCCAGTCGGGACAAATCGCCATCACCTGGATCGGCCACGCCTCTTTTCTCATCCAGACTCCGCGCCATAACATCCTCATCGACCCCAACTGGGCCAACTGGCTCATCGTCATCCGCCGCCTCAAGCGCGCTGGTCTCGCCATCCGCGATCTCCCCAACATCGATCTCGTCCTCATCACCCACGCCCATTTCGATCACCTCAACCGCCGCAGCCTCGCCGCCGTCGCCGCCCGGCAGCCCATCGTCGTCCCCTCCGGCGTCTCCAACCTCGTCTTCGATCTCGGCTTCGAGCTCGTGCAGGAAATGGACTGGTGGGACGAATGGCATTACGACGGGCTCAAGATCACCTTCACCCCGGCCAAGCATTGGGGCGCCCGCGTTCTCCACGACCGCCATCGCGGCTACGGCGGCTTCGTCATCGAGTTCGAGGGCCGCCGCATTTATCACTGCGGTGACTCCGCCTACTTTTCCGGCTTTCGCGAAATCGGCCGCCGCCTTTCCCCTGAGATCGCCCTTCTTCCCATCGGCGCCTACGAGCCTCCCTCCTTCCGCGACGTCCACATGGGTCCCGAGCAGGCCGTCCAGGCCTTCCACGAACTGAAATCGAAGACCTTCGTCCCGATGCACTACGGCACCTACCGCCTCAGCTACGAGCCGATGCACGAGCCCGCCCAGCGCCTGCTCCTCGCCGGCAGCAAGGCCGGACTGCTTCAGAACATCCGCTTCCTCGTCGAAGGCATGCCCCAGGTTTTTTAGTGATCGACTGCAATGACGGATTGCAGCCAAATTTGGTTCCCTGCGGCAAACCCGCGCAGGATTAGAACTCATTTTGCTTTGTAGAAACCTTTTTTAGTTTTTGGGGTCTAAGAAATGATGACTGAGACAAATGATGACTGAGACAAAAATCAAAAAGAGCGGCACGACGTTGGAAGGAGTGGCGCAGTTGGCGATGAGCCTTGGGCAACGCCATTTGAGCGACTACGGAGCGGTGACCAGCCGCAAGGACTTTACCCAGCGCCAACTCA
>JAJSLK010000060.1 GCA_021272165.1 Methylacidiphilales bacterium
GACCGTCAGTGATGAATGCGCTCACAAATTGAGCACATTCCCTTCAAGATCGAGCCTCCGGGACTGACTTTTTATCACTCCCATTCCCCTTTATGTCCATTTGCTTACAAACCTTGCCCCTTTTTCAGCAAGCTCCTAGAGGCTTGAATAGCCCAAGAGCAGCTTCTATAAGAATTTGATAACGAGCAAGTAGGAGGTCGATTCCGGCCCTCGCCTCGCTATAGTCGAGTCAGCTTCGAGGAAGGGCGGGACCATCTCCATTCAGCGATTGGTCATTTGCTCCAGTTTTTCCGGGTAACGGGCGCCCTGCACGGTGATCCTGGATGCGGCGCCTTCGATTTCACGAAGGTCATCTTTTGTGAGTTCCACGGCGACCGCCCCGATGTTTTCGTCCAGGCGATGCAGTTTGGTTGTGCCGGGGATCGGAACGATCCACGGCTTTTGGGCCAGGAGCCAGGCGAGCGCGATCTGGGCTGGTGTCGCTTTCTTCCTGTTCGCGATGCTGCTGAGCAGATCGATCAGGGCCTGATTCGCCTTGAGAGCGTCGGGCGTAAAACGGGGGAGGGTGCTGCGGAAGTCCGAGCTGTCGAACTTGGCGTTTTCGTCGATCTTGCCGGTGAGGAAGCCCTTGCCCAGCGGGCTGTAGGGAACGAAGCCAATGCCGAGTTCCTCGAGGAGGGGCAAAATCTCCGCCTCGGGCCGCCGCCACCACAGCGAATACTCGCTTTGGAGCGCTGTGACCGGCTGAACGGCGTGGGCGCGACGGATCGTTTGCGCGCCGGCTTCCGAAAGCCCGAAGTGCTTTACCTTACCCTGCTGGATCAGTTCCCTGACTGCGCCGGCCACATCTTCGATGGGCACGTTGGGATCAACACGGTGTTGATAGAGAAGATCGATGACATCGACCCGGAGCCGTTTCAACGAACCCTCAACCGCTTCCTTGAGGTGTTCCGGCTTGCTGTTCAGTCCGGCCGTCCCCGGCCGCTTGTCGCTGCCGGTCAGGTCGAAGCCGAACTTCGTGGCGATGACCACTTTCCCACGAAAGGGAGCAAGCGCTTCACCGACGAGTTCCTCGTTGATGTAGGGCCCATAAACCTCAGCCGTATCGAAGAAGGTGATGCCCCGTTCGACGCCAGCGTGAAGAAGAGCCGTCATCTCCTTTGGGTCTTTGGGCGGTCCGTAGGAAAAACTCATGCCCATGCAGCCGAGTCCGACAGTTGAGATTTCCAGGTTACTTTTTCCGAGTTTGCGTGTTTTCATTTTGAATCCTTTTGTTGCGTTGAAGTTGTTCTGCTCAGGCTTGATACTGTGCGTCGCTGACCTTTTCCATCCAGTCGACGACCTTGCCGTCGAGCTGTTCCTGGATGGCGATATGCGTCATGGCCGCGGCGGCGCGGCGCGACTCGTTGGGTTGGAACAAGGGATCGATGCGCACCGTGCCGGTGAACCAGTCGACCGGTCTTTTCACGGAGGGCTGTGAGCCATTTCTAGTAATTTCCATGGAACGAGCCTACTGCACCTGCGCGAGGTTGTCGCAGGGGGGCTTGCTCCACCTGTTGCGGGATTGCTCGAAAGTGCGTTCCGGCGAAATTCATCGCGTGCTTCACCGCTGCTGCCGATAATCGCTTGGAGAAAGGCCCGTCTCCCTGCGGAAGAGCTGGGCGAAATGGCTGGGATTGGTGTAGCCCACGTCAAGAGCGACGTCGACCACGCTCCGCTTCGTCTCGCGGAGCAGGCGCTTTGCCTCATCCATGCGCAAGGTGATATGGTAGCGGGACGGCGACATGCTCATCGCGTTTTTGAAAAGGCGGTTGAAGTAAAACTTGCTCAGGCCGGCCTGTGCCGCCAGCCGGTCGAGATTGAATTCCCCCGCGACGTTTTGCGCCATCCAGTCCGTGATTTGTCGAAGCTTGTAACCGGGCAGCGACGGACTGCCACTGGGTGACTCTTGGACCGTTTCGGCATAGTTTCTCGCCAGATGAATGGCGATGGCCTGGGCCAGGCCTTGAAGAAAAAGAGGACTGGCCTGCCGACGCATCAGCTCCTCGCGTACGCGCTCCATCAACGAACTCAAAGCCACATCGGTGAACGCGGAAATGTCCCGCAGCCGGACGTTGGCGGCTTCCGCCCCGAAAACCTCTTCGAGGGCGCGCTGAAGGAGCGGAAGCTCGATGAACACCGCCAGCGATTCAAACGGCTCGGGGCTCACCGCTTTCCAGCGGCAGTCATAGGGGTCCCCTCCCGACGTCAGAAAGAAAGATCCCTTCTTGATTCGGTGCGAAATCCATGGCCGCTTGCCTTCCCGCTCCTGAAAATCGACTTCGCCGGATATCGTCCAGGCCAGGGACGGTTCGCTGACGGAAGGAAGATGCAGTGTATCAACAACCGGCGGCAGGGCAATGAGCCAGGCCTTGATGTCGCGCCAGGCTTCGCCATGACCAGCCCGCAGACATTTCCCGCCGACATAGCGCTCAAAGGCTTCGGCAGAAGTTGCTTCCGGGATGGGCATAACGAGAGAATTTTCGACGCGGCACAAATGGGCGAGACCATTTGTGCCTGAAATTCGAGGATCGTGCCCGGCGATTCCTGCGCTCGCCTGGAGAAGGGGATGCGGCTTGGGGGGTGAAACTGGCGTTATGGAAGAGAGGGGAGCTTGGTTATTAGCGCCCATTACCTAGTCACGCGGATGCTACGTGAATTTGTTGCGAAACTCGCACCCCATTGCCACGTGCCAGAAGGAGAATGAAACCATGAAAACTCAAATAGTGCATCCCAATCCCACCCGTCGCTGCATCTATTTTGAAGGAAGGATGGCAGCATGAGCCCGATCATCCTTGTGATCTTCATCCCCGGCCTGGTCGTTCTATTCATCCTCGGATTTTCGCTCAGCCGCCGCTCCCGGCCGAAGCGGAAATATTGACCGCTTACGCCGGCACGAGGACACGCAGCTTGCGCCGGCGCACCGAAAACTCGACCGGCGAATGGCCGGCCAGTTCGCCATCGGCCTCCAGTGGCACATGGCGGTCCGATTTGACCACCAGATGGTTCGCCTTGAAGTAATGGACGTCGCTGAATTTTGCCAGGGAGCCGAAAAGAACTCCGCGGAAATAGCGCATCAGCGCGACGTAATTCATGCTCTTGAAAACGTAAACGTCCAGCAGGCCATCCTGTATGTCAGCCTCGTTGAAAAGCGAAAAAGGGCCGCCATAAAAACGGCCGTTGCCGACCAGGACGAAGGAACCCTCGCGTGCCGGCTGATTTTCAACCAGCACGCGCAACCGCGGCGGACGTTCAGCGGCGACCTGCGTCGCGGTTAGCAGGTAGCTGAGAGGCCCAAGCACATGTTTGACCCGGCGGCTGTTGCGCTCAACGATCTGCGCGTCGAGGCCGACGCCGGCCATCTGGACGAAGAGATGGCCGTTGGCGCTGGCCAGATCGATGGAGCGGATTTTGCGCGCGCGAATGACCTTCCACGCGGCGAGCAGGTTGAAGGGAATGCCAAGTTCGAGGGCAAAAACGTTGACCGTGCCCATCGGCAGAATGCCCAGCGCCACCGGCGCATGGCCGATGCCATTGACCACTTCATTGATCGTCCCGTCGCCCCCCGCGGCGACGATCGTCTCGAAGCCCTGATCGATGGCGCGCTCCGTCTGAGCCTCGGCATCACCCGGCCCCTGCGTGGTCTTGATCACCACGTTACGGGTCAACCGTTCCAGGCTCTCCAGCCGCGCCCGGACGCCCCGCGCGGCGGGATTGGCGATGATGCAGATGCGATTCAAGGTTGGCTCTTCGTCGGAGTGTGAAGTAGGTTGGACGCGATGCGTGCTCTTCGCTGGATTCTGGTCATCGGGGCGGTTCTTGTCGTTGTGGCGATAGTAGCTATAGCCGCCGGAGCGGCATGGCTCAACTCCTTCATCCATTCCGATTCATTCCGGCAGGAGGTCGAACTCCGCGCTGGAATGAGCCTCGGCGGCACGGTCCAGATCAAGTCGGTCGACTTTGACCTCTTCAATGGCGTGAAATTGCAGGGGCTTGTCACGCAGGTGGACGCCGGCCGCTTCGGAGGCCAGGGAGCGCTTCAGGCCACCATCGCCAACGTCAATTGCACCTATGCGTGGAAGGAATTATTCAACCGCCGCCTCAAGCTGACCGGTGTCACGCTTGATCAGCCGCAGATCATTCTGACCAAGGAACCAACTCAGCCGCTCGCTCCCTCCGAAACCACCACGGGAAACAATCCGCTCCCGGGCGAAGCCACCTCCTCGTCATCGCCGGCATCCTCTTCGCCCACAACTTCCCCGCCGCCGACCGCAACCCCTGCCGTTTCCTCCAGCGTCCCCGTCGTTCCCTTCGAGTTCATTCTCGACCGGGCGAAAATCAAGGACGGCTCTGTCTCCATCCGCGACGCCAACGGCGTGCCTATGGTCGGACTGCAGGGAGTAAGCATCGATGCCAACACTTCCGGCATTTATCAGGCGAGCGACGTCACCGGCACGCTCAACGTCGCCAATCTTGCGCTGCCTCCCAATGTCCACGTCACCGATTTTACCTCGCCGGTGGTCTATCATGTCGGGGCCTTCTCCGCGAAGCCATTCAAGGCCTCGGCCTTCGGCGGCAGCGTTGCGGGCGGTTACGACGTCGGCGTGTCCGGGCCGTCCGTCCTCGATTTGAACGGAAAAGGTTTCGACCTGTCGCAAGTCATTGCCGCCACCGCCGGCAGCGATACCTCCGTGCGGCTGACCGGTTCGCTCGACCTGACCAGCAAATGGCGCGGCATCGAGGCCGGTGATGTGAATGGTGAGGGCGACGCGCAAATCGCCAATGGTAAGATTGAAGGCGTCAAATTCCTCCAGGATATCTCCCAAATCCTGCGTATCAAGGAGCTTGATTCGCCGGTCATCACCAAAGGCCAGGCTCATTTTCTGGTTCAGGACCGGCAGGTTAAAATCATCGGCCTGCAGCTCGATTCCATCGCCTTCCGCATCACCGGTGACGGTACCATTGGCTTCGACGGCAGCCTCAACGCGAACCTCGTGCTTATCCTGACCCGCGACGCCATGGCCCGGTTACCGAAGGAAATCGCCGCCTCCTTCGTCCAGCAGCAGGACGGCACCGGCTCCATTGCCTTTCAGGTTACCGGTACGACTTCCCATCCCAATACCGACCTGCCCCAGCGCCTCCTGATGCAGAACACCCAAATTAAAAACATCTTTAACAAGGCGCTCAACAAGTTCTTCCATTAGAATTCCCGTTCTCGTCAACCAAATGTAACGTGGCTTCGATTGACACTTATTCACAGCTTTGCTAACAACTCTGGCCAACGTGACAACCCCACGTTCCAGTAGCCGGGGGCCCAAGGCCCTGCGAGGCTGAAAGGGATCCATGGAAGCGATCCTGAGCCAAAACGTCCTCGTGCTCAATCGTCTCTGGCAGGCGGTCAACATCTGCAGCGTCAAACGGGCCTTCATGCTCCTCTACCAAGGCCACGCGCAGGTGGTCGAAGCCGACAGCGGCTCCTTCCAGACCATGACGTTTGACCAGTGGTACAGCTTTTCCCGCGGTTATGAAGGCGCCGACGTTGTCAGCACGGTTTCCTTCAAAATCCGCGTGCCCAAGGTCATCCTGCTTCTCTTTTTTGACCGGATGCCCAAAAAGGAAGTGAAATTCACCCGGCACAACATCTTCGAGCGCGACCACAACACCTGCCAGTATTGCGGCCAGAAGTTCGACCGCAAGGACCTCAATCTCGACCACGTCGTCCCGCGCGATCGCGGCGGCGAAACATCGTGGGAAAACATCGTCTGCTCCTGTGTCCCCTGCAACAGTCGCAAGGGCAACCGGACTCCGACTGAGGCCGGAATGAAATTGCTCCACAAGCCGCGGCGACCGAAATGGCGGCCCATGCTCCATCTGCAGTTCAGCCGCACCCGGGAAGAATCGTGGAAGCATTTCGTCGATCTGGCTTACTGGAACGTCGAGCTGACTGATTAGTCACAGATTTTGCGCTATTCCGGCTCCGCGCTTCTCCCGCCGGACTTTCCCTCCGGAAAAACTATGATAGGCTCCGGGATTCCATTTTCGTGAAGTCTTTTCCCCGTATTCTAACGACCCGCCGGCTTATCATTCTGGGATTGTCGGTGCCGGTTCTTCTTCTTCTTCTCGTCGGATGCCTGCAATGGCGCACCGCCCGCGATTTCCGCGCTTCGAGCGAGGGCGTGGCCCGCAGCCGCGACTTACAGCAGAGCCTTGAAGCCTTCCTTTCCAACCTCAAGGACGCGGAATCGAGCCAGCGCGGATATCTCCTCACCCACCGGGAAAGCTACCTCAAGCCCTACTACGATGCCGACGCGACCCTGCGCATGCAGCTCCAGGCCATCGGCAAACTGGTCGCCGATAACTCCGACCAGAAAAGTTATTACAGCCAGCTCGAATCGCGCATGGATTCGAAGCTCAACGAACTGGCCATGACAGTTTACCTGGAGAAGAATAAAAACCACCGCGTCGCGGTCGAAATTGTCCAGACCGATTACGGGAAAAACACCATGGACGATATCCGGTCGATCATCAGCGCCATGCAGGCCGTCGAAACCAACCGGCTCCAGCAGCGCGAAGACAATTATCAGCGCAACTCCCGCATCAATTTTGTTCTCTCCGCACTCCTCATCGCCCTCGGGCTCGGTTTCATCGCCGCGACCGGCCTCCTGCTGCGTCGCATGGAACGGATGCAGTCGATGATCACCATCTGCGCCTGGTCCAAGCTGATTGAGTACGAGGGTGAATGGCTCACGGTGGAAGAATATCTCTCCCGCCGACTCAGCGCCCGTGTCACCCACGGCATCTCCCGCGCCGAGGCGGAAAAGATGCTCAAACTTTTGGAGGAGGAAAAAAGGGGGAAAGTGGCGTAAGATTGACTCTCCTGATGCAAATACCGCGTCCTATTTCCTTGCTCCATCGCTCCGCCTTTGGCTTCATACTCGGATGATTAAGGCGTGTCTGGCATGGGCCTTTTTCTGCCTTGTCGCGGTGGTACCGTTGCGGGCCTTTGATTGGGAGACGGCGACCTCTGACGGTCACGAATACGTCACCCTGCGCTCCTTCTGCGCCTTTTACGGCTTCTCCTATCAGGCGCCGATGGGCAACGACCGCTTCTCCACCCGTAGCGCCCAGCACACCCTGAACATCAAGCTGGGTGTCAACGACGTCTACCTCGACGGCGTTCACTACGTTATGAGCTTCCCCATCGAAGGCGGCGACCATGACTGGCTCGTCTCGCGCATGGACGTCATCAAGCTTTTCGAGCCCATCCTGCGCCCGGGGGAAATCTCCGGCCGCCATTCCATCCGCGGAGTGGTCATCGATCCGGGCCACGGCGGCTCCGACAACGGCGCCACCAGCCGCTATGGCGCGGAGAAGGAGTACACGCTGGCCACCGCCTACATGCTCGAGGCCATTTTGCGCCAGGCCGGTCTCAAGACCGTTATGACTCGCCGCAACGATGTCTTCGTTGATCTTTATGAGCGGGCGCACATCGCCTCGCTCTATCCCGACTACTGCTTCGTCAGCATCCACTTCAATTCCGCCACGCCCGAGGCGAGGGGACTTGAGACCTATTGCCTCTCGCCTCGCGGCGCCGCTTCGACCTCTTCCGCCTACCTGACCCGCGCGGATATCCAGAAACTGCCCGGCAATGATTACGACACCCAGAACGTCCTGCTCGCTTCGATGGTTCATTCCGAAATCACCCGGCTCAATCCCGGCGACTCGACCGCCGACCGCGGCGTCAAGCGGGCCCGGTTCGTCGTCATCAAGCAGAACGTCCTGCCCGCCATTCTCGTCGAGGGCGGTTTTGTTTCCAACCGCATGGAAGCGGCCCGCGTCAACCGCCCCGATTACCGCCAGGCCCTGGCCCAGGCCATCGCCCGGGGCGTGGTCCGGTTCATCAATGCCATGGGCGACGACGATGTGTCCCTGCCGGGATCGCATCCCGACAACAATGACAACAACGATTATTACCATGCGCCTGCTCCCCCGCCGAAACCTATCGCTAATGTGCCGCCCGCTCCTTCCGGACTGGCCAACGATCCGGCCAACGGGAAAGTTCTGACTGCCACGCCACCGCCCACTCACAAAAAATCGAAACAAAAGAAAACTGCGTCTGCTCCTGCGACGGCTTCCACCCCTGCCTCCTCAGGGACGGGCAATTCCTTCAATCTCGCCGAGCCGTCGCCTCCGCCCGTCTCCGCCGCCGGCTCGGATCAAAATGCTGCCGAGCCCGACGAGCCTCCGACGGTCAGCATCTATCCCACCACTTCCATCAAGGCCCCAAATAACCCGACGTCGGCTCATGCCTACGCGACCCAGGATGAGGCTTCTCCTACGCCCACGCCGGTCCCCGGTACCCAGCCATGAGCCTCGAAACCCACGATCAACCCATTGGCGCCTTTGATTCCGGCGTCGGCGGACTCACCGTCGTCCAGGCCATGCGCGAGCTTTTGCCTTCCGAAGACATTCTTTATCTCGGCGATACCGCGCGCGTGCCCTACGGCAACAAATCGCCCGAAACTATTGTCCGGTATTCACGCGAAATCATGACCTACCTGAACAAGTACAAGGTCAAGGCCGTCGTGGTCGCCTGCAACACCGCCTCGGCCCATGCCTTGAGTGTGCTGCAAAAGGAATCCAATGTTCCGGTCATCGGCGTGATTGCCCCCGGGGTCGAGGCCGCGCGGGCCGCCACCCGCAACAAGCGCATTGGCATCATCGGCACCCAGGGCACCATCCAGAGCTGCGCCTACCAGAATCTTCTGCAACGCCTGGAGCCCGATATTTCCATCACGGCCGTGGCCGCGCCGCTTCTGGTTTCACTCGTGGAGGAGGACTGGCTCTCCCATCCCGCCACGCAGCTCATTCTCGAGGAATATCTTGCCCCCATGAAAGCCGCGAAGGTCGACACGGTCGTGCTCGCCTGCACTCATTACCCTCTGCTCAAGCCCTTGGCTCAGCGGGTTCTCGGGCCGGAGGTTGTCCTCGTTGACTCGGCGCAGAACGCCGCTGGCGCCTTGGCTGGAGTATTGCAGAACCATGGCCTCAACCGCGCCGCCAGCTCGGAGGCGGGACGAATCACGATTTGCGCCACCGACTTGCCCGCCCAGTTTTCACGTCTGGCCGAGCGCTTTCTCGGCCAGAGGATCGAGGCGATTCGTTGCGTGACCGTGGGTTAAGAGTGGGTTATTTCTGCCAGCGCGCGCGATCGCTCCAGAGGCTGTACGCGGGCCCCGGCTTCGGAACCGCGGAGCGGATGGCCAGGGGAAAACCCTCCGGCACTCGTGAATTGGTATAGAACGCGATCCAGTCTTTTTTCTCGCCGTCAGTCAGCTCGTTGAGCTGCTTTGACCATGTCACCGGCGTCAGGATGAGCATTCCCGAGGGACAATAATTGTCGTGAAAGTCCTCGAAATCGCTGACGGTATCCGGAATCCAGAGCGAGCCGCGGTCGCCATACCACGCCGTGGCCCACGGCATATCCGAAGTAACCCATTCGTCCGGCTGTGCCATCTGGCTCAGTGCCTTGATCAGTGGTGGGGCATAAGGTGGGTAATTATAAAACGTATGGCTTCTCAGGGTGCTGCTCAGGTTTTGGCCCAGCGGCACCGCCGCCAGCACCAGGAAAACAATCACGATCAGGTTGCGGAGAATCGGGACCTGCGTTCCGATGCGGTCCAGCAGGATGAAAAAGAAGGCGCAACCGATCACCACCATGCACGGGAAAAACAGGATCAGAATGTTCCACGGTCCGAGATCGTCGGGGTTGTCCACGCCCAGGCTGTTGACCACCACCGCACAGAACGCGGAGGCCAGGACCAGGAGATGGAAGCGCTGGGTTTTCCTGCGCTTGAACTGATGCAGAATGGCCGCGCCGTAAAAAAGAATGGCTACGCTCGCGCCCAGTAAAGTCCAGGCATGTTCCAGCGTCCAGTCCAGCCCCGAACATTCCTTGGTGCCCAGGAAGCGAAAAAGGCTCTCATAGCCCGGGATCGAGGAGGCGCAGAAAATCTGGTCATTCTGGTATTCCCCCTGACCATACATCAACTGGGCGGCGTTGCTGCCCAGGATGCTCCCGGAAACGGCATAGAAATGCCAGTACCACGGAGCCACTCCCGCGACAACGATCAAGCCCACCAGGACGGTCAGCAGGGACTGGGTTTTGGGCATGAGATTGAGAAAAACCATCACCGGAACCAGCAGGACGAGAAGATGAAGCCGGGTCAGACAGATCAGGGTCAGCAACAGCGCCATGAAAATGGCCCAAAGCCACGCCCTGGAGAAGGAGGCCTCGGTGCTCTCAAAGCATTCCTCGGAAATCGAGAGGATTTCCGGGATGCAAAAGAACATGGCCGTGACGAGGAACATCAGCAGCGAGGTCGACAGGCCCGTAAGCGAATATTGCCAGATCAGGTTGCAGCCAAAAAAGACCACGATGGAAAGCCAGGCCACCCGCTGGTCAAAAAGCCGGAGACTAAGCACAAAAACCAATATTCCGGTCAGCAGCAGGAAGATTTGATTCAGAATGGGAATGATGATGTCCGGCGCATAAAGACGATGCTTCATCATATCGTCCATTGATTGGTCGAAGTTGGTCCGGGTCAGATTAAAAACGGCCGCCAGCAATGTCGGATACCCAGGAGCGTTGTAGGTATCGGGGACGATGCGGGGTTTTCCTGTAGGAAAATCCTTTACCGGAAACAGCTCGCCATGTGTGCCTCCCGGGAGGGTCTGACTCGAAACGTAATTCTGCAATTGCGTCAGTGCATACGGACGCAGGAATTCGGTCGTGTAACCCTGCCCCCGGGCGATTTGGCGCGCTAACTGCGCATTGTCCATGGACTGCGCATCATTTGGTCCGTGATAAGCGCCGAAATCAAAAAGGCCTCCGATCGCTATGAGGGTCACCACCAGAGGAAGGCTCCGGATGATGAATTGCCCTTTGCCGACCTCGAGGCTCTGCAACATGCTTTGGATGACGTTTTGCATTTGGGAAGACGTTATTCACGCGGGGGCAATTTGGTAGGTTTTTATTTTGCGATGAAGCGTGCGCCGGCTGATGCCCAGCAGCTTGGCCGCTTCCGTAATATTTCCTTCCGTGGCGCGCAGTGCCTGCCGGATGAAACTCTTTTCCATGGTCTCCAGGTTCAGGCTGGCCGGACCCGAACTGGATCCGCCCGAGGTTAGTCCTGCCACCCCCTCGCTTTGGCCCAGGACCCGGGGCGGAAGATCGCGCACGCTTAGCCGCTCGCCGCGGCTGAGCGCCACGGCATGTTCGATGGCCGCCCGCAATTCGCGGATGTTGCCCGGCCAGTCGTATTGCTGCAACGCTTCCATCGCATCGGTCGTCAGGCCGACAACCCTCTTCTGGTTCTGCCGCGCGAACTCATGGACAAACGCATGGATGAGTAGCGGGATGTCCTCCTTCCGATTGCGCAGTGGTGGCAAATGGATCGGCACCACGTCGAGCCGATAGAAGAGGTCTTCGCGGAATTTGCCCTCCCGCACCAGTGCTTCGAGGTTCTTGTTTGTCGCCGCGATCACCCGCACGTCCACCTTGATTGTCTGGTTGCCGCCGACGCGCTGGATCGTCTGTTCGCCCAGCGCCCGCAACAGCTTCACCTGCGTCGCCGCGTCGATCTCGCCGATTTCGTCCAGAAACAGCGTGCCATGGTTCGCTTCCTCGAAGCGTCCAATCCGCCGCTCCGTCGCCCCCGTGAAGGACCCCTTCTCATGCCCGAACAATTCGCTCTCCAGCAACTGCGGCGAAAGTGCCGCGCAATGTACCGCCACGAACCGGGCCGATTTCCGCGGGCTGAGCATATGGAGCGACTGCGCGACCAGCTCCTTGCCCGTGCCGCTCTCGCCCTCGATCAAAACCGTTGCCCGCGTCGGGGCCACCTGCCGGATGCGTTCGTAAATTTCCGTCATCGCCGGCGAATTGCCGATCAGTTTTTCCAGCCCGTACTTGCGATCGAGCTCCTCGCGCAGTTGGCGGTTCTCCGATTCGACCTTCCGCGAATGCAGCGCGCGCGTCAGCACCACGTCGAGTTTCTCCAGGTCCAGCGGCTTGGTGATGTAATCGTAGGCGCCCTTCTTCATCGCCTGCACCGCCACTTTTTCGGAGCCGTAGGCCGTCATGAGGACGCATACCGGCGGATGCGAAATCGACGTTGCCCGCTCCAGCAAATCGAGCCCCTCCGTCCCGCCGGTCAACCGCAGGTCGGTCAGCAGCACGTCGACCGGTTGACTCTCCAATACATTCATCGCCGTGGCCACATCCGGCGCCAGATAAATATCAAACTTTCCGTCGAAATAACGCCGCAGCCCATCGCGGGTGTTCTTCTCATCCTCCACGACCAGCAGCGTCGGCAGATTATCGGTCACGGTCATGGCGTCTCCGTTTTCGGTTCCTCCGGTGCGGCTGCCGTCTGCGATTCATCACCCGGTCCAAGCAGCCGCACTCGCCGTTCTGCCAGGGGCAACAGAATCCGCGCGGTCGTGCCGCGGCCGGGCTCGCTCAGCAATTCGAGATGCCCGCCGTGCTCATGCAGGATGCGCTGTACAATAAATAGCCCCAGGCCGGTGCCGCCTTTTCTCCGCGTGAAATAAGGCTCGGTGATATGGGCCATATCTTCGACCGAAATACCAGTGCCGTTGTCCTCGAACGAAATCTGCAGATGCGTATCGGAATGGGATGTCGTCACCCGTAAGATGCCCCCGTGGCTCATCGCTTGCACGGCATTTTTGATCAGGTTGTACAACGCCTGCTTAAGTTGGTCGGCATTGGCCGGGATCAGCGGCAGCGCCTCGGCCAGCTCCTCCTGCACAATGATGTCCCGGTCCTTGATTTCCGGTTCCAGGAACGCCAGTGACTCGCGCACCACGGTATTGATGCTCACCAGATTTCGGACTGCTTGGCTTGGTCGCACTGCGCCCAAAAATTGATTGATGATCGTATCAAGCCGCGCTACCTCACTGCGGGCTACCCGCACCGAATCCAGTAACTCGTCCGTGTTTTTCCCGTCCTGCTTGCGCAGGTCCCGCTCCAAAAGTTGCAGATGAATGTTCAGCGAATTCAGCGGATTGCCCAGCTCATGCGCCACCCCGGCGGCCAGCAGCGTTACCGCATTGAGCCGTTCGGATTCGAGCGTCTCCCGCGCCTGTGCCCGGTGTGCGGTCAGGTCATGGAAAATCAGGGCATAACCCATCGGCTCGGAATTCTCCCCATCCAGCGGCACGAGGTAAAAATTCAGATAGCGCGGCTGCGGATAAAAAACCTCCAGATCGCGGTTGACCACACGCCCCTCCGACAGGATTTTTTCCCAGTCGAGCTCCTTCAAATATTGCGACATCGGCATGCCCATCGCCCGCGCTGGATCAATGCCCAGCAGCGTTGTCACCGCATGGTTCAGGTAAAGGATTTTTCCCTGCGAATCGACCACGACAATCCCCTCCTGCAGCGTATTGAAAATCGTTTCGAAAAAGCCCCGCTCGTCGTTGAGCCTCTGCAAATACGTTTGCAGATTGCTCTGATCGACGCGGTCGATCCGGTTGATCAGCTTGTCGAAAAACGTGTTTTTCACGGCAACATCATAACCAATGCTTCCGCCTGAGCCAAACGACAAGGGAAACAGTAAGGATGAGATTGACGGCCAGTGCGATCCAGTAGGCCCCCGGGGTATCATACTCGGGCATGTCCTTGAAGTTCTGGCCGTACCAGGTGCCGATGATGACGGTGGGGGTGGTGATGGCCGTCATCAGGGTGAGGATCTTGATCACCTCGTTGGTTTCGTAGGAAGCCTTGTTAAGGAACACGTCGAG
>JAJSLK010000049.1 GCA_021272165.1 Methylacidiphilales bacterium
AGTTTAATAGTGAGGGAAAGTGGGAGAGTTGATTTCTCGCCACCATTTTATCTGCGTTTTTGGCGCTAATTTCAGCGGCAAACCTGATTACATGTAGGATGGATTTCATGCTTACATTCCATCACATTTTAGACGCAGGTACTTATTGAGTAATAGGTGTGTTAGCGCAAGTTTACGCAAGTAGTAAGCGCCTCCATATCCGAAAAACTGATGCGTTCCAGATAGGGACGATTTTCCTGACGCTCTTCCTCGATCCCGGAACGGAGCGTAGCCGATTGCAGACGATGCTCAGCCAGCAGTTGCATGAGAGAATCGAGATAATAGCCCTCCACGGTCACTATGAGTCCCGGCCAGATAGCCCTGATTTGATAATGATTCTCCTGAACGCGACTTTGGACATGTAGGAGACGTGAATAAGGGAGGAGATAGACGGAACTATCAACCGTGAACCGAATCATCGGACAACCTGCCTGCTCAATGATTCGCTGACGCTGGATTTTCAGTTCAGCCTCCCAAGTGGCCCAAGTGTCTCTCGTTTTCATATTTCGTTCTCCGGGCGCGTGCGCATTTTGCTTCCCAACCGCCCCCAGCCTTGGCTTTTAAGGGGCGGTTGGGCTTCAAAATGCTCGTGGAGTTGCGGGGGTTTTCCGGCTTGGCTGGCTGTTTGCGGGCGCGGGAGCCGGACGTTTTTCCTCCGCCCGTTCTTCTCCGCCCAATACTTCGAGACGGCACGCGAGGCGTCGTGGAGCCATTTTTCGTCATCGGCCAGCTTGAGCAGCGTGCGCGAAGCGAGATATTTGTGCTCCATCCCTTTCGGGCTGCCGAGCGGCTTGAGAAAGCCGAGTTCAACCAGAGCGCGAATCGCTACCACCTCAAAATTGAGCAGGTAGGCCGCGCCTTGGTAATCAACTCGCGCCGGAAGACGGCGCAGGTTCAATAGTGTGGTGGGATTATGGTCATACATGGGGTTCTCCTTGTTTGTATGACCCGACTCTAATCCCCGGCCACCCGCCGAAATGGGAACTACTTCAAGATTTCAGGTACCATTCCCAAATCGTCCACGTAATTGAGTTCCCATTTATCGAGAATGGCCTTGACCTTCTTTGCCGTAAGTGGTCCCCGCAGAGGGGGCCCGGCAGTGATTTTCAAAAGTTTCAGAGTCTTTTTGATGTTCTTGATGCCAGTGACTTCATACCGGGAGGATGGCCCAGGCTCATCATCGTCTTTCGAGCCGGAACGCAGCAAATACCAGACATCGGAAAACCTCGGCTTCCCCTTGGCTTCCAGATCACAGGCATGGCGGGCCATTTCCACGCGGATTTCACTGGCCGAGGGCCGTTCATTCCGACTTTCAAAAAGCCGGGTGAAGGTCAGGACAACATTTCGGGCCGTGGCACCCGCCACCCGTCGGGCCTGTCCGTTCCCGGCATAAGGGATACGGTGGATGAAGGCCACGCAGGAGGTCAAATCTTCCAGCCACTTGATGTTTCCCGAAAATACGGCCTCCCTTAGCCCCTCTATCTTTACCTGCTCGTCTTTACTGAGCGCATACCGATAAATTTCCTCCAGCAGGTTGACCAGCGGAGGCTTGGAAAAATCCCCGGCGATCTTGGCGTACCAGTTTCGGACATCATCGGGCGCCTCTTTGATCTCTTCCTGCAAAAGCGCATGGCGGACAAGCTGTCGGGGTGTCAGCTTCCTCTTACCCGCGCTAAGATGAACCATTCCCTGAGTAAATACGTTGGGAGGACGTTTCTTTTTTTCCGCTTCAATTTTTCGCTCGCGTTCCCGCGTGGCCCGCGCCGCCGCCTCCGCAACCAACTTGCGCAAAGGGTGAGTTTCTGCCTCCGGCTCTTGCATCGTCCCACCAATAGTCAGAATTACTTTCCGTCCTCGACCCTGCTTTTCAGATTTTTGACCTTCGTTGCGCATGGGAAAAGGTGGCTCTTAAGTAGGGCTTCCGCCAAGCCGATTTTACAGCATGGCTTGTGGCTGCAATTCCCCTTCCCCTTTCTCCACGGGCAAATCGTCGCTTCCTTCATTCTTGAAATCGACCGAGATGATTTTCTTGTGACGGTGGCGGCGCTCATATTCTTCCAACGGTGGAACCGTCACCAGAGCTTTTCTGGCGTAGGCGCGATGGACGGCTTTGCTATTGTGTCCAAGCGCCACCTGAGCGAATCGTTCAGGATACCCCGCTATCTTCGCCCGTTCAGCCCAGGCATAACGATAGCTATGCAGGGTAATGCCCTCGATTCCGAGTCCCCGGCAACGCTGTTTAAACTCCGTGGCACGGTCAGAGGCTCGTACGGCGATGAGATAGGGAAACAATGGGCCGGTGGAGGGCAGTTGACGCAGGATCGTCGCTACATCGGTGCCAAAGGAAATTTGAGGTAGTTGCCCCACGTTGCGCCCTCGCAATTTCATCCGTTCAAAGGTAATCACCTTGTCTTCCCAATTCACGTCCTCGGCGTGGAGATGCGCCAGATCACCCTGAGACGCGCCCAAATGCCAAGCCAGTTGGTAAAACGCTTTCCGCTCGGGATTAGCCTCGCGCTCGATGATGCTGAAATGCTCGTCCCAAGTGACGGCCCGTTTCTCCGCATGGCGATATTTCGGCCATTGCTTTTTCGGAATCACCGGCCAAGGGAGCCAATTCATGTCCAGGGCGAAGTTATGCACCCGGCGCAAAAAGACGTTGGTCGAGACCGTGCCCGCCTGCATAACGCGGAAAAGCTCTTCCGCAACCGTTTCAGTGAGCTTCTGGTTCAGGAGCGGAATCATCGCCTTGTCCTTGGCTACATTCGTCCACCGATATTGCGTCTGTCCTGTCTTCGTCTTGATAATCTCATCCAGCACATGCTGCCACGTCCGCTTGGGCATGAGGGGATCGCTCGCCGCCAGATAGGTGCGGGCAATCTGGAGATTAATGGCAGGCTGGCGCAATGCCTCATTCTTGGCCGCCAGAAGCACGAGAGCTTCCTGCCTGCTTTTTGTCCGCAAGCTCTCCTGCTTTCGTGTCCCCACGTTTTCAACGTAGAAGGTGCCGTGATGTTGGAATAATCGATACCGCTGCAAGCGCATGTTTGTCTCCGGTTTCAGAGACTACTTGCTGAGCGATACACCGCGTTAGCGAGTAGAACCAAAGTAAGCCTCAAGCTGGCCGCAGTAAGCGCAGAGCTTGATTTTTACTGGCAGTTCTACTGGCAGTCGGCGCTTTTCTTCGTCCTAAGCTATTCCATTTCAACCAATTAGAAATGGAGGCGAGGGTCGGAATCGAACCGACGCATACAGCTTTTGCAGAGCCGTGCCTTACCACTTGGCTACCCCGCCATTGCCTAGAGCTCATGAAGATAACGTCACCGCCTATCTGCGCCAAGAAAAAGTTCCCGCCGGGCCACCAGCCCCAAAGCGCCGCCGCAATCTTGCCATCCCGTGGCGGCCCGCGCATACTGCCCGTTCACCTTCGCCATGAAATTCTCGCTTCGCTGGCTCAGCCATTACATCAACCTCACGGTGCCCGTGCCACAGATGCTCGACCGGCTCACCCTCGCCGGCACTGAGGTGGAGCACGTCGCCGTCACCGGCGTCGAAAGCCCCTACATCGTCGTGGGCCATATCCTCTCCTCCATCCCGCATCCGAACGCCGACCGCCTCCGCGTTTGCCGCGTGGACGACGGCTCGGGCATCCGCCAGATCGTCTGCGGCGCGAAGAACTATAAGGACGGAGACAAGGCCCCGCTCGCCCTGCCCGGCGCCCAGCTCCCCGGCGGACTCGTCATCAAGGAATCGAAACTCCGCGGCGAACTCTCCCAGGGCATGCTCTGCTCGGCCAAGGAACTCCAGCTGGCCGATGACGCCGACGGCCTCCTCATCCTGCCCGCCGACGCCCCGGTCGGGAAAATCTTCTTTGACTACCAGCCCGGCGACACCGTCTTCGAGGTCGAAATCACCTCCAACCGGCCCGACCTCCTGTCCTACCGCGGCATCGCGCGGGAAATCGCCGCCATCGGCGCCGGTACGCTCAAGGAGGTCCCTGCACCCGCCATCACTTTCCCCTCCGATACGCCGGTCTGGTCAGCACAACTCGGCGCGCCAGAATTCGGCCCCTACTACACCGCCACGCATCTCACCAACGTCAAGGTCGGCCCCAGCCCGGCCTGGCTGCAGGAGGCCATCGCCTCCACCGGCCATCGCCCGATCAACAACGTCGTCGACATCACGAATTACGTGCTCTTCGAGACCGGCCAGCCGCTTCACGCCTTCGACGCCGCCAAACTCAACGGCAGCGTCATCGAGATCCGCCGCGCCCGCGCGGGCGAAAAACTCGAGGCGCTCGATGACAAGACCTACGAACTGCTTCCGGACGATCTCGTCATCGCCGACGCGCAGGAGCCCGTCGCCATCGCCGGAATCATGGGCGGCAAGCCCACCGGCGTCGGCGTCGGCACCAGCGAGATCGTCCTCGAGGCCGCCTGGTTTCAGCCCGCCAACGTGCGCCGCACCAGCCGCCGCCTCGGCCTCGTCTCCGATTCCTCCTACCGCTATGAACGCCGCGTCGATCCCGGCGCGCTCCTCGCCGCCCGCGACCGCGCCCTCGGCCTCCTTGTCGAACTCACCGGCGCAACCATCTCCTCTGCTTCGCACATCGCCGGCGGATCGCCGCCCACCCGCGGCCCCATCACCCTCCGCTCCTCGAAAATCACCGGCCTGCTCGGCATCGAAGTCCCGACCCCTACCATCGAGGACAAGCTCACTCGCCTCGGTTGCAAAAAAGTTTCCGCCGGCAACAGCGAAACCGTCTGGCAGCCGCCCACCTTCCGCGACGACCTCTCTCGCGAGGTCGACCTGATCGAGGAAATCGCGCGGCTCCATGGCCTCGAGGGCGTTCCCGCCCGGGTCGTCACCGGACTCCATCACGAAACCGATGCCGATCGCGCCCATGCCCGGCTTCTCCGTCTCCGCCGCGCTCTCGCCGGCCGGGGCTGGGACGAATGCGTCACCGATGCGCTCATCGAACGGAAGCTGGCCACGGTCGACGCCCATGCCGCCACCGCCCTCGAAATGGCCAATCCCCTGAGCGAACTCCAGACCCATCTTCGGCCCTCGCTCAAAACCCCGCTTCTCCAGGTCGCCGCCAAAAATCTGGCCAGGGGCGTCCCGCAACTCCGCCTCTTCGAAATTGGCCGGGTCTACGAAAAAAGGGATCAAAGCACCCACGAACCGGTTCATCTCGCCCTTCTCGTCTCGGGTCTGGCCGAGGAAGCCGCCTGGTATCAAAAGGAACGGGTTTCTGATTACTTCGATCTCAGTGGAATGGTCGATTTTCTCGTCAAAAATCTTAACATTAACGTTAAAGATATTCTGGAATCGGGTCAAATTTCTTTTTCTGATCTCAAAAACTTCGGAGTCAAGGTCCCCGTCTTTTATGCCGAAATCAGCTTGGAAGAATGGCTCAAACGGGCTCCCCAGCCGGAACATTATCAGCCTGTCCCCGCTTTCCCGCCCATCCGCCGCGACCTCGCCATCGTCCTGAACAAATCGGTCCCTCAGGCCAAGGTCGAGGAAACCATCCACGCCGCCAAGGCACCCAATCTCCAGAACCTCCGCCTCTTCGATTTCTTCCTCGATCCCAGGGGCGAAAAAATCGCCGCCGACCACAAATCGCTCGCCTACGCCCTCACCTATCGCGCCGCCGACCGCACGCTCACCGAAAAGGAAGTCAACGAGGCCCACGACCTCGTCCGCAAGAAGCTCGTCGCCGATCTGGGCTGCACGTTTCGGGAGTAATTTCCGTCATCCTGAGCTTGTCGAGGGATGACGGAGGGAAAAAGGCAGGACGCGCTTTTTCCCTGCTGGGTAATAGCGGCGGCCTATCCCAAATCAGCGACGGTCATAGACAAATGCCATCCCGCCGTCTCCTTTCCTAAGAGTCTTTAGTTTAACGACTTCCTTCCAAAAAGCAAGTTGCTTTTAGGTAAATTTTGGCAGGAAAAAGCAAGCGAGTGTTATGCACGCCAGAAGGATGTTGTTATGGCGCGACCTGAAGGGGTTGCGATGATTGTTTAGCGATGAAAGGAGGAACCTGACATCGAGATAAACCTGCGGTTTCGTCCACAGTAGCCTACCGGCACTTGCGCGACTGGCAACAGTCGGGTGAGAAGCTGCCGGGACAATAGACCTTTGCTTCACCGCAGGGAAAATGATCGCGAGGTCATTTCCCGACGCGCCAGCGTCTGGCGTTCCAAGGGTTAGGCTGGATGGTATGCCCAACAGAAGTGAACTGCCGCAGGCACCGTTACACCTCATGAGCCAATGACGCTGGGAACGGCTCCCACCAAAACGGTAAGCAGTCGGTTGCTCCACCCATAACTTGGAGCACACGAACTACAGGACTGCCGGTGTAAGAGGCAGGGGCTATGGACGGACATTTGCGCTATTGTGCTCTAAAAGACCTCGGTATCAACAAGGCCGATTGCATTATTTGCAACGAAGATGAAAGTTTTACTTATAATGCCAGAATCAGCCGGCTCGCTCCTATTCAGGAGCACAATATGATTATGAAAGCGATTAAGAATGGAGTTGCCATAGAACGGATCGCTGCTGCTCTCAATCTCAAAATTGACTATGTTCGGGCAATGATGAATCTTCTAAACGGCATCCACCCTGAAGCAGTAGATCTCATCAAAGATAAGCAAATTAGCCAATCGGCCATCCGTCTATTCAAGAAAGTCAAACCTCTGCGGCAAATTGAAATGGCAGAGTTATTGGTCTCCGCCAATATTTTTAGCCGAGCGTATATTCAGGCTCTCTTGATCGGTACGCCCAAGGATCAACTCACAAATCCAGATGCGCCCAAGCAGGCCAAGGGATTGTCCGCAGAAGAACTTGCCCGCATGGAACAGGAGATGAAAACGATTGAACCTAATTTTAAAGCCGTCGAACAGTCTTATGGCGAAAACGTGCTCAACCTAACTTTGGCCCGGGGCTACGTGAAAAAGCTGTTACTGAATGCCAAGGTGGTTCGATTTCTTTCGTCAAAACATCCCGACATATTTTCTGAATTTGAAGTCGTTGCGGCCATGGAGACGCTTTGAGCAACAATCTGTAAAAGAAAGGAGCAAATCGAAACAGATCTATATGTTACAGAAAATATTCTGCGTTTAGGGAAAAATGACTACTGAGCTTGCGGATATGTTCTGAGGTGAGTTTGCGTTCTTCCCGCACGATTTTGTTTCCCATCGTGGCATCCAGTCCAAGGAATCGCCCCAGGTCAGAAGCAGTCCAGCCCACCGAATCCAGAAGGGACTTTAAACGCTCACGGAAGGGTAATTCTTTCTCAGGATGACTCTTTTCGTGTTCCTCCTCGTAAGCGAGAATCAAATTAGTCAGGAGTTCAAAGTAGTCGCCCTGATCGCGGGTGAACTGCTGTTCAAAACCGGCCATGGGTTCGGCAATTTCGAGAGCATTTTCATAACCAACTTTGTCGTGGATTGGACGTGGCAGGTAAAGATCACACAGGTGGCGATACTCCTTGGGAAAATCCGCAAAGCGAAGTCGAGTGCCAGCCTTTTTCATAAAGTTCCTTTCCATTGGTTCTTGCTGTATTCCGCATGGGTCATAAAGCGGAGAGCGAAAACCCGCTGCGTGTTAAAATGCACGGCAGCGATGAGGCGGTAGTTGTTGCCCGAAATGTTAAAGACGATCACATTCCGACCACTGGCTACCTGAACCAAATCTGCCGACCGATACACCTGTCTCAACGCCACAAAGTCTTTGAACTTCGCCGCCTTAATGAGTGCCAGCCATCCCGACAGGGACGATGCAGCGGTGGGATGTTTGCGTGCCCACAAGCGCACGGTCACGGGCTTGATGACTTTCACTCGTTAGGACAAAATGTCCTAATTTGGGCATTTCGTCAAGAAAGGATGGGGAAAAGAAAGCCTCTTTTTACGGTTTCTCCTCTGATTTTTGATCAGACATTCATTAAAAATTTCCACCAAACTTTGTTCGGGGTGGCGTGTCCGTCCCCCAAAAACTGCAAACCTTGTTTTATTGATGGGGATTTCGATAGGGGCGAGTAACATCCCCTCGCAACGCATAGCAAATCGATGCCGAAAGGTGCAGGATTTTACCTTTTACCTCTCGCAAGATATATCCTAAGATGCTAAATTATAGCATCTTAGGAAAGGAGATGGCGGTTATGGCAACTATCATAGACCGCCGCTACATACCCTAGAGAACCGTGCCTTCGACATTGCCGAAGCGGATGCGGAGACCGGGGACGAGCGAGACCGATTTTCCGGTGACGACTTCGACGGGATTGCCGGCGGGAGGAATGGTGGACCAACTGTGGGCCGAGACGTTTTTCAGGCCCCAGATGTCGGGACGCTTGGGATGAGGGACCATTTCGGCCATGATTTCGGAATAGTCGTTGCGGCGATTGACGTCGAGATGATGCGGATAGAGGAGCGTGTCCTGGTTGAGGACGATGGAGTGGTTGCCGAGGCGGAGGCGCATGGGCGGGATGGTGACCTCCTGGCAATACCAGCAATGCTGCTCCAGAAGCGGCCGCGGGAGATCGCCCTCGTCAGTGAGAAAATTTTCGGCGCCGCATTTGTGGCAGTAGAAGATCTGATCGCGCATGCGGGTGAAGACGGTGCGCCATTCGCTTTCGCGGACGCGGACGGCGGGATCGCGGAGGCCCTCGGTAAAGGCGCGGGTGAAGATGTCGCGAACGTAACCGGGATAGAGATTCCAGAAGAGGGTGGCGTTGTTGTGAATGCCGGCGACGGGCCGGTTAGTACCCTGCTTAGGATCGAAGATGAAGAGGGCGTCGGAGCCGTAGAGTTTCTGCATCGCGGCGTAATCGAGCCGGCTGACGTCGTTTTCCCGGCGACCTTCGAGCGGGTGATGGACCATGAAGATGTAGAAGAGGATGACGGCGAGCGAATAGAGATCGCTGGCGGCATTGGGGCGGGCGTTGTCGCAGACGATTTCCGGCGCCATGAAGCGGGGCGTGCCGAGAACGCCGCTGATCCCCTCGCCATCAACGGAGACATTGTCGTTGTCGCAGATGACGATTTCGCCGGTATTGGGATCGAAGAAAATGTTGCCGAAGGAAATATCGCTGTAACAGAGACCGAGCGAGTGAAGACGGAGGAAGCTGTCGGAGAGCTCGAGGGCAACGGTGGTGAGGGTGCGGAAGGTGGGATCGACCTCGCGGTTCATCAATTCAGCCATGCCGCGATAGCGCGGCTCGCGCAAGGGCATGAGGTAGCCGAAACTGGCGATGCCCTGACAGAGGGCGACGTCGAGGGGCCAGAGGAAGCGGTCGTTGGGCGCGCCCTGATGGATGAGCCGGGCAATGGCAGCCTGCTGGCTTTCCGTGGCGCTGGCGGGAAAGTACCATTTGAGCGCGTAATCCTGGCCGGCTAGCGAGGCGCGATAGACCTGGCCCTGGCCGCCGGCGCCGATGAGTTCCTTGATCTCGCAGCGTTCACCGGCGATTTCGAGCCAGACGGTTTGTCCCGGGCAAAACGTGTTCATGGCATGTCGATAGCCAGCGGAGCAGGCGGATGAGGCCGGAGGGCGGAGCGGCGCGCGGCGAGTCCGACGGTGATGTCGTCCCCGCTGCCGTCGTGCGACGATTGGCGGAGCCACTCGGCCAATTGTCCGTCGACGTAGCCAACACCCTGCTCGCGAAGGTAGGCGAGGAGATCGGCGCCGACCTGGAAGAAATCGTTGTCGTTGTCAAAACAGTTGGCGTAGCCGTCGGTGGAAAGCATAACGAGCGCGGGGGCGACGCTCCCGACCGGTTTGACGACGACCTGGAATTCGCGCCAGGCATTTTGAGAACAGAGCGAGATGGTCTGGTTGGCGCGGAGTTCGTGATGACGCGGCAAGGGGCGGGTGACCCGGCCGTCGGCATGGACGGTGATGATGTCGCCGTCGCCAAGCTGGATGTAGAGAACGAAGCAGGGCGTGATGGCAACGGTCAGGAGGGTGGCGCCGTAGGCGAGATAGGCGGTGACGGGCAGGTCTTCGCCGGGCTTGATGACGGGGGGTTTGTCGGGCCACGCGGCGAAGTCGAAAGGCGTGAAGGGATGGGTGGCGAGATCAGCGCGGACGGCGCTTTTCCACGATTCGATCATGGCCTTGGGGAGCCACTGGCGGGCCTGACGGCGAACGCGGCTGAAAGAGGGGCGGGGCCCAAGCTTGCGGATCCAGTTAGCAAGGACGCCGAGCGCGGCCTCGGCGGCGAGGGCGGAACCGCGGTCACTGCGGAAACTGCGGGTGTTGCCATGGCCATCAGAAACGGCGAGGAGGAGAAAATCGGAACCGACCCGAGGCGGGCGGACCCGGGCGGCGTCCTGATTTTTCTGGTCGTTGCGTTCGTGCGAGGCGCCGCGGGCGCTGGCGCTGAGCGCGGTCCAGAGCGACGGGATCACCATACGTCGGCCTCGCCGCCGGTCGCCGGAGTCCCGGGATTCGCGGCGGGTGTGTCAGTCTCCGAGCCAGGATCAGCCACCGTGAGTTTGGACCCGGAGTCGGGCCTGACGGGTTCGGAGACCGAACGAAGGACGGCGGTGGAAACCCAGCGGATGGCCTCGACGAGGGCCTCAGGATTGTTGGCCTGGTAGGGATGGCGCTCGTCGTCGCCGATGAAAGCGCGGAAATTTTCCTGAGCCTCGTTGGAAGCGGAATCCTCGCCGATGGCGACGACGACACGGATCGACTGCTGGCCCCAGGGCTTCAACAAGAGATGATTGAGACCGGCGCGAAAGTCGTCGGTGGGAAGGCCGTCGGTGACGAGGGCGATGACCGGGGCGAGCGCGCGGTCGGTCATGAGCGGGGCCTGGAGCGCCTCGCCAACCATGGTAAGGGCCTCGCCCATGGCGGTCTCGCCGGCGGCTTCGATGTCGTTCCAGCGGAACTCGGAAACGGGGGTGAGCTTCTCGCCGATCCAGCGGGCGTCGTCGGCGAAGCGGATGGCGTTGACGAAGACGGAGGCGTGGGGGTTTTCGCGGGCGGCGGTGCGCATGTGGGGAATGGCCTCGCGGATGGCGTGATTGAGGGCCTGGATTTTTCCGTCGATACGCATGGAACCGGAGCCATCAGCCAGCCAGATAAAGTGGAGCGGCCGCGACGCCATTTTCCCGCCGGGCCGGCGCGGAATATTTTCGTTCATGGAACTTTCTCCCAGCCAAAATCAGACATGCGACGGTTCTCCAATGATGAGCTTAGACGAAGGACTGCCGCCCGTAAAGAGAGAGGGGAGAGGCATTTTGCGTTTTCCATTTGTAACCACGAGGTTCAGTCTGGCGGCATGGAAACATTCTTCCGGTCTCTGCTGCTAATCTTATTTCTCGGTGATTTTCTGAATGCTCAGGCCCAAACGCCGGCTCCGGCGACTACGGATACTTCCGCTGCTTCAGCGACAAACAAGATCGATCCGGCGAAGGAAGCGGAGATCCGCAAGCTGGTGCAAGTCATGGGCACGGAAAAAATAATGACGCAAATGATGGAACGCATGATCAGCATTCTCAAAATGCAGCATAGCAACGTCCCCAATGAATTTTGGGACCGGTTTCAGAAAGAAATGGACACGCAGGGACTGATCGAAAAGCTGATTCCGGTCTACGACAAATATTACACGCTGGATGACCTGAAGGCGGCAAACGCCTTCTATGGAAGCCCGGCCGGACAGCACATCCTGGCCAACATGCCCCAAATCATGCGGGAAAGTTCGCAGATCGGTCAGCAATGGGGCATGGAATTGGGCAAAAAAGTAGCGGAGGAACTGGACAAGGAAAAAGAACAGGCGGCTGCGACGGCAGCACCGAGTCCGGCACCCGCGGAAAAATAAAGAATTCCTCTCCAATTCAGGACAACTCAGCAAGATCATCATCGCGCTTTTTGCCATCAAGGAAATGGCGCGTTTATTTTTTGCGCGAGGATATCGATGACGTTTGCCTCGCCTGAGGCGACATGTATATTTCCGGCGCATGTCCCCCACCGAAATTGCCTCGCCCACATCCGCCACCAGCGCGGAGGAACCTCCCGCGGCGCTGCCGCCCATCAACAAAAAGAATCCGCACATCGTCATTTTGGGCGGCGGTTTCGGCGGATTGAACATGGCGCGAGCGCTGCGGAATATTGCGGGACAGGTCACGCTGATTGACCGGCAGAACCATCATTTATTTCAGCCGCTGCTTTACCAGGTGGCGACGGCGAAGCTGTCATCGGTGGAGATCGCGCAGCCGTTGCGCTCGATCCTGAGCGACCAGGAAAACACCAGCGTGGTACTGGGCAAGGTGGAGGCCATTGATCTGAAGACGCGGACGGTGACGCTGACGGATCGGAGCGTGACCTATGATTACCTGGCGATTGGTCTGGGCGGCGTGACGAGTTACTTCGGCCATCCGGAGTGGGCGGAATTTGCGCCGGGGCTGAAGTCGCTGAACGATGCGTTGCGCATCCGGCGCGAAATCCTTTTTGCCTTTGAGATGGCCGAGCTGACGGAGGATCCGGCCGAGCGGGAACGGCTGATGACAATTGTGATCGTCGGCGGCGGCCCGACGGGCGTAGAGCTGGCAGGGGCGTGCAAGGAATTGGGCCGTTATGTGATGCGACACGATTTCCGGCGGATCAATCCGGCGAAGGTCAAAGTGATCCTCGTCGAGGCGGCAGATCGGATCCTAATGCATTTGCCACGGCGGCTTTCGACCAGCGCCTTGCGGCAACTGGAGGAGATCGGCGTCGACGTGCGACTGAACACGATGGTGCGGGACATCAAAAGCCAGACGGTGGTAGTGTCGCACAAGGAAAAGCCCGAGGCTTTGGAAACGATCGAAGCGGCGTCGATTGTCTGGGCGGCCGGGGTGGGGGCAAACCCGATCACGCGGACGCTGGGCGTCGAACTGGACCGGGCGGGACGGATCAAGGTGAATCGCGACCTGAGCATCCCGGGGCATCCCGAGGTTTTTGCGATTGGAGATATCGCTCTCATTCTTAACCCGGACAAGACGCCGGTGCCGGGGGTTTCACCCGCGGCGATCCAGATGGGGCAGTATGTGGCGAGCGTGATCCAGACCGAGCAGGCCGATCCCTACCTGCGGCCCGACCAGCGCGATCCATTCCGCTATTGGGACAAGGGGACGATGGCGACCATCGGGCATTCGCGCGCAGTGGCGATGATCGGGCCGCTGAAGTTCAGCGGATTTCTCGCCTGGTTAGCATGGCTATTGGTGCATATCACGTTTCTGATCGGCTTCACCAACAAGGTGATGGTGGTCATCCGCTGGGCCTGGGCGTTCCTGACCCGGCGGGAAGGGGCGCGTGTGATCACGGCCAATGACGGTCGCGGACATACGACCTCGACCACGGCGGAGCCAACCTCGATGGTGACGCCGGTTTCGGGAACGTAATCCGAATTTGCGCCATCCCGGATTCGGCGCAAATTGGAGTCATGACCAGCTCCTTTGTCAGCGAAACCATCACTCCGCTGGAGGGGAGTTTCGACACGCGGGGAATGGCGCGGGGCGAGCCGGGCCTGCCGTGGAAATTTCGCTGGCGCCGACAGGAATGGGAGGTGGCGGAGGTGCTGGAACAATGGAAGGTGCACGGAGATTGCGCGCATGGCAGTGGGGAGCGTTATGTGCGGAAGCATGGTTACCGGGTGCGGACGACCAACGGCTGGATCCTGCATCTCCATTTCCGGCGAAGCTTCGGCCGGGGAAAATTCAGCACGAAATCGCGCTGGTCGGTCTGCCGGGCAGAGGCTGTTCAAAAAGCAGGCGTGACGAGTTGAATTGGGCCCGAATCGAGGCGCAACACGGCTCTCGCCTATTTATGAGATAGACTCTAGAACTCATTTCAAAAGTAGCCATGGGTCGCGGTGCATTAAACAAAGCCTTCCAGCCAGGCGCGAGAGAGGGAGTGATGCCCCGGTGCATCTCGACCGAAGGAGCAACGCTGCGGGAAGGTTTTATTCAAGCAACCCGAAGGGCCGGGATGCTTTTGGCCAGTGGCTGCGTCGCTCGCTCGTCACGTAGCTACGGCTATGCTCCTCACTCGGCTCCTTGCCGCCAGCCAAAATCTCCTCCGGCGCGGCCCGTGTCTACTTTTGAAGTGAATTCTAGCACCGTCATCCTGAGCAAGCCGCGCAGCGGCGCAGTCGAAGGATCAGTTCTGTGGCTCGGAAGGCAACGTGGCTGAACTGATCCCTCGACAGGCTCGGGATGACAGAAACTTCCTATTTCATCAATGAGGACATTACTGCGGGAAGGGCACAAAGGGACTCGCCTCCATCCCCGCCACGCCCTAGCCTGAACCATGCAACTTTCCCGCCTTGGCCTCGTTGCTCTGCTCCTGGGCTTGCTTTCGATGCTTCACCTCCCGGCCGCGACGGACGCGGACAGTCCCGCCGATGTGGTGCGGGCGCTGTTTCATTCCGCCCAGCTTCATTTCGGATTCAGTCCAGAAAGCGTCAAGGCGGCGAAACCGTGGGTGACGCCGAAACTCTACGCGCGCATGTGGAAAAAGGTGAATGAGCCGGTGCCCAAGGGCGATGCGCCCGACATCGAGGGCGATCTCTTCCTCAATTCGCAGGACCCGCCGGACAAATTCGAGATCGGCGACACTCCTATCGATCATGCCACGGCCCAAGTCGCCGTCACCCTTGTCTGGCCCAGCGAAAAGCGGAAGGAAACGGTTCTGCTGGAGCAGATCGACGGCGTCTGGAAAGTGAACGATGTCGATTACGGGAAGGATGGGAAGTTGAGCGATTTGCTGCACTAGACTGCTCACGAAGGTACTCGCCAGAGTGCTCCCGTCTGATTTAATGGCCCGACTATGAGCAAGGCAGCGGCATCTCGCAAGGTACGGGTCAATCTCGATTCACGCGCTTACGACGTGCTGATCGGCAAAGGGGTGCTTGATCGGAAAGGCCATTGGGCCAAGGGCGTGGGACTGGCCGGGCCGGTCGCGGTCATTACCGATTCGACGGTGGCCGAGCTCTACGCGAAGAAGGTGCTGCATCAACTCACGGCGGCCGGTTTTCAGCCCGCGCTTTTTTCCGTTCCGGCGGGTGAGAAAAGCAAGTCGATGGAAGCAGTAGCCACCGTGCTTTCGGGTCTGGCGCAAAAAAAGCTGACCCGCTCGGCGGCGGTCATCGGCCTCGGTGGCGGGGTCATCGGCGACCTGGCCGGATTTGTCGCGGCGACCTACCTGCGCGGAATCGATTTCGTCCAGGTGCCGACGACGCTGCTGGCCATGGTCGACAGCTCGGTCGGCGGCAAGACCGGAGTGAATCTGCCGGAGGGCAAGAACCTCGTCGGCGCTTTCCTCCAGCCGAAGCTGGTCGTGGCTGATTTGGAAACGCTGAAGACGCTGCCGCCGCGGGAATTCGCCGCCGGTATGGCGGAGGTGATCAAATATGGCGCAATCCGCGACCGGGCGCTCTTCAATCGCGTAGCCAAGGGCGTGAAACCGGGCGACAGCGATCTGGTGGAGATCGTGAAGAAATGCGTGGCGATCAAGGCGCGCATCGTGGAGAAGGACGAATTCGAGATCAAGGGCGAGCGGGCGCTGCTTAACTTCGGCCACACCATCGGCCACGCCATTGAGAAGGTAACCGAGTACCGGAATTACCTGCATGGCGAGGCGATCTCGCTCGGCATGCGCGCCGCGGCATGGCTTTCCCACTGGGAAGCGGGTCTGCCGCTGAAGGAGGTCCAGATATTGGGCAAGACGCTGCAGGCCACTGGTCTTCCCACCCATTTGAAAGAGCCCGATGATTCAGTGGCGCTGATTCTTATCGACCGGATCATACAGGCGCTGGGAAATGACAAGAAGGTTGCGGCTGACGGCAAGAACCGCTGGGTGTTGCTCAAGAGCCTCGGTCAGGCCGAGACCGGGTTCGAGATCAAACCCGACGTGATCGAGGCGGCGCTGCGCGTGCTGCTGACGCCGTTGCTGGACCGGGATGTGCCGTAACATTTTGCGGCAAGTCCAGGATGACGGAGTGAATCAATGACCGAATCCGAGGCCTATTTTGTTTTCAACCTGCTCCCGGGAATCGGGCCGGTGCGCGCCAAGCGGTTGCGGGAACGGTTTGGATCGCTGGATCGCGCCTTGCTGGCGCGTGGAGCCGATTTGCGGTCGGTGGAGGGGATCGGGCCGGAGCTGGTCCAGAAAATCACCTCATGGGAAACGGAGACCGACGCGGCGAAGGAGCGGGCCTGGGCGGAGAAGCTGGGGCTGAATGTTGTCACTCCAGCCGATGCGGCGTATCCGCCGGGCCTGCGTGAAATTTACGACCCGCCACTGGTGCTTTATATCAAGGGCAGGATTCCCGAGACCTGGCCGCGCGGCGTGGCGGTGGTGGGCTCGCGCGAGACGACCCACTACGGCCTGGAGAATGCCAAGAAGCTCGGTTACCAGATCGCTTACGCGGGCGTGCCGGTGATTTCGGGCCTGGCGCGCGGGATCGACACGGCGGCCCATCTCGGCGCACTGGCGGCGAAGGGAGTCACTTGGGCGGTGCTCGGATGCGGGTTCGACAAAATGTATCCGCCGGAGAACGACGCCCTGGCGGCCAAGATCGTTGAATCGGGTGGCTGCCTGATCAGCGAGCTACCGTTGGGCACGTCGCCCGACAAAAGCACGTTTCCGATGCGGAACCGGCTGGTGAGCGGCCTGAGCTTCGGCGTCTTGGTGATCGAGGCGGGGCGGCAGAGTGGCGCGCTGATTACCGCGCGACAGGCGCTTGACCAGGGGCGCCAGGTTTTTGCCGTGCCGGGACGGATCGACAATCCGCAGGCGCAGGGTTGTCACCAGTTGATCCGCGACGGGGCCAAGCTGGTCGAGAGCGTGGAGGACATCCTGGGCGAGCTCGAATTTCTCATCCCGCGCGAAAGCGTGGTCACCCCGCGTCCGCCGCCGTCGAACCTGAGCGGCGACGAGGAGAAAGTCTACGCAGCCATCGAGCTGGACGAAACGCCGATCGATGCGATTACGCGCAAGACCGGCCTGCCTTCGGGAATGGTTTCGTCGGCGTTGCTCCGGCTCGAAATGAGAAAGCTGATCCGTCAGTTGCCGGGCAAGGTCTTCGTGCGAATTTCTTAACGAAGAACACCTTTCCGGCAGAGGTGCCAGTTGTAGTAGAGCAGCAGCAAGTTGATGCCCCAGGTGATGATCAGAGTGATGGTGCCTGTCGTGCCGACTACATGGAGCCAATCCTTCGCCGCGATATTGTAGATCAGGGAAAAAACCGCCAGCACTAGCGTCGCGGCATAAACATAGAGCGAGGCGCGCTTGAGCATGAAGAGGAGGACAGCCCAGACCAGGACCAGCAGCGTGTTGAGTATGCCGAGGCCATAGTCAAAAGCATTTTGGTTTTGGAAGAAATGCCGGTGGGTTTCGTCGGTCGGAATCGCTCCCGAGGCAAAGAGGGGCATCAGGGCGAAGGAAAGGAGCGCAAACGGCATGCAGGTGAAGAAGAGAAGGCAGATGATCCAGACTAATACCGGGCGCTTTTGCTGCGTGGTGGCCAGGTTGACGCCGGGCACCTGCTGAAGGGGAATCCAGTTGGGCAGGCCTTCATACCAGGCGTAATCGGTGAGAGCGGCCTGGCCGGAAGCCAGCATGGCTTGAATTTGGTTGAGAGAATAGGGTCCGAGTTGCTGGCCGTTCTTCGTCAGGTAAATGTTCATAAAATCGAGTTTCCTCCCGCTTTTGTGATAGAGCCTATCCGAAAGGGCGGAAAGGCAAATGGAGCCGGGATTTATGGTAAGAGTCCTAAAGAAGCGAAAAGATCATGCGCTAATAATCATTACAATTTGCAATCGTGTTTCAGAAAAACTGGGTTGCCATTGCGGGGCGCGTCTTCTAGGTTGCAGCGCTTGGAAACGGGCTGCTGGTGCGCCAGCCAATGGAAGTCAATTTCCATGACTTTATAAGTCGTTATGTCTAAAGCTCTTATTATTGCGGAAAAACCCAGCGTCGCCGGTGATATTGCCAAGGCGATTGGTGGATTCAAGAAAGTCGCCGAGGGTGACGAGTCGTTTTATGAAAGCGATTCTTATGTCCTGACCTCCGCGGTCGGACACCTGGTCGAGCTCTGCCTGCCCAACGAGCTCGACAAGAAAAAAGGCAAGTGGAGCTTCGCCAGCCTGCCGATCATTCCCGAGGAATTCGGCCTGAAGCCGATCGCCCGAAGCGAGGGGCGTTTGCGGTTGATCAAAAAATTGCTGAAGCGGACCGATGTGACGGGGCTGATCAATGCGTGCGACGCAGGCCGCGAAGGTGAACTGATTTTCCGGTACATCGTGAAGCTGGCCGGTTGCAAGAAGCCGATCGAGCGGCTTTGGCTGCAGTCGATGACGCCGGCATCGATCCGGGACGGCTTTGCCCATTTGCGCCCCGGTTCAGAGCTGGAGCCGCTGGCCAGTGCTGCCGTCTGCCGGTCGGAGAGCGACTGGCTGGTGGGAATCAACGGGACGCGCGCGCTGACAGCATTCAATTCGCGCAACGGTGGTTTTCAGCTCACGCCGGTGGGACGCGTGCAGACGCCGACGCTGGCCATCGTGGTTGAGCGCGACCAGAAGATCAAAAATTTTGTCGCGAAAAGCTATTGGGAAGTCCACGCGACGTTCGGCGCCAAGGCGGGCGATTATCCGGGCCGCTGGTTTAAGGAAGATTTCACGAAGAAAGACGACAACGCCGACGCCAAGGCAGAACGGCTCTGGACCGAGGCCGAGGCCCGGGCGCTGGAGGAAAAATGCCGCGGCAAGGAGGGCATCGTCTCGGAAGAGAAGAAGCCGTCCACACAGCTTTCGCCCCCGCTCTATGATTTGACCACGCTGCAGCGCGAGGCCAACAGCCGGCTCGGGCTTTCGGCGAAGCGGACGCTCCAGGTCGCGCAACGGCTCTATGAGCATCACAAGGTGCTGACTTATCCGCGTACTGATTCGCGCGCCCTGCCGGAAGATTACGTCGACACGGTCAAGCACGTGCTGCGGAACATGCAGGAAAGCCATCTCGGAACATTTGCCTCGAAGATTTTGCAGGAGGGTTGGGTGAAACCGACCAAGCGCGTGTTCAACAACGCGAAAGTGTCGGATCACTTCGCCATCACGCCCACGCTCGAATCGCCTGAGAAGCTCGATGACATCGAGCGGAAAGTCTACGACATGGTGGCGAAGCGTTTCCTTTCGGTGTTTTATCCGGCGGCGCAATTCGAGATCACCACGCGCATCACGCGCGTCGAGGGCGAGCCTTTCAAGACGGAGGGCAAAATCCTGATTTTCCCGGGCTGGCTCGAAATTTATGGCCGTGAGGAACAGGATGCGGACGAACAACCCGCGCTCGTGCCGGTCCAGGAAAACGAAAGCGTGAAAACGCAGGAAATCGAGGTGAAGGGCCTCGAGACGCGGCCCCCGGCCCGGTTCACGGAAGCGACGCTGCTGAGCGCGATGGAAGGCGCGGGCAAGCTGGTCGAGGACGAGGATTTGCGGGAGGCGATGGCGGCGAAGGGGCTTGGCACGCCGGCAACGCGCGCGGCGACGATCGAGGGGCTACTGGCCGAGGAATATCTGCGGCGCGAAGGGCGCGAGATCAGCTCGACGCCGAAGGCCTGGGCGTTGCTGGAATTGCTCCATGCCGTGGACATCCCCGCGCTGGCCTCGCCCGAGATGACCGGCGAATGGGAATATAAATTGAAGCAGATGGAACGGGGCGAACTGGCGCGGAGCCGGTTCATGGAGGAAATCGTCGGCCTGACGCAGACCATTGTTGAGAAGGCGAAAAATTTCGAGGAATCGGGTTTCGAGCCGAAGCCGCTCGGGTTCAACGCGCCGAACGGGCAGCCGATGGTCGAGACGTTGCGCAATTACCAGGCCGCGGACGGTTCGGTGCAACTGCGCAAGGTCGTGGCGGGACGTCTGCTTGAGCCGTTCGAGGCGAAGGAGCTTCTGGAAAAGCGGCTGATCGGGCCGCTGCAGGGATTCCGGAGCCGGTTGGGACGGCCCTTTGCCGCGGCATTGAAATTGAACGACGCGAACGAGACCGAATTTGTCTTCGACAATGCGCCGGTTAACGCCGATGGAACGAAGCTCGATCTGGAGACGCAGGAACCTCTTGGGAAATGTCCCATTTGCGGAGGCCGGATCTTCGAGACAATGATGGCGTACGCCTGCGAAAACACTTTCGGCGACACGCCAACCTGCAAGATGAAGGTCGGCAAGAAGATCCTGATGCAGGAGATCGACCGCACACAGCTCGAAAAACTTCTGATCGGGAAAAAGACCGATTTGCTGACGGGCTTCGTCTCGCAGCGGACACGGCGCAAGTTTTCGGCCTATCTCGTCATGGGCGCCGACGGCCGGACGACTTTTGAATTTGAGCCGCGCAAGGAAGGCGACAAGGGGAAGAAATCCTCGTTCAAGCGCAAGCCGGCCTTGGAAACCAAGGACATCATGGCCAATGGCCCCGCGGATAAATCGCCGCTGCCGAAAAAAGTCCCGCGCAAACGGACGGGGGAAAAAACTAAGGAGTGATATTCGGGGCGGCGTTGGTGCCCGAATCGGAATTGGTTGAGGGCGGTGGAGTGGCGTTGGGATTCGCGCTGTTGGTCGATTGGTCCGGACCGTTTGTTGCGGGGCCCAAGCTAATGCCCTGGGCCGAATTCAATTGTTCCCTGATTTGATCGAAAAGGGTGCCGTTCGGGCCATGGAACATGGTGATGAAGAATGCGATGATCGTGATATAAATCAGTTCCAGGACGAGGGTGACATAACCCGCGGCCAAACCGACCAGGGCCACGCCGCGCCCTTCTGTGAAGGGATTTTTTTTGATTTCGGAGAGGGCGAGATGTCCCAGGATGATGGCAAGGACGGAGGCGATCAGGCCGAGGAAAACGAACGGTCCACAGAGCAGGGCGGGGCAACCGCTGAAAAAAGCGAGGATTCCGGAAATGAGCGCTCCAATCGCGAACCCGGAGGTGCGGATAGTAGAAGGGCTCGCCGCCACGACAGGAACGCCGGTGACGATGGGGCTTTGGTCGAGAGGCATCCAGCCGGGGGCACCCTGCCACCAGACACTGTCCTGCGGTGAGATGGCTCCGGAAGCGAGCTGGGCCTTTATTTCGTCTTCCGAGAAGGGGCCGAGTTGCTGACCGTTGCGATGAACGTAGATTTGCATGGGCGCGAGGCCGATGGGAAAGTAGATGCTGAATCCCAGCTTGGCGGTTGAAAGTCAATCGCTAACCTGAGCACGTCTCATGAATTCCGATCCATTTGCCGCCTTTGGACTGGAGCCCGGGCCCATGGTGGACCTTGCGGCGCTGAAGGAACATTTCGCGCGTGCCACGGCGGCCTCGCACCCGGACAAATTCGCGCAGGCGGCTGAGGCGGAACGTGCCGAGGCCGAGGAGCGTTACGCGACCTTGAATCGCGCCTATCAGACACTGATCGATCCGGTGCAGCGGCTGCTGACCCTCTATGTCATGACGAACGGCGAAAAACCGCGCGATGTGCAGCGGATTCCGCCGGGCACAATGGATCTTTTTATCGAGGTGGGGCAGGCATGCCAGCAACTGGATCAATATCTTGAAAAGAGACGAAACATGACCGGGCGCCTGGAGCGGGCCACGCTGATGACGGAGGAACTGACGTTGCAGGACGTGCTGGTGCAATTGCGGATGAAGCTGGAGGCGCTGGGGGCAAAGCTTGATTACGATCTGGCCGCGCTTGATGACCGGTGGCGGGCGGGAGCGAAGGACCTGAGAGTTTTGGAGACGCTTTACCGGAAGTATTCGTATTTGGCACGCTGGCGGCAGCAGCTCGAGGAACGGGAAGTCGCGCTAATGACGGAAGGTTAGTCGAGGCCCAGCAGTTCGTAACTGGCCAGAGCTTCGCGGAGATTGACGTCGGGCCGAAGATGGATGGTCTGCCAGCCGAGTTTGGAGGCGCCGAGAATGTTGTCTTCGATGTCGTCAATGAAAAGGGCCTCGAGCGGATCGATTCCGCCGAGCGCGGTCAGCGCGGCATCGAAGATGGCGCGATCGGGCTTCATGATTTTGAGTTCATGCGAATAGATGCGGACAGGGAAAAGGGAAAAGAACGAGTAGGCCGATTCGGCATGGATGATGTGCGCCTCATTGGTGTTGGAGATAATCGCGAGCGGATAGTGGCGTGAGAGGAGCGCGGCGAGGGCGATGTGCTCGGCGAGGGGAGTGAATATCTCCGAAAAAAGGCGGCGCAATTCTCTTGCAGTGCCGCGATAGCGGAGGACTTTTTTCAGGTGGGAAAAGAATTTGGCCGACGTGATGCCGCCCAGCTCGTAAGTGATCATCTGTTCGTCCTTAAGCAGAAGGGCCTTCATTTCGGCAGGCGTCAGGGGCGATTTTTCGGCGATGCGGACGAGCATCGTTTCCTTGTCGAAATCGAGCAGCACCTTGCCGAGATCGAAGCAGATGGCGCTGATTTTCATGAAGAAGGTTTGACGGAATTTACGGAATGACAGAATTCGGATTCAGGCGGATATTTTCTTTGAACAATGATGTTAATTTCCTCATTCCATCACGGTTTGGTTCTACAATTCGCGGCGGCCGGAAAGCGCATAACCGAGCGTGACGCTATCGGCGTATTCGAGTCCGCCGCCGGCGGGCAGGCCCATGGCGAGGCGAGAAACTTTTACGCCGGCTTTCTTGAGGATCGGCGCGAGATAAAGCGCGGTGGTTTCGCCCTCGGCATCGGCAGCCAGGGCCAGGACGGCCTCCTGGGGCGGGGCCTCGGCCAGGCGCTGCTCCATCTTTGCGATGGAAAGGTCTTCCGGCCCGATTTTGTCCAGGGGCGAGAGGCGGCCGCCGAGAACATGATAGAGGCCGCGGAAGAAGTTCGATTTTTCCAGTTTGATCACGTCGCTGGGCTGCTCGACCACGCACCAGAGCGAGGAATCGCGTTGCGGACTGGAGCAGATCGAGCAGAGCGAATCGGCTCCCTGGGCGTAGAAGCCGCAATGGCGGCAGGGATGGATTTCGGTGCGGGCCTTCGTAACCGCCGCGGCGAGGCGCTCGCTGACGGCGGCATCCGCCTGGAGAAGGAAGAGGGCGTGACGCTCCGCGCTACGCGGCCCGACGGAGGGAAGCTGGCGAAGGGCTTCGACGAGCTCGGTAAAGGCCGGAGGGTAGTCGGTCATGATAATTTAAAATGAGTCATCCTGAGCTTGTCGAAGGATCTCTGACTATTCCCTTGAGCGGAGCCGACTGAAAAAATAGTTAGAGGTCCTTCGACTTCGCTGCGCTTCGCTCAGGATGACAGGCTTTTTTATGGAATCGCTTACGCGACGGGAGCCGAGTCCGCCCCATGCGGGGGTGACGAGTTCATTGAAGGCCGGAGGATATTCGGTCATGGAAGGGGCTCGAAATTACATCTAGTTCCAGTTTATCCGAACGTAGATGATCAAAGTTGAGAGGGTGATAAACGCGGCGCAGAGCCCGGCTAGCAACCGCGAGCTTACAGCCCATGCATAGGATGCTGCGAAGACATAACCCGTTAAGGACAGGCAGGCCCAAAGGGTGAGCATGGTTTCAGAGGCCGCATGGTGTTGCCAATAATAATTTCCGCTGATCGGTCCGGGGTAAAATCCTACAAAGGGAATGAGCAATGAGAGCCAGTAATGGGTCTGTGTTAAATAGATCGCGCAGCTCGGTGTTGAACAGAGGAGAAGTGGGCCAAAAATCAGCGCGGGGATTTTCCAGTTGAGCGTCATCTTTAGACCTTCAGCAACTCGGCTTCCTTGCTCGTCAGGCCCTTTTCGATTTCCGCGACATACTGGTCGGTGAGCTTCTGGATTTCCTTCTCGGCATCGGCGAGCTGGTCCTCGGTGATTTCTCCGGCCTTCTGGATTTTCTTGGCTTCGTCGATGGCGTGGCGGCGGCTGGCGCGAACGCTGACGCGGCCTTCCTCGGCAATCTTGCGCACGGCCTTGACGAGGTCCTGGCGGCGTTCCTCGGAAAGGGGCGGGATGGGCAGGCGGATGAGCTTGCCGTCGACCAGCGGGGTGATGCCGAGTTTCGATTCCTCGATCGCCTTGCGGATCGGATCGACCGTCGTGGCGTCCCAGGGCTGGATGAGGATGAGGCGTGAATCGGGGGTGGTGACGGCGGCGAGTTCCTTGAGGCGCATGTGGGTGCCGTAGGACTCGACCATGAGATTGGTGACGAGATCGGGAGAGGCTTTGCCGGTGCGGATGCCGGCGAATTCAGTCTGAATCACTTCCGTGCTTTTCAGCATTTTTTCTTCCACATCGAGGAGAATGTCATCAAGGGCCATGCTGGTAGTCAACGCCACTTGGGCGCTCGGGTCAAGGGGCGATGAGTTGTGGATAGGCGTCGCGCCAGGCCTTCGGCACGCGCTGGGGACGGCCGCCGGGAAGCTGCACCGTGACCATGGTCTGGAGGCAACGTATGAAGACGATTTTTGGCGCGGACGCGTTGGCGATTTCGAATTCGATCAGGAACCGCACTTTTTCCATCCGGGCCAATTTGGCGGTGATGAGGAGATGATCGCCGAGTCGCGCCGGTTTCAGGTAATCGATCTCCGTCCGGGAGACGACCGGAACCAGGCCGGTGCGGCCCATTTCCTCCAGCGACCAGCCGAGGGTGGCGGCGAGTTGCGAGCGGGCGATCTCCACCATGCGGAGGTAGGCGATATTGTGGACCACGCCGCCGGCGTCGGTGTCGAAGTAATAGACTTCAAGCGGGACGGTGAGGCGGGGCTCCGCGGGAAGGGCAGGCGGCGAGGGGGAAGAACTCATTCGCCGAATTCCTGGCCAAATTTTTTGACGATGGTTTTCAGCACCTTGATCCGGGCATGGTATTTGAATTCGCTCTCGACCAGGGTCCAGGGGGCATATTTGGTCCAGGTCTGGGTGAACATCTCCTCGGCGGCCTCGATGTGCTCCTTCCATTTGCGGCGGTTGCGCCAGTCCTCGTCGCTGATTTTCCAGTGCTTGTAGGGATCGGCAGCACGCTGTTCGAAGCGGCGCAACTGCTCGGCCTTGCTGATGTGGAGATAGAATTTCAGCAGGACGGTCCCGGCATCGACGAGGGCCTTTTCCATGGCATTGATTTCGCCATAAGCCCGGCGCCATTCCTTTTCGGAACAGAAGCTTTCCACGCGCTCGACCAGCACGCGGCCATACCAGGAGCGGTCGAAGATGGCGATTTCGCCCCGGCCCGGCATCTTGTTCCAGAACCGCCAGAGATAGTGATGGCGATATTCCTCGTCGCTCGGCTTGACGATGGCATAGACACGGACGAGGCGCGGATCGAGTTTTTCGGTGATCCGCTTGATCACGCCGCCCTTGCCCGCGGCATCGGGACCTTCGAAGACGAGGATGATGTTGCGTTTGCCCTCGAGGATCTTGCGTTGGTGATGGAGTAACTGCAGTTGCAGATCCTGGACGCGTTCCCGGTATTCGGACTTGTCCTCGATTTGCTTGGTCAGGTCGAGCTGGCTCAGGAGGCCGGACATACGGGAGGAAGAATGTCTGCTGGAAACGCGGAGGCGAGAAGATTTCTTGGGCAGCTTACCATTTACCCTGCTTCGCTTTAAATCGTGTCTCGAATCGTTCAGGGAAGTTGCCTTTTGCCTCGGGACTCTTACTCTGGAGTCGAGCTGGGCGTACCGATGGCCCGCCCCTTATTTCCCGATTCATGGATTCCGGTCAACAACTCTTCTCCGCGGGTTCGCGAGTCGGCCAGTATCTCATTCTGGAGAAATTGGGCGAAGGCGGCATGAGCGAAGTCTTCAAGGCGATCGAGCCGACACTCGAGCGCTACGTGGCGATCAAGATCATGCATCGCACGAACATGAACACGCCGGAGGTGATGGCGAACTTCCTGGAGGAGGCGCGCGCTATCGCGGGCCTGCGCCACACCAACATCGTGCCGCTCTACTCCGCGGGCGAGGAGCAGGGCGTGCCCTATCTGGCCATGGGCTACATCGAGGGTCAGACGCTTGAGGACTGGATCCTGGCTGGGCGCATCTTCAACATGGAAGAGGCCATGTGGTTCATGCGGCAGGCCGTCGCGGCGCTGGAATACGCGGCCCGATCCAACATCATTCACCTCGACGTCAAGCCGGCCAATTTCATGGTTGATTCCGAAAACGTGGTCATGTTGACCGACTTCGGCCTAGCCCGGAAGCAGACGGAGGTGGCCAGCGGTGTGCGCAATGACGAATTGCAGGGGACGCCGGCTTATGCCTCGCCGGAGCACGTGCTGCAGGAAAAGCCTGACCTGCGCACCGACATGTATTGTCTGGGCGCGAGTCTTTACCATCTCATCACCGGCGAATTTCCCTATCCCGGCGAATCAACCGAGGATGTCTGCCGCTCGCATGTCTTTGATCCGTTCCCGATCGAGACGCTCCAGCGCCATGAGATTCCGCCGGGCTGGTGCAGCCTGATCCGCAAAATGATGGAGAAAAAGCCGGAGGACCGGTTCCAGAACTATGCGGAAATCACCGCGGCGCTCGACAACATCAACCATTTTCAATACGGCAAGAAAATGCTCTCGGTGGTCGAGACCGTGGAGCGGCGCGCGCTGCCGCGCACGGAAGGCTCGCCCGAGAGCCTGTTCGACCTGGTGCCGGACGAAATGGCCACGCAGGGCGATCACCTCTTCACGTTGCAGGACACTTACGACGCTCAGGAGGTTTACCGCACCCTCGACATCCGCTGGCCGGTGCTCGCGCTTAACGAAATGGCGCCCGATTTGCGGGCCATGCAGAAGGATACCTCGGAAGATCTCCGTTCCCTGATCGAGGCGCTTCTGCTGGTCCCGAGCTACAAGGAGACGCTCGAGGTGCTGAGCAACTTCATGGCGAATGCCTCGGACGCGCGGCCGCAGAGCGACGCGGAGAAGATCGAACTGGTGGGCATCGAACGCTCACGAAACATCGCCCTGACGGCCATTGCGCTTTACCGGCCCTGGCAGGGCGAATGTCCGCTCAACTGGCACGGTCTCTGGCAGCATCAGATTTATACCGGGCTCCTGGCCGAATTTCTCGTCGACATGCTGGGACTGCCCGCCACCGGCATGGAATATGTCTGCGGCGTGGTGCACGACATCGGCAAGCTGGTGTTGGCCGAGCTTTATCCGGCCAAGACCATCGGTGTCTGGATGCATGCCTACGAGCAGAACCTTCCATTGTCGCAGGTGGAGCGGCAATATTTTGGGATCGACCACGTGCAACTCGGCCAGGAATGGCTTCATCGCCACAAGTTTCAGCGGGCCGTGCGGTACGTCGTCGCCTATCACGAGGAGCCGGAGAATTGTTACCAGGCGTTGATGGAATCGAGCAAACTGAACCGGCTTGCCTCGATGATTTCCACCAACCGGGACGATGAAATCAATCTGCTCACCCATCTGATCTTTTGCGCCGACACGCTGGCGCGTGAATTGGGACTCGGCTACAGCGGCAACCCGCTGCTTGACCAGACGCCGTGGCTCGAGCAACCGACGACGCAACTGATCTTTGATTCGCGCGGCAAGGAGGAGGTCACCATCGAGGAGTTCGGTGAGTTCTTCACCAAGACCTGCGTCGATCTGCCCGACCTGCCTTTCACCCAACTGGCCCATGCCGCTGAGGCCAAGCAGCGCCGGTTTGAAAAGGCCCAGAAGGAAAGCAAGGGCAAAAAATAGTCGCCGGCCCAAAAAGTCTACGGATAGACAAAAAGGCCGAGCGCGACCAGCACCACGCCGAAGACGACTCCGGCCCAGGAAAGAGACCGCAGGCGAGGTACGGTTTTTGTTGCGAATTGAATCATGTCGCGCCAGAGATGCGGGCTGTAAACCAGCACCATGCCGACGACCACCCAGATATAGGCCAGGATGGTCATCACGTAACGGGCGGGCGTCTGGACGAGGAAAGCGGCATCAAGAATCACCGCGGCGGCGAGGAGAAGCAGACAGCCGAGGCCGCGGGCGGCGAGAAAGCCGGGAACGAAAATGATCATGAGCACGCCCGCGACGGCCCAGACGGTCATCAATTGGACACGGGCATTGGAAATCTCGCCCAGGTCCATGACGCCGGTCAGGGTCGTGAACCACATGGTGGCGGCGAGCATCAGGACCACGCCAAGGGGATAATTGCGCGGCAGCGACCGCACCAGGCCCACGAATCGTTCCGGCGCCAGCGCGGTCGGGAGATGGCCCAGGATGGCGATCAGCCCGATGACGATGGCCACGATTTTCAGGGAAACGAAGTAGGTCATAGTGTGCGAGAAGGCGTCGTCCGCTGGTGAAAGCGGATCACCTTGCCTGCTTCAACAATGAATGTAAATACCTGGACTGATTTTAAAGATAAACATTCCGTCGGTGGCTCACTGTGACAATGAGAACGACTAGTTCATGGTTTCGGATCGAGCAGAGGATACGATAATCACCGACCCGATAGCGCCATAGTCCCGATAAATCACCGGTTAGAGCTTTACCGAACCGGCGCGGATCATGGGGACCGGCAATTCTTTTATCAAAGTAAGCGAGGATATTCTTTTGAGCCTGTCGATCCAGTTTCTTGAAATCCTTTAGGGCGCGATCGTCAAACCTATAGATCCAGTTCACGCTTCACGTCCTCGGATGAATGGGTCTTGGCCGGATATTTTAGCCGATGCAAGGCCAAATAGGCATCCTCCAGTTCGCTGAGATGCTCGAGAATAGCCTCCCGGGCATAATAGCTTTTGGTGCGCCCGGTCTTTTTGGCGAGGCGGGAAAGACGTTCTTCAATTTTCGGGTCGAGTCGAAGCGCCAGCATCGATTGAATTTAAAACTGCTATACACGTATAGCAAGCGGTTTTTGGGACAAAAAAGCGCAGCGGGATTGCTCCACGCCGCGCTTTTCCGGGCCGTTACTTGGTCTTCTTGCTTTCGCCGGGACGGTAGTCCTCTTCGGCGCGGTCGAAGGCGGCTTCCATCGAGCTGAGCTCTTCGCCCGGCTTGAGGGCCTCGTAATTTTCCTTCTCGCGTTCGATCTGCTCGGGCGTGTAGTCGGCGGCCTTGATCGAGAGACCGATCCGGCGTTCCGTCTTGTCGACCTTGATGACGCGGGCCGAGACATCCTGGCCGATCTTGAGCACTTCCTTCACCTTCTCGACGCGATCGTTGCTGATCTGCGAGATATGAACGAGGCCGTCGATCTCATCGGCGAGCTGGATGAAGGCGCCGAAGCTGGCCACCTTGCTCACCTTGCCGGTGACGAGGTCGCCGATCTTGTAGCGTTCCTCGATCGACTTCCACGGATCATCGGAGAGATGCTTCAGGCTCAGCGAAATGCGCTGGTTGGCCTTGTCGATGTCGAGCACCTCGGCTTCGATCTCGTCGCCCTTCTTGAGCATTTCAGACGGATGATTGATCTTTCGGGTCCAGGAGAGGTCGGAGACGTGGATCATGCCGTCGATGCCTTCCTCGAGTTCGACGAAGGCGCCGTAGGCGGTCAGGTTGCGGACCTTGCCCTTCACGCGGGTGCCGGTCGGATACTTGGCCGTGACGACTTCCCACGGATTGGTGTCGAGCTGGCGGACGCTGAGGGAGACTTTCTGGTCTTCCTTGCTCACGCCGAGGACGATGGCCTCGATTTCCTGGCCCTGGGTCAGCACGTCAGCGGGACGCGCGATGCGCTTGGTCCAGGAGAGTTCGGAAACGTGGACCAGGCCTTCGATGCCCGGTTCGAGTTCGACGAATGCGCCGTAGGGCACGAGGTTGGTGACCTTGCCCTTGACCTTGAGGTTGACCGGATATTTCTCGGCGATCTGGTCCCAGGGATTGGCCGTCTTCTGCTTCAGGCCGAGGGAAACGCGTTCCTTTTCGCGGTCGATGTCGAGGACGAGGACTTCGACTTCCTGGCCGACCTTGAGCATTTCGCTCGGGTGGGTGAGGCGGCTCCAGCTCATGTCCGTGATGTGGAGCAGGCCGTCGAGGCCGTCGAGGTCGATGAAGGCGCCGAAGTCGGTGATGTTCTTGACCACGCCCTTGACCAGGCTGCCCTTCTCAATGCCGCCCAGCAGCTTTGAGCGCTTGTCGGCCCGCTCGGCTTCGATCAGCTCGCGGCGGGAGAGGACGACGTTCTTGCGCTCCTCGTTCAGCTTGACGATCTTGCACTCGAGGGTCTTGCCCTCGTAAATGCGCAGGTCCTTCGGCGCGACGATGTCGACCTGGGAGCCGGGCAGGAACGCCTCGACGCCGACGTTGAGCATGAGGCCGCCCTTGACCACGGCTTTCACCTTGCCGGTAATGAGTCCGCCGTTGTTGAAAATGTTGACGATTTTTTCCCAGTTCTGTTTCTGGGCCGCTTTTTCCTTGGAAAGAACGACCATGCCTTCGTCGTTCTCGAGGCGCTCCAGCAGCACTTCGACTTCGCTGCCGACTTCGAGCGGTTCATCGTCCTCGAATTCGCTCAGGCTGATGATGCCCTCTGATTTGTAGCCAATATCAACGAGGACTTCATTGGGACGTTTCTGCAGCACACGTCCTTTGACGATGCTGCCTTCGGCAAACGATTTCATCGATTTGCCCAACAGTTCTTGCATGGTTGCACTCATGGGATAATACAGCGCCTTTCAGCGCGGGACTGTCTACCCGGCGGTAACAAAGCCGGGCCGGACCATCATCACAACGGCCTATTTTCTAGACAAAAAAACCGCCGGGAACCGTGGTTTCAACCTCGGCGGAGGAGGGTTAAAGGTTACCATTAGCGCCGTCCCGCCCAGGCAGGACTATCAAGCGCGAAAAGGTATTAGACAGGAAAGAAGGGGTAATGGCAAGCGCTCTGATGAAGATTAAGAGCTTGTCCGGAAGGGGAACTGTTTCTACTTAAGAGGCATGGAACTGAAATCGGAAGCACAGGAACTAAGGAACGCGACGCTCGGCTTTGTGGGTGAATTCAAGCAGTTCATCTCGCGCGGCAACGTGGTCGACCTGGCGGTCGGCGTCATCATCGGCGGCGCTTTCGGGCAAATCACCTCCTCCCTGGTCAACGATGTGGTCATGCCCCCGATCAGCTACATTCTCAGCGGCGTCGATGTAAAATCGTGGAAATATGTCATCCATCCTGCGGAGATGGGGCCCGATCCCAAGGACACGGCCAAGATCATCGCCTTGAGGCCCGAGGTGGACCTTACCTATGGCAGTTTCCTTCAGAGCTGCCTGAATTTCCTGATTATCGCCGTGGTCATTTTCGTCGTGGTCAAACTGATCAATTCGATCAAGCGCAAGGAAGCCGAGACGCCTTCAGCACCTCCGGCCCCGAGCGCGGAGGAAAAGCTTCTCACGGAAATCCGCGATCTATTGGCCAAGGGAAAAGAGCTGAATCCGGGCTTGACGGTATGATTCATGCTAATAGGCTGATCAGAGGTCTGAATATACCCGAAACCAAGAGAGGAAAATAAATGAAAGCTATTACTACGTTGGTTCTTCTTGCCGTCGTGGCACTGGTTGGTTCTTCCCATGCCGACGCCGCAGTGATCGCCGCCAATCATGTCACCCTGGCGATGCCCCATCATCATCCGCTGGTGAGCTCGGTACCCGAGCCCTCCGATTGGGCCTGGATTCCGGTTCTCGGCACGATTGCCGTTGTGGCCTGGCGCCGGTTTGGTCGCAAGGTTTCGGCCTAAGTTTTCTGGACCACGATTGGGCGGCGGGGAACTTCCTGTTTTCTCCCGCCGCCATTCGATGCTAAACCGGGACGGTGAAGGTACGCCCCAAGCCGTTTCCCGCGCCGCGAAATCTTGTCGCCACGCTGGCGCAGGGCCGGACTATTTTACGGGGCGCATGGTTCCTGATTCGCACCCATAAGCTGGTGGCGGTTGCGGCTATCGGTGTCGCCGCATTTCTCTTTGTCCTGATGCTGCCCCATGATCGGGAACTGCTTGATCGCGTCCATATCTGGCGCGGTGAAGCGGCCGGGACGGCCCAAAAGATAGCGTACTTCCTCGGCACCATGGGCGATTACCCGACCTACAATCTGCCCCTGGCGATTCTTTTATGGTTCTATGGCGTTTGGAAGAAAAGCCGTGCCTGGCGCCGGGTGGCGGTGGCCTGTTTTCTTGGCGCGACGCTGGCCGGACTTTTCGATGATTGCCTGCGCCTGACCCTGGGACGCGCCCGTCCTGATTCCCACATGCCTGACGCCTTTTACGGAATCACCTACGCCTTCAAGGGAGGGTTTCAGAGTTTTCCCTCCGGCCACGCCGCCTCGGTTTTCGGCACGGCCATGGCATTGCTGGTGCTGGAATTTCCGCTCGGCGTCCTGACGACGCTCTACGCGGTGGCGGTCGTATGGGCGAGGATGGAGCTGGAGCGGCATTATCCATCCGATGTGGCGGTCGGGTCCATCATCGGCATCTACTTCGGACTGATGGTTGGTTACGGAGCGAAAATCCTTCGCCCGCGCCCGCATCGATAGGCAGGCGCACTCTCTTACTGTCGAGCTCGCGCCGCGGATGGGCCGCAACGCGAGCAGGATTTTATCGGTAACGAATTTAGTCGTTGCCGATGGAGATGCCGGCCTGCACTTCGGCGATGGCCGAATCAATGATACCGATGGCCTTGACGCGATGACCGCCCTTGTCATCCGCGGCCACTTCGAGCTGATGGCGCGCCGCGCGCAGATTGCTCAGCGCATTGTACATGTGGGGCTGATTGGCGGCATGCGCGTTCTCGATGAGAACGCCACTGGCGGCCGCGATTCCGAGGGTGAAGGCAATGATAAGATGAGAGAAGTTGAGTTTCATGCCCACAAGTTGGAAGAGCGATTGATGGCGTCAAGCCCGGTTTTGGGTCGATATTAGGGAGACTAATTCCTTCCGAGCAGCGCCACTCGACAGTGTCTGTGATTATCTCTAATATCCTAGGATGCTCTTTGGCGCCAAAAATTCGTCCAACCCGCGGTTGCAACTGCTCAAGGACGTTGTTCTGTTCAAGGACCTCTCGATGCGCGAGCTGGCAATGGTCGACAGCCTGATGCATGAGCGTCGCTATCTCGCAGACGAAATCATTTTTGACGAGGGGGAGGAGGGCCAGGGGCTCTTTGTGGTGCTAAGTGGCCGCGTGAAGATCGCCCGCTTTGCCAGTCCGCTGGAAATGCTGATCGAGCTGGGGCCCGGCGCCTTTTTTGGCGAGGTGGCGCTGCTCGATCAGAGTGTCCGCAGCGCGCAGGCCCGGGCGCTTGAGGACGTGCAGATCGCCGTTCTTTTCCGAGCTGAATTTTACTCGTTGCTGGAGACGCATTCCGCCATCGCCTCCCGCATCTCATTCCAGCTCGCACGGGTTCTCGCGGCTCGGCTTCGTCAGGCGGTGGCCAATACCGACCGGCATCACGAAGCGGCCTAGATTGTCATCATGAACCGTGCGCTTGTTTCCGGCCCGATTGTCTGGCTCGGCATTATCATCACGACGTGCCTCCTGCTGGTGCTTTTCCAGACGGCGCTCTGGCTGGTGATTCCGGTCCTGCTGGCTGTCGTGGCCTATTATCTTCTCTCGCCGCTGGTCAACATGGCCATGGCCCGGGGCCTGACCCGGGCCCGCTCAGTCTTGATCGTGACCATCCTGCTGACGCTTTTCCTGATCATGATCGGGCTGATTCTCGCGCCAAAAATTTCCAGCATGATTCATAACGGCCCTGGCAAGATCAAGGAATACAGCGAAACCGCCGTCGGTCTATTCAACAACGCGCAGCAGACGCTCACCAAATATTTTCCTTTTCTCCATCATGCACCTCCGCCGGCCCAGAGCGTGGGCGTGGTCGGTGTGAATCTGTCAACAGCCACGCCCGAGAGCGATCTCGGCCATGAGGTTTCCGATTTGACCGACAAATATTCGGGCGACATTGCCCTGGAACTGCTCCACTGGATTCCGTCCCTGCTCTTGATCCCTTATCTCACCTACTTCTTTCTGCTCGACGGCCCGCGCTTCAAGCGGTTCCTCGTCCAGGCAATCCCGAACGCTTTTTTTGAAAAGACGCTTTATCTTTTTTACCGGGTGGACGACCAGTTGCGGCGTTATTTCCAGGGGCTGCTGGCTCTGACCGCCCTGGATGCGATGTGTCTCGGCGTTGGTCTCTGGCTGCTGGGGATCGACAATCCTTTTTTGCTGGCGGCGATCGCCGCGGTCATGGCCTGGCTGCCTTATCTCGGTTCCATCTGCGGATGCCTGCTTATTGTCCTGATCGCGGCCCATGATTTTCCCGGTCCGCACTGGCTTCCCTATGAAGTGGTCGGGCTTTTCGTGGCGGTGCGACTGCTGGATGATTTTGTTTTCTTGCCGCTGACTGTTGGCCGCAGCATGGAGATGCATCCGCTGGTGACGGTACTGATGATTCTTCTCGGCGGCGCCGTGGCCGGGATTTCGGGCCTGCTCCTGGTCATGCCGGTGCTCGGGGTGGTCATGGTCATCGGGCAGATCGTCGGCGAACTGGCCATGGATGCGCGGATTATCGCGCGATATCGTCATGCCTGCGAACTTCGCCGCCGTCGCGCCCGGGCTGACCTGACTCACGAAAGATGAGGAATAGCCTGTATGGATAAATCCGCGCTCACCGACATGCTGGAGGACATCGCGCTCCTGCTGGAATTGAAAGGGGAGAATCCCTTCAAGGCCCGGGCCTATGTGAATGCGGCGCGGGCCCTCGACGCGTATGAGGGCGATCTTGGTTCGCTTATTTCCGAAGGGCGGCTGGGTGAACTGGCCGGAATCGGAGAAGCGCTGCAGCAAAAAATCACCGAATGGGCGAAGAACGGCCGCTTGGAATATTACGAGGCGCTGAAGGCATCGGTGCCGGAGGGGCTGCTGGCGCTGACGGAGATTCCGGCGCTGGGCCCGAAGAAGATCAAGGCGCTGCACGAGAAGCTAAGGATCACGAACGTCGCGGAGCTGGAGGCGGCATGCCAGGCGCACAAGGTGCGGGAACTGGAGGGATTCGGCGCGAAGACGGAGGAGAAGATTCTGGCCGGGATTGCGCAGAGCCGGGAGTACTCGTCACTGTTCCGGTACGCGGAGGCGTGGGCGCAGGCGGAAGAGATCCGGGAGGCCTTGCGGGATCACGAGGCGGTGGTGCAACTGAGCGTGGCCGGGAGTTTGCGACGGGGGAAGGAGATCGTGAAGGACCTCGATTTCGTGGCGTCGTCGCGCCAGCCGCAGGACGTGATGGATTATTTTGTGACCTTGCCCTGGGTGAAGCAGGTGACGGGGCATGGGACGACGAAATCAAGCGTGGTGCTGACGAGCGGGATCGCGGCGGACCTGCGGGTGGTGAGTGACGGGGAATATCCTTACGCCCTGCATCATTTCACAGGGAGCAAGGAGCACAACGTGGCGATGCGGCAGCGGGCGATTGCCCAGGGGAAGAAATTAAGCGAGTGGGGCCTGTTCGAGATCGTACCGGGCAAAAAGAAAAAGGGCGTTGAGGAAGAGGAGGGAAAACGGGTTCCGTGCCGGACAGAGGAGGGTATTTTCGCCGCGTTGGGATTACAGTACATTCCGCCGGAGTTGCGGGAGAATTTGGGCGAGATCGAGGCGGCGGAAAAGCGGGAGATTCCGCGGCTGGTGGAATGGACGCAGTTGCGCGGGACGTTTCACTGCCACACGAACTGGAGTGACGGGAAGAACACACTGGCGGAGATGGCGGGTGAGGCGCGGGAGCTGGGGCTGGAATACCTGGGGATCGCAGACCACTCGAAGTCATCATTCCAGGCGAATGGATTGAGCGAGGCGCGGCTGGCAGAGCAGATCGAGATGATCGCGAAGCTGAATTCGCAGGTGAAGGATTTCCACGTTTTCGCCGGGAGCGAAGTGGACATTTTGAAGGACGGGCGGCTTGATTTCCCGGACGACGTGCTGGCGAAGCTCGATTACGTGGTGGCGTCGGTGCACAACGTGCTGAACCAGGACGAAGAGGAGATGACGAAGCGGGTGATCCGCGCGATGGAAAATGAGCATGTGACGATGCTGGGGCATGCGACGGGGCGGCTGCTGTTGCAGCGGGAGCCGAGCAAGATCAATCTGGGAAAGATCATCGACTGCGCGGCACGGACGGGGACGTGGATCGAGCTCAATTGCAGTACGTGGCGGATGGACATGGACTGGCGGTGGTGGCACCGGGCGCGGGACCTGGGGGTGAAGTGCGCGATTAATCCGGACGCGCATCGGATTTCCCATTTTGCGATGCTGCGCCACGGCGTGACAATGGCGCGGAAGGGCTGGCTGCGGCGCGAGGACGTGGTCAACACGATGACGCTGGCGGACGTGAAGAAGGCGTTGAAGTGAATTCGACGGTTTAACGCCGCTCGCGGATGGCCTCGATGAGCAGCTCGGCGCGGCGATTCCAGGTATGCTCGGCGGCCCAGAAGCGGGCGGTTTCGGCATCGGAATCAGTGTAGCAAAAGTTCCGGAGTGCGTCGGTCCAGGCTTCGAGAGTCGGCATGGAAACTTGGCGGCACCAGGAACCGGTGGCGAGGCTGTCGAGGGAAGGCAGCGCGGTGGTGACCACAGGAAGTCCGCACCGGGCGTAATCGAAAAGCTTCATCGGGCATGAATAGCGTCCGGGCCCGGTTTCGGGTTGGGTTGGGATGAGACCGGCACGGGAACCGGTGAGGGCGGCGGGGAGATCAGCGAGGGGAACGCGGGGCTGCCAGGCGATGCCGGTGAGGTCGAGATGTTCGCCGAGCTTTTTCCATTCCGGCGCGGTGCCGCCGACGATTTTGAGGGGGACATTGGCGGCTCGGCTGGCGGGAATGATGAGGTCGAGACCTTTCCAGTCAGCGATGGAGCCGCCATAGACAAAAGGGCCATCCGCGGCGCTGGCGATTTTGTCGAGCGGAGGGAGGCCGGCGTTGGGGAGGATGGTGAAAGGGCGGTCAAGATTGTAACGGGTCGTGAGGGCGACGGCGAGGGCGCTGCTGGTGGCGACGGAGAAGCGGGCGGTGGTGAGGACCTGTCGTTCATTGGCCTCGAGCCGGGCCTGGCGGGCGGGGGATTTCTGGGGCGATTCGGCAAAGATTTCATGGGCCTCGTAGACGAAGGGAACGTCGGCTCCGGAGAGCATGGGCGCGGCCTTGGGGTGGATGATGTAGGCGATGTCGAAGCGGGGCTGGCTGCGGATCCAGGGACGGAAACGGGAGGCGAAGATGCCGGCGCTGCGGATGGGGCCGAGGGCGCGGGAGAGGACGGCGATCTGGAGGCCGGGCAATGGCCCGGGACCGGCGATGTCGATGATGTGATGGCGGAGACGGGCCTCGCCGCCGGCGGTGACGAGGACAACGTCGACTCCGTTATGGACGAGAGCGACGCAGGTCGAGAGGGTGTGGACTTCGCGGGCGCGGCGCCCGGTCCATTCCTCGGGATACAAATAGAGGAGCCGCATTGGTTAACGTTAGCAGGCAAGCAAAGGGACGGAATGTTTTATTAAATGAGGCTGAGAATCTGCCGGGCGACGCGCTCGGCGGAGAAGGCGGCGCGGATGCGGTCATGGCGGGCATGCGGATCGGACCAGGCGGGGTCGGGGCGACGGTCGTGGAGTTTTTTCAGCGCGGCGACGAGGGCATCGAGGTCGCGGGCGGTATAGGTGAGGACATCGGCGTCGGTCAGAAAACCGGCGAGGCCGACCTGATCGGAGAGAAGAAGCGGCAGGCCGACGGAAGCGCCTTCGAGGGCGCTGACGGAGAAGGCTTCGAGGCCAATGGAGGGGAGGATGTAGAGATGGCCGGTGCGGAGGAGATCGCGGAGGTCGGGGCCGTTAAGGAGTCCGCAAAGCATGGCCTGGGAGTCGAGGCCCAGGGCGGAGATCTGGGCGGCGAGATGGGCGCGTTCGGGGCCATCACCGGCGATGCTGAGACGAAAACGAACGTGATGTTGATCGCGTAGCCGGGCGAGGGCATTGAGGAGCTGGGAAAAACCTTTGAGGCCGATGAGGCGGCCGCTGGTGACAAGGTGCCATTCGTCCAGCGGCGGCTGAGCCGGGCCGGGAGAGAAAAAGTCGACGTCGACGGGATTGGGGATGAGGGGTGGTCTTTTCCCGACACGGGCTTCGGCGCGGTCGGCGATGGGCTGGCTGACGGCGAAGGCGGCGTCGACGGCATGGTAGAAGCAATGGTCGCCGGGAAAGAAGTCAGTGCCGTGAAAACCCATGATGACCTTGAGTTCGGGGCGTGAGCGTTTCCAGAACCAGGCGACGGGCCAGTCGAAGGGCTTGGCGAGGAGGGCGAGGTCGCAGCGGCGCCCGGCCCATGCGCGGCGGCAACTCCAGCCAAAGTGGAGGCGCTGGACAAGGCGCTGAAAACGGGTGCCGATGTCAGGAATCGATTTGGTTTCCCAATAGGGATGGAGTTCGAGAGTGAGGGTGGTCGGGCGATGGGTGCGTCCGGCCTTGGGCTGGCCGCCGAAGAGGATAACTTCGTGGCCGAGACGCTGGAGGGCCTCGCCGATGGTGAGGGAGAAGGTTTCGATTCCGCCCACCTCGGGCGAGCCGGGGAGGTCGAAAGTCGCGTTGGGAAGGAAGATGCCGATCCTCACACCTGGGCCGCCTCCACGACGGCGATGGCCTCGGCCAGGACGCGCTCGACGGAGATGAAGTCGATGGAGTCGCCCATGCGGTCGGTCTGGATGGCGCGGTGAAAAGGGGCGGGCGCCTGGTGCGGGCCGCAGGCCTCGATGGAGGAGCCTCGGTCGGTGGGAGCAAAGAGAGTGACGGTGGGGCAGCCGACCGCGATGGCGAGGTGATAGGGGCCGGTATCGCCGGAGAGAAAGATGAGGGCGCGGGCCTGGGCTTGGGCGAGTTCGGGGAGGGACTGCTTGCCCGCGAGTATGAGGGGCTTGGCCTGCATGGCGGCGGCGATCTGGACGCAGAGCGAGACTTCATTGCGGTCGCCGGTAAGGGCGACGGCGCAGTTGAATTTGGCGACGAGGGCGTCGGCGAGGCGGGCCCAGTTTTCGATGCGCCAGCGTTTGTAGGGCTTGGACGCGCCGGGATGGAGAAGGACGGTATTATCGTGGGGGCCGGCGGCGCGGAGATGGGGGAGGGAGAGCCGGTGGGTGGTTGGTTCGATGGCGAGGGCTTTGCCCATGGCGAGATTGTTTTCGATGGCGTGGCCGGTGGCGTAGTCCGGCATGCCGGGGCGGCGAAGCATGGCGGGGTTGGCCATCCAGCGGGGATAGCGGGTCCAGCGGGTGCGGTAGCGGAGAAAGCCGCGAACGCCGCAGCGCCAAAGGAAAGGAATAAGATCGGGTTCGGTGATGTTGGCGAGAAAGGCGATGCGGTGGGGTTCACCGCGGAGTTTTTCCTCCAGGCCGGCCCAACGGTATTTGCCGCGGACGGAAAAGAGACGGTGAAGGCGGGGATCGGCTTCATAGAGGCCGGTGTAGGGAGCTCGGACGAGGAGGGAGACCCGGTCGCGGCCCAGGCGTTCCGAAATGGTTTCAACGAGGGGAAGGGTGAGGAGGGAATCGCCGAGGGCGGTGGTGGCGACGACGAGAATCTTGTCGTTGCGGAGAAGGGCCTCGCGGCATTCGACGAGGGACCAGGTGCGCCCGAGGCCGAGGGCGTGGCCCGCGTGATGGGCATTGCTCCAGAAGAAGTCGAGGCCGGGGAAGTTCATGAGAGGCGAAGCGGCTTAAACCCTAGGGCGTAAATCGCGAAACGAACAACTCTCAATCGAGCGATCAATCCTCGGTCCGGCGCGCGCCGGCGTCCCAGATTTCGCGGAGTTTGAGATAGACGGTCTGGGCGGGAATGTCGCCCATATTGGCATCAGCGGGGCTGTGGTAGTTGGCGGGACGGGGAAGCTGGACGACGCGGTGGCGCTGGCCGTAGCCGTAGGGGCCAACGCGGCTTTCGGGGTTGTTGCAGTGGATGATGGCGACGACGCGGGCGCCGACGGCAAAGGCGAGATGCATGATGCCGGTGTCGGTGGAGACCACGGTGCGGGCCGTGGCAAGGAGGGCGGCCGATTCGGGAAGCGTGAGATGGCCAACCATGTCGTGATAGGGCTTTTGTTCGCCCGGGAAGTGGCTGTCGAGTTCCTCGCGGCGGGGAAGCAGGTCTTCGCCGCCGAGGAGGAAGATTTCGGCGTCCATGTTGTTGGCGGCGATGAGGCGCAGGAGCTGGGCGTAGCGTTCCACGGGCCAGTCGCGCCAGGCGGCGCGGCGTCCGCCGCCGATCTGGATGACGAGGCGGGGGCGGTTGGAGGAAATCATCATTTGGCGGAGTTTTTCCTCGAGGCGATCGACCTCGACCTGTTGGACGCGGTAGACAAGGTGGGGGCGCTGGGTATCGGCGCCGACGTACCAGGCGATGCGAAGGGTCTGCTCGACGCCATGGGTGGTGTCCCAGTCGGGCTGCTCGAACTGGTGGCCACAGAGCCAGCCGAGCTTGGTCATGTTGGTGACACTGACAGTGACGTCGGGATCGACGAGGTAACTGAGGCAGCGGGGTTCGGGATCGTTGCCGCGGAGGTGAAGAATGGCGTCCCAAGGGCCGTTGTAACGGAGTTCATTGAGCAATTGCCAGAAGGCGACCGGGCCCTTGTGGAAGAGGAAGATTTGATTGACGAAGGGATTGTGTTCAAGAAGCTCGCGGCGACGGCGATGGACGACGCCAGCGAGGTGAGCATCGGGGTAGGTTTCGCGCAAGGCGCGGAAGACCACGGAGTCGGTGAGGGTGTCGCCAATGCCGGCGCAGGTGAAGCAGAGGATGCGGGAATTGGCCTTGAGCTCGATGGGGCGCTGCTGAGGAGGACGGTGGTTGGCGAGCCGGCGGAATATGGCCTCGTAGGTGGAGGAGGAGAGGCGGCTGAAGAAGGAGCTCATGACCGGGTTATGGCAGTGCCGGATTTTTCCGCGCAGCCAGGACCTCGTCAAGAGCGGCCTGAGCTTCCTCCACCGCGATGGAAGCGAGACAGGCGCGGACCTGCGACCAGTCGCAGGCGCGGCTGCGGGTTTCGTAACAGGGACAGCCATGGGAGAGGACGCGGACGAGGGGCGTCCAGGGCCCCCAGTTGCGGGCGTGGGTGGGGCCGAAGAGGGCGATGACCGGCACACCGACGGCGGCAGCCATGTGCATGGGGGCGGTGTCGACGCCAAAATAGGCATCGGAGGCGGCGGTGAGCGCGGCGGTCTGGGTGAGGGAAAGGTTGCCGTCGTAGAAAAGCGGCTTGGTGCGGCAGAGGCTGACGATGTCGCGGGCGCGCTGGCGTTCGCGTTCGATGGGGCCGGTGGTGACGATGACGCGGGCCTGGCGCTCGGTCTGGAGCCAGTCGATGACGGCGGCCATCGATTCATCCTTCCAGCATTTCCAGAGCCAGCGGGAGACAGGATGGACATGGATGACGGGAGCGGGGCGGAGCGGGGTGAGTTCGTTTTTGGCCCAGGCGCGGTGATCGTCGGGGATGACGAGGCAGAGGTTCCCGGGCGTGGTCGATTTTAATTTCAGACCGGCCTGTTCGAGCAGGTAGAAGTGCTTTTCAACTTCATGGAGGGTTGGCGGAGAAAAAGGCATGGGAAGATTGTAGATGCGGCGGCGGGGATCATATTTGCCGACCGTGTAGTGCGCGGTTCCGAGGCGGTAGCGGGCGCGGATGAAGATGGTGTACCAGGCGGTGCGGTCGCCCTCGGTAAAGCCGATCGTGAGGTCGAAGCGGCGGCGGCGGAGTTCGCGCACGAACTGGAATTCATAGGCCAGGCGGCCAAGGAGGGCGTTATGGTGAAGCTTGCGCTGGTAGACGAGCACTTCGTCAATGTGGGGATTGTGGGCGAGCATCGCCTCGGTGCCGGAATTGACGATGGCGGTGATTTTGGCGTCGGGAAAAGTCTCGCGCAGTGCGCGCAGGACGGGGGTGGTCATCAGCACATCGCCGATGTTCCTCATCTTAAAGACCGCGATACGGCGGACGTTTTGAAGTTCCATTGCGCAAAAAGGAACCGTGACTTCACCTCCCTGGTTCCTGTTTATTCTCATCCCGGTCCGCGCCAGACATGGCCTTTGCCGGGCCGGTGCGGATTTGAGGACAGGTCTAGCAAATGGCAGAAATCGGGCGAGTTACAATGCGGAAAGTCGTATTTATTTTACCGCCGGATCGGGAATAGGATTCTTTCCGCGTGATCCCGGCCCGCGAATAAGACAAAGTAGGGATAAGATAGGGTATATATGAGGCAATGGCGTATTTTACATTCCGAGTCGTCGATGGGCTGGGGCGGGCAGGAGGTACGGGTCCTGGTGGAACTGGAATGGATGCGGGCGCATGGGCATTGGGTGGCGCTGGCGGCGCATCCGGAGAGCGGCGCGGGGAAACAGGCGCGCCAAGCCGGGATCGAGCTCTACCCGATCAGCGCCCGCAAGGGGAAACTGCCCCTGGAATTAATTCCGATGGCGAGGTGGATTTCGCGGAACAAGATCGACGTAGTGAACACCCACAGCTCAAACGACGGCTGGCTGGTGGGACTGGCGGCGCGGCTGGCGCGGCGGCCGATTTTGATCCGCTCGCGGCATGTGGAGGTCGATTACCCAAGCCGATTCCGGAGCGGGCTTGCTTTCCGGAGCCTGCCGCATCATCTGATCACGACCAGCCAGCGGATCGCGAACCGGGTGATGGAGGAATTGAGCCTTCCGGCCTGGCAGGTGACCTGCATTGCGACGGGAATCGATCTGAACAAATTCAATCCCGCGGTGAACGGAACGCTGCGGGAGGAACTGGGACTCAAGCCGGAGGTGGCGCTGGTGGGGATGGTCGCGGTTTTGCGAAGCTGGAAGGGGCACCCTATTTTCATCCAGTCGATGGAGCATGTGCTCAAGGCCTCCAGGCGGCCGGTCCGGTTCATCATCGCCGGAGACGGGCCGGGTCGGCAGGAATTGGCGGAGACCATCGCGCGGATGCCGTGGAAAGAGCACGTGACCATGCTGGGCCATCGGACCGATGTGCCGAACGTCGTGGCGTCGCTGGATGTGTTGGTGCTGCCCTCCTACGCGCACGAGGGGATCCCGCAGATCATTTTGCAGGCGCAGGCGACGGGACGCGCGGTGGTGGGGACGACGGTGGGGGGAATTCCGGAGGTGGTGGAGGACGACGTGACGGGACTATTGGTGCCACCGCGAAATCCGGAGGCGCTGGCGGAAAAGATCAGCGCGTTGCTGAACGACGCCGCCCTGCGGGAACGGCTGGGAACGGCGTCGCGGGCTCAGATGGAGAAGCATTACGGCGTTGATTCGATGGGCGAGCGCCTGCTGGCGCTGTATGAGGAAGTAAGCCACCGCCGGGGTCAGTGATCTTAAGGCTTGAGGGCCTGGATCAGGATTTCGACGCGGCGGTTCGGCTGCTGCTGCTCGATGGAGCCCTGGGGGCTGACGATGTAATCGGCGCTGCCATGGCCGCGCGAGTGGAATTTGTACCCGTCGCCGCCGATGTGCTGGCGGAGCCATTCCTGGACGGCTACGGAGCGCTGCTGAGACAGGGTCTGATTGTAGTCAGGTTTGCCGAAAGAGTCGCTATAGCCATCGATCTGGATGTCGGCCTGCGGATACTTGGTGATCAGGCCGATGGCCTGGGTGAGAAGCGGCGCGGCCTCGGGCTTGAGCGAGGTGGAGTCAAAATCGAAGAGGACGTCGCTGGGAAGGCGGAGAAGGATGGGTTCCGGGAGGTTGGAAAGGCTGCTGTTGGCGTTGAAGGCGGGGGCAAGCTGGGCGAACCCGGGGAGGGTGCCGTTGACGCCATTGCCGCCGGCCGGGGCGCCGCCGGGAAGCCCGGGCTGGGGGTAGCTGGAATTGGAGCTGAGGATGTCCTGAACGAGCTTGGCGGAACTCGTGGGGCTGCCGGTGGAAGCGGGCTCGGTGTGGGCGACTTCAGTGGTGATTTTGGCGTCGTTGGACTCAGCGAAAGGAAGGCTATGATTCAGATCGGTGGCGGCAATGACCCGGTTGGGCTCGGGGACGGAAGGCGTGGCCAGCGAGGGCTGGGGGGTCTGGAGCATCTTTTCGACCTGGTTGGGGTCGAGGTTGAAATCGGCGGGATTTTTAGGCGGCTCGGCGGCGGGCAGGTGGTCGATGGGGTTATCCTGCTGGGGCTTGAGGGAGTCAGGATTGATTTCGATGCGTTTGACGTTGAAGGGGCCGGTCTGGGGGCCGTGGCTGCTCGGGATTTCCAGGGCGGGAATGCGGTACCAGCCGAGAGCCCAGGCCACGAGGAGATGAATAAGGAGGGCGAGGCCCAACGCGCCCAGGACCCAGCGTTTCTGGAGACGTTCAGGTTCGGTATGGACGCCGATGATGGGCATGGGGGAGGATAGCGGAGGAAGCAGTTGTTGTTAAGACGCGAAAAGGGGCGGTTTTGTTCAAGTTCCCTCGGATGTCAGCCAGGAATGGACGCATGGAAGAGTTGCATCCAATCATCCGCGGTCTTATTTTCAGCCATGGCCCTTTTACCGGAAGATTTGGAGCGGATTCGTGCGATTGTGCGGGCCGAGCTGAGCCAGGCACAAAAAAATAGCGGCAGCTTTGTGAAGAGCTTTTTGAATCTCGGCAGAGGCCTGATGATTATATTTCTTGCCGTGTTGGCCCTGCACGTTGTGGTCATCGGTGGATTCACCATCTACCACCTGATGCATCAGGAATGATGGAAAAGACGCGCGGCTTGAGTCATACAGTTTGAAAAGGATTGATAACGGGCACCCCGGCTTTTTTGAAGTCGCGATCGTTGCGCGTGACGACGGTAAGCTTATGGGCGAGGGCGGTGGCCGCAATCATGCTGTCCTTGATGGGCATGGACTGGCCGGTCCGGCGGAGTTCGGCCAACAGTTTGGCCCATTGCAGGCCGACGTTGGCATCCCAGGGCAGGCAGGTGATGGCCGTGATGATGGTATGGAACCAGCGTTCGAGATTGCGCCGTTTTCTCCCTCGGGGCAGCAGGAGGATGCTGAAATGGATTTCGCCGAGGACGATAGGATCGACGACAAGATACGTTTCGTGTGCCCGAAGCCATTCATGGACCCCGGGATGCGGTTCCGGTTTGGTGGGATCGCTGAGGACGTTGGCGTCGATGAGATAGGTCACAGCGTGTCGGTTGATTCGGATTCAATCGGCACGAAGAACCCCTTGACGGGGCAGGCCAGGAGCAGATCGACCAATCCCTGGTTGGCCGGACGCTTTTGGCGGATCAGGCGATAATCACCGGCGTCGAGGCGCTCAACCTTGAATTCCTCGCCGGGACGAATGTCGTCGCGCCGCCGGATTTCAACGGGAAGGACGATCTGGCCTTTACTGGAAATGGCGGTGGTCACAAAAAGTAAGATTCCATCTTACCAGTGATCTGTCAATCATCCCGCCGCCTGGCGGGCGGGGCGGAGAAGTTCCTTTTTGACTCGGTCAAGCAGGCCGTTGACGAATTTGCCCGATTCGGCGGTGCTGAATTTCTTGGCGATTTCGATGGCCTCATTGATGGAGACGACGGGGGGAATTTCGGGCCGGAACAGCATTTCGTAAACGGCGAGGCGGAGGATGTTGCGGTCGACCACGGCCAGCCGTTCAAAGTCCCAGTTGTCGGCGAGAGTGCGGACCTTGGCGTCGATTTCAGGAAGTTTTTCCAGGGCGCCGCGGAGGAGGTCGTTGGCGAAATCGCGGACATTTTTGGGTTCCTCGTTCTGTTTCCAGAAGGCGTCGAGGGCCTGTTCGATATCGGCAGGTTTGTGGACGTCGACCTGGTAAAGGAACTGGATGGCAGCTTCCCGCCCATCGCGGCGCAGGCCCATATCAGCGGTCTCCTTTTGCGGCCAAGGCCAGCGCGAGGGCGGCCTCGGCGGCTTCGCGTCCGCGGTTGAGCTTTTTCCCGAAACAGCGGGCGCGGGCCTCGGCCTCGGTGGTGACGGCGAGGACCTGGTGAATGACCGGAACATCTGTTTCGAGCGCGATGCGCATGAGGCCGTCGGTGACGCCACGGAGGATTTCCTGCGCATGCAGGGTGCGGCCCTGCCAGACGAGGCCGAGGGCGATGACGGCGGCGTAGCGTTTGGTGCGGGCAAGGCGCTGGACCTGGAGGGGGATTTCGAAGGCGCCGGGGACGCGGACAACTTTTTGTTCATAGCCTTTCAGACCGGCCTGGGCGGAGGCGAGAAGCGCGTCGGTGTATTCGCGATTGAATTCGCTGGCAACGATGGCGAAGCGGGGTGAAAAAGAACGAGAGGAAGCCACACTAAAGGCTGGGCGAAAAATTGGGAGGGGTCACGTTTTTTCGTTTGCGGTGAAGAAGTGCTCGCGTCGGAACGTCAATATGACAAATAGGTAATACTTTGATTTTGGACACCGTGACGGTGGACAAATGAAGTCGCAGCAACTAGACGCACAAGATGGACCTGAATCCCGCGCAAGGCCGATCCGGAGTGGAAGAACCACGCCGTTCCGCTCTGGCCGATTTTCTGATTCTGGCGGCGATCATCACGGTCCTGTTCAGTCTGATCGAAATGGGGAAGGAGTGGCATCACCCTTTCCAGAGCTCGGTCGATATCAATCTTTCGCCCTGGTACCTGCCCTATTACACGATGCTGTCGTTTCTGCGCGGGGCGGTGGCCTACGTGCTTTCATTTCTGTTTACGCTTTTTTACGCGCGATGGGCGGCCTATGACCGGAAGGCGGAACGGTTTCTGATTCCGCTGCTGGATATTCTCCAGAGCTTGCCGCTGTCGGCCTTCCTGGTGCCGATCGAGTTGGCCCTGGTGGCCCTTTTTCCGCACAACAACATCGGGATCGAACTGAGCTGCATCATTGTGATTTTCACGGGGCAGGTGTGGAACATGACGTTCAGTTTTTATTATTCGCTGAAGGCGCTGCCGGTCGATTTTGCCGACGTGGGCAAGCTGGCGCGATTTACCCCCTGGCAGAAATTCACGCAGGTCGAACTGCCCTTCGCGACGAAGGGATTGGTGTACAACAGCATGGTATCCTTGGCCGGCGGGTGGTTCTTCCTGTCGATCATTGAGGCGTTCACGATTGGGAACCAGGACTTCCGGGTGAAGGGGGTGGGTTCATACATGAGCGTGGCGCAGGAGCAGAAAGATGGCTGGGCGCAGTTTTATGCGGTCGTGGCGATGATGATCATGGTGGTGGCGATCGACCAGTTGATCTGGCGGCCGCTGATTGTCTGGTCGAACAAGTTTAAAATCGAGGACACGGAATCGGAATTTCAGGACCGGTCGGCGGTACTCCTTTATTTCAGCCGGTCGCGCCTGGCGGGATGGATGCATCGCAAGTTTTCCAACTTGGTTCGCCGGCCCCCGGCGCAGGTAGTGACGGCTCCGAGAGTAATGGTGGAGCATTCGCCGGGGATTGTGAAGAAGGCCCTGGAGCGGACGCCGTGGCGTGGCTTCTTTACCGTGGTGGTCCTGGCCATGCTGGCTTACGGAGGCTGGCAGATGGTGAAGCTCTTATGGGAAGTGACGTGGCAGGAATGGCTGACGATTGCGGGGGACTTGCTCCTGACGCTGATCCGGGTGCTGTCGGCGATGGCGTTGAGCACGGTGATTGCGGTGCCGGCGGGCATCTGGATCGGCTCGAACCCGAAGTTGGCGCGGTACCTGATGCCGTTGACGCAGATTGCGGCGTCGTTTCCCTCACCGCTGGTTTTTCCAAACCTGTTTTTCCTGATCTACCTCGCGGGCGGCGAGGGCAGCCTGCAATGGGGCGCGGTGATCCTCATGATGTTGGGGACAGTCTGGTATATTCTTTTTAATGTGATTGCCGGAGCGAGCGCCATTCCGCAGGACCTGCGGGCCTGCACCCAGCTGACCCATCTGCATGGATGGCAGAAGTGGCGGACCTTGTGGCTGCCGGGAATTTTTCCGGCGCTGACGACGGGATGGATCACCGCGGCAGGGGGCGCCTGGAATGCGAGTATCGCATCGGAATATGTGAATTACCAGGGAAAGACCGAGACGGCCACGGGACTCGGGGCGCTGATTTGTCAGGCGACCGATCAGGGGAATTTTCCGAAACTGGCGGCAGCGGTGCTGGCAATGGCGCTTTTTGTGGTGTTTTTCAACCGGTTTGTCTGGAAACGGCTTTCCGCCGTGGCGCAGGAACGTTATCAATTTCTAACCTGAGAGATCGTCATGTCCACTTCCGCATCAACCTCCACGCCCATCGTTGAACTGAGCAACATCGAAATGAGGTTCGGCGAGGGCGGAGAGAAAGAGATGAAAGTGCTGGAGAACATCAACCTGACGGTGAACGAGCATGACGTGATGGCGCTGCTGGGTCCCTCGGGCTGCGGCAAGTCGACGATCATGCGGATTTTTTCAGGCCTGATCCAGCCAACCAGCGGGACGGTGAAGTACCGGGGCAACCGGCTGCGCGGGGTGAACCCGGGCGTGGCGATGGTCTTCCAGAACTTCGCGCTGTTTCCATGGCTGACGGTGCGGGAGAACGTTTTGCTCGGGCTGGAGAATGCGTCTTATAACGCCGAGGAGAAGGAACAGCATTTCCAGAAGATCATCGAGACGGTGGGATTGGACGGTTACGGTGATGTTTTGCCGAAGGAGCTTTCCGGCGGGATGAAGCAGCGGGTGGGAATCGCGCGCGCTTTGATCATGGAGCCGGAGATTCTTTGCATGGACGAGCCCTTCAGCGCGCTGGACGTGCTGACGGGCGAAACGTTGCGCAATGAAATCGGGCGCATCGCTTCAGACCCATCGGCGGGTTTCAAGAGCCTGGTCATCGTGACCCATAACATCGCCGAGGCGGTTTATCTGGCGCGCAACATCGTCGTACTGGCGGCGCATCCGGGCCGGGTGCAGAAGATTGTGCCGAATCCTCTGCCCTATCCGCGCGATCCGTCGAGTGCGCCGTTCCAGCAGCTCGTGGCGCAGATCCACGCGATCCTGACCAACTCCGTGTTGCATGACGAGCCGACGGTGACCGAGCCGGAGCTGGTATCAGCCGAAAATGCCGAGGAGGCGACTTACGTGCCCATGCCGAACGTGACGATGGGCGAGGTGATGGGGCTGGTGCAAATGCTCGGCCGGGAACCCGAAAGCATCTTTGCCCTGGCCACCCGGTTGAAGAAGGACTTCAGCACGTTCCTGTCGGTGATCAAGGCGGCGGAGTTGATTGACATGGTGGAAACGCCGGGGCAAACGGTGCGGTTGACGAAGGCGGGAATGGCCGTGCACAACGCCGACCTGAAGCAGCGGAAGAAGCTGATCCACGACGCGCTGCTGGAATTGAAGATTTACCGTTACTTCGCGGACAAGATTGATCAGTCGGAAACGCACGAGCTGACGGAAGAGGAGGTATTGAACGACCTGACCCAGTTCTTTCCGAACGAGCGGCCGAAGATCCTGTTCAAGAACCTGGTGGCATGGGCCCGTTATGCCGATCTTTTCTCGTTCGACCCGCGCCGGGCGGTGTTGAAGCGGTTTGAAAAGGCTTACCTGGGCAAGCCGCCGGCGTCCCGGTTGCGGAAGGCGGAGGAATCAGAAGGATAAAAATCGGATTGACGGGAGGAGCGGGTTTGGCAGACTGTCCAACCGCCGTTGTTGCGCCGGCCTGTTTGACAGGACCCTTCGCCCGGCTCCTAAAACACTTAAACCACTTATTTCCATGCCTGTTGACGTCATCCTGAAAACGAAGATCGAAGGGCTCGGCAGCGAGGCGGATATCGTCTCGGTGAAGCCCGGCTATGCCCGCAATTTCCTGATCCCGAAGGACTTTGCTGCTCCCGCCACCCAGGCAACGAAGCGGCAGGTAGAGGAACTGAAGCGCAAACGAGCCGAGCGCGAGGCTGCTGAGTTGAACGAAGCGCAGGAGCTGGCCGGGAAGCTGGGCAAGCTGAAGCTGGTGTTTGTCCTCCAGTCAGGCGAAGGCCAGGAGAAGAGCTTTGGTTCGGTGACCAACCACGACATCGTGGTAAAGCTGAAAGAAGCCGGCTACGATATCGACCGGAAAAAGATCGACCTGCACAAGGCGATCAAGGACCTGGGCGATCACGAAGTGACCGTGAAGCTTGCCTCGGAAGTCCAAGCCAAGCTGACGATTACGGTGAACCACCCGGCGCCGAAAGAAGCTCCCGAGGGGGAAGCAGCGGCCGAGGCCAAGGGCGGAAAAAAGCCCAAGGCGAAAAAAGCCTGAGACATCGCCATAGCAGGCCAAAATAAGGGCCTCTTATTCGCTTGACGTTTATTGGTAGCATCTCCAAATTCTGGCCCAGACGCGGAATCAGGCCTTGGGAATACAATATACGTGTTCCTAAGCTGCTTGCTTTCACAAACAAAGGGGAGTTTTGAAACTATTTTCTGGACGAATGAGAAACTCGGTTTTGGCCAAGACCTTTGCTGTGGTGTTACTCGTCCTCATGCCCATGCAGGGGGCATTCACGCAGACGGCTTCCGATTCGTCTTCTTCCACCCCCGCACCAGCGGATACCAACGCGGCCCCGGTCCAGCCCGCCGCCCCGGCCGCTGACTCGGATACGAATAGTTCGCCGGTTTCCGACATGACGACACCGGGGGCTGCGGCGTCCCCGGCCCAGAGCGCTGACAATTCCCAACCCGCTGTTGAACCGGGCAAGAAGAACAAGAAGATCGTCGGCTCGCCCGACACGGAGGCTGCCCAGAGTGGACAGGCCGGCCCCATTGTCCGGGAAATCAATATTGAGTACATCGGCCCGAAGACGGTGTCGAAGTCGGTGATCCTTTCCAACATGCGGACGTCGGTGGGGGATGTTTATTCGGCGGCCTCCGTGGAGGAGGATGTGCGGAATCTTTACGCGACTGGCTTTTTTACCAACCTGGCCATCAAGGATGAGCCGCTGGGCGACGGCGTGCAGGTGAACGTGGTGGTGCAGCCGAAGCCGCTGGTGAAGGAGATTGTGATCACCGGGGCGCAGAAGATCAAAGTGGCGCGGCTGAAAAAGGAGATTAAGTCGAAGATCGGCGAAACATTGAGCGAGCAGCAGATTTCGTCGGATGCGGACAAGATCAAGGATTATTACCTGAGCAAGGGCTACAGCCAGGTGCAGGTGAGCTATAAGATCGACACGAACGAGGAATTCGGCCGTTCGGTCGTGACGTTCATCGTCAGCGAAGGCGAGCAGGCCTACGTGACGGAAGTTGATTTTGTCGGAAACGACCACCTGACGACGAAGGAGCTGCGCAAGATCATGAAGACGCGGAAGAAGAATCTCTTCTCGTTCATCAACAAGTCGGGTCTGTTCAAGGAGGACGACTTCAAGCAGGACCTGAACAACCTGCGCGACTATTATTACAGCAAGGGCTACATCGACATGGAGGTCAAGGACGTCAAGTTCGACTATCCCGAGAAGAAGCAGATGAAGGTCGTAATCACGGTCTTCGAGGGCATTCAATACACGGTGGGCAAGATCGATTTCGACGGCAACTCGATCTTCACGAAGCAGGAGCTGCGCACCTATCGTAATTTCAAGGTCATCCGGATGGACGAGGGCAAGGTCTACTCGCCGCGTGCCTACACGCCACAGGGCAAGGACCCGAACAAGGAATTGCCGACCCTGGAAAACGATATCCAGCGGATCACCGACCTCTACGGTTCGCGCGGTTACATCGATTTTCCAATCGTGACACCGGAGCGGCAGGCGAATGTGGAGAGCGGCAAAATCGACATTCTCTACCACATCAAGGAGGGTTCGCAGTCCTACGTGGATCAGATCATCATCCAGGGTAACAACCGGACGAAGGACAAGGTCATCCGCCGCGAATTGTTGGTTTCGCCGGGCCAGCTTTATGACAGCGTGCGCGTCGACACGAGCAAGAAGCGTCTGGAGAACCTGCAATACTTTGAAAAGGTCGATATTTCCCCGCAGGACACGAATGTGCCGAACCGCAAGAACATGGTGGTGACGGTGGAGGAAAAGCGGACCGGGTCAATCACCTTTGGCGCCGGGTTCAGTTCGGTGGACAGCCTATTGGGCTTTGTCGAAATCACGCAGGGCAATTTCGATCTCTTCAACTATCCCTACTTCACCGGCGGTGGTGAGAAGTTCCGCGTACGGTTGCAGTACGGTCTGGAGCGTCAGGACGCCGAAATTGAGTTCAAGGAGCCGTGGTTCCTGGAGCAGCGGTTATCGCTGGGTTACGACCTGTTCTATCACAACGCGACTTATCTCTCGACTTACTACGATGAGCGGAATTACGGCGCCTCGGTCAGTTTGGCGAAGGCATTTAGTCCTTTCTGGAGCGGATCGGTCACCTATACGCTGCAGGAATATGATCTCTACAATTTCTCGAGCTCGGCTTCTCCGCAGTTGCTGCGGGAGCAGGGCTATCGTTCCGACAGCTCAATTACGCTGGGGCTAGCCTATGACACCCGCGACAGCGTGCTGCTGACGCGCAATGGCATGCATGCTGATTTCTCGGCAGAATTCGCGGGAGGCCCGCTATGGGGCCAGACGAACATCTATAAGTTCCAGGCCGACGCGCAGAAGTATATTCTGCTGCCCTATGACATGATCCTGATGGTTGCCGGGGCGACAGGAGTGGCCGATTATTTCGGCAACAGCACGGAAGTCCCGCTCTTTGACCGGTTTTTCATAGGTGGTTCGCGTTCAGTTCGCGGCTTCGGGAATCGCGACATTGGTCCGGTCGACGTCAACAATGAACCGTTGGGCGGTAATACGATGGCTTATAATAATATCGAGTTGACGTTCCCGATCATCGATCGGGTGCGCGGCGCGGTCTTCAATGACATGGGCTTTTTGGACGCCCGTTCCTTCCATTACACGGATGCATGGACGGAGTTGAACATGGCGGCGGGTGTCGGCCTGCGGCTGAATCTGCCGATTGGTCCGCTGCGGCTCGACTATGGTATCCCCTATAAGGACCAGGGTTGGAACCATTCCAATACAGGCAAGTTTAGCTTTGACGTTGGCTATCAATTCTGAGAGGCTTGCCCGCTCATGAAAAAGTTACTACTGCTTTGTCTCCTGATCCTTGCACCCGTTTCGCTGGCCACGGCCGATCTTAAGGTCGCAGTGATTGATCTCGGGAAGGCATTTGACTCCTTTTATAAGACCAAGGATGCCCAGGCTCGCATCAAGGAAAAGCAGGACCAGTTCCAGAAGGAATATGAGGATCTGGTCAATGACTATCAGCACATGACGGACGAAGCGAAGACGCTTTACCAGCAGTCACAGGACGCGACGATGTCCGCCGATGCCCGCAAGGACAAGACGGCGGCGCTCCAGCAGAAGCAGCAGGACCTGTTGAATCTCAAGAACAAGATTCAGGAGATGCAGACGGAACGGACCAACGAAATCAAGGACGAGCTTATCCGCCGTCACAAGGAGATCGTCGATGAGATTGCCAAGGTGATCAACGATTACTCCGGCCCGCAGGGATATGACATTGTGATCGACAAATCCTCGGCCTCGGCAGCGAGCGGTGTTCCCATCGTTCTCTATAATTCGAGCAAGCTGACCGATATTACGCCCGACATCATCAAGCTGCTCAATCAAGGGGCTCCGGCCGATGCAACGAGCATGGCTCCGGCGGCTCATTGAGTCGCGGCGGCCGGTGTTCGAGGAGCGGTCGCCCGTCCCGCAATAACAGGCGGTTGTCGGAGGTTTCATGCACACCGTTCGTTCCCTGGCTGAATTAGTTGGCGGGACCGTCGCTGGCCACGGGGCCGGAACTGTGGTCACGGGAATCAATGATCTCCGTTCTGCCCAACCGGACCAGGTTTCGTTTTTGGGCAATGCCAAGTATGAGCCGCAGGCGCGGGAAAGTCGCGCGGCGGCCATTCTGGTGAGGCTTGAGGATGCCGAGCGGTTTTCCTTTACCCGGATCGTGGTCAAATCGCCCAGCGCGGCCTTCGCCAAGATCGCAGGCTTTTTCGCGCCGCCGCCCATTCGCGATGAGCCGGGAATTCACCGGGCGGCAATCGTGGCGCCGGATGCGCTAATCGGCGAGGGAATTTCCGTCGGGCCGCATGCGGTGATTTCGGCGGGAGTGCGCCTCGGGTCCCGGGTGGTCATCGGCGCCAACAGCTTTATCGGCGAAGGAACGACGATTGGTGACGAGACGCGGATTTATCCCCTGGTGACGGTGCGGGAGCGGTGTGTGATCGGCGCGCGGGTTATTATTCACAGCGGAGCGGTGATCGGCGCGGACGGTTTTGGTTATGATTTCGACCCGGCGCAGGGCCGGCACGTCAAGATTGTGCATACCGGGTTTGTGCAAATTGATGATGATGTGGAAATCGGCTCAAATACGACGGTGGACCGGGGTCGCTTTGGGCGGACGCATATTGGGCAGGGGGCGAAGATCGATAATCTGGTGATGATTGCCCATAACGTGACAATCGGAGCACATTCGATTGTCGTGGCGCAGACGGGTATTTCCGGGAGCACCTCTTTAGGCAAATGTGTCACGTTGGCGGGGCAGGTGGGGCTGGCCGGACATTTGACGGTGGGCGACAAGGCGACGGTGACGGCGCAATCGGGCATTAACAAGGATGTCCCGGCCGGAGCGATTATTGCCGGACGCCATGCCATGCCATTGCGGGAGAGCCTGAAAATGGAAGCGCTGATGAGGCGGCTGCCGGAATTGGTGGAACGTTTGAAGGCGCTCGAAGACAAAGTGAAATCTTTGGAGTAGAATCTTTGCGCCATGGCTGTATCCCAAAAAATCAAGCTGGGTCTTCTACAGACCTGGGCCGACGCTGATCCCGATTCCAATCTAAAGCGGACGCTGCAATTGGCGCACGCGGCGGCGGACCGGGGCGCCCGGATCATTTCGACGCAGGAGTTGTTCCGGTCGCAATATTTTTGCCAGAGCGAGGACCACGCAAATTTTGCGCTTGCGGAGGAGATTCCCAACGGGCCGAGCACAAAGGCCTTTTGCGAATTGGCGAAGGAGCGGGGCGTCGTCGTGGTGGCGTCGCTGTTCGAAAGGCGGACGGCGGGGATTTATCATAACACGGCGGTCGTCATCGACGCGGACGGGACGTGCCTGGGCAAGTACCGCAAGATGCACATTCCGGACGATCCTCTTTTCTACGAGAAATTTTATTTCACGCCGGGCGACCTGGGATTCAAGACATGGAAAACGCGATTCGGGCAGATCGGTGTGCTGGTTTGCTGGGACCAGTGGTTTCCGGAGGCGGCGCGGCTGACCGCAATGAGCGGCGCGCAAATTCTGTTTTATCCGACGGCAATTGGATGGCATCCGAGCGAGCGGGAAAAATATGGCGAGGCCCATCATTCGTCCTGGGAGACGATTCAGCGCGCGCATGCGGTGGCCAACGGCTGTTATGTTGCGGTGACAAACCGGATTGGGCATGAGCAGCCGGTGGGCGGCGACGGAATCCAGTTCTGGGGGCAGAGTTTTATTGCGAACACGTCGGGGCAGATCGTGGCAAAGGCGGGTGAGGAGAAAGAGGAAGTGCTGGTCCACGAGATCGATCTGGCAACGGTCGACGTGACGCGGACGCACTGGCCGTTCCTGCGCGACCGGCGGATCGACGCCTACGGCGGATTAACGGAGCGGCTTCTCGACCAGGACAGAGCATGATCGGGAATGTCGCGGAAACCGGCGCGACACCGCGGGCGCTCGGTTTTCATATGCCGGCGGAGTGGGAGCGTCATGAGGCGACCTGGCTAACCTGGCCTCGTCCGGAGGGAATCAGTTTCCCCGATGCCTTCGAGCCGATCCCGGCCTTGTGGGCGGGGCTGGCGAAGCTGCTGGCAGAGGGTGAGCAGGTTCATATCAATGTCTTTTCGCCCGAGCACGAGGTCGATATCCGGTCGGCGCTGAAAAAGGCTGGAGCCCCGGTCGACAAGCGCATTCATCTCCATCTCTTTCCTTCCTACGAACCGTGGTGCCGCGACCATGGGCCGATCTTTGTCCGCAAGAAGGATGAGATGGCGATCGTCGACTGGCGTTACAACGCCTGGGGCGGAAAATATCCGCCCTGCGACCTGGACGATGATGTGCCGAAGCATGTGGCTAAATTACAGGGCATGCGGCTTTTTTCGCCGCCGATGATTTTGGAGGGAGGATCGATTGAAGTGAACGGGGCCGGGACGCTGTTGACGACCGAAGCGTGCCTGTTGAACCCGAACCGGAATCCGAACCTGACGCAGGGGGAAATCGAGCAGTATCTGCGTGATTATCTGGGCGTGGAGCAGATTCTCTGGCTGGGCGAGGGGATCGCGGGCGATGACACGGACGGGCACATCGACGACCTGACGCGCTTCGTCAACGAGGACACATTTGTGACGATTTTGGAGGATGATCCTTCCGACGAGAATTACCAGCTGCTGGTCGAAAATCGAAAAAGACTCGAATCGCTGCGTGATCCGCAGGGACGGCCATGGCGGATCGTGGAACTGCCGACGCCGGGGCGGATCGAAAAGGGCGGCGAACGTCTGCCGGCGAGCTATGCGAATTTTTACATCGCAAATGAGGTGGTGGTGGTGCCCGGCTTCGACCATCCGAATGATGCGAAGGCGCGCGATATTTTGCAGAAACTTTTTCCCACCCGTCGCGTGGTGGTCTGGCCGGCGCTGGACCTGATCTGGGGCTTGGGTGCGTTTCACTGCATCACGCAACAGCAACCGGCCTTATAGCGGCGGCCATGCGCTGGCTGTTGACATCATGGGGGTCGCGCGGAGATTTACACCCGTTTCTTGCGCTGGGGCGCGGGCTGATTTCACGCGGGCACAAGGTGACACTGGTGGGAAATCCCGACTGGCAGCGTGAGACGGAAGCAGCCGGATTGCGGTTCGTGTCGACGGGAGAACCGACGCGGGAGGATTTTGTTCGGCATCATCCCGAGGTGCTGTCGATGAAATGGGCAGGGCTGGTTTCGCTGCACACGCTGGTCAACGGGGCGATGGCGCCAGGCTTTGATCATCTCATGGATGCGCTGCTGAAAGAGGCGCCGGGACATGACGTGATGGTGGCGCATCACACGGTTTTCCCGGCCCCGGCGGCGGCGGAATTGACAGGCGTTCCATGGGCGACGGTAAGCTTGGCGCCGGGAGTAGTGCCGTCAGCCTGGTCGTTGCCCGCGCCCAACTTTGGACGGTCAGGACGCGGCTGGCTGGCGCGAGAGCGAAACCGGATGGTCTGGGGGAGCGGCATCGTGATTGCGCAGATAATGGTCGATCCGGTGGTGAACCGGCTGCGGGCGAGGCATGGGCTGAAGCCGGTGCGCGATGCGATGTTCGGGGCCCATTCACCGCGATTGAATTTGCAACTCTACAGCGAACATTTTGCGAAACGTCCGCCCGACTGGAGCGGGGAAAAGAAAATGGCGGGCTTTTGCTTTCATGATCCCGGCGGAACGCTGTCGCCCGAGATCGAAAAATTTTTGGATGAAGGAGAATCGCCGGTGCTTTTTACCCTGGGATCGACCGCGGTGCAAAATCCGGGCGATTTTTACAAAATGGCAGTCGAAGTACTGAGGAATTTGCGGTTGCGCGGAATTCTGTTGATTGGACCGGAAGAGAATCGGCCAGCGGAATTGTCGAAGACAACCCTGGCAGTTTCGTACGCACCTTACGGCCTGCTGATGCCGCGGGTGCGGGCGGTGGCGCATCAATGCGGGATCGGAACGCTGTCGCATGCGTTGCGCGCGGGGGTGCCATCGCTGGCCTGTCCGTTTGCTTTTGACCAGCCGAACAATGCGCGACGGATCGAGGAGCTGGGCGTGGCGGAAGTCGTGTTGCCTTGGAAAAGGAACGTGCGGCGAGTCGGGAAAGCGTTGGGGAAACTTCTCGCGGGAGCGGCACCGGCGAAGGCGCGGGAATTGGGCAAGATGATTCGGACTGAGGACGGTGTGGCGAAGGCGTGCGCGATTCTGGAGGAGGCGTTCTCTAGCCCTCGAAGCGGATAAGGGCGTAGTTGCGCTTGCCCTTGCGCAGGAGGACAAACTTGCCGAAGAGGAGTTGTTCCGGGCCAACGATGAGTTTGGTGTCGGCGGCGCGGACGTTATTGAGATAGACGCCCCCGGCTTCAATGTCCTTTCGGGCCTGGCCTTTGGAGGGGCTTAACTTTGTGGCGACCAAGAGTTCGATGAGGGTAGCGCCGGGCTGGCCGAGGAGCGAGCGGGGTTGGGTGGAATTGGGCACCTCGGCGATGACTTCGTCGAACTGGGCCTCGGTGATGCCTTCGAGAGAACCGCCGAAAAGGATTTCGCTGGCGCGGATAGCATCAGCGGTAGCGGTTTCGCCGTGGACAAGCCGGGTAAGTTCGAGGGCCAGCTTGCGATGGGCATCGCGGCGTTCGGGCGCGGCGAGATGCTGGGCCTCGAGCGCAATGATGTCCTCCATGGGCAGGAAGGTGAAGAATTTGAGGAGCTGGATGACCTGGGCGTCCTCGACCTGGATGAGGAACTGGTAAAAGCGGTAGACGCCGGTTTTTTCAGGCGAGAGCCAGACGGCGCCGCCCTCGGTCTTGCCGAATTTGGTGCCGTCGGTTTTGGTGAGGAGAGGGGTGGTGAGGCCGCAGGCGACCTTTTCGTGCTTGCGGCGGATGAGGTCGATTCCGGCCGTGATGTTGCCCCATTGGTCGGCGCCGCCAGCCTGGAGGAGGCAGCCATGCTTCTCGTAGAGGTGGAGAAAATCGAAGGCCTGGAGGAGCGAGTAGGAGAATTCGGTGAAGCTAATGCCGCTTTCACTTCCGAGCCGCGACTTGACGCTGTCCTTGGCCAGCAGGGCATTGACGGAGAAATGCTTTCCGATGTCGCGCAGGAAATTGAGAATGCCGACGGGCCGGACCCAGTCGGCGTTGTTGAGACGGAGGGCTGGGTTGGTCTTGCTGTCGAAATCGAGGAGACGGCGGAGCTGGCCCTGGATGCCCGCAATGTTGGCTTCGAGGATTTCAGGTGAGAGAAGATTGCGTTCGGCTGATTTGCCGCTGGGATCGCCGATCATGCCGGTGGCGCCGCCGGCGACGGCGATGGGACGATGCCCGGCCTGCTGGAAACGGCGCAGGATGAGGAGCCCGATGAGATGACCGAGGTGAAGGCTGTCGGCGGTGGGATCGAAGCCGACGTAGAGGGTGACGGGAGCGGCACCGGGAGCGAGGAGGCGCTCGAGTTCCTCGCGGTTGGCCATGTCAGCGATGAGCCCGCGTTCCTGAAGATCCGGCAAAATGGAGGAGGCCATAGAGAACGGATATTCAACTGCCGAACCGAGGCTTCGACAAGCTTAGAGGCTGGTCAGAGCCCCTGCATGAGGCCGCCCTTCAGGCTGGGCGGCATGGGGATGTTGACGGTGCGCGGCGATTGGCCCGGCGAGCGGATGGACATCTGGTAGCTCTGGACCTCGTTATCGAAGGCGGCCTTCTTGGTGGAGGCGTAGGAATTGGCGAAGGTGCGCAGATCGTCGTTGGTGGGGATGCCGCCGACGGACAGGATGTCGTCGCCCGCCTTGAGGCCGGCGTTATCGGCCTTGCTCTCCTTTTCGACGGCGAGGATGGTGACGTGGCCATCCGGTGATCCGACCATGAGGCCGTCGAAGAAAATGAAGCGCTCGTCGGTGATATCCTGGCTGTGGCCGGTGGGCGAGTAGATGAGATGCATGATGTCCGTCGGGTATTGCGCCATGGCCAGGACGAAATTGTTGGGCACAGTCCAGACCGTGCGCCGGTAATTTTCGAGCTCGTGAGCAAGGCCGGGCGGGAGCCTGACGTCGGTGCTTCGGCTGGGCACATCGCGTGAATAGGCCTGTTCCATCGAGCCTTGGTGGGCGATCGCGAGCGTCCCCGCGCCGTCGGAGTCGTCGGGAGACGTGAGAATGTAGAGGGTCCGCAGAACCATGCCGGGTTTGAGGACCGTGGTGGGATTGATAAGGATGGGGTACTTGACCGTGACTTCATCGCCGTTGGCGGCGAGCGGAAACGTAAGGGCGAACTCGGGCCGCATGTGGATCGGTTCGTCCTGGGCGCGGAGCGGCGCGAGGAGAGCGATCAGAGCAGCGAAGACGCAGAGGCGTAAAAGCACGAGATTGAGTCTACGCGGGGAGAGGGAATGGTCAATGCGGAGACTATTTTCAGCTTGGGCCGGAGCGAAAATGGGGATAGATTTCCCATGGGCAGATGGTCGCTCCTGCTTCGGCGGGAGAGGAAAGTCCGAACACCACAAGGCAGCATGCCGCGGAAAAACCCGCGGAGGGTCGGGGCGAAAGTTCCGGCCGATGGAAAGTGTCACAGAGAAGAAACCGCCGCGACGCGCTTGGATAGGCGTGGCGGCAAGGGTGAAAAGGCGGGGTAAGAGCCCACCGCCCGGCGGGTAACCGCCGGGGCACGATAAACCCCATGCGGTGCAAGTCCAAACAGAGACGCCGGGTCGCCTGCCCGGTCGCGGAGGAAACTCCGGGGCCCGTCTCGGGTATCGGTCGCACGCGCGCCGCAAGGCGCCGTCCGGCGGGAGCGATCCCGACGGAAGATGAATGACCATCGCCGTCGCGCCTTTAGCAAGCGCGGCGGGACAGAATTCGGCTTACGCCCGGAACAAAGAAGGGCGCTTCGGGAAACCGGGGCGCCCTTCGCTTTTTACTGAAGGCTTAATCCGAGGTCTTTTCCTGCCAGACGTAGCGGCGGAGGAGGACGACGACGGCGCAGGTGAGGGGAACGGCGACGACGGGGCCGAGCAGGCCGGGAAGAAGCATGCTCCAGAAAAGAATGCCGATGATGATGGCGAGTGGATGGAGGCCGGTGCTGTGGCTTTGCACGCGCGGGGTGATAAAGAGCGACTCGGACATCTGGACGAGGCAAAAAACGACGATGACGAGGAGTGGGCGCAGCCATTGGCCGGTCGGGTCGCCGGCGGAGAGAAAGGCAAGGAGAAGCGCCGGAAGAATGCTCATGATGATGCCGAGGAACGGCACGATGCTGAAAACGCCGGCCATAAGGCCAAGGACCGCGCTATAAGGAACGCCGATCAGATAGAGGCCGACAAAGGTGAGGATGCCGTTGCATGCGGCGACGATGATCTGCCCGCGGAAATAATTGACGAGGACCTGGTTGATCTCGACCAAAACTGAGACGACCTCGTCGCGGAGCCAGGCGCGGCGTAGCGGGACAAATTCCTGCCAGTGGCCGGCGATGCGATCCTGATCGGCGAGAAAATAATAGACGTAAATGGGCACGAAGCCGAAGCCGAGGATGAAGCCGAAGGCGTGGCCGACCGGGGCGAGCCCCGCATAGATGATGCCAGCGATATTTTTGGGAAGCTCCTGCATCAGATAAGGGAGGTTGGCATCGAGCCAGGCCTGGGCGGCGGGCTGGCCATTAAAGCTGTCGCGGAGGTTTTTGCCGGCGGCGGTAACATAGCTGGGAAGCTTGATGAAGAACTCGCTGGTCTGCTGCCAGAGAGGTGGAAGGAGATAGGCCCAGAAGAAAAGGAAAGCGATGAGAACCAGGAGAGAGACGAGGAGGGTGGCGGTGCCGCGGCGTATGCCGCGCTTTTGGAAGAAATTGACGATTGGATCAAGAACCAGGGCAATGATGATGGCGAGGCCGATGGGCAGCAAAATGGGATAGGACCAGCTGAGGAAAGCGACAAACCCGAGAAAGACGAGGGCGGCAATGCCAAGCAGGGAGACGACAGCGAGGGCAGTCAGGGCGGTCCAGAGAAGCGCACGCTGGTGGGCGGTGGGGTAATCCGGCATGGGTGGAGGGCCGGACGCTTCGGGCGGAGATTCGTTCACGGGTGATGGGCCGCGGGAACATCGGGCGGCGGTTGCAGCGAGTTGGCGGACGCGGCGGTTGGGGTGGACGTTACGGTAGAGCGGAAGGGAACGGGGAGGGGATCGATGGTGATTTCGACCCGGCGATTGTGGGCGCGCATGTCCTTGATGGTGGAGACGGGCTCGGAATCACCGCGGCCGGCGACAAGGACATTCTGGAAGGAAAGGGAGGTCTGATCGCGAAGGTAGCGGGCCATGGCGGCGGCGCGGGCGGCGGTGAGGTCCCAACTGGTGGCGAAATGGGGTTTGGCGGCAGAATCGGTCTTGGAGTCAGTGCTTTCCGTGTCGGTGTCGGTAAAGGCGGAGATGCGGAGTTCAAAATGGTCGGTGAGGCTGCCGAGGGCCTGGGCGACCTGGTTGAGGAGCGTCTTGCCGTCGGGTTTGAGGGCGGCGTCAGCACTGGCGAAGAGGACTGAATTGGGTACGCGCAGAAGCGGACGGCCGTCATGGTCGGAGACGTCGCCGTCGTTATTCTGTGCGATCTTGCGCAGGGCGTCGCTGAATTTCTTCAGCATGGCGGCCTGGGCGGGATCGGGCGCGACGGCTTCCTGGACCTGCCGGGCCTGGGTTTCGAGATGATTTTCCTCGTCGGCGAGGGTGGTTTCCTTGTCCTGGAGGATGTCCTCGCGGGTTTTCAACTCGATTTGGGCCTGGGCAATGCTGTCCTGCAGCCGATTTTTCTCGGCGGTGAGCTCGTCGCATTGTTCCTGCAGGTGCACGATCTGGTCGCGGAGCGTATTGGCGCTTTTCTCGTTCTCGTAACTTTTTGAGAAGTAGAAGCAGAAGGCGGTGGCGAAGAAGGCGGAGACGAGACCCCAGAAGATGACTGCGCCCTGTGTCCGGCCCACGCGCGGAAGGTTCTCAAATTTTGCCACGGCCCCGAACCTAGAAACTATTTTGCCGTTAGCCAAGACTGCGTTGGCGATGGTTTACGAGCGGACACGAGCGGGACGAGGACGGAACCGGCGGCAGAGAGCAAGCCCCGCCAAACCGAGTCCGAGGAGCGACCAGGTGCCGGGTTCAGGCACGCCGATGATGCCATCGATCTGGTCGACATAGGCATTCAACTGGATGAAGTACGAAGAGTTATAGGTTGGCGAAGTGGGAGTATTATCGACAGCTTCGTTGATGCCGGCGAGGGTCCAGAGACCGAGGCTGGAATTGAAAATAAAGTCGCCACCGCCGGAATCGCCACTGACCAGGATCGCATTGTTACCGGTGCCGACGGAGGTATAGGCGGTTGAGAAGTCGATACTGCCATAACTGTTGACTCCGACTCCTTGATCGATATCCGTGACGGTATTCTGGCCCCAGGTTTCGCCATAACCGCCGGTATGGCCGATCATGACAACCGAATCGGTCAGGGGCGTAGGCGGGTCGTTGTCAGCGCTGATGGTGAGATTGGGCAAGTTGGGCAGCGTCCCACCACCCGTGGGAGCGCCGATCTGAAAGAGCATCAGGTCGGCAGTATAGGTAGTTCCGTCGATCACGGAGGTCATCGACGGAGCCACCACGTTGGTGATCGGATAATAGATCGTGGTGCCGCCATTATAGAGGGTGAAATTTTGCCCGACCTGCGGAGAGACATGCGCCGCAGTCAGAACCCAGCCATTGCCAAGATAGGTGGCGCTCAAGCCGTTGTTGCCGCTGGTACTGCTGATTTGTCCCACATAATTCCAGCCCGTAACGGAGCCGCTGCCCCAACCTGTATCCCAGCCTGAGACGGCCCCGCTGGGATTGGAAGGATTGTCGGGAGCATAATCATTGTAGGTGATAGTGCCATTGATATCGATTTCGACCGCGCGGGCGGTGAAAGCCAGCGAGAGGGCCAGAACAGCAGCCAAGCTGATTCGATTCACAGCCTAATCCTTTTATCCATAACGAGTGTTATTGCAATAATAAACGGTCGAGCATCATTTGCTTTTAAAAACAAGAGCAGCCAGCTTCTAAGCCCATCTGTTCGCCATTACGCCCGGGCCTCAAGGAGCTTTTCGATATCAGCGATCATCTTGTCCTGCTCTGCCTTGGTGGAGGTCTTTTTGAAATAGGCATGGGCTCCGAGGGCAAGGCTTCGCGTGACATCCTCGGGGAGCCATGAGCCGGAAACAACCATGACGGTAAGCTTGGGCATATGGGCGGTTCGGAGCCATTCCAGGACATCAAAGCCGGTTTTGCGCGGCATTTTCAGATCAAGAAGAAGGATGTCGGGAAACGGGAAGCGCTGGCGGTCGGAAAAGAGGCCGGAACCGGTGAGGTAATCAATGGCCTCCTGACCGTCGCGCACTTCGCCGGCGACGGGAAAGCGGGGGTTGCGCTCCAGCATGATGCGCATGAAAAGGCGGTCGTCGGCGGAGTCGTCAACGAGAAGTACCTTATACTGACGCGAAGCGGGTTCGCCCATTGATTTTCATCCCTTTCCAAGGGTGAAAGAGAACGTCGCTCCCTGGTTCACTTTTCCCTCGGCCCAAATGCGTCCGCCATGCTTGCGGATAATCCTGGAAGCGAGAGCCAGTCCGACCCCCGTTCCCTCAAATTCCTCGGCCCGATGGAGCCGCTGAAAAACACCAAACAAACGGTCGATGGAGGCCATGTCAAAACCGACGCCGTCGTCGCGGACAAAAATCATGGTTTCACTGGCATCGCGCCGGGAGCCGACCTCGATATGGGCCGGATTCCGGGTCCGCGTGTATTTGACGGCGTTGGACAGGAGATTGTCGAAGACCTGCCGGACAAGACCGTAGTTACATTTCATGGTCGGAAGATTACCAATTTCCCAGATAATGGCCCTCTCGGCGGCGTCAGCCTTGAGGCTGGTGACAAGCTCGCGGACAAGTTCGTTCAAGTCAACCTCGCTGAATTCAAAGGTCTTCCGGACCATGCCGAAAAGGTTAAGGAGCTGGTCGACCATCTGGCCCATTTCCTGTGATTTGGAACCGATGCGCTTGAGATAACCCTGTGCCTCCCCGGGCAGCGTTGAGGCGAATTCGTCCTGGAGCAATTCGACGTAATTGTGAATCTGGCGGAAAGGCGCGCGCAAATCGTGGGCGACGGAATAGGTGAAGGCTTCGAGTTCCTGGTTGGCCGTGACGAGTTCTGCGGTGCGCTCCGAGACGTGTTCTTCCAGCCTGAGATTGAGCTGACGGAGGCTTTCCTCGACGCGCTGCCGTTCGCGGATTTCAACCTGGAGGGCCTGGTTGGCGGCGGCGAGTTCCTCCGTGCGATCCCGGACGCGCTGCTCGAGTTCGCTATGAGCGAGGCGGAGATCTTCCGCCTGTTGGCGGACCTGTTCGGTGATTTTATAAAGCTCGACGAAAACAGAGACCTTGGCGCGCAGAATTTCGGGAACGATGGGCGCAAGGATATAGTCGACGGCGCCCAGCGAATAACCACGCGAAACGTGGGTCTCGGTATCACTGAGGGCGGAGACGAAAATGATGGGGACGTTTTCCAGGCTCTTGCGCTCGCGGATGAGGACGGCAGTCTCAAAGCCATCCATGCCGGGCATGTTGACATCGAGGAGAATCACCGCGAATTCCTGGTTGAGCAAATGACGGAGGGCCTCGCGGCCGGAGGCGGCCTCGACGATGTTCTGGTCGAGGTCCTCGATGATGGAGCGCATGGCGAGGCGCTTGTCCAGCCGGTCATCGACAATGAGGATGCTGGCCCGCCGCGGGCCTTTGGGGGCTGCTTCCGCCGCCAGTTCATTCCAAGGCACAATCGGCTCCGGGGCGGGACTTCTCTTTTTCGTGGTCAGCGATGAAGCCATAGACGAAGCATGGAGAGAAGCTCGGCGCTATCGACCGGTTTGGCGATGTAGTCGGAGGCTCCGGCCTCGATGCACTTTTCCCGGTCACCCTTCATGGCCTTGGCGGTGACCGCAATCATGGGCAGGGTGCGGAACTTGGGGAATTTCCGGATGGCACGCATGGTATCATAACCATCCATGTCGGGCATCATGATGTCCATGAGCACGGCATCGATTTCGGGCCGGACCTGGAGTTGCTCCAGGGCGATCTTGCCGGTTTCGGCGGAGAAGATCTGCATGTCGTAACGCTCGAGCAGGCTGGTCATCGCGAAGATGTTGCGGATGTCGTCGTCAACAATGAGGATCTTCTTGCCCTTGAGCACCGTCTCGGCCTGGTAGAGGCGATGGATGATCTCGCGCTTGGTTTCCTTGATGCGACCGATGTTCTGATGGAGGAAGAGGGCGCATTCGTCGAGGAGACGTTCTTCGGAATGGACTTCCTTAAGGTTCATGGCCTGGCTGAGGCGTTTAAGCTGCTGGTCATCCTTACGGGAGACGGCGTTGGGCAGGTAGGCGATGACAGGGATGTCGCCGAGATGCGGATCCTTTTTGATTTCCTCCATGAGTTTCAGCCCGGTCATGTCGTCGAGCTCGGAATTAATTACGACGGCGGAAAACGTATTGTCGCGCATTTTGGCGAGGGTTTCCTGCCCCGAATTGACCCCGGTGACCTGAAGATCGGGCTCGTCGAGAATGCCGGCCAGATGCTTGCGCAACTCTTCACCCTTTCCGGCAATGAGGAGCTGTTTCGGATGCGGGCTGACGATATGTTCAAGGCGGGAAAAGACATCCTTGAGCTCCTCACGAGACTTCAACGGCTTATTCAGGACACCGAGAGCGCCGGCGCGCAGGCCCCGCGCTTGGGCATCCTCGGTCGTGATGAGGTAGATGGGAATGTGGCGTGTCTTGATGTCATCCTTAAGGCGGGCCATGATGCGCCAGCCGTCGAGATCATGGAGATTGATGTCGAGGGTGATGGCGTCGATCCGGCGCTCATGGGCCAGGATGAGAACCTCCGCCCCACGAGTGGCGATGAGGGCCTTGAACCCGCTTTCGTGGGCCATCTCCATGAGAAGCTTGGCGAAGCTGGTGTCGTTCTCGACGACGAGGAGGACCCGGTCGTCGGGCTGGATATTGTCGGCATCATCGTCCACTTCGGGCGCGGGCGGAGGTTCCGGCTCGACCGTACTGACCGGCACCTCGATTTCCATCGGGATTTCGACGCGGTTCTGGTTGGCCGGCAATTGGGCCTGGCGTTTGGCCGGCTTGACCGGCACATAATTCTGCGGGAGATAGAGCGTGAACGTGCTCCCCTCGCTCGGAACGCTGGAGAGGCGGATTTCACCACCAAGAAGGCGGGCGATTTCGCGGCTGATGGCGAGGCCGAGACCGGTGCCGCCGTATTTGCGGCTGGTGCTGCCGTCGGCCTGCTGGAAGGCCTCGAAGATGATGTGTTGCTTGTCGGCGGAGATACCGATGCCGGTGTCGGAAACGGCGAAGGCCAGGACCGACTTGGCGCGGTTGAGGGTCTCGAGTTCCGGGTTCCAGCCGTCGTGGGCGGCGGTGATGGAGAGCGAGACCTTGCCGCGCTCGGTGAATTTGAAGGCATTGGAGAGCAGATTCTTGAGGATCTGCTGGAGTCTCTTGGCATCGGTCTGGATGGTGCGGGGCAAATTGACCGCGCGAGAGACCTCGAAGTCGAGCTTCTTGCTGTCGGCAAAATGGCGGAAACCGCGTTCGACGTAATCCTGCAGCTCGCGCAACGTGACCTCGCCGACATCGACCATGACCGTGCCCGATTCGATCTTGGAGAGATCGAGAATGTCGTTGATGAGTGCGAGGAGGTCGTTTCCGGCCGCGTGGATGGTCTTGGCGAACTCGACCTGCTTCGGGGTGAGATTCTGGTCCTTGTTCTTGGAAAGGTCGTCGGAGAGGATGAGCAAGCTGTTAAGCGGCGTGCGCAACTCGTGGGACATGTTGGCCAAAAATTCGGACTTATACTTGGAGGTGAGCGCGAGCTGCTTGGCCTTTTCCTCGAGCGCCTGGCGGGCCTGTTCCACCTCGGTGTTTTTCCGCTCCATTTCGACGTTCTGGTCGGCGAGGAGCTTGGCTTTTTCCCCCAGTTGCTGATTGGTCTGCTGGAGTTCGAGCTGCTGGCTTTGCAGCTCTTTCGCCAGCGACTGCGACTGTTTCAGCAGGTCCTCCGTACGGGTATTGGCCTCGATGGTATTGAATACGATGCCGATACTTTCCGTCAGCTGGTCGAGGAAGGCGTGGTGCGTGGGACTAAAGCTGTCGAACGACGCGAGTTCCATGACGCCCTTGACCTGACCTTCAAACACCACCGGCAGGACGAGGATGTTGACCGGGCTGGCCTTGCCCAGGCCCGAGTTGATGGTCATGTAGTTCTTGGGCGCGTTGGAAATGACGATTTTTTCCTTTTCCAGCGCGCACTGACCGACCAGGCCCTCGCCCAATTTGAAGGAGCTTTCGACGTTCTTGCGGCCGCGATGCGCGTAACTGGCGAGCAACTGGAGATAGGGTTCCTCTTCCTCCTTCGTATCGATGGTGTAAAAGACGCCCTGCTGCGCGGAAACGACCGGAGCCAGCTCGGACAGGATGAGCTTGCCGACGGCGAGGAGGTCTTTCTGGCCCTGGAGCATTCGCGAGAATTTCGCGAGATTGGTCTTGAGCCAATCCTGCTCGCTGTTCTTCAAGGTGGTGTCCTTGAGGTTTCGAATCATCTCGTTGATGTTGTCCTTGAGCGCGGCGACTTCGCCCAGCGCTTCCACTGTGATCGAGCGGGTCAAATCGCCCTTGGTCACCGCCGTGGCGACTTCCGCAATGGCGCGCACCTGCGTGGTGAGATTCGCGGCCAGTTGATTGACGTTATCGGTCAAATCCTTCCAGGTTCCGGCGGCGCCCGGCACACTGGCCTGGCCGCCGAGTTTTCCTTCGACACCCACCTCGCGCGCGACCGAGGTGACCTGGTCGGCGAAGATGGCGAGCGTCTCGGTCATGCTGTTGATCGTGTCGGCCAGCGCGGCGATTTCGCCCTTGGCCTCCACGGTGAGTTTCTGCTTGAGGTTACCGTTGGCAACGGCGGTAACGACGCGGGCGATACCGCGCACCTGATTGGTCAGGTTACCCGCCATGAGATTCACGTTATCGGTCAGGTCCTTCCAGGTGCCGGCCACGCCGCGGACATCGGCCTGACCGCCCAGGTTTCCTTCCGTGCCCACTTCGCGCGCCACGCGCGTCACTTCCGAAGCGAACGAATTGAGCTGGTCGACCATGGTATTGATCGTGTTTTTCAGCTCGAGAATTTCCCCTTTCACATCGACCGTGATTTTCTTGGAAAGGTCGCCCTTCGCCACCGCGGTCGTCACCGCCGCGATGTTGCGGACCTGCGAGGTAAGATTACCGGCCATGAAATTGACGTTATCGGTCAGGTCTTTCCAGGTGCCGCCGACGCCTTTCACTTCGGCCTGGCCGCCGAGCTTTCCTTCCGTACCCACTTCCCGCGCCACGCGTGTCACTTCCGACGCGAACGAATTGAGCTGGTCGACCATGGTATTGATCGTGTCCTTGAGCTCCAGGATTTCGCCCTGCACGTCGACGGTGATTTTCTTGGAAAGATTTCCGTTCGCGACCGCCGTCGTCACGTCCGCGATGTTGCGCACCTGCGCGGTCAAATTACCGGCCATCGAATTCACCGAGTCGGTCAGGTCTTTCCATGTTCCCGCGACGCCTTCGACTTCCGCCTGACCGCCGAGCTTTCCTTCCGTACCCACTTCACGCGCCACGCGCGTTACTTCCGACGCGAACGAATTGAGCTGGTCGACCATGGTATTGATCGTGTTTTTCAGCTCGAGAATTTCCCCTTTCACATCGACCGTGATTTTCTTGGAAAGGTCACCCTTTGCCACGGCGGTGGTTACCGCCGCAATGTTGCGCACCTGGCCGGTCAGGTTACCGGCCATGGAATTCACCGAGTCGGTCAAATCCTTCCAGGTACCCGCAACGCCTTTCACCTCGGCCTGGCCGCCGAGTTTTCCTTCCGTGCCCACTTCGCGCGCCACGCGTGTCACTTCCGAGGCGAACGAGCTGAGCTGATCAACGAGTGTGTTGATCGTGTTTTTCATTTCGAGAATTTCACCTTTGACGTCGACGGTGATTTTCTTGGAAAGATCGCCATTGGCAATGGCGGTGGTCACTGCGGCGATATTACGCACCTGCGCGGTGAGATTACCGGCCATCAAATTGACGTTGTCGGTCAGGTCTTTCCAGGTGCCCGCGACGCCTTTCACCTCGGCCTGGCCGCCGAGTTTTCCTTCCGTACCCACTTCACGCGCCACGCGCGTCACTTCTGAGGCAAAGGAACGGAGTTGGTCGACCATGGTGTTGATCGTGTCCTTGAGCTCAAGGATTTCGCCGCGGACGTCGACGGTGATTTTCTTGGAAAGGTCCCCGGTGGCCACGGCCGTGGTCACCGCCGCGATGTTGCGCACCTGGCCGGTCAGATTGCGGGCCATCGAGTTCACCGAATCGGTCAAATCCTTCCACGTGCCCGCAACGCCTTTCACGTCGGCCTGGCCGCCGAGCTTTCCTTCCGTGCCCACTTCGCGCGCCACGCGCGTCACTTCCGACGCGAATGAGCTGAGCTGGTCCACCATGGTGTTGATCGTGTTTTTCAGCTCGAGGATTTCCCCTTTGACGTTGACGGTGATCTTCTTGGAAAGATCGCCATTGGCCACGGCGGTGGTCACCGCCGCGATGTTGCGCACCTGGCCGGTCAAGTTGCGCGCCATCGAATTCACATTATCCGTTAAATCCTTCCAGGTGCCCGCGACGCCCTTTACTTCGGCCTGACCTCCGAGTTTTCCTTCGCTGCCCACTTCGCGCGCCACGCGCGTCACTTCCGACGCGAACGAACGAAGCTGGTCCACCATGGTGTTGATCGTGTTTTTCAACTCGAGAATTTCCCCTTTCACGTCGACGGTGATCTTCTTGGAAAGATCGCCTTTGGCCACCGCAGTGGTCACTGCCGCGATATTGCGTACCTGGCCGGTGAGGTTGCCGGCCATCGAATTCACCGAGTCGGTCAAATCCTTCCACGTACCGGCGACGCCCTTCACCTTGGCCTGGCCGCCGAGTTTTCCTTCCGTGCCCACTTCGCGCGCCACGCGCGTCACTTCCGACGCGAACGAGCTGAGCTGGTTCACCATGGTGTTGACCGTCTTGGCGGTGCGCAAAAATTCACCCTCAAGTTCGCGGCCTTCGATCTCGAGCGCCATCGTCTGCGTGAGGTCTCCCTTGGCCACCGCGCCGATGACGCGCGCGGTTTCACTGGTCGGATGGACCAGGTCACCGATGAGCGTGTTGACTGAGGCGATCGAATCGGCCCAGGCGCCGCTGACTTCGCCGATGGAGGCGCGCTGGTTGATCTTTCCTTCCTTGCCGACCATGCGGCTCATACGTTCCAGCTCCTTGGCCATCTTCTCGTTACACTCGACCACCTCGTTGAAAGCGTCGGCAATCTTCCCGGCCTTGCCATCCCATCCAATCGGAAGACGAACGGAAAAATCGCCCTTTCTCAGAGCAGTCAGCGCGGTGAGAAGATGATTAAGACTCATCTCCTCGAACGACTCATCCAGCGGCTTGATAAAAGCCCTTCTTTCCCTTTGAACCATCAGCTGCGACGCGCCATTCCCGTTCTTCTTCATATGCTTTTGTCTCATATAGATTTCTCGCACGTGTCCAAGGCACAAGAAAGCCAGGATGAACTAACCGGAGGAAAACAAGAAAAGTCCAGGACTGACCAGTTTAGGACGAGCTGGCCGGGGTTCCGCCGAGAACCAACTGAGTCGGGGACTCATAGTTATGATTATTTAGCGCATGACCAACTGTTGTCAAAAAATGATTCACCTAATATGAAAAGTTTTTTGAAATTACCTTCTACTTACCTTAATCAAAACAAGTATTACATCGATTAAATATGATTATTTTTAGTCAAGCTAACATTCCAATAGGTTTTCATTCTTTTAATGAATGCCCCGGTACTTTCCGCATAAATACGGTGCCCCGTTTTCCGGGCCTTTATTTTCAACTCCCGGATACGTTGTTCCACTAGTCCCAGAAAAGAGCGAAGAAGTTCTTGGGGAACCTTCTCGTTAGGCCCTCGCATGATGGCCTTGCGCAGCATGACAAGGTCATGCTCATCGCCCAGGCAGTCGCCGAGCTTGTTGAGCTCCTTGTACAGGTGCTTAAGGACACGCGGCCATAACGGGATCAATATCTGAACCTGATAATTCATGTCCTTGGCCCGCTTGCGCCACTTATGGAAGGCGGAATCCTCATCGAGCCGGTATGCCTGTTTCATGGCCTTCCTTCCCTGCCGATAGCTGCGCTGAAGCCCTTCCCTGATCAATTTAAAGCCGCGGCCGGATGGCAGAGGCAACGCCTCAAGCCGCTGGCGGGCAGTCCGGGCCGATTTCTCGCCCCGGCTGATTTGCTGGCTCCGTCCGCGCCGGTTCCAGCCCCGCCGATCCCGTTCAAGTAATGACCTGACGGGTCGATAATGGCGCGGACCGGCGGGATCAAGCTCGACAAGCTTATTGAAGCACTCTTTTCGAGCGTCCCTGTCCCGCAGTGAGGATAGGGGGCGGGCCAAATCGCGATAGTCCTTGTTCTCCCGCCGGCAAAAATCAGGCATGGCCGGTTTAAGGAGCCGCAGCAAGGCGCGGATTCGCTTGCAGCATTTGCGCGCATTGTGGATGGCTTCAATGCGGTCCCTTTGCTGGAGATCGTGACAAATTTTGTCCGCCTGTCCCAGAAGCAGCCGTCGCAGGGCCACTTCCAAAGGTTCTTCAAGGTCGATATGAAAGGCGCTCATGATTCTCCGCAACTTTTCCTTTGCCTGCGGACCAATTCCCCTTAACTGTGGGAAGAGAGGCCACACCAAAGTATACGCAGGTTTCCACCGTCACCAAGCGGCACTCCCTTGAAATCAGATGGTCTCCCCGGCAAAACAGGAACGCTAATTCCATGAGCTCCCCATCCCCGCGACGAGATTTTTCGTGGAAACTTTTTCTCGGCGAACTTGCCGTCTATGCCGTTCTCCTTTTCATCTATTTTCAGCTGGTGCTGCATTACTGGGCGAATTGGCTGAAGGACGTCTTTGACCATGACAAGCGGTCCTACGCCACGGTCGCAATTCTGCTCATGGTGGGGCAGGCGGTCGGACTCGAGATGGTCAGCAGCATTTTGTTCGGCCTCTTCAAGCTGGGGAGGAAATAAAATGTTTTTCCCCATCTCCCATGTAACGCTGGATCCGTTTTATCTGATCGGGCTCGGATTCGTGATCGGGGTCCTTGGCGGCTTCTTCGGCGTCGGCGGAAGTTTCCTGGCCGGACCGGCCCTCTTTGTGGCGGGTGTGCCGATGAATTTCGTCGTCGGGACCGACCTGCTCCACATTGTGGGAAAATCGATCGTGGCGGCCCGCAAGCATGGCGCGCTGGGCAACATCGATCTGCGACTGGCGGCGATGATGGTGCTGGGAACGATTGCCGGATCGGAAACGGGCGTACAGGGAATCGAGGCGCTGAAAAAGGCGGGCCGGGTCGACCTGGTCGTGGGGCTGATCGCCATTGCCGTGCTGGTCACGATGTCCGGGTTCATCTTCTTTGAGAGCTGGCAGGCGCTGAAATTAAGGGGCAGCCGCAAGCCCATCAGCAAACAGACGGCACAGGACAAAGACAAACGCGCATTCAAATTCATTGCGCGGTGGACTCATTCGCTGAACTGGGCGCCGAAGATGGAACTTCCCAGCTCCGGGATCAAGTCGATCTCCATCTGGGCAATTCTACTCGTTTCCTATGTCGGCGGAGTCTTCAGTGGGTTTCTCGGCGGCGGAGCCGGCTACATCCGGATGCCGTTCATGGTTTATCTTCTGGGAATTCCGACTCACATGGCCATCGGCACCGATCTTTTTGAAGTGGTCGTCTCGGCGAGCTACGGATCGTTTCGACATGCGATGAACGGCAACGTCGATGTGCTGATCGCGCTGATCATGCAGACGGGCGCGGCGGTGGGTGCGCAAATCGGCGCGGTTCTGACGCAATATTTCAATGGGCCGCGCATCCGAATGGCGTTCGCCCCGCTGCCCATGCTGGGCGCCGGCCTGATTATCTACGGCCTGGTGACCGGACACCGGCTGGGCTAGAACTCATTTCAAAAGCAACCCAAAGGGCCGGGATTCTTTTGGCCGGCGGTTATGTCGCTCGCTCGTCACGTAGCAATGGCTATGCTCCTCGCTCGACTCCTTGCCGCCGGCCAAAATCCCTTTCCGGCGCAACCCATGGCTACTTTTGCAA